>CAZMSH010000019.1:48468-67798 GCA_964568875.1 uncultured Rikenellaceae bacterium | reverse complement strand
ACCCTATTCTTCAATAAATATTCTGCGAAAGGGCGGAATCAGTCAACGAATGACCGGTTTTGGATTCCGAGTGAATGAGAAGACATAAGGCAATTTATCTGCTATTCTGCCTAAATCTATGATAAGTAATCCGCTGAGATCGGCAAATCCGTAAATGTAACCTGACAACGTATAGATTTTGCTTCTGACTCTATCCTCCATTATATTAAGGTTATTCAGTTTGCTTGATTTTCTACTTGTCACTCAGGTATATAATTTGACAAATAATATCACTTTAACTTTTTCAGCATCTCCCTGGCATTATTGTTCTGCGGGTCGAGTTCCAGCGATTTTTCGTAATTCTCAATCGCAAGCTCTTTGTTCCCATTCTTCATTTTCCATTCTCTTATTGTTAATATTTAGTTCCTTTTCTGTCTCAGCCCTTCAATATTTTTTACTGAAACCCAATGCATTCCGTTCATGACTTCCTTTTGACTGATATAGAAAAGAAATTTGCCGTCAGGCGAAACGACAGGGGATAGTTCATGAGCCGGTGAGTTAACGGGCACCCCCAACTCTACCGCTTTGGACCATGTTCCATCCGGCTGTCTGAAACTTAAATATATATCCGATTTACAGGTTCCTGATCCTGTCCGGCAGAAAAGCAAATAACTTTCATCAGGTGAAACAAATGGTGCAAACTCTTTTCCTGCAGTATTTATTTGAGGGCCTAGTTTAACGGGAAATAAATACTTATCTCCGTCAAACTTCGAACAGTAAACATCCTGGTTTTCCTCACCTGCGATCTCTGAAGTAAAATAGAGATTGCCGCCGGCTGAAACGGAGAATGACCAGTGAGTGGGGTGTGTATTGACACAATCGTCAATCAGCTTAGGAGGTGTCCAGCCATCAGGGCTTCTTTCAACGTACCAGATTCTCTCCCGTTCACTCCCTCCGGGCCTGTCAGGATGAAATGAAAGGAACCAGATTCTGTTGCCATCGGGCGAGAAGAATGGATCAAGAACATCAAACTCCTCACCTAATTGATCCTTTCAGGAGTACTCCATCTCCCGGATTCGATCCTCGAGTAGTAGATGACATTCTCATTCAGCATCGGCCGCCAGATAGCCTCCCTCATATCAGGAGAAAATGATATGGGGCTGTGGTAACCCTGCGAGGAGGTCATAATATCCGGGGCAAAAATCTCCGGGCTTAGGCCTGGTTCTTTTTGACCGAGGTATGGGCCCGTAAGTTTGGAGTAGTCAACTTCCTGAGCAGGCAAACCTGACGCTGATGCTATTAGTAAAATAAATAGTATATGTGTTTTTTTCACTTTTCCCACCTTTAAATTGTTTTTAATATTTCCTGTTCAAAAGAATACTTCACATTACCTCTTCCCCCGACATTGGCTATATTGCGTGCCAGGCATTGTTTTCTATTCATTTGCAAACACATAGCCACATTCTATCCGGTTACTCCAAAAGTTGAATAAATTGGGATTATTATCATTAAGTCGGCACCGGCATGAAAAAACATTGGAGCTATAATACTTTTCGTAAAGTGCATTAAAAATCCCCAAATCAACGCAAGTATTAATACAATTCCTACAAAAAACAATACATCAGGAGTATAAGTAACCTGCATGTGTGCAACAGCGAAAACAACCGATGTTAAGATAATCGACCAAAATGGATTAAAAAGAACATTTAATTGTTTTAAAAAAATACCTCTGAAAAGCAATTCCTCCATAAATGCATTGGAAAAGACGAAAAGAAGAATCCATAATAAATTTCTCATTATGAATATTGGGTCAACTTTTTGTTCAGGGTTGTTCAGAGCAAGAAATCCCATAAGTGTAAAAGAAAGTAACCCAATTATTAAGCCTGATACTAATATTCCTTTTGCTATATATATGTCCTTAAGTTTAAATCCTCCCAGCATAAACGAGGAGATTAAAACTAAACTGATAATGAAACTATCACTTAGTTTAGCAAATGCAATTCCTTTGGCACTTTCTAAATTGATGTTCAATAAATCAACGGTAAAAAATGAAACAAAAAAGAATGCGAGGTTCACGACCATTAGCGTGAAGGACAGGGTTTTGGCATGTTCAAGTTTCTTCGTATGAAAGAATCTCCATAGCCCATAAAAGGCAACTATTAATGTTATCCTGATTGCCATTAGTATTGTACCTGGAATTTTACTGGCATATGTCATATTAAGCATGAACACAGCTAATAAAATAAATAGAATCAGAAGAAAGGAATGTAGCTTCTGAGTTTTAGTTTCTGTTTTCATTTTAGTTGCTGATTTATAGTTATTATAATATATTTTATTCCTTAAGTCTCAATTCTTCAATAATTTTTGCTAAGACCCAGTAAATACCTTCCCTGGTCATGAAGAACAGGTATTTGCCGTCGGGTGAAACGAAGGGGAAGCGGCCCCAGGGGATGGGTAATTTTGCTCTTTCCGACCATGACCCGTCCTCTCCCCCGAAACTGACAAAAAGCTCACAGCTGACCGCATCCTTAGTCGCTTCAATGATCATATAGCTTTCATCGGGAGCCACATAAACGGAGTTTTCTCTGTAATCGCCAGAATTTATTTGCCTGCCAAGTTTTTCAGGTGTTGTATAACTTCCATTCAATAGTCTGGTTACAAAAACATCATAACCGGGTCGGGATATAAAGTATATTGATCTATTGTTTGTGATACAACAAATGTTTGCATCTGTGCCGGATGTAATTATTGCTGGCACATCAATTGGCGAACTCCAACCATTATTTTGTTTTTCAACATATAGTAACTTCTCTCCGTTTGTAAAATAGAGTTTCTTGCCATCCGGTGTTAGCGTAAATTGTTGATAATATTCATTCTCCTTACAGAAACCGGCTGGTTTAGGCTGAGTCCATATTCCATCAACCATTTTCATACAGTAGATTTTGTAATAGCTCTCGTTGTCAGGTTTTGCTGACCAGTAAACCTCTTTACCATCGGGAGTGAACTGGGCGGCACTGTGCTCGAAATAACCCGGGCGGGATATTACACCCGGAGCAAACAACTCAGGTAAACGTCCCGGATGTTTCTGACCAAGGTATGGGCCTGTCAGGATAATTGAGCCATTCTGCCCATGTATATCTACACACAGACAAGTTATAATGAAGAATAAAAGAATGTAGTTCCTGACCATTTTATGATTATCTGTTTTGATCATTTCATTTCTGTTAAAGCTCTTTTGGCTTCAGCTACCAGAGGTTCTTCCCACGGGAAAGTGGGTTTCAGGCCAGCTATTTTTTCATAAATTAGTTTTGCCTTTTCGGGTTGTTCCTTCACATTCTCATAGATTTTAGCGAGATAATACAACGAATTGATATTGTCAGGAAAATCATTCTGACCCAGTTCAAGTAAGGCCAACAGCTCTTCAATCTTTTTACTTCTATTAAGATTGTTTATTGCAAGTCCATATTCCTGAACACTAAAGTACACACCATCTGGATTATCCTTTTGCAATTTCTTAAAAAGGGCAACAGCACTCTGAATATCCTTCTCTGCAGACATCTCAACAAATTTATCAACAAGCGAAATCCTGAGATCATTGAGGCTTCCATCTGCCTCTTTTCTTGTATTCCCCCCGGCTTTATATAAGTCTATCGCAAATTCAAGAACCTTGTCATTCCCGGCTTCAATATCCTCTTTTGTATTTGCCTTTCTTATGTTTGGGGGTATCCCCATGCCTTCCCAGCAAAAATCGTTTTGGTCGACCACATAACTAAAAGGCATGGTAAGAGTCCATCCGTTGATAAGTTTTTCAGGGTAATACGTAGCGAAGCAACCTCCAGTATGTTCGCCAATTGAGATAGCATTTGGCAGTACACGCAATGCAAGGGCAAACAGGTCAGAACCTGATTCAGAGTATCGGTTTTGCAGCAGGATAACCGGTCTCCTGTATTGAACAGGACCTAAGGGCTCCACATAATGATACGTTGGACTGGTGTAATTCTTTTCCTGGTCTATACGGTTCATGTTTTTCGAGTAGAGCCTTTTCGTATCGGCAAATCTGCTTCCAAGTGCTGCCACTCCAAATCCATTTCCGCCCGGATTGCCCCTTACATCTATTATCAAAGATTCTGCACCGGCAATTTCACTGATAATTGTATCTATGTATCTCTCTAAAATTTCTTTGTTTGGGAACCTCCGTATCCTCATATAGGCAAGTTCCGGAGTCAGCCATCCATAATAGAACAAACTATCAGGACTGGCTTTAAAGGCCCTGTTCAGGTATTTGTCCCTGACCAGCTTCCAGCTGAAATCAACCATTTTGTTGTTTGTGACGGTATAGGAGCAAAATCTCTTTTCCCCGGTTTCCAGGTTGATATGCCCGTCGTTAAAGTGCTCCAGCATACTGCAAAGTGTTTGATAAAGTTCATCACTGCTGGTTCCCGGGGAGATTTTGGGTCTGTAAACCTTATACATTGCCTGCCAGTCAATACCCCGCTGTTCAAAATATGGATAGTTGGCATTGAGTATTTGCCAGACCTGTTCAAACACGTCGACTGCGCTGATGCTGTCATCAGCTGACAGGTCAATCTGTTCATAGGTTTTTGTCCGTGAAGGGTTATATGGTGCCGGGAAAAGGCTGATATTCCCGAAAATAAGTAAGGCTGATATTACCAATAGTAATAATTTAATCTTTGTTTTCATTTGGTTGCTGTTTAATTGGGTTAGTTGGATAGTTATTTTAATTCTTTGAGGATCTTTTTTGCGTTTTCATTATCAGGATTCAGCTCCAGTGATCTTTCGTAATTCTTAATTGCCAGGTCTCTCTGGCCATCTTTCAGCAATGCCTCACCGAGGCTGTCATATACATTCCATGAATCCGGGTATGCCACCGCATTAAGCCTGAAGAGCTCGATGGCCTCACGGACCTGCCCGGCCTGAAGGTACTGATACCCGGTCTGGTTCAATTCTGCCTCACCGAACATCGGCACCCGCGGTTCTGTGTTGAAAATTTTTTTGAAGTATTGCGCTGCCTGGTCAGCTCCTTCCGTATTCAGTAGAGCAAAGAATTCATTACGTCTTAAGAAACTGAATGCCGACTTATTGAATTCTTCCGGTTGTTCAACCGGAATCAGATGGCCTGAATTCAGAATTATCTCCCGTTTCGACTCATTGATACCGAAACTTATCACACCTGCATGGGCATGTACATCAGGGATATCATGTTCACCCACCAGTACAAGGCAGGGGACTTTAATCTCGGACAGAAACCTGGCTGCAATCCGGTCGGGTGGTGTATAATATTTTCTGTTGAATGGTCTGTGCAGATTCGATTCCAGTATTAAGGCAACCTTTTGTCTGGCAGCCTCGTTACCTTCATAAATCTCGTAGGGATCCTTCCATACATAATACTCAGCCGCATTATGTGGATCAGCCATCAATGCAGGATTTTTAAGGTGCCCTCCCCTGTAGGTCATGTGTGAGGTATAACCGTATCCGCCAACAACAGCACCGACAAGGACAAGGGCGTTCACCTTTTCGGGGTACTTAAGAGTAAAATCAATGGCACAGCCGCCTCCTGAAGACATCCCGAAGATGGTGGCTTTTTCAATTCCCAGTTTGATAAACAGCCGGTACAGGTCTTCAACATCAGAGTAGGGGGCTTGCGGATCAGATGATTTACCGTAGCCCCTACGGTCATATCTTGTTACCCTGTAATACTTCGCCAGCAATGGGAACTGGTAATCCCATATCTCATGACTGACCATACCGTCATGCAGAAGCACTATGTTCTCTCCATTACCTCCTGATTCATAGAAGAGTTGCCCGCCATCAACATCAACATAGCCTGAATGATAAGCAGCCGGGAGGTTCTGGCCTGAAACGGTACTCAGCCATATGCCTGCCCATACCACAATCATAAGTACTTTGTTCATTTTGTTTCATATTTGAAGAGTTACAAAGCAGTGAAATCTGGATTCCACTGTCCAAAGGGGACCTCATATTACCCGGCTATTCCCGTGCAAATGAAAAATGCATCTGGACGATGAGCCACTTACCATTCCGTTTCTCAAGAACACCGGTCCACCGTGTGTTTTTCCATCCGATTGGCCGTCCGTCCCATTCCCCCAGGTCGTCGAGGATGCAGGCCCACCAGGCCACCATTCCTGATTTGGATGTAGTTATTCGCAAATCGCGAATCTCCGTTTTTGTAGCCTTGAAACGGGGATCGAGCCAAAAGTCAAAGTTCTTTTCCAGTTCTGACCAGCCTATTGTTGGCATTGAATCGGGATTAAAAATAAAAAGGGTCTCATCCAGCACCATGGTACTCTTCAAAAGGGTGGTATCCTTTGTTATAGCCCAGGCAATGTTATTGTATATTACCGTCTCAATTACAGTCATTTCACTTTCTGATGAAACATGGTGGCTGTCAATATTTGTGGTGCAGGCTGAAAGTGCCAGAAGAGTGTAGGCTACGATTGCCAGAGTCGATAAAAAAACCTGATGCTTCATAATGACAACCGATATCAATAGACGGTAATAATCTGATTACGCTGCATTTAAATGACATCATTTTTACCTGCGGCTAGATAAACTAGATTCTGATCCTGATGGTTTCACCTGACTCTGCAGCCTCGGAAAATACGAGACTTATATCTATCCCTTCATACTTCAATGTACACTTCTTTGTCTCGTAATCAATCATAGGCCGGCTCTTCAACCCTTTAATGGTGATGGCTGACAACTGATATCGGTCATTGAAGTAGGTTAAGCATGGATGATTCATTATCCTGAGGCTGCTTTCCTGGTTGGCTCCCGAGAAGATTAATCTGTGATAGACCCCGCCATTGTCGCTGGTCTCGATTTCGAGCGGTTCGAAAATTCTTATGTTGAAAGGCAGGCTGGAAGCATCAACCAGCAGACTATAACCCGGCTGTAAATGATAATCTGATAGTTCTTCCAGTTTTTCCAGCTGCCATATGTTAAATGTCCTGCGTGATTCAACACAGAGGCTTTCAATCTCCTCCATGGAAAACCCTATAGCCGCTGTTTGCATCGCAGTCAGTTGCTTCGAAAGTATTTCTTCAAGGTACAGTCCGTCATCTTCTTCAATGACATATTTCCAGTCAGGTTTTAGTATATCGAGTATCATAGCAATCCATCTGCCTTCAACATATCCCAGGTCCCTGACACCCGCCGGAGCAATTCCATTAGTGATATCTGAAGCATTAAGAGGGTCAAGCCCCCTTGCAATTCGCTCAATATAATCTGACAGTCCCTCTGTTCTCTGAAGTTCTTTTTCATAGGTACCATAGATACCGGGCACCAGACCAAATCTCTTATAGCGGTATTCCAGCGCTGTTTGTGCCCATCCTGCCATCTGATAATAAGTAGCCGATGTTACAGCCTTCCTGAATGCCTCCTTCTCGAGCTTTCTCAGCAAAACAGATTCATTTGTCTCACGGGGATAGAAAAGCAGTACGCCGTCATTCTGGCGCCAGGAGGGATGGTTCAGCCTCTGGAATACATGAAACTGCTCATGAACGATTATGCCCGCAAGATCAACGGCAGAATACTTTTCTCCGGTTCTCCTGCCATAACTTGCAAGCACCGACGTGGCGACCCATTTTTCACCCAGCCTGACAATTGAATTTCCCCGAACCAGGGGATGCTGACCCTTGTAAGTCATCACTCCCGGGGTTCCCGGAAAAATATCAAAACCTTCCGGAGTCATATCTGAAAAGAACAACCAGGTGTCAGTGCTGTCAAAAACCATAACAGGAACAGCCTTTACATCAAAACCGGGCCATAACCCGAGTTTGCCGATTATCTCAACCTCCTCAATAACACTGAATACATCAGGTAATGGAGACTGTACTTCATTCCATGCCAGATCACTGCCCTGACTATGCAGAACGGATTCCGGACTTCCACTTGTTAAAAGGGAAAACAATACTAAAGAAATCATCGCCTTCATAACATGATTTGTTTGTTAAATGGTTGTCATTTTTTTACATCCTTCTTAAGGCATCACCGGCTTATTTTGCCGAAGATATGCCTGAGAAGCTCCGGTCAGTTTGAACGTTCCGGTCGAGCCAGTTGATTATCAGGTAATCGAAATTGATTCTCTCTTTTGTTTCTATATCAACCGGCACATGACCCATCCGCGGGATGACAGCGACATTGCAGTTCGTATTGCCGCTAAGCTTCATATAGTATTCAATATTTCTGACACTGGCAGATGTCGGTACAATCCTGTCTTCAGCGCCGTATATGACAAGCCATTTTTTCGTAAAGTGCTCCATCTCCGTCATATAGTCTGCACCAAGGGAATTCCAGGTCGGGAGGACAATGGCAAAATCCGGAATGGTCTCCATTTCACATTTTTTAAATGGCAGATAGTTACGCGGATATTTCTTTCTCATTTGATCTATCTCCAGATCGATCCGGGTATGCCCATCCTGGCTAAGGCCGGCCCAGGCCTCAAACGAGCTTCTCCATATTGGTCTTACCAGGTCGGCAATAGAATCGGTAATGGTTCCCCTGTCTATCATTCCGTTTATCTGTGCATACATCCTGTCTTCGATGGCACTTACCATTGTGCCGGCCTGGCTGATTACGAAACTGAAGACAGGAAACCGGCTGGCCGCTATAACTGCTACCCTTCCACCCTCGCTTGCCCCCATCACACCAATCTTTTCCGGATTAATCCTTTTATGTGCTGACAGAAATATGGCACAGTTGCCTGCATCTGTTATGTAATCATCATATGTTGTCATTACATAGTCGCCTCCTGATTCTCCGGTTCCCCTTTTATCATGAACAAAGGCGGCATATCCGCAGTGTGCCAGTATTGGTGCCATGAAATCGGAGAATGACCTGATGGCTCTTACAACATCTCCTCCTCCATCTGTGAGTACCACCAAAGGGCACTTCTCAACCCCCAACGGAAGATAGAGCCATCCTGTCAGAAGGTAACCTTCGCTGTTGACAACTATCTTTTCAACGGTAAAGGTGCTGTCGTACCTGAACCCTCCCGATCCGTCCGGCTTTCGAAGAGGACCTGCCAGTGAAGGCTGGTAATCACCCATGGAGGCTGGCTTGGTCATCATTATGTCGAGTTCAGCCTGAGTATATACCAGATTCTTTACATCTGCTGTCTTGTCAAACCGGATATTAGGTTCAGGCAGGCTAAAAAGCAAAGCCAGGGTGATGCCGGTATAAATAACTATGGTATTCATTATATGTTCACTATCAGTTTTGGATATTCGGCCGTGGCCGGTATCAATAGATACTAATGGAAGCGAATAACCCTTAAAGGTTGTTTGCTATTACTAATCTGACAGGCTGAAGGTTTCAATATAATGGGCGGGTAGAGCCACTTAAAGGTATCTCTCCCTGAGGATTGCATAATAAGTGCGACTGAGTGAGATTGGTTCTGGATGATTCTTCATATAGACACTGGCTGATGTTGTGGAGTTCCTGATGATCTTCTCAATGTGATTAATGTTCACAATGTATGAGCGGTGCACCCTGATAAAATGATCAACAGGCAGCCTGTTCATCCATTCTGCCATTGACCTCATCATTATGCTCTTCTTCCCGTCGAGGGTCTCAATCATCGTATAATCTCTTGCCGCTGATATTATGGTTATTGCTTCAAGCAGAACAAACCTGATCTGGTCTCTCTCAACCACAAGTATACGGTCTGTATACCTGAACTTTGTACTTACCGGCAATCCTTCCGCCGACCTGTAATAATCATCTGTTTTAATCCGTTCAATTGCTGATGCAAGATGTTCGTCCGATAATGGTTTAAGCAGATAGGCCAGTGCATTTATTTCAAAAGCCCTTAGAGCGAATTCATCAAACGCTGTAATAAAAATGACCTTTCCATGGTAGTCAATTCTTTCAAGAAGATCAAAACCGGTACATTCCGTAAGCTGGATATCGAGAAAAAGTACCTCAGGCCTCTTTTCTCTGATATCAGTTAAAGCCTTCTGCAACCTGGTCGCTTCACCGATTATCTCGATTTCGGGAAACCTCTGGAGTTTCTTTCTTAACAGCCTGATGGCCAGAGGCTCATCGTCAACAATGTATGATGTATATGTTCTCATTGAAGCTGATATCTGATAGCCGGTTATTGTTCAATTGTTATTTCAACACACACATTACCTGTCTCCTTAGAGATCGATAGTGAGTATTTGCCGGGAAAAGCATTCTGGAGCCTGTCAAAAACATTCTTAATGCCGACGCCTTCTTCATTTGACTCCAACCATTGTGCGTTGTTTCTGATCCGAATGGTAAGTTTCCCGTTACTGCAGATTGCACTTATGTTAATTTCCAGAAAGTCAGGCGAGGATCTCATCCCATGCTTGATGGCATTCTCCACAAAGGGTTGCAGCATAAAAGCTACCACCTCCCTTCTGGCTGCCTCCTCGGTTATTTCTATTGAATACTTAAGCCGGTCGGGGAACCTGGCCTGCTCGATATAGAGATACTCTTCGACTATTTTTACCTCTTCGGCCAGTGATATCATAAGCCTTTCCTGATTTCTGAGGGTATATCTGAGGAATTCCGAAAGTCTGAATATCATGCGGTCTGCTCTTTCAGGGTCTTCATACACAAGTGCCTGGATAGAGTTCAGTGAATTAAACAGGAAATGAGGATTCAGCTGGTAGCGCAGCATACGCAACTGAGATTGCTGGGCAAGCAGTACAGCCTTTTCGCTTCTCTCCCTGGTCTCCCTCAGGTCGAGCCATGCCTTGAGCCCGAAATACATGATGTTCCAAAGTAAAAAAACCAGGTACCAGAAAATATTGTCATGATAAAACCTGGCCAGATCGAAGTGCTTCCATGTCATCACAAATTTTTCCTTTCCTGCAGCATCCATAAAAGGATAGGCTGACAGTCCGTCGAGAAAGCCGACCAGAAACATTATAAGAGCCGATGATAGTAAAGATACTGCTACTATCATCAGGATAGATTTGTCATTCTTAAAAACCCGTGTATAGAAGAATCTCAAGCCACTCGTTAAGAGGAACCCTAAAAAGTAGAAGTTTATAAACTTCCAGAATGTTACCAGATTGGTAACTGGAAGGTCAGGAAAGTAGAGCTTCATCGCAGCCGAAAAAAGCATCCACCCTGTTATCTGGAAAAACCAGAATCCGGGCCTCTGTAAAAGCAATGTCCTTATCTGAGACATTTTCATTTTATTACTGTATAATCTGCAAAAAGCAAGCCGGTTACCTTAATAATAAAGCTGGGGCAGAAAGTTCCGATCAAGTTACAAAATTAAGGCACAATGTTTTGGTTTTTCCTCTATAATTCTTACAGAGTCTGTATTAATTCTCACCATTAGGCACTGGCTGATCTGCTTTACTTCGATTAACAGGAAATTCTTGCCGCAATAATCGATTACCTCTCCCTCAAATCCTTCGAGCGGTCCTCGAACAACGGCTACACGACCTCCCTTTACAGGCTCTTCTCTACATCGCAACAACTCCATCTTTTCATTCAGGGCTATCTTAAGCATTTCCATTGTGCTGTCTGGCACTTCCGAAGGCTCTCTGCCTGTCTTCACGAAACCTATCACCGAACGGTGCTCATCAATAAATGTGTATTCACGGCAACTTGCCCTGACAAAAAGGTAGTTCGGGAAAAGTGGCATATCGACTATCTTCGTCCTGTCGGACCAGAACCGAATCGAGGGTGCAAGCGGCAGATATGATTCGATACAGCGTCGCCCGAAGTCCCTGTGCAATTGCTTCTCGTGCTGCGACCTGGTGTATAACACGTACCACTTATATTCCCGTCCTACCATCTGGAAAACTGCTTAAAATCAATCCTGAAAAAGAGCTTCGCTGATGCGAGTCACGTTGTGCTGCTCTCATAAACGAAAACTGAACCAATTCATGCCAAAGCTATGACAAAGCCCGTCAGGGCGAAATAATATTCTGCAAGCCTCCCTGATGACCGACGAAAAGCAAAATATAACTGCAAATGACACTACGGTAAATCCTTAGACGCAAGTAACAGTATACCAGTTGCTAACATTGCAGGAACCTGGGGGGGGGCAAATAGTAACGGGCATTCGTCGACAGAGTGCGTAACCCTATCTCCGTACCGGGATATTCCGGAAAATAATCACTACATTTAAGAACTAATACTCTTTACCATGAGAATAATACTGCTATTTGTAACGATATCTTTTTCATTGTCAATGTTCGGCCAGAACGGCCGGATGCTATCAGCATACCAGGCCAGAAATGACTTCGCTGCATACCCGTTCGGCAGGCCTGAAATTTCTCATTTTGTAAAGCCTGTATCAACGAAAATTACCACAAGTGCATTGAATAGTGATCAGGTGGCCACTCACACTGAACAGACATGGCATGGCACCGGTGGACAGGTAACAATGATCACAAATTTCGAGGGACTGGGATACGGGTTTGATGGCACTCACGGTAGTGTGCTCAACAGAAACCCTTCAGATAATTCCCTCGCTGTAAGCCATGACTATATTGTTCAGGTCGTGAATACCCATATGGCTATCTTCACAAAAGAGGGCAGCCTCTTCAGGGAGAGTGGTATACCTCTGTATGGCCCCGTTGAGACCAGAAATGTCTTCAGGGGCTTTGGCGGTCCGTGCGAGGAGATAAACAATGGAGACGCAGTGGTAAGATATGACCAGCTTGCCGACAGATGGCTGATAGTGATGCCTATCTTCAGGCGTGTTCCCTTTCTTGAGAATGAACCTCCTGCAGGTATAAGCGGAGAGCCGGCAAAACTCAGCATGCCAGGTATTACGGGCCAACCCGGCAAGGCCGAACCACTCCATATACCCAAAAGGCTGACCCCTGAGGAAAAAGCCGTTCAGGATTCCATCAGAAGGGCAAACCGCACACCGGCGCCTGCAGAAGGATCATACTGCATGTGCTATGCCGTCAGCGCCGGACCCGATCCGTTCGGGCCCTGGTACCGGTATGAGTTCAGAAGACCTCTCTTTCCCGACTATCCCAGACCGGCAATATGGACCGATGGTTACTACCTGCCTACAAGCACCGGTGATCATATAATACAGAAGCATGCCTGCATTGCCGAACGCAATGAAATGCTTAAGGGTAATCCGGCCCGGGAATTGTGTTTCATCATTGACGGAGTTAATTTTCTCAATAACGCTGACATCGATGGTATGCAGCTGCCTCCCGACGGAGAGCCCAATATAATGCTGGCCACGGGTGGATCGCAACTGAATGGTATTACATCAGACAATGGCATCTATGTGTGGAAGATAAAACCAGACTGGGATGAACCGGAAAGCAGCCTGCTTGAGGGGCCTCAAAAGATAGAGGTTGCAGAATACCACTACCAGGGTGGAGGGCAGCTGATTGGTTATGTTCCACAGCCCGAAACCGACAGAAAGCTTGACACACAGGGTGATAAGCTGATGTCAAGGGTAATCTACCGGAGAATCGGCGACAGGGAATCAATCGTTGCAGTACACTCTGTGACACCGGTATCGACAGGTACCGGTGGTATAAGGTGGTATGAGTTCAGAATAGGTGCAGACCGGAAAGTGAATCTCTATCAGCAGGGAACATTCGCACCTGACACCCTCTACCGTTTTCTCCCAAGTCCGGCTATGGACAAATACGGGAATATCGGTATCGGATATACGGTTGGGGGAGAAGCTGTTTATCCAGGACAGAGGTTCGCGGGCAGGCTCGACAGCGATCCGAAAGGATTGCTGAATCTTCGGGAGGCAGTTCTTGTTGAAGGTGAATATTCGCAGACAAATACCCTCAGATGGGAAGATTACACTCAGACAGCTGTCGATCCGTCTGACGACATGACAATATGGTATGTCGGAGACTACTTTAAAAAGGGAGCACCTGCATACTCTACCCGGATCGGCGCATTCAGGCTAATAGGTAAAGATGGAAGAAAATAAAGAAATGGGACAGACCACCATCATTTCACTATAAGTTTTCTAACCCCGCGACCGCCTTGTCCTCTGAATTCAACGAAATAGATACCTGGCTTTTCAATATACTGCTCCGGAAGCGGAGAGCCATCGGCTACCCTTCCCGACCATATCCTGTTGCCTGTCATGTTAATAATGCTCACTTCAGCCTCCCTGCCTGCAAACCATTGTGAATTAAATGAAACGGTTGTGCCGCTCTTAACCGGATTGGGATATAGTAAAATGTCATCAACAAGGGTGAATTTGTCGTTTATGCCTGTATGTACAATGTCCTTTGTCCAGTCAAACCATTTCTTGTTTACATCAGCCGTTCCAGTGACGCCTTCAACCAGTTGTATCCTGTAATCGTGATGTGCTTTTCTGGTTACCTCCCCGTGATAGATATATTCAGTACTGGTAACTATTGCGAACACTACTGAATTGGCGGGCTGATGGTCAAGTTTCAGGCTGCAATTTCCACCATACACAGGCTGGCTGTAAACGGCAAGGCCCTCTTTTGTCCTGTATGCGAGTTGACACGTCATATTCGGACCAAGCGGTATGAAGTTGATAGTTACTTTATTACCGTTTACCCTTAGTGGTATCTGGTTGCCGCCAGACCAGCCGGGCGTTGTCCTCTGCTCCGGAGTCAGCAGTCCCGTACTGCTTTTGGTCGTAACTACATAAGGGGTGGCATACCATGTGTCCGGATTGAGCCATGAAGGCTGCCAGTCAGCCCTGATGGCAGTCCCTGTCTGTGAGTTCAGAAGGTTCATCACTGCCTGCGTCCATGGTCCCATATCCACAAGAGCCTGTTTCGCGCGATACTCGGTTATGAGGCGGCGGGTCTGGTGTTCCCCCATTCCATTTGCAATACCTTCAAGCACCCTGCCCGGGGCATTCCTCCATATCCACGGGATGCTGCCCGGACCGAGTGTAACCCCAAGGTATGTTGGGAATGCGTTGCTGTACTGAACCCCGCCAAGAAGATTGCGCCATGTACAAATCTGCTGTCCATCCTCGTGCATATTGACACCCTCAGCCGACGGTCCGCCGAAAGATCCGTCCTGCAGCCACCCGCTGTAACACTCTATGGGCATGAAAGGGGCTATGTACGAGGCCCCGTTGAGGAACCCCATACTGCTGTAATTGCCCGAACGGCGTGCCGAGGCCTCCTGCTGAAGCCAGGTGTTGCCTCCTTCGTGGAACCAGGCGGCCTGCTTCACGCCCGGCATGTCTGCAAGTATGGAATGAATGCCTTCATGAACCACGGCGTCCCTCTGAAACTGGCGGTCGCCATAGGTGCAGGCCGGATCAAAGGAGTAAACCGGGTAATATGAAATAAGCACCATAGGCCAGTGCTGACCCTGATAGAAAATGCTGCTCTGCCAACCACCAAGGGCAGTGTTCGAGGCATTGTCAGTACAAAGGCCCGAACCATACAGATATATTGCGCTGCGGTAACCGTTTTTTGCCCTCTTGTCGGGCGGCCATCCCATCACATCCCTGAAATAGGCGAACTCCTGGTTCATATAGTTGAGCATCGGTGTTATGGCAGCAGAGGTAACAAGGCTATTGGCGTTGGCACCCCACTTAAATGTCCACCAGCCTGATGACTGGGTTCCAACAACACCTGCACAATCATCGAGATCCTGTGTCGGTTCGGTGAGTCCCGGAAACTCATCCCTGAAATCATAGTTTATCACCGGATCGTATTCCGGCCATTCATAGGGGGCTGACGGATCGGGATCAGTTCTTACCGTAAGATGGAAATAGGATTGCGACTGTGCACCACAGCTGTTGGTATAAAACACGGTATAGGTACCCGACTTCTCAGCGGTAAGATTTTCGACAGTTAACTCTCTTCCTGTTGCTGTAAAGCCTCCGGGTCCGCCCCAAAACCAGGTGCCGCCCTCATTATCCTGAGGACTGAAGGTTGCACCCTCACCTTCAATGACATTAACTGTATTTCCGGCAACCAGGCTGCCCTCCGCATCCTTTATAAAAGGTGTAATCTCAGTAGGGTCACACGGACCGCTTTCAACGCCGAATACCCTCCATTCGAGTATGCCTGTGGCCCTGGGGCTTTTCATATAGATTCTTAAGCGCGAGGTCTGAATTGCGAGCTTAAGTGAATTGTAGGTATTCAGAGTAGTACCGATGGCCCCGGCATTTATCCATGCCACACCATTCCAGTACTCAATGCGTGCCTCATCAGGTTGCTTGATACCGAGACCATCGTCCCACCAGTAAACAGATGTTGAAGTGAGGTTTTTGGCTAGCGGCCATTCATACTGTACCCAGTTGAAAGTACCAAAATAATCTTCCCCTCTCCAGTTTCCATAGGCGCCCTGTGATTTATCCGATGAACTTGCCGGGTTAAAACCATCATTTACGGCTCCGAGAGTCTCCCATGATGAAACGAATGAAGTCGAGACGGAAGCGCTGAGGGCAAGGTTCACAGTATCGGTTTGGGAAAAGAGATCTCCAGAACCGGTACCCGATAACAACAGGAGAGTTATCAAAGCAAAAGAACGCCCCGGATTAAACCGTGACGATTCACTTCTCTTTGTAGGCATGCAAGTCCGAAGACGGATTTCAGTCATAGCTCAGAAAAAATTTTATACAGATTCACGGGAGAGAACAAGTGTAAATTTAACGCTTTATTTTGAAAAAGCTGATTATGGAAGAAAAAATAACCGCGAGAAGATTAATTAAGAGATAAGGTTCAGGCTTGTCATTGGGCTTCCATGGGGTGACCTGAAACAGGAAAAGGCCCTGCAATGCTTTGCATTGCCAAGGGTTTTGTTTTTCATTAAGCTTATGCCAGCGAGCTGTCAACGCTTCTGAAAAACAAAAACCCTGTTGCTTCCGCAACAGGGCCTTTTTCTTATTTGTCGGGGTGATCTGACTCGAACAGACGACCCCTTGCACCCCATGCAAGTGCGCTAGCCAACTGCGCCACACCCCGATGCTGAATTATGCATCACAATTCAACGGCGCAAAATTACACATTTATTTGGTTACTCCAAACACCATCAACTCTTAGAAATAGTTTTGCCGGGATCAATAATTCTGCAGATATCCGATTCACTTTTTTTGTACTTTTGCACTTTCTGCCGGGCTGTATTATACCGGTGTCATCGAACAAAAAACAAAATTAACCATTCATAATCATGGATCTCTTCAAGCCTCTTAACATAGAAGACGATAGCAGTAAGAAGGAAGCTTCAACTTCTGAAAAGGTAAAATGCCTGATCATAGGATCGGGACCGGCTGGATACACAGCAGCAATTTATGCATCCAGGGCTAACCTGAGTCCGGTTATGTACACCGGATTGCAGATGGGAGGACAGCTTACAACGACTACTGAGGTAGATAACTTTCCCGGCTATCCGAATGGTGTTACAGGACCGGAAATGATGGAGGACCTAAAAAAACAGGCAGAGAGATTCGGTACAGAGGTTAGGTTCGGCATAGCTACAAAGGTAGATTTTACCGGACCTGTTCACAAGGTAACGATAGATGATAATATTGAAATACTTGCCGATACAGTAATAATCGCCACAGGAGCTACGGCGAAATATCTGGGACTGGAGGCGGAAAAGAATTATGCCGGAATGGGCGTATCGGCCTGTGCCACATGTGACGGCTTCTTCTACCGGGGAAAAGATGTGGCAGTCGTGGGAGGTGGAGATACAGCCTGTGAAGAGGCTTCCTATCTTGCCGGTCTCTGCAAAAAGGTTTATATGATTGTAAGAAGAGACGAGTTGAGGGCCTCAAAAGCGATGCAGCAAAGAGTCTTCAACACGCCCAACATAGAGATACTCTGGAAGCATCAGACGGTTGACCTTTTTGGAGAAAACGGAGTTGAAGGGGCACTGCTGGTAAAAGAAAAAGGCACCCCGAAAGAAGAGGAAGTCAGAATAAAAATCGACGGATTCTTCCTTGCTATCGGACACACCCCCAACTCCGATGTTTTCAGAGAGTATCTGGAAACTGATCCGGCAGGTTATATCAGGACGATACCCGGCACTACCAAAACTAATGTTCCGGGTATTTTTGCTGCCGGTGATATACAAGACCCACACTACAGGCAGGCTGTAACGGCAGCAGGTTCAGGATGTATGGCAGCTATTGATGCAGAGAGATACCTTGCATCAGGTAAATAAAGGATTTTGTTTTAAAGGCTGCGTCAGTCTGTTTCTGTCAGGAAGGCTTATTTGCAGAACATCTGTTACTCTCCTGTGAGTTCCGGCAATTTTACCTCCGCGGCAATATATCCGAATGATGCCCACGATCCGCCCTTGAAAATCCTGTTGAAGTACTCCCGTGCAGTTGCGGTATCATTTTCCTGATAAAGATACCAGTTGCCAAGTCCGTACAACATGGCATCATTCATTATATCAGAATAATCTTCTCCTGTAAGCTCCTCAATTGCTATCTCTCCCTTATAAAAAAGACAGAGTTTATGATATGCCTGATTCTCTATTATATACATATCGCTGTTCACCGGCTCCAGAGCAGCTAAGGCCTCTTCTTCCCTGCCGAGTTCTCTTAGTGTCATATAAACCCAGTGCAGAGTCGCAACTTTCATATCATCGTTAACAGACAGAGAAATATCGTCTGTCCAGGCATCAAGGGCTTTCTCCTTATCGCCCTCAAGATACCAGGCAAGTCCGAGATGATAGAAAATATTCGACTTAAGAGTACTAACAGGGATATTCAGGCTGTTAGGCATTCCGTCCGGTTCAATCTCATCGGGTTCGAAAGCCATCATCAGGGCTGCTTTTTCAAGATCGTCAGTTGCACGATTGAACTCTCTGATTGAAATATACCTGTGCCCCCTGTGCCTGAGCATCCTGGCGTCTGACGGATTCTTTCTGATGCCTTCGGCGAACACCCTTATTGCATCACGATATCTTCCGGTGTATGCCGTCCATCGTCCGTACCAGATAATCTTGTCGGCATTATCGCTGTCAGCTTTCCACTCCTCCCTGGCCCTGTTATACCTCTCCTGCACCGAGGGTGTTGGATCAGTTCTGTAGAGCGGTTCCCCCGAAACAGAAACAGCTTCCGCCCCTTTCGGAACTTTAGGCAGCCAGCGCCTTCCCAAATGCCCTGTATCACACGACGATAAAAACAGAGCAAACAATACCAGATAAATGATCTTACTTCTCATCCTAATGGGTATTTATCAATATGAGGTCTAAATATCAAATTAAAATCTGATAAATCAAAACTATTAAAATCCGGGCAAGAGTTTCGGGGGGAATTCAATCTATTAATATTAATCCCCTACGGGGATAATTGAATTGGATTTAAACTTGATTATCCGGGCAAGAGTTTCGGGGGGAATTCAATCTATTAATATTAATCCCCTACGGG
>CAZMSH010000019.1:3130-48368 GCA_964568875.1 uncultured Rikenellaceae bacterium | reverse complement strand
ATCCGGGCAAGAGTTTCGGGGGGAATTCAATCTATTAATATTAATCCCCTACGGGGATAATTGAATTGGCTTTAAACTACTTAGCTTTCATTAGCTTCTGCAACTCAGTGATCTCATCCCTCAGGCGGGCGGCTGTCATGAAATCAAGCTCCGAGGCTGCTTTTTCCATTGCCTTTCTGGTCTTCTCGATGCTCTTCTCAAGCGCCTCACGGCTCATGAACTTCACAACCGGATCAGCAGCAATATCAGGCTTCTCAGGTTCAACATAGGCCTTCATTGCCACTCCCTTCTTCGTAAGACCCTTAAGTATTGAGCCCTGTTTCCTGATTATCTGGGTCGGAGTAATTCCCATCTTATCGTTATAGTTCAACTGCTTATCCCTTCGCCTGTTAGTCTCATCAATAGTCTGTTGCATGCTGCCGGTAATGGTATCAGCATACATAATAACCAGTCCGTTAAGATTCCTGGCAGCCCTTCCGGCTGTCTGTGTCAGCGATCTGGCCGACCGCAGAAAACCCTCCTTGTCGGCATCAAGGATTGCCACCAGTGATACCTCCGGCAGGTCGAGACCCTCACGCAGCAGGTTGACACCCACCAGCACGTCGAAAGTTCCGCCACGCAGTCCCTCCATTATCTCAATTCTGTCAAGAGTATCAATGTCGGAGTGTATATAGCGGCACCTGACACCATTCTTCTCAAGATATGCCGACAACTCTTCAGCCATTCTCTTGGTAAGAGTCGTCACCAGTGTCCTCTCCCCTGCTGTGGTGCGCTTGCTGATCTCATTCATCAGGTCGTCAACCTGGTTCATCGCCGGTCGTACCTCCACGGGAGGATCTGGCAAACCGGTAGGCCTTATTACCTGATCGACAAATACGCCCTCGCTTTTCTGTAACTCATAATCGGCCGGAGTGGCACTGACATATATCGTCTGGCCCGTAAGTGCTTCAAACTCCTCAAGCCTCATAGGCCTGTTGTCAAGAGCTGCAGGAAGCCTGAAACCGTAATCTACCAGGGTCTGCTTCCTCGAATTGTCACCTCCGTACATTGCCCTTATCTGTGGAATTGTGGCATGACTCTCATCCACTACAGTAATAAAGTCCTTAGGAAAATAATCGAGCAGGCAGAAGGGCCTGGTGCCGGCAGCCCGGCCGTCGAAATAGCGCGAGTAGTTCTCTATTCCGCTGCAGTAACCAAGTTCCTTTATCATTTCAAGGTCGTATAACACGCGCTGTTCAAGTCTCTTAGCCTCCTCATGCTTGCCAATCTCCTTAAAAAATGCCTTCTGGGTCCACATATCATTCTGTATGCTTTCAACAGCACTGTTGATCCTTTCCCTGGTAGTGACGAAAATATTGGCAGGATAAACCACATACTCATTGAATAACTCCAGCCGGTTCCAGCTGACCGGATCGATAGTCTCAATATCTTCAATTTCTTCTCCCCAGTATGTTACCCTAACCACCAGGTCACTATATGCCGGGAATATATCGACAGTATCACCTGTAACCCTGAATGTTCCTCTCCTGAAATCTGTCTCATTGCGGGAATAGAGACTATCGACGAGCTTCCTCAGCAGCACATTTCTGCCCATTTTGGACCCCTTGCGAATATGCACCGTGTTCGAGTGGAAGTCCTCCGGGTTCCCGATACCGTACAGGCAGGAGACAGAAGAAACTACTATAACATCCCGCCTGCCCGACAGCAGCGATGATGTTGCGCTCAGTCTCAGCTTTTCAATCTCTTCGTTTATTGAAAGATCCTTCTCAATATAGGTATCAGTGACGGGAAGGTAGGCCTCAGGCTGATAATAGTCGTAATATGAAACAAAGTATTCAACTGCATTGTCGGGGAAGAACTGTCTGAACTCACCATAAAGCTGCGCCGCAAGGGTTTTGTTGTGGCTTAGTACCAGAACAGGCCTGTTAAGCCTTTCTATCACATTTGCTATGGTAAATGTCTTACCAGATCCGGTTACGCCTAGAAGCGTCTGAAAAGGTACTTCCTGTCTCAGACCCTCCACCAGCTGTTCAATCGCCTCCGGCTGATCGCCGGTAGGGGTAAAATCGCTTACCAGTCTGAATTCCATTATCTTGAGATCACTTTAAGCAGCCCTGGTACCGCGGAGGCTATCCCAGGTAGCCTTTCAGAAGCCTGCTGCGGGAGGCGTGACGCAGACGACGTATGGCCTTCTCTTTT
Organism: uncultured Rikenellaceae bacterium; assembly: GCA_964568875.1. Classification (GTDB taxonomy): domain Bacteria; phylum Bacteroidota; class Bacteroidia; order Bacteroidales; family VadinHA17; genus SLNP01. Next base: position 46,169 of record CAZMSH010000019.1, on the reverse strand, counting down.
ATCTGCCTTACACGTTCACGTGTCAAACCAAACTTCTCGCCGATCTCCTCAAGGGTCATCTCCTGACATCCTATGCCAAAAAAGTACCTTATAATATCTCTCTCCCTCTCGGTAAGAGTCGCCAGCGATCTCTCTATCTCCGTTGAAAGAGACTCGTCAAGAAGCATCTTGTCGGCTACAGGCGAATCAATATTCGGCAATACGTCAAGAAGACTGTTGTCTTCACCCTCAATGAACGGAGCATCTACTGAAACATGACGACCCGACACTTTAAGCGTATCTGTAACCTTTTCCTTCGGGAGGTCAAGAACCTCCGCCAGTTCCTCAGGTGAGGGAGTACGTTCATTCTCCTGTTCAAACTTTGAGAATGCCTTGTTGATCTTATTGAGTGAACCTACCTGATTGAGCGGCAACCTTACTATTCTCGACTGCTCGGCCAGAGCCTGGAGAATAGACTGCCGTATCCACCAAACAGCGTAGGAAATAAATTTAAATCCCCTGGTTTCATCGAATTTCTCAGCAGCCTTTATCAACCCCAGATTGCCCTCGTTTATCAGGTCGGGCAGACTCAGACCCTGATTCTGATACTGCTTGGCAACCGAAACTACAAACCTCAGATTGGCTTTGGTCAGTTTCTCCAGTGCAGAACGGTCACCTTTCTTTATCCTCTGAGCCAGTTCAACCTCCTCCTCAACCGAAATAAGCTCCTCTTTACCTATCTCTTGCAGATACTTGTCCAATGAAGCGCTCTCCCGATTTGTGATGGATTTGGTTATCTTTAGCTGTCTCATCCTACCTCCTGAAAAAAATTTGTGCGAAGATAATGCTTTAATACTTATTTAACAAATAAAGTAATTAACAGTTCATTACCAATAGGCTAATACTGTAGCCTACTGGTAATGAACCTGTTGTATTTATAACTTTTTAATTCCTGAACTGAAAACTAAAATATGTACCGTTAGATTGATAACCTTCTATCGCTGTCAGGCTCTTTTCACCTGAAGTTGCATTCCTTACATCGTTGGCATCATTAACCTTTCTGCCATTCACTGAGGTAATTATATACCCCTTCCTGATACCAAGGTCAGCCAGACGCCCTTCACCGGCTTCAGCAACCCTTACACCCGAATCAATCCTCAGACTTCTTCTATCCTGTGAACTCAGCGGCTCCAGTGTTGCCCCGAAAACGACATTTCCGGTAGCCGACGCTTCTACAACTCCGGTTCCTCCCTGCAGGTTTTTAAGTGTGACCTTAAAAGTCCTCTCCTTTCCATCACGAAATACCGTAACGTCCACCTTATCACCGGGGCGATAGCGGCCTACCTCTTCCTGTAGCTCACCTGATGTAGATACATCCCTGTTATTAACCTTTAGAATGATATCATCAGCCTTTATGCCTGCCTCTTCGGCAGCTCCGCCTTCAACTACCGTACTTATGAGCACGCCACTGACTGTAGAGAGCTTCTTCTCCTTCGCAATTTCAGCTGTTACGTCAGTGATATTTACACCGATGATTGCTCTCTGCACTGCTCCGAATTCCTTGAGGTCCTCAACAACTTTCTTTACTATTGTTACCGGAACCGCAAAAGAGTTACCTGCATAGGCGCCGCTTGGAGATATTATGGCCGTGGTGATACCTATCAGTTCAGCACGGGTATTGACGAGCGCCCCTCCGCTGTTACCCATATTCAGGGCAGCATCAGTCTGAATGAACGACTCAATGCGGTACTGATCATCCAGCAAACCCAGACTTCGCCCTCTGGCACTTACTATTCCTGCCGTAACCGTAGAAGTAAGATTAAAAGGATTTCCCACTGCAAGAACCCATTCTCCAAGCTTCAGATCATCAGAATTACCATATCTGATCCATGGCAGGTTATTGACCTTCTCCTTTATCCTGAGAAGCGCAATGTCGGTACTCGGATCGCGACCTATTATCTCAGCATCAAAAGTCCTGCGGTCATTAAGGGTAACTTCAACCTCATCGGCTCTTTCGATAACATGATTGTTGGTGATTATATAACCGTCATTACTGATAATGACACCTGACCCGTAACCTCTTACCTCGCGTGACTGCGGTCGCTGCTGTTCGCCGTAGAAAAACTCCCACAAAGGGTTGCTGTAGCCTCCGTAGCTCACCGTCGATTTTGTCTTTACATGCACAACCGCATGAACTGTCTGCTCCGCGGCAAAAGTAAAATCTATCGGATTCTGCTGCATTGGAAAGTTCGTGAACATGCCCGGCAACGGAGTAACGGAAGTATCGCTGCCACCGGCCGAAGCAGTTGACGCCGGCTTCTCAATAAACCGGGTATATGTGAACAAAGCCATAAAAGCTCCCAAAAATGCAAGCAAGACTCCCCAAAGTACTGTTCTTCCTTTCATAGCTGTATATTTTAAATTAATACATTTTAATTATACGTGACCTTAAGTTTTCAAACATCATGCCTTTATAAAAGTTCATATCTTTACAACCATTAAACAGGCAAATTGTTATGCGAATTTCTTCAAATTTCGGGCTACAATAGTCAACATCAGCAATTTTAACTTCAGTTTAACATCGGTGAAAATAGATTTTAACAAATATGAGGGAACCGGAAACGATTTTATCGTAATAGACAACCGGAACCTGAGCTTTATTTCAGATAGAAAACTTATATCAGCCATGTGTCACAGAAGATTTGGCATAGGGGCTGACGGACTGATTTTAATTGAGCCGGAACCAGGGGCTCATTTCAGAATGAGATACTTCAACGCAGATGGCGGGGAAGGATCAATGTGCGGCAACGGAGGCCGTTGCGCTGCCCGTTTCGCATTTATGCACGGAATCGCACCATCACAAATGGAATTCATAGCCTTCGACGGCAAACATCAGGCTTTTGTCGCAGGAGATAGTGTAACCATTACTCTGAAAGATGTCAGCAAAATTGAGCATGATGGAAATACCTGCTTCCTCAACACAGGATCTCCTCACTATGTGGAATTTTTAAATCAGCTTGACAATTCTGATATAGTACTCAGAGGCAGGGAGATAAGATATTCCTCCAGATTCGAACCAGGCGGCACCAACGTCAATTTTGTAAAGGCAGAAAATGACAGGATAGTCGTCAGAACCTACGAAAGGGGTGTTGAAGATGAAACCCTCTCCTGTGGCACAGGAGTAACAGCTTCTGCCATCGCGGCGGTAGTTACCGGACATTTTGACAGTATTCCCGTAAAGGTTCAAACCCTCGGAGGAGAGCTAATGGTTGACTTCAGGGTGCTGGGCGGATCTGCAACAGACATCAGGCTTACCGGGTCCGCCACATTTGTTTTTTCTGGAACATACGAATCATAAAACCAAATAATCTGACTATGAAACGGATAACAAACTATTTTCTGGCTGTGACAATGCTCTTTGCAGCATTAAGTCTCTCTCTGGAAGCTCAACCCGGGAACATTGAACTGATGAAGGCTCTTGAAGGAATAGGAAGACAATTTGAAAGCCTTTCTCACAGACTCGACGTGCTCGAAAAAAAGATCGATGACATCTACTGGTACGACAAGGTTGGCGATGTGGCATGGATTGACAAGGTCTATATGACCGGTCCCCCTCCCGCCAATAATCCTAATCCCACCGGTCAGGGAGCAGGAAATCCCCTGAAGTTCTGGTCCTATGTATTTATACCCAAAGATGCAGACCCAGGGAAAAAATATCCACTGCTGGTCTTCCCTCACGGAGGAGTGCATTCAGACTTCAACACCTACTATACACACATTATCAGGGAGATGGTTGTCCAGGGATATATCGTCGTTGCAGCTGAATACCGCGGCTCAACGGGATATGGTGCCGGCATGTACCGTCAGATCGACTACGGCGGACTGGAGGTGCAGGATGTAGATGCAAGCCGCCAGTTCATGCTTGACAACTACGAAATAGTTGACAAAGATCGCGTGGGAATACTGGGCTGGAGTCATGGCGGACTGATCACCCTGATGTGTATCTTCGACTATCCGTCAAATTACAAGGTAGCATTTGCCGGTGTTCCGGTAAGTGACGTAATTGCAAGAATGGGATATAAAAACCAGGCATACAGAGACCTATATTCAGCCGACTACCATATCGGCAAGTCAGCAGATGAAAACGTGGAAGAATACAGGAGACGCTCACCGGCATGGCAGGTTGACAGATATAAAAACACACCACTGCTGATACATACAAATACCAACGACGAGGATGTAAACGTGCTGGAGGTGGAACATCTGATCAAGTCATTAAAGGCAGCCGGCAAGAAGAACTTCACATATGAGATATTCAAGGATATGCCCGGAGGTCACTCATTCGACAGGATGGATTACAAAGAGGCTATAGAAATAAGGATGAAGATATACAATCACCTAAACAACTACCTCAATCCGCCTCGTCCCTTTAAAAGTGTAAAGGAACTAAGAAAAGCAGCGTACAGATTTTAGATATACGGTTGCTCCCGCTGGTCGCAAGCTCGGCCGGAGCCTCGATTTGGGATATATTCCTTGAACCGATTACCGATTACCGAACCGAGACCGGCGTCAGCCGGGCGAGCTCACGACCGAAGGGAGTAATACCAAATACCGGACACCGGACACCTTAATTATGAATATGGAGAAGCTGTTTGGGAAGACGATAGATGAACTTGCTGTTGTAGCAGAGCAGTTGGGGCTTCCCCGGTATACTGCCGGTCAGATGGCTGACTGGCTCTATAAAAAGAATGTTGCAAAGACCGGCGACATGACTAATCTGTCACTAAGCGCCAGGGAAAAACTTTCCAAAGGTTATGAAACAGGAATTGAGTACCCTGTAGATACATCGGTTAGTGCAGACGGAACTAAAAAATACCTCTTTAAGTTTCGCAACAGGCTCTGGATTGAGACTGCCTATATACCCGACCGTGACCGGGCCACGGTATGCCTGTCCACGCAGGCGGGATGCAAGATGGGCTGTCTGTTCTGCATGACAGGCAAACAGGGATTCCAGGGTAATCTCAGCTCTAACGAGATCCTTAACCAGTTTAGCAGTATTCCGGAATATGACCGGCTTACGAATATTGTTTTCATGGGTATGGGAGAGCCTCTTGACAACCGCGATGAGCTTTTCCGCAGCCTCGACATTCTTACCTCACAATGGGGTTACGCATGGAGTCCTACACGTATTACGGTAAGTACAGTAGGCCTGAAAGAACCGGTAAAGGAATATCTCGAAAGAACAAAATGTCACCTGGCAATCAGTCTGCACTCTCCGTTTGATGAGGAGAGAAGGATGCTCATGCCTGTACAAAAAGCTCATCCTGTAAAAGAGATACTTGATACTATCCGTTCTTTCGACATGAACCGCCAGCGCAGAGTCTCATTTGAATATATTCTTTTTGAGGGCATTAACGATTCACAGGCTCACATAAAGGAGCTTTCACGGCTGCTCAGCGGAATACGGTGCAGAATCAACCTAATCAGGTTCCATAAGATACCGGGTTCAGACCTTGTAAGTCCTTCAGAGAATAAGATGGAAATATTCAGGGACAGCCTCAAGGCCAAAGGTATCATGACAACAATAAGGGCCAGCCGGGGTGAGGATATCAGAGCAGCATGCGGATTACTGTCAACTATTGAACAAAATAAAACTACTGAAAAATGAAGAATCTTTTCACTTTTGCTGTTGCCCTGGCAATTATGATCAACATCAGGGCACAGGAGACCGACATCAAATCATTCTTTCCCGACTCAATTTTCGGAGGGGCCTCCATCACTTTAACCGTAGCCGATCTGCTTTCGGGAGAAATGCTTTGCAGTATTGATCCTGACAGGGCCCTCACCCCGGCTTCCGTGCAAAAACTGGTGTCGACATCTGCTGCTCTTGAATTATTGGGAGCTGACTACAGGTTTAAAACTGTTGTCGGACATATCGGGGAGATGAATCGCAGGGGCAATGTACTGACAGGCGACATAATAATAAGAGGTGGCGGTGATCCTGCCCTGGGATCGGAAAGATTTGCAGAACACTACGGCAACATAATCGACAGCATTGCCACTGCAATAGAAGAGAGCGGGATAAAAAGGATAAAAGGCAGAATTATTTCAGATGAAACCATCTACGATTTCAGTCCGGCTTCAACCCGATGGTCCTGGGGCGATCTGGGCAACTACTACGGAGCCGGACCGTATGGATTGACAGTATTTGACAATACCCTGAAAATCCATATGAGAACCGGCGAGCGGGGTTCGGTTCCGGAAATATTTAAGTTTGATCCGGTGATTAAGACTCTTGCTCTTAAAAGCTATCTTACTGCAGAGGGAACCAGTGACCGTGGGTATGTCTATTCAGCTCCTTATAGCAACTATGCATGGATATCGGGATTCGTACCGGAAAACAGGGATGAGTTTATTCTTAAGGCATCAATCCCCGACCCACCAATGGTGCTGGCAGAGATGGTACTTGATGCACTGCAGGCGAGAGGCATTACAGTGACCGGAGGTGCGGGAACAACCCGTACAGTTTATGATTTATCTGTAGGAGTACTGCAACCGCTTAGCGAAATCACATCACCTCCCCTTTCCGAGATCATTCATATCCTGACCCATGAAAGCGTAAACCTCTATGCCGAGCATATGATCAAACAGCTTGGTTATGAAACATCAGGGAAGGGTACTGTCTCTTTCGGTGTGAGGGCTATAAGGGCCTTCCTCGATTCTGCAGGAATCCGGCACCGAGGAATCTTTATCGAGGATGGTAGCGGGCTTGCTTCGAGAAACGGAGTGACATCAAAATTCATGACAGACCTGATTAGGTACATGCTGCTCGAGGGTTCCAATGCAGAAATATTCAGAAATTCACTGCCACCTGCAGGCGAAGCAGGTACAATGAAGAGTTATTTCCGTGATCCCCTTTTCATGAACAACCTTAGAGCCAAAACCGGAACGCTATCGCGGGTGAGAGGGTATGCCGGGGTATTTACAGCAGCATCAGGAAAGGAACTTACATTCTGCATACTGGTTAACAACTACATGGGTCCGCTTTCAGATGTCAACAAATGCATTGAAGATCTTTTTAAGTATCTGCTGCTCAATAATTAGTCAAAGTCTTTTGCTCCATGAACAGAAAGGTAGTTCTCCGCAGATGCGAAGAATATGACACTGATCTTATCGAAGGTCTGATAGAGGATATTTACCTGAAATGTGGGGGCCCTGACCCTGATGGTAAAAAAATTCTGGTAAAACCAAACATACTCACTGATGATGACCCGGCCAGGTGCATAAGCACACATCCTGCAGTTGTTGAAGCTATGGTAAGGTTCCTCCAGCGCAGGGGGGCAAAGGTAATCGTGGGCGATTCACCCGCTATCCATACAAAGAACTTCAGGGCCTCCCGGTCAGGAATAAAGGGTGTCTGTGAGCGAACAGGTGCCGCATGGGCTGTATTTACGGATAAACCGGTATCTCTGAAGGTAGCAGGCCGGTCTCTGAAAATTGCGAGGGCGGCACTCGAGTCAGATCTGATAATATCGCTTCCGAAGTTCAAAACGCATGAGTTGATGTACCTGACGGGCGCCGTCAAGAACACTCTGGGGCTGGTTCCGGGTCTTCAGAAAGCTGCACAGCATGCCATTCATCAGGACAGGTTAAGTTTCGGAAGGTTTCTGGTGGACCTGAATGAGGCGATACTACCACATTTTTTTCTTATTGATGGTATTATGGCTATGGAAGGGCCCGGACCGGGGAATGGTTTTCCTGTCAGGACAGGCATTCTTGCCGGTTCAACAAATCCGGCAGCCCTTGACATAATTGTCTCAAAAATAGCAGGCTACGAACCAATGGACATCACCACCAATTTAATTGCCACAACACGTGGCGAATGGCTCTCCTCGGCAGATGAAATCGATTATGAGGGTCCCGATCTGAATACGGTGGTTAAACAGGATTTTCTAAAGGTAGGTATCAAGAAAAACGGCAACATCGCGCTGCAGTTTGTAGTGAGGCGTATAAAACCACTAAGAAAGCTTGAGCACCGTCCGGTATTTATCCATAAAAAATGCATAGGCTGTGGAAAATGCATAGCAATCTGTCCTGTCAAAGCAATAGAATTCCATCCTACAGAGAAAAACAGGGTGTTGCTTACCGACAATAAATGCATACGCTGCTTTTGCTGCAGTGAGGTCTGTCCTGCCAGCGCTGTCGATATCAGACGTAAACTGTTCGGTCGCTGATGCAAGCCGGTCAGCAGCTTAATTCCGCTGCTTTATCACACATCTATTTTAGCGTATTTGGCATGCGTCTCAATAAACTCCCTTCTCGGAGGCACCTCATCGCCCATCAGCATCGAGAAGATATGATCCGCCTCGGCAGCACTATCTATTGTAACCTGTCGCAGTGTTCTGGTTTCAGGGTTCATGGTAGTCTCCCATAATTGCTCGGCATTCATCTCCCCAAGACCCTTGTACCTCTGCAGAGACACCGTAGAATCCTTACCCTGTCCAAGTTCCTTAACGGCCTCATCACGTTCCTCATCCGACCAGCAGTATTTCTCGGACTTGCCCTTCCTGACCAGATAGAGAGGCGGAGTGGCGATGTAAAGGTATCCCCTCTGTATAAGCTCCTGCATATACCTGAAGAAGAAGGTCATTATAAGTGTAGTAATATGGGAACCGTCAACATCAGCGTCAGTCATTATTATAACCTTATGATACCTCAATCCGGAAAGGTTGAGTTCCTTGCTGTCTTCCTCTGTGCCAATGGTTACGCCAAGTGCAGTAAAGATATTTTTTATCTCTTCACTCTCAAATATCTTATGGGCCATAGCCTTTTCCACATTGAGGATTTTTCCCCTGAGAGGCAGTATGGCCTGAAACCTTCTGTCCCTGCCCTGCTTGGCAGTTCCTCCCGCAGAATCGCCCTCAACAAGAAATACCTCCGTGGCTTCAGGATCCTTGTCCGAACAGTCAGCCAGTTTCCCTGGCAGGCCTGAGCCTGACAGCACATTCTTACGTTGTACCAGCTCACGGGCTTTTCTGGCAGCATGCCTGGCCGTTGCAGCAAGAATAACCTTCTGAACAATCTGCCTGGCATCCTTGGGATTCTCCTCGAGGTAGTTGGAGAGCACGGCACTGACTGCCATGTCAACCGATCCCATAACCTCAGTATTACCCAGCTTTGTTTTCGTCTGACCTTCAAATTGCGGTTCAGCAACTTTTACAGATATAACAGCTGTCAGTCCTTCACGGAAATCATCACCGTTGATATCAAACTTCAGCTTGGAAGTCATACCCGAATCCTCTGCATACTTCTTAAGAGTACGTGTAAGTCCGCGGCGAAAGCCAGCCAGGTGAGTACCTCCTTCTATGGTATTGATATTATTGACATAAGAATGTACATTCTCAGAAAATGAGGTATTGTACTGCAATGAGATCTCTACCGGGAAGTCATACTTGTCAGTACTAACATATATTGGTTTTTCAATAAGGCTTTCGCGATTTACATCAAGGTATTCAACAAATTCGATCAGTCCACGCTCGGAAAAAAACTCGTCATACCTCGGCTTGCCACCGTTGCCGTTCTCAACCAGTTCTCTCATATCCCTGATAGAGAGTTTTATCCCTTTATTAAGAAAAGCCAGTTCTCTTAGTCTTGCAGCCAGTATCTCAAACTTGAATTCCGTAGTCTGAAATATTGTGTCATCGGGACAGAATGTTACTACGGTTCCCCTCTCTGATGATTCACCGATTATATCAACGGCTGTTACCGGCTTTCCTCTCTCATAAGCCTGCCTGAAGAGCTTTCCTTCACGCATCACTTTAACCTCAAGCTTAGATGAAAGAGCGTTTACACATGAAACACCCACACCATGCAAGCCTCCTGAAACCTTGTAGGAGTCCTTGTCAAATTTACCCCCTGCATGCAGCACCGTCATTACAACCTCAAGTGCAGAACGCTTTTCCTTCTCATGCATACCGGTAGGTATACCCCTTCCGTTGTCAGAAACCGTTATTGAATTATCCTCATTGATTTCTACTGCAATTGTGTCGCAATGACCAGCCAGGGCCTCATCTATTGAATTGTCAATGACTTCATATACAAGATGATGCAAACCCTTAACGCCAGTATCACCAATATACATCGCTGGCCTTTTCCTGACTGCTTCCAGACCCTCAAGCACCTGGATACTTTCTGCTGAATAATCACCTTGTCCCTGTTCTCTTCTTTCCTTCTCACTCATCTCGTTAAAATTGTTTCAACATTTCCCAATTACTCTTTCAATGCTATACACGTAACACATCCGGAGTATCTTCCGCTGCTGAAAAAAAGTGCTCTCAGGCAACGGTTCTCCGGGTATATTCCGGACTGACATAAAAGCTTGATTTAATGCATTTTATTTCAGGCCGTAAAGATACGAAAAATACTTAAAATCCAGTTAAAAAACCTGCTAAAAACGGAGGGATTTATCAACAACTCACATCATCTTATGAACCTCAGTATTTTAGACCTTACCCGGGCCGTTTTAATATCTCCGGCAGCGCCCACGTAACCGGCACGGGACTCCGCTTCGCTCCGCCTGCGCGGCAATTGAGGGGGGATCGTCTGGGTCTATTCTTATTGCACCCCTCTGGGGTGCGATTGTATCCCCTCTGGGGTGCTATTGTATCCCCTCTGGGGTGCTATTGTATCCCCTCTGGGGTGCGATTGTATCCCCCTGGGGTGCGATTATATTCCTCCGCTCCGCCTGTTCTTCAGAGCAGCACCGATTACCGATTACCGATTACCTTCCTCTCCCATGCACACCTAAAGACTGTAACTGAATCCTGCCATAAACATGAAACGCTGGGATGGATAGTAAGCCCATTCATAGTATCGCTTGAGACTCAGGTTACTCATCCTTACCCAGAATGAAAGTATTTTTGTATAGCGGTATTCGGCCATCAGGTTCATGTTTATATACATGGGCAGCTCAACATCATCGACCGGAACCGGAGGTGGTCCGAGTATCGTCCTCGGAGTTATGAAGGCCTTCCTTTTGCCTGTTGCATTTAAGCCTGCCCCCGCAATGATCTTATCCCGCAAATTATATCTGAACTGCAATAAACCTTCAAAAGAGGGTTTATAGTAAGGAAAATCAATATCAGTAAGTGTGTAGTAATAATAATCACCTTTCAGTTTCGCCGACAGGCCCTGAGTAATTGCCGTATTTACCTCCGCACCCACCTTCGCCATATTACCATCCGACATCACCGGGATAAAAAAGTTGCCCACCCCTTCCGGAAGTATTGCCCCTCCCTGCCAGACGAGATTTGAGAAAAAGAGCATATCTCTGAATATCGTGTAGGAACCGTGGAGTTTATAGCTGGTCGATGGTATCACTGAGCCTGAGAAGCCAATCCTTGCAACGATCTCATTATCGGTATAGGGAATCCTGTACAGCGACCCGTCAGTAGTAATAAACGGATTATACCTCACCGTCTCTGTGGCGCTATTGTTTACCAGATCACCCTCCAGGCCCAGATGCAACGAAAGGAAGGAAGGGATAACGGCAATGTTGAGATTCACATCAGGATAAATATGGAATCGTGTTTTATACTCCTCCGAAAGGGTTCCAATGTCATGCCTTCTGGTTTCGGTCACTGCCCTGAATCCAAGGTTGAAACTCCATTCATTACTCTTTTTACTAAGCGAAGGATTGACAGTTACGATGTGCCTGGGCTGATTCTCCACAATATTGTCGAAAAGTGCCAGTTCATAACTGCCTCTTACCCTTCCGTAGAAATGAGATACTCCCGATCGTCTCGATGATCTTTTCGGGGTAAGAGCCTTTATGCTTTTGCCGGCGTCAAAACCGAACCTTATATCATGCTGCCACAGATCACTACTCTGTCTGAAATAATTGTACCCAAGCCTGAAGTCGTAAACGAGAGATCCGGAGTCTGCCCGCAGTGAGTTAAGGGCGACGCCTGCCCCCGCATTCATAAAAGCCAGCCTGATATCTTCACGGTTCGCTTCCCAGTCTGTGAAAAGAGTATCATAACCATATGCGTGCCTGGTCATCTGGGAAAAATCAACCGAGCCGCTTAGCACCGATGACTGAAGAAATTTCTTTCCGTAAAGCACTGCATCATTATCCATATAACCGGCGTGTACCTTCTTAAGGTTTTCAAGCTGTATCTTGCCATTACTGGAATAGTGACGGGCATAGAAGGCTATCATTCCCGATCTTGACCTCTCGTTTGTTATACTAAGTTCCCCAAATGGTGTAAAATAGTTGCCCAGGCCCATGTTCAGCCAGCTTTTGTAAAGCTTTGGCAGCGGGTCGGCCATTAGTGTTGCCGGCCTGATCTTTGAAATTGAATAGGGCGGAGAGAAAGGTTCAGGCGTAACCATATAGGTGAACTCCTGATTCACTGAAGTAGTGTCGGTCATATCAGGGAAGAAATTTTTCTTTCCTGCTTCAGAAAGAGTCGGCCTGAATGGATTGTACAGTCTTACTTCTCTCTTTATCTCACCTGTCTGCTGCGCCAACGCCATGTAAAAGGTCACCATGGCTGTCACTATTGTTATGAAAATCTTCCTCATATCTTTAGTCTCCGCTCTTTTTCATCTTGAAAGTTCATCAAGTCTGGCCCTGACTTCGTCCAGTATGCCGTCGTCGTCAATCTTGTAATAGTCAAGCAGGCCCTGTAATGTAGCCCTGGCAGTAAGCTTGTCATCCTTTGCAATGCTTATCTCCGCAAGAAGGATAAAGACCCTGGCCATCCAGTACTGATGAGGAGTGTTGAGTTCTATAAACTCATTTACAATTTTCTCAGACTCCTCCGTCTGTCCTGTTTTAAACAGAAGGTCTGCGACCCTGTACTTCGACTCCGCACCTTCAGCACTGACTACCTCTCCGGCAGTCATCCTGAAATACTTCAGGGCCTCCTGGTTCCTGTCGAGACTTAAATGTGCCTTAGCTCCCAGGAATGCAGCCTCTCTGACAAGTTCTTCAGGCATGTCAGGCGCTTTCAAAATCTTGTCTGCCACTGCAATAGTCCTGACAGCATCACCTGACCACGCCGATGATCTCAGCTGTCCTGCATATATTCTCACGAGACTCTCGGGTCTGCTTATTGTTTTTTCAAGCTGATCGTAATACAGCAAAGCCTGTTCAAAGTCCTCTTCACCGAATGAAATATCTGCCAAAGCCCCGAGTACCTGCTCGGCAAACTCAAAATTAGGCACCTTGAGAAGTTCGAGATACTGTTCACGTGCTTCATTATTACTGCCTGCAGAAAACAGACACTCAGCAAGATAGAAGCGGGCGTTGGTAACAAAGAATCCCGTCGGGAACTCTTTCAGATAATTTCTGAATACCTCAGTCGCCCTTTCACAATTACCCGTCATGAAGAAATTCTCGCCCGATTTGAAAAGAAGTGAATCACGCTCTGACAGGTTTACATCAGCATAACCTCCTCCGAGAGATTTTATATAGGTAAAATATCCGTCAATATCATTGATGTCGACAAATACGTTTCTCAAACCTGTTAATGCACTGCGCGCCTCAGCCGTTGAGCGGAATTTTTCGATGACTGTCTTATACTGTGCTATGGCTTTCTGGTTTTCACCTGTATTGTAATAAAGCAATCCCAGCTGAACATGAGCCCTGGGCACAAACGCACTGGTAGGGTGATTATTTATTACGCCGAGAAAATCAGCCTCTCCCCTCCTGTTGTCATTCATTGCTACATAGGCCCTGCCCCTCTCAAAAAGAGCATCAGCAAGCAGATATGACCCCGAAAACTGGTTCATCAGAAGAGAAAGGGTCTCAACCTTTCCAGGCTGATTATTCATTAGTCCCTGCGCAAATCCCTTCTGGTACATCGCATAATCGGCATCTACCTTGCCATAACCTATTACCATATCATAATAGGTTATAGCCCTGCTGTACTCTGTGGCAATATAATAGCAGTCAGCAATCCTGTTTCGTGTATCTGCCAGCACATCCGGTTTGCGCTTATCAGGATCAGATTCATACATCTTAAACATATTGAGAGCTTTCTGATACTCTTCTGTATTATACCAAGCGTAGCCAAGGTTATACCTTGCCATTTTGTACTCATCAGTGGCTGAAGCACCCGGTATGCCCATATATTCTTGATAATCAGCCACCGCACGGTCATAGTCACCTAAGCGGTAGTATGATTCTCCCCTCCAGTATATTGACCGGGCCCTGATCTCACGGTTGTGTTTTGCATATTTCAGCGATCGGTCAAGCACATCTATTGCTGCCTCGAACTGAAGGTTCCGGAAGAGTTCCAGTCCCCTGAAAAATGCAACCTTCTGATAAGCTTCCTCCAGTCTGTCATCCTTGCGTGAGATTTTGTCGAGTGAATTCAGGGCTGCCTGATAATTCCGAACCTTAATATAGGTTGACACCAGATAATTATATGCTTCATCTATCCTGGCCGATGCCGGAAACTCGTTAATATACTCCTGAAAAGCCGTTATCACCTCACCAAAGGGTGAAGCAGACGTCTCGTATGTAAGCTTCGCATAGTTGAAAAGCGCCTCTTCCTTCAGCCTCCTGTCAAAATCCATCTTTGAGGCAGCTCCGAAAGTAAGCCTGGCCCTGTATTTATCATCCTTTTCCAGGTAACATGCTCCCAGAACGATCCAGGCATTCTGACTAAGCAGGTCATTTGGACCATATATTTCATTGAGCAGTTTGATGGCCTTATCAGGCTCTCCTGTTTTGTAGTAGCTGTATGCAAGCTGATATTTATCCTCACGAGAGGATATTCTGGCAGCCTCTGAAAACTTCTCGAGGTATTCCACCGCCCCGGCATAATCTTCCTTGTTGTAGCAGGCATCGCCAATAAAGCGGTACAATTCTATTTCGCGGTCGCGGCCTGCACGGCTGAGAAGTCCCGGAGCCATCTCAAGAATAGCATCATAATCCTTCTGCATGTACAAAATCTGTACAATATAGAAAGGTACAACACTACCGAAAGTATCATCTTCCCTTAGCTTCATAAAACCATCCATCGCTGTCTGATACTTCTGGTCATCGTATGCCAGGTGTGAAAAATAGTAAAGCGAGGGAGAGGAGAACTCAGTATCTATATCCTTAAGTTCCGAAAACATCAGCATTGCCTTTGGCCTGTCACCGCGCTGCATCAGAGAATAACCAAGCCTGAAGAAATAGACAGGCAGTTTGCCGGGATCAAGCTCAAGCCTGTACACCTTTTCGTATGCATCAACAGCCTTCCTGTAGTTCTTTGAAATAAAGAAGAAATCACCCAGATCGAACCAGGATTCATTTATGCGGGGACTCTCGGGATTGGCAGCAATGAATTTCAGCATTCTCTGCTCAGCATCAGGGTGATATAGTTTCATCGCCGAGATAGCTCCCCAGTAGGCTGCTTCAGCAGAGACCAGGGTTCCTTCAGCAGATTGATCGGCAAGTATCCGGTCGAACACCCTTATGGCTGCCGCGTACTTTTCCTTTGAATAAAGGTTCATACCGGTCTCCAGGTCTGAAGGCTTATCCGACAAATTAAAAGATACCTGACCTGCCGTATTTGTCAATGGCATCAACAGCAGTAAGACTATTAAAATCTCTCTGAATCCTCTATTCATGACAAAAATGTTTTTGAAACCAAGGTGTAACTGTCCCTCTATCATACCTGCAACCTCTTAATCTACTGATAATTAATACCACCTTCACGGCTACTGTAAGAAAGTTTAAAATTACAATTATTAAACGCCTCACAGAATGCTTTATTATTGATTTTATCAACACATAACTGTTAATTATCAATCTTTCGCTATTTTGCGACAAAATAAGGAAGATGGAGAAGATTGATCCCCTCGACACTATTATCGAACTCAACCAATGCAGCATCTGGCAGGATGATCACCTTGTACTTTCCGATGTATCTCTTAAGATAGACAAGGGTGAATTTGTATACCTTGTCGGTCGTGTCGGAAGCGGGAAAAGCAGCCTTATCAAAACATTGAATGCGCAACTGCCACTTAAGGAAGGGACCGGCTATATTGCAGGCTTCGATCTTGGCAAAATAAAAAGGAAAGAGATCCCCTATCTCAGAAGGAAGCTTGGTATAGTCTTTCAGGACTTTCAACTGCTAACCGACAGGTCGGTAAACGAGAACCTTGAGTTTGCACTAAAGGCTACGGGGTGGAAAAACAAGAAGGAGACAGACGTCAGAATCGGAGAGGTGCTTGAAAAGACGGGCCTCTCACTGAAAGGATACAAAATGCCGCATCAGCTCTCTGGCGGAGAGCAGCAAAGAGTTGTCATAGCCAGGGCCCTCCTGAACGACCCCGAAATCATACTTGCCGATGAACCTACAGGTAATCTCGATCCGGAGACATCGGAAGGAATCATATCTCTGCTTGCAGAGATAAGCCGCACCGGAAGGGCCGTAGTGATTGCCACTCATAATTACAATATTATAAAAAGGTTCCCGGGAAGGACAATCAGATGTGCCGATGGTCATCTCCACGAAAAAGATAATGAAGAGGAGATCGAACTGATCTGATAACATAGTATAATAATCACTATTTCCTTTTGAATTTCAGAAAAATAGTTATCTTGGTAGTAAGATTTCCAAATTCCCATTGACAGGAGGGAAGGTTCTTTCTGTTACGCTCTTCATCGCAAGCCCCGGAAATAAAGGCATGGGTTCATTCTTCACTAAAATGACACGACATGAACGCATCAGATCATTCTTCAGAACTGTTCAAAGTTCAGGAAAACCATTTGTACAATATTGGTATCGATATCGGGTCAATATCAGTGAACCTGGTAGTACTTGACCATGAAAAGAAGATTCTGGAAAACAGATACCATTACTGTCATGGCAGGCCCTTCCATACACTAAGGGAAGCCCTGGATAATATTTTAAGCGCCTATCCTTCAGATAAAGTTGGTATAATAGCATATACGGGAACCGGGGGCAGGCTTGCCTCGGAGCTTACCGGGGGCATCTTCGTGAATGAGATAATTGCCCAGTCAGCTTCTGCATCTTTCTTATTTCCTGAAGTCAGGACCATTATTGAGATGGGTGGTGAAGACTCCAAGCTTATCTTCATGGACAATTCCGGGGGTAGCGAAAGTTCATCTCTGTCTGATTTTGCCATGAACAATCTCTGTGCTGCCGGTACGGGTTCTTTCCTCGACCAGCAGGCAAACCGGCTCGGACTGTCAATTATTAACGAGTTTGGCGATCTCGCAATGAAATCGGAAAAACCTCCCAGAATAGCAGGTCGGTGCAGTGTTTTCGCCAAGAGCGACATGATCCATCTGCAGCAGATAGCCACCCCGGTTCATGATATTGTGGCAGGACTCTGCTTCGCTGTTGCCCGTAACCTGAAGAGCACCCTGGGAAGGGGCAAGCACTTTCCGGTCCCTGTTCTCTTTAATGGTGGTGTGGCAGCTAACAAAGGTATGGTACGTGCCTTCCGGGAAGTCCTCGGAATAAGTGAAGAGGATTTTCTCGTTTCTGAATACCATGCTTCAATGGGCGCTATAGGAGCTCTGCTGCATACCACAGAAAATGGTTCCGGCAAAACTCCCTTCAGGGGCATGAAACAGCTTACTGACTACCTTGAATCTGATCAGAGGCAGAAGGCTTTTCTGGAACCCCTCACGGACCCGGGTGACAGGGCGGTCAAGGATGTTCATCCGCTTGATCCCGGCGTAATGAGGACCGGTGTTTATCTGGGTGTCGATGTAGGCTCCCTGAGTACTAATGTGGTGCTTATAGATGAAAAGAACAGGGTTATTGCACGAAGATACCTGCCGACCGCAGGCAAACCTATAGAAGCTATCAAACAGGGCGTCAGCGAGATATACGACGAAGTAGGCGAACGAGTTGAAGTACTTGCTGCCGGATCAACCGGTTCGGGGCGTTACCTGACCGGTGACTTTATTGGCGCTGATGCCATAAGAAACGAAATTACCGCACAGGCTACAGCGGCAATTGCATATGACCCTGCCGTTGACACGATATTTGAGATCGGGGGACAGGACTCCAAGTATATAAGGCTTCAGAACGGCGTTGTAATAGATTTTGAGATGAACAAGGTGTGTGCTGCCGGCACGGGTTCTTTCCTGGAAGAGCAGGCTGAGAAACTGGGCATCAGTATCGTCGGACAGTTCGGCGAAATGGCCCTGGCTTCGAAGTCTCCTTCAAAACTGGGTGACCGATGCACGGTATTCATGGAGTCAGACCTCAACTCGCATTCACAAAAGGGAGAGCCTGTCGAAAACCTGGTTGGGGGTCTCGCTTACTCGATAGTGCATAATTACCTTAACAGGGTAGTAGGAAACAAACCTGTTGGTGACAAAATATTCTTCCAGGGTGGTGTGACTAACAATAAATCAGTGGTGTCGGCTTTCGAAAAGGTCACCGGCAAACAAATTACAGTACCTCCGCACTTTGACGTAACCGGTGCAATAGGGGCAGCCATCCTTGCCAGGGAGTCTATGAAAAAGGGACAGAAGACACGTTTCAAGGGCTTCGAAATACGAAACCGCAGCTTCTTAACAGACAATTTTGAATGCAGGAGGTGCAATAACCACTGCGATATCCGCAGGGTAAGGGTCGAGGGAGACAAGAAGCCTCTCTACTACGGTGGCAGATGCGACTATTATGATGTGAGGGAACGGAGGGGAAAAGGGAAAGATATCCCCAACTACTTTATTGAACGGCAGAATATGTTGCTCGGTGATTATAAACCGCAGCCTGATACAGGCAAATTGACAGTTGGTATTCCGAAGGGACTGATGGTTTATTACCAGCAGTTTCCACTCTGGCGCACCTTCTTCGAAAAGCTTGGTTTCAGCGTAATAATCAGTGGTGACACCGACAGAAAGATAATAACCCGGTCGCTGGAAACAATGGTGGCCGAGACATGCTATCCTGTCGAGGTGATGCACGGTCATCTGCTCGACCTGCACGAAAAGGGTGCCGATTATATCTTCACTCCTTTCATAGTTAATGCAGCCGCCTCTGACGACAACCCCACAACCAACTGTAACTGCCCGTGGATACAAACCTATTCATATCTGCTGGGAGCTGCCTTCCACGATAAAAAAAATATCGCCGGAAAAATGCTGACACCCGTACTCCATTTCAGGTATCCGAAAGTAGGGAGTCAGGAACTGGCTGATTTTATGAAAACCAACTTCAATATACCCCAAAAAGATAGTCACAAAGCTCTCAGGCAGGCATGGCTTGCACAGGCTGAATTCGAAAAGGCTGTAATTGACAGGGGTAAGGAAGTAATTGCCTCCCTTCCTTCAGACAGGCAGGCGATGGCCATTATAGGGCGGCCGTATAATTCAGGAGATCCTTCACTAAACCTTGACCTGATTGAGAAGCTCATCAGGATGGATATAATCCCGGTACCACTTGATTACCTCCCCCTGAAAGATGAGAATGTATTTGATGATTATCACAGCATGTATTGGCCCAATGGACAGAAAATACTTGCAGGGGCCCGAATAGTGGCAAAAACAGAAAGACTCTACGCAATCTACATAGGCAATTTCAGATGCGGACCGGATTCCTTTTTGCAGCACTTTGTTCACAGGGAGATGAAGGGGAAGCCATTCCTGCATCTTGAAGTTGACGAGCA
This sequence comes from uncultured Rikenellaceae bacterium, assembly GCA_964568875.1. GTDB lineage: Bacteria > Bacteroidota > Bacteroidia > Bacteroidales > VadinHA17 > SLNP01. Next base: position 26,537 of record CAZMSH010000019.1, on the reverse strand, counting down.
CAGCGCCGATGCCGGCATGATAACCAGAATCGAAGCATTTCTTGACAGCCTCAGCGGTTATGAAAAACAGCGGGATAGTAAAACTGATAAACAGAAAGACGCAAAAGTATTATCCAACGGTGACCCTCGAACTCTCTACTTCCCCTATATGAACGATGCAGCCTATATGATCTCTGCAGCCTGCCGCGCATGCGGAACGCCGTCGGAAGTACTTCCCATGCAGACCGAAAGAGAGATTGAGCTTGCCAGAAAATATACCACAGGCACCGAGTGCTTCCCAATGATATGCACCACCGGCAGCTTTCTGAAGAAACTGCAGGAGCCAGGCATCAACCCGTCACAGGTAAGTTTCTTCATGCCAGACCATAACGGTCCGTGCCGATTCGGTGAGTATAACAAACTACAGAAGCAAATCTTTGAGAGAATAGGTCTTCCTGAAGTGGAAATTGTCAGTCCCAGCAATGATACTTCTTACGCTGAAATGCCTGTCGACAATCCGGTCAGATTCAGGCTTCTGACATGGAAAGGATTCGTGGCAGTCGATTTCCTGAGGAAAATGATACAGGAGAAGCGACCCTATGAACTCACCAGGGGAAGTGCAAATAAAGTATACTACAAATACCTTAAGAGGCTTGAAGAGGATGTTGAAAAGGGAGCACATAACCTTGCCGCTATCCTGAAGGATGCCGCTGATGAGTTCGACACGGTACCGCTTACCGGAGAGCCCAGAAAACCGGTAATAGCAGTGGTTGGCGAGATCTTCATGAGAGACAACCATTACTGCAGCGGCAGGCTGGTGGAAAGACTTGAGCAGATGGGAGCTGAGACACTTATAATGCCGTTCTCTGAATGGCTTTTGTACTCCACCTACAGGTATATAAGAGACAGCAAGTGGAAACGGAGTGTAAAGGGATTTGTTAAGGCTCACATCCAGCAGTTTTCGCAGAACATTACTGCCTCAAGGGTATCGGCCAGAGTTAAAAACCGGATCGACAGAAGGGGAATCACTCATATCCATGAAATACTTGAGTACTGTTATCCCTATATCCATAAACATTATGACGGAGACCCTCCCCTGTCACTTGGAAACGCATCACTGCTGTCAAGGGAGTTCATATCTGGTGTTGCCAACCTGCTGCCATTCACATGCATGCCGGGAACAATCATCTCAGCGGTATCAGAAACCTTCAGGAAAGATTACAACGACCTGCCCTGGGTCAATATAGCCTTCGACGGGCAGGAAGATACAGCTCTCGACTCGAGGCTTCAGGCCTTCATGTTCCAGGCAAAACAATTCAATGAAAGAAGAAGTCAGGTTAATATGGAAATGGTTTAAGATACCGGCGGTCTTTATCTGACATCACTGATGATCCCTCTGTCAGCGCAATTCATTTAAACAACTTTACCGGCCACGGAAGCCTGTTGCGGAAGATCCTGTAATAAGGTACCCTGATGCTTCCAAAAGATTTATTATAGTCAGCCACTCCCGGTATCGATGAGCCTGCAAAGTCAATTATCCTGTCGCTGTCACAGTATTCTTCTATTAATGAATTTACAACAAGGTAACCTGTTCTTTTCTCGCGGCTTTCGGCTGAGGTGGCTGTAAAAAGAAGTGTCACCGACCCCTTTACAATAACAATAAAGACACCATAAATAAGCTCTCCCTTGCTGTTCCTCACACCCAGCAACCTTCCCTTTCCGTTTTCGGCACAATACTTCATCAAAGAAGATAGTTTTATGTAATCCCGCTTTTTCACCCCGCTGAGGCCCCGCCCGCTGTTTTGCCTGAAAAGACTTATCATTTCAGCAGGAGAGATGTCCTCCTCGATCTGCTGTTTAGCATCGATTGCCAGTCTGATATTTCTGCGGCAATCAGAGCTGTACTCCTCCCACAACTTAGAATATGGCTTCGAAATATCGAGTTCATAATTATCCCTCGCCGTTACCATAAAGTCAGAGCCCTCGGGCAGCTGTGCAATACAAAGATCTATCAGTCTGTAGAACTCAGGCATAAAACCCAGGTACTCATCCAGCTTTGCTGCTATGTTATTGTCAGGAGAAAATATACCAAGCTGCTGGAGGAACACAGGGGTTGCAATATAGTAGAATCCATATTTTCTGAATGCCGGCACGGGAAAAACCGAATCGTAATCATCATCTACCAGCGCCTCCCATCCTGGTGCCATTATATCAAGATACCATGAGAAACCATAAGGCTTACATCCCGGAACTGATGAAACACACAAGTCCCACTTATCCTTATCAACCTCATTACCTGGAAGATACTCAATCATAAAGCACTACTTCTGATAGTAAATTCAAAAACCTCTCTCCATCCTTCCCATCCATTACGCTCTGTCAGACTGCTGTTATGCCATATACTGACAAAGTTGCCCCCGGTATTTCGTACTTCCCTGATTAAACTGTCAATCTGCTTCACAGCCTCAGAAGGAGTGAGCTTCATATAATCCTTAAAAGTAACATCCATAATTGCAAAAGGAACTACTGTAAGGTTTGTTGTTTTCTCTCTGCCAATATCATAAAACCTGAACGGTTTTGAGATACCTGCCCTGAAACCCGGAGCAGAGGCATAACCTAGAGAGTAGTCTGTTCTGATTCCTGCATTCTCAAGAGTGCGGTAGGTTTCGGGAAAAGTCACAAGCAGGTAATGCTGTCGTGACTCTTCCGGTAAACGTCCCGTCACTTTCCTGAATCTCTGTACCTCCTTTGCCGCAAGCTGATGATTCTTCCCGCAATTATATGAAAAATGTATCCCTGATGGATATCTGTCCGTGATATCCCTGACAAGTTCCCTGTAGAGTTTGCTGTCGGAAGGATTGTTCCTGTCATATTCTGACCATGAACCAAAAGGCAGGAAAAAACGGGTATCTGCCTTAAACAAATCTATAGTCTCAAACAGATAATCATAAACGTCATACGGGTCTTTTTCTGTGCCAGATACAGACCGCAGTCTTTCCATCCCTCCTCCCCTGATCATATCGTTTACCAGGCCCGCGGCACCTCGCAATATACCTTTGCCCCTGTAAGCATAAGCCTGGTCAATATCAAAAGTAACCAGTGACCTGAACTCATGCCTTCTGAAGGCCAGAAACGGGAAATACCTTATAAGATCAAGAGTGAGTCTCCTGGCCCATATCTCAATTACAGGCATATTAAGGAAACCCTCCCTGTAAGCAAGTGAAGCCTCAGCAGGAAACCTGCCGTGGTTATCCGGAGTAAAAGGCAGGTACTCCTCATATCTGCTTATCAACCAGAATGATGCTGACAAAACATCAAAGGGCATGTCTCCCGATTCTGTCGGGAAGAGCACCGGCACATCTTCTGCTACCGTAACTAACGGGACGACTGTTTCAACCGAGCCTTCTCTCAGAATTCCGGAAGGAGATATTCTGAATGAACCGGTAATTTCCTCACCGCTGTAATTGATAAGAGGTGTATTGCCAATCTTCCTCCTGTCTGTTATGACTCTGTATTTAAGGCCCAGAAGATCGCCGAAGATAACCCCGGCAATATAATCAAGCCTGGGAGTTCGTTTGTCAGTATAGATATTTACATCAACAGGGTCCATATTGTCAAATTTATGAAATAATAAAGAATTAGATAAGACCTGCTTAAAAAGAGATCAGGTTTAGGATCATTTTTATTCAGTCCGGGTGTTATAATCATTGATCTTTTTTTATTTTGCGGCAGAATTATAAAACCATACCGGAATGTCATTAAGAACCACAGTTCTCATGATGCTGATTATTTCAGTAACAACCCTTCATTCACTTAAAGCACAGTGGTATCCCGATCCGTCAGAGCCTGCAAGGCTTCTCAACGATTATGCCGGCATCCTGAATATGGATGAAGCAGATGTTCTGGAGGTCAGGCTGATGACATATCACCAGGAGTACGGGGTACAGATTGTTATGATTATTCTGAATGATTTCGGTAGAAACGATCCTGTATCCTACGCCTCTGCAATTGTCGATAGGTGGGGAATAGGGTATAACAATGATGAAAAAGGATTGCTGGTTTTGGTTAAGCCCAAGAATCAGTTCGGGCCTCTTGCAGTAGCTGTTGTGCCAAATTCATACTTTAAAGATATTTTTAATGAAGAGACATCTGAATCAATATCAGCAAATGAAATAAGGCCACTGGTAGCGAAAGGAAAAATGTTTGCGGCACTCAATAAGGGTCTCGACGCTATTGTGGCAAACATTGACGGCAACTATACCGTCAAGAGTACCAGAAAGGGTAAGGCTGTATATTATATCCTGTTGCTGGTATTGCTCCACGTAACAGGTGTTTATGTTGCCGTTTTTGTTACAAGAATCGTCAGGAGGCGCAGAGAAAGAAAAAACCGTCAATAATTATTTACATTCTGTGACCTGATTCTCCTGTAGACAGGACAGTCTTCCGAGTGAGCCCCGGGAAGCATGTCAATGCTCATAAGAAATTCGTTTACTATCTCACCTCCGGTAAAAACAAATCTCTTTTTGAAAAGCCTGGTCCATTCATCCAGTGTCTTGTGTGTCAAAGCCATTTCATCGAGCCACCTGCGCCATGTCCCATATTCTTTTCTGATTTCGAGAATGCGCCTGGCATTTTCAATTGCAGCTTTAATCTTCAACCTGTTTCTTATAATGCCACTATCGCTCATAAGGCGCTGAAAATCGTCATCCCCGTAAGCAGCTATCTTTTCAATATCAAACCCCTCATAGGCCCTCTCGAATCCCTTTAGCTTTCTGAGCATAAGCGTCCAGCTCAGTCCGGCCTGGTTGATCTCCAGCAAGAACCTGCCAAAAAGATCATTGTCATCATACAATGGAAAACCGTAATGATTATCATGGTATTCCCGGTGCAACTCCTGCACCTCGCCCTTCATGTTTGCAATAACCTCACAATATGTCGCCATAACCGGTATTTAATAACATCCAACTAACAAAACAGTTAAACTCACTCTGGCTCACTCCGGAAACCTTTATTCTCAGGCACACTGCATCTCAATCAAGTCTCTTTTTCACTGCACCTCAACCCGGGCCTCCTTGTCAATGGGTCTCAACCCAGTCACTACTGCTACTTCACCTGCTCAGGTCTCTTTATACACTACATCCACCAGGATCACTACAGCCCAATCGCAACTCTTAATTCTATTCTCTCTATGAAGTTTACGTTACTTCACCCGTTTCATTATCGTACTTCTCATACAACCGGCCCTCTACAATTCTTGCCAGCTCTGCAGTCAGTATTGCAATTTCGGAGAATGAGTTGTAGAGAGGAGCAAATCCCACACGAATATTATCCGGAGCCCGGTAATCAGGTATAATAGTCCAGTCTCCCTCGCTGTCGTCAATCAGGGCTTTGCAAATTCTGAATGCCTCTTTATGCTTCAGCGACACATGAGAGCCTCTTTTTTCCGGAACAGCAGGCGATCCGGATCTGAATCCCAGCGGCTTCAGGTACTTATCTACCATGGAAAGAAAGAAGGAAGACATTTCAACACTTTTCTTTCTGATGTTATCCATTCCTGCCATTTCAAATATATCGAGAGAACTCTCCATTGCCGAACCCGACAGTATCGGCACTGATCCGGACAGGTACTTCCTCATTCCCTCAGCAGGCCTGAATTCTGTATTGAAACTGAACGGATCAGCATCTGCCCACCATCCCCATATAGGAGAAAAAAGCCTCTCCTGAAGGTCTCTCCTTACATAGAGGAATGAGGTGGATCCCGGGCCGCCATTAAGATATTTATAGGTACAACCTACAGCAAAATCAGCATTTGCTTTATTAAGATCTACCGGCACGGCGCCGACGGCGTGACAAAGATCCCATAACATCATTGCCCCTCTTGAATGAGCCAGTTCAGTCACTTTGGTCATGTCATACATAAAAGCGCTTCTGAATGAAACATATGACAAAGAGACCAGTGCCGTGTCATTGTCTATAGCAGTTTCCAGCTCATGGTTGCTTATTGTGATACCGTCATCGCTCTTCATCAATTCAAGCCTGTGCCCCTTGTCAAGAAGATCTATAACGCCCTGAATAATATAGAGATCGGTTCCGAAGTTAAGCTCATCGCTAACTACTTTCCTTTTTTCATTTGAATTTCGGAGTACCGCTATTAGCATCTTGAACATATTCACCGACACTGAATCACATACGATTACCTCATCACTGCCGGCACCAATAAGTTTTGCAATACGCGAGCCCAGGTGCGAAGGTTTCATCCACCAGCCCTCATTATATGCTCTGATAAGCCTTTGACCCCACTGCCTCTCAACAACATCCTGCAGGTTCCTTAATGCCGGCCCGGGCAACATACCGAGAGAATTACCGTCAAAATAAATCAGCCGGCTGTCACTCTTCGGAAAAAATGAAGAATAAGTTCTCAGAGGATCATTTGCATCCATTGAAGCAGCCATCTCCATTAAACTCTCCTTTTTCATACAAGGAATATTAATATATTGATATTTAAATACTTAGTCGCATCCATAGAAAAAGATGGTTAAAAATAGAGTTTTTTTATAACTTTGATGGTTCATTTTCAACCGAAGTACTAAATATAAATCCAAACAGATATGGGAAAAGGTGATCTTAAGACCAGGAGAGGTAAACTCACCAGAGGCAGCTACGGAATTCGTCGCCGCAGGAAGAAGAATAAACCGGCAATTGCGCCGGAATTAAGACAGAAACAGGCACCAAAGGTTTCATCAAAAAAAACACCAAAGGCTGAGAAAATCAAAACAGAAGATAAAGCTGTAGCGAGCGAAAAGGCTAATGTGGTTGAAAAGCCGGAGGTTACTGAAATAGTAGCTGCAGAAGAAACCAATGTATCGGTTGAAACAGAGGTAAAGGCTGAAAAGCCTGAAGAAGCTGAAATAGCCAGTCCGGAAAGGAAGGATAAAGAACCTGAAACGAGTAAAAAGGCGGCTGAGACTGAAGAGAAGCCCAAGGCTGAAGCTGAAAAGAAGCCCAAGGCTGAGACTGAAGAGAAGCCCAAGGCTGAAGCTGAAAAGAAGCCCAGGGCTGCAACTGCAAAGAAAACCAAAGCCGCTGCAGGTACCGGTAAAAAAGTCACAAAAAAGAAAACTGAAGATAAGAGCGACGGCGATTAGTAACTATATTAATATCACTGTCTGACTATCAACTTATAATAATCTTCACCGGGAACCGTAGCACATATGATTGCCGGGCCTTTGAAAGCTAATGCTGACCTTATGGCAGTCCGGAAAGCAGTATCCTCAGCTGCATCAAAGACAGGTACGCCCAGAAAAGAGTCGCTTCCGAACATATCCCCGTTGATAACACCGGTGCCATATTGATCAGTGTTATACCACGATTGCTTCACTTTAATAAGGTTTAGTTCCCTGTCGGCAATTACCACTACTTTCATATTGAGGTTATAGCGCCTTGCTGTCATTATCTCCCCTGCCGACATCAGGAACCCGCCATCACCGGTCACGGCTACAACAGTTGAGTCAGGTATATTCAATGCCGCAGCAATACCGGCCGGAATGCCAAATCCCATCGTTGACCACCCGTTTGTTATCAACATCCTGTCAGGCTCCGGCGGCTGCCAGTACTGTCCCGCCAAATGAAGGTGAGAACCAACATCGCAGGTAAGAATAGTTTCGGCAGACAGCTCCTCCCGCATAACCTTCATAACGTTAACCGGTCCCCATCTTGTGGCCAGCTCGGAAAAGATATCTTCTATTTCCCTTCTTGCCTTGTCTACGCCCCTGCCACTGAGAAAATCGCCTGACATACCCGACTCTGAAAGTACTTCGAACCATCTTTCAGGGTACCCCTTTATGACAACTGTCCTCACTCCCTGAGGCATATCGACATCGGTTGTGCCGAAATGAACAATCGACACATCAGGCATCCAGGACTCATAATTATACTCAACAGGATCATATCCTATGCCTATAATGAGATCGCAGGCGCCGGTAACCTGTCGTAGCCTGTCACTCAATGCATGAAACAAAACTCCGCAATAACACTGATCATCATAGTGTAATATCCCTTTTGCCATCGGGGTCATAACTACCGGCACAGATGTGGTTTTCAGGAAATTACCGAGCATAGGTGATATTCCCAGCCGGGCTGCAGTCAGGCCAAGTGCTATAAGTGGTTTCTTTGATTCTTTCAGCAACCTGACAGCCTCTTTCACAGAACCGGTGCCAGTGGAACGAGGTTTCCCGGCAGTAAAACCTTCAGGGCATGAAGCTGCATTTTCCGCCTTGCCGTCTCCTGCCTCCTTTAACGCAATGTCAGATGGCAATCCTATGTGCACCGGACCTGGCAGCTCCTCATCTGCAATTGTGAGTGACCTTTTCAGGGCTTCTGCGACACCGGCCTGTGTAAGCCGCATTGTGCTTTTTGTCAGCGACCGGAACAGTTGCTGATGATCGATTCCCATTTGGGTCGTTCTGCCGGCCATTCGGTCAGGGACCTCGCTTGTAAAGGCCAGCACAGGCATCCTGTCGAGTAATGAACAGCCGACGCCTGAGGCCAGGTTGACTGCTCCCGGACCAAAAGTTGCGTGGCATACCCCGGTTACACCAGTTAACCGTGATGTTATACCTGCCATCATAGCTGCAGAGGCTTCGTGGGAGGTCAGTATGAATTCTATTCCCTTATTTCTCCATGCCTCCATATAAGGAATAGAAGGTCCGCCGGGAACCCCGAAGACATATCTGACTCCCCTGTCGCTGAGCACTTTTGCTGTGTAATCGGCTATTTTCATAAACTATTGGCCCTGGTTCCCCCAAAGCTAAGAAAAAACGCGTTGTTCTAAAACATATATTTTTTATGTGTAAGAAGTACATTTAATCTGCAATTTGCATATATTTGGATTGAACAAGCTATATTTAATACCGACAAGAAATACTTAAGCCATGTACAGGATCAGTTTATTAATAGTTGGCTTTGTAGCCGTTGCATTGAGTGCGACAGCGCAGGGCAGGATTGAGGATTACAGGAGAGCCGACAATGCGGGCAGGCTTTTCCAGAACAAGGTTTACTACGGAAATGTAAGGCCTAACTGGATTGAGGGGACGGCTCTTTTCTGGTATGAGAACATTACGCCTGAGGGCCGTATGTATGTAATGGCTGATGCCGAAAAGAAGACAAAGCGCATGGCCTTTGACCAGGCGAGGTTTGCGCGCAGTTTTGAAGCGGCTACGGGCACTAAGGCTGAACCGGGCAGGCTTCCGCTGAGGAACATTGAATTTTCGAAAGATGGCCGCAGTTTCACGTTTGAATATGAGAGCAACTATTATACCTGTTATTTCAGGAATTATTCGATAATAAAGGGTGATTCGGTCAGACAGACCGGGGGCCGGCGGGGAGGCAGCGATTGGGTATGGGGGACACCTGACGAGCTTCGCAGCCCGCCGGTGCCGTCACCTGATAAAAAGTGGACGGCCTACATAAAGGATTACAATGTCTATATCAGGTCTGAGGCCGACCGGAAGGAGTATAAGCTCAGTCATGACGGAGGCATTGGGGAATACTACTCTTCGAACATAAGGTGGTCGCCTGATTCGAGGAAGCTGATGACGGCAAAAATAAGGCCGGCGGAAAAGCACATGATTCATTACATCGAGTCGTCGCCGATCGACCAGCTGCAGCCAAAATACTCAACCTATGAATACCGTAAGCCCGGAGATGCCATCCCCCAGTCATATCCGCAGCTTTTCGACATAGAAACCAGGTCCCACATAGAAGTCGGGAAATCAATGATAGACAACCAGTACTCGCTGGGATCATACAGGTGGGCTCCTGACAGCCGCTCATTCACCTTTGAATACAACAAGAGAGGTCACCAGGTATACCAGGTTATAAGGGTCGATGCCACAACAGGCCATCATACGGTTATAGTCAACGAAACATCACCAACATTTATCGACTATAGTGGAAAAAAATACAGGTACGACCTTAATGAGACCAACGAGCTTATCTGGGCTTCTGAGCGTGACGGATGGAACCACCTCTACCTTTACGACAGTCAGACGGGCAGTGTCAAAAATCAGATTACCAGGGGAGAATGGGTTACCCGCGGTGTCGTTCATGTCGATGATGAAGCACGTCAGATAACCTTCCGTGCCAGCGGCAAAGAAACCGGCGATCCGTACCTTATACATGTTTACCGTATTAATTTTGATGGAACCGGGCTGGTGAGGCTGACTGAGGGTGACGGAACGCACGATGTCTTCTTCTCTCCTGACAGGAAGTACTTCGTGGACAGCTGGTCTCGCATGGACATGCCTCCCGTGGCAGTATTGAGGAATACTGCTGACGGCAGCCTTGTGATGGAACTCGAGAGAGCTGATATTTCAGAGCTGCTTACCACAGGATGGCAGATGCCTGAGGTATTCCAGTCTGTTGCGCGCGATGGAAAAACCGACATTTGGGGTATAATTATACGCCCTTCCAATTTTGATCCCTCAAAAAGCTATCCGGTAATTGAATACATCTATGCCGGCCCGCACAGCAGCCATGTTCCCAAAAATTTCAGGCCATACATAGGAAGCATGCACGCACTTGCCGAACTCGGATTCATTCTGGTACAGATTGATGGAATGGGTACCTCAAACCGTTCAAAGGCCTTTCATGATGTCTGCTGGAAGAACCTGAAGGATGCTGGTTTCCCCGACAGGATAATCTGGATGCAGGAAGCAGCTAAGAAGTACCCATATATGGATCTGGAAAGGGTTGGAATATTCGGAACCTCGGCGGGAGGTCAGAATTCCGCAGGAGCCCTACTTTTCCATCCGGAATTTTATAAGGTTGCCGTTTCATCATGCGGTTGTCACGACAACAGAATGGATAAGATATGGTGGAATGAGCAGTGGATGGGATGGCCGGTGGGACCTGAGTATGCCGAATCGTCAAATACTGAAAACGCATCCAGGCTGAAGGGCAAGCTGCTTCTGATAAACGGAGAGATGGACGCAAATGTTGATCCGGCATCAACCACACAGTTTGTCAACGCATTAATCAAAGCCGATAAGGACTTCGATTATCTGCTGGTGCCGGGCATGGGACACTCCAGCGGTGGCGACTATGGTGAGAGAAGGCGCCGTGACTATTTTGTAAAGCATCTTCTTGGAGTTGAACCTCCTGACTGGAACAGGATGGAAAAATAAAAATTTCCTCCATCTTTGCGGAAATTTTTCATCGTGGATAATCGTACCAACACTGTTTTCTGGGCGATAATAGCATGCCTCCTATGGTCAACAGCCGCGCCGGGTATTAAAATAGGACTGGAGTTCTCAACGCCACTGCATTTTGCGGGTGTCAGATTTGTGATATCCGGGTTGCTGATACTTCCTTTTACGGTACGACCGTCTGCCTACATAAGCATTATCAGGGGCAATATCAGAATAATAATGCTCGTGACGATGTTCCAGACGGTACTCAATTATATTCTTTTCTACAAGGGGATGGATCTGGTTCCCGGAGCAATAGGTGCTATTGTAATTGGGTCACAACCTCTTATTATTGCATTGACAGCTGCATTGATGATCAAAGAAGAGACTCTTAACCTGCGTAAGGTTTCTATCATAATAATAGGTATCAGCGGTGTCATTCTCGTAAGCCTGGGCCGTCAGGGACTTAAACTGGGAACAGCCGGCGAATTGCTCGGAGTAATTATGATACTTGGAGCAAATACCTGCAGCGCCATCAGTAACGTAGTGGTTTCCAAAAAGGGAAAAGGTATCAATCCATTCGTACTGAGTTCATTCTCCCTGCTTGCAGGAGGATTACTGATATGGCTGCTGTCGCTGCTTACCGAACCTCCCTTCATATACCCTCGCGGGGAAGGTGCGGTAACATACTGGATATCACTGGGGTGGCTCAGCTTTATGTCGTCTGTGGCTTTCACAATATGGTATATTCTGTTGCAAAGGCCTGGTGTAAAAGTATCAGACCTGAATTTCTACAAGTTTATCATTCCGGTGTTTGGTGCTATAATAAGCTGGCTTCTCATTGAAGGAGAGAGGCCTCAGTGGCTGACAATCACAGGCATGGTTGTAATTACCGCTTCGCTGATACTGTTTTACCGCTGCAGCCACCAGAAACAAGCCTGTTAATCAGCGCCGGCAGAATGTTTGAATATTATTTTTATTATTTTTGGATCACCGTTGAATCGAAGAAACAAGATAAAAGAGATCACGCCCTGATGAAGTTTCTGAGTCTGGAACAGATTATTTCTGTGCCTTCGAGGCACAAACTGAAGATAGTTGACAGTAAGATTACCAGGAATGGCAACAAGCTGTACGGCGTCATCTGCAGCAGATGCCACAAGATAGTAGAGACAGGCGTCTCATTTGAAGAAGCCGAATCTGTAATCAGGGTAATCCGCACAGGCAGACATTAATCATATTCACTGCCGGCAAGGCGGCTAATCTTTCAGCTGCTTTGTAATCTTCCTCTTTGGAAAAAAAATCCTCTACCAGTCTGTTGGCCAGGATGACAGGTTCTTGAAAAAGAGAAGATCCTCATAATGTGGCCGCGTTTTCTCTTCGATTGCCAGCATCTGATCGGCCGACAGCGGACTGAAGTTTTTGGCTATCTCAACGTTCTCCTCCAGCTCTTCAAGAGTATCGATACCAACAATGACAGTACTTACAGGCAGGGTCAGAACATACTCCATGGCCTCTTTCATTGTTATAATACCTCCATTTGCGAATATCCTGTCTCTGGCAGGTATCTTCATACCCACAATACCCAGGTTGTCTTCCACAACATTGGGCAGAAACTTTTCAATAAAGGGGTCGTGATGCTTATCGGCAGCGTTGATAGCCACAAGTACATTATCAAACTCGAAGCGGCTGTTGAGTTCGTTCAGCACGTCAGGTCCCTCGTGCCCGGTATATCCGATATATTTGATGATCTTCTCATCCCTGGCTTTCAGCATGGCCTTAAGAACCCCGTCGTCAGCAAAGATGCGATCGAGATTATCTATCTCCGACATCCTTACATTATGAATCTGCCAGAGGTCAAGGTGATCGGTCTGAAGGTTTTTCAGTGACTGTTCGAGCAGTCTCATCGAGCCGTCATAGGTACGGTCGTGTGTTTTTGAAGCCAGAAAGACTTCATTTCGCCTGTCCTTGAGGACGCGGCCGAGATTGCGTTCACTGGTTCCCATAGCCTCCTGGCGTGATACTCCTTCAACAGCCCTGCCATAGGCCGCAGCCGTATCAATATAGTTAATGCCAAGATCAATAGCCCTGTTAATAATCTGAAATGAGATATCCTCCTTGCCTGGTATCTCAAGTGAAGCCTGTCCGCCAAGGCTGAAGAGGCTTACCATGTGGCCTGTCTTTCCCAGGGGGCGCAATGGCATTTTACCTGCCTTAAGCGTTCCACCGCCGCCGGCACATGAGGTGAGGTACGGGGCAAGCCCTATGACAGCCGTAGAGGCTATCAGCTTCTGAAGAAATTCTCTTCTTGATTCGTTCCTTATCTTTCCCATATTATTTGATTTTCAGTAAATATATACATTTTCCGGGAAACAACCTCTTGTAAGGTTGATAGTGCAAACGTTAAACAACGACGGTCTGTAAAGGTTCAAAACCAGCCACTGGTATTGATCCTTGCCTCCATCTTATCGATCATATCCTGGTCAGGATGTGCTGCAAAAAAATCATATCCTGTTATTGTCTCAAGAGAGTCTATGCTTACTGAAAAAGAGATAAGGTCTTCCCTGCTGCTGCTGTTTTCAAGGAGGAAGGAGATAACCTTAAAGTCGGGGGGTGAAATATCTGCAATTACTTTAAAGTAGTATTTCGGAACGCCGACCAGGTTCTCTCCTATATACTCTTCTATACCGTAAAAAACAGGACCGGTAATTACCAGAATGCTGTCATTTTCCAGTGCCCAGTCGCGCACTTTATTCTCAAGTCTGCTCCACACACCCCTGTTGAATCCCGGTGTCTGCGGACTCATGTTGCTCATCAGGAATGACTCGCTCATGGCAGCGGAAGACCATTTCATATCAGCTGCCGGAGCAAGATGACCACGGTCATAGCCACTGCGCAGATAATCCCCCGGCGTTGCTGAGCCCGTTACTATTGCAGTATCAGATCGGAAGTTTTCCGTTCGGCTTTCGGTTCCGGCCAGAACCTTTTCGCGGGTCAGTATATATGCTACCCACGATGCCTGCTCGTACTGTTCATTATAGAGCAGGTGAAAACCGGTGTGGGTGTATATGGTATCGCCTTGCTGAATTGCAGGATAAGCATCACTGACTGATTCAATCTGCAGAAGAAGAGGTGGTTCGGGAGTGTCAGTGCTCTTTGATGCGATAAAGGTTGAAACCGTTTGCGGGTTTTCACGTACCAATAACCATATTATGATTGTTGCTATCAACAGCAGTAGTATCAGTATCAGGTTACGGGCTTTCATCAGAGTAAATCTGTGACAAAAATAGAATAAATCAGCATGTCAATTATATGCCGGTTCAATAATAAATCTGCCAGATAAAATAAGATCATATAAGCATGAGGTTGATTTGTCAGTCTTATTAGACATGTAGACAACTTGGTTTTCAGGTTACTTTGTTTATCTTTATAACTGTTAATTGCTCCTGTGCCTTGAATCAGATATGGCAGGGACCGGTAGATTTTGGTGAATCTTTAATTGCAGGAGTGATATGAAGGCATTGATTGTATACGATACTGTTTCCGGCGATACAGAGAAACTGGCCCGGGCAATTGCCCTTGGTATTGAAAAGTGCAGTGCTGAGGTTCTGCATGTCAGTAATGCTGATCCGGAAAGACTCTCAGGACTGTCGCTTCTGATTGTAGGTTCTCCTACACTAAGCTATAAGCCGACACCCGCTATAGTAAGGTTCCTTGATTCAATACCTGAAAGTGCAATAACCGATATTGCGGTTGCAGCATTTGATACCAGGATAGCTGCAGAGGATACGAGAAAGAAATTTATGCGATTCCTTTCCGATACCGGCGGCTATGCCGCCAACCCGATAGCTGAAAAACTCAGAAAGAAGGGAGGTATTCTTGTACTGCCTCCTGAGGGATTCTTTGTTGAAGCCAATGAAGGTCAGTTAAAAGATGGAGAGGCCGCCAGGGCAACTGCCTGGGCAAAACTCGCCTGCCATGCTTAAATCCCGATACCTGAACCGAGCGAAGCAAGCTCGCGACCAAATGATAGCAAACCTGAACCGAGCCCTGCTTGCCGGGCGAGTTCACGACCGAAGGGAGTAAAAAATGAAAGAAAACATCACATCCATCCGAAGCCTTGGATTCTACTGGGACACCTACGACCCGTTTATTTTCTGTGTCCATCACAACGATTTCTACCCCAGGGGTAACGATGAAATGGGTCCGGACCCTGCCCTCCTGCGGGGTCGCAATATAGGCAGCGACTTTACGGTGAAAGACGGCTGGCGAATGTACCATGGTGATAAGGTGCCGGGCTTCCCGGTTCATCCTCACCGCGGCTTTGAGACAGTTACCATAGTCAGGAGCGGTTTCGTCGATCACAGCGATTCTCTTGGTGCTGCAGGCCGCTACGGGAATGGTGACGTGCAGTGGATGACTGCCGGAGGAGGCATACAGCACTGCGAAATGTTTCCACTGGTAAACAGCGACAGTGATAACCATGTCGAACTCTTTCAGGTATGGCTTAATCTGCCGCGCCGCAACAAGATGGTCAATCCGCACTTTGCAATGCTGTGGGGTGAGACAATACCTGAAGTCAAAGCCACTGACAACCATGGCAAAACAACCACAATAAAAATAGTCGCCGGAAGCATAGACGGTGTCACGGCACCTCCCCCAGCACCCGACTCCTGGGCTGCTGATGCCTCTAACGAAGTAGGTATCTGGACAGTTAAGATGGAACCAGGGGCGGAATGGACAATGCCGGCTGCACCAGCCAGAGTGCAACGCACCGTATATTTTTTCAGGGGCAATAATATATCCATTGCGGGAACCAGACTTTCAAATTCCGTGTCACTGCGGCTGAGGTGCGACATACCACAGGAAGTTGTTAACGGAACCTCCGAAAGTGAAATGCTGGTACTTCAGGCTATACCGATCGGAGAACCGGTGGTACAATATGGACCATTCGTTATGAACACCGATGAAGAGATCAGGCAGGCGTTTTCTGATTACCGAAGAACACAATTCGGCGGATGGCCCTGGCCACGCCACGACAACGTCCATCCCAGATCAGCAGGCAGATTTGCAAAACATGCTGATGGAAGAACAGAAACCAAGAACCAATAAAACCATAATACCATGAAAATGAATGTAGATAAATTAGTCACGGATTACAGGACCGGAAGCCTGGGCCGCCGTGAGTTCATGAAGAAGCTGGTGCTGGTGACCGGCGGCACTGCCGCAGCGTTTTCCCTGTTGCAGGCCTCAGGAGCGGGTGATATTGCGGACCAGCTTATGCAGGATGCCGACATTATCAGCGAATTCATAACCTACCCTGTGGAAGACGGAGAGATGAAAGGACTGCTGTCGCACCCAAAAGAGAAAAAGAAGTATCCCGCTGTAATTGTAATCCATGAGAATCGCGGACTTGTCCCTCATATTCAGGATGTAAACCGCCGAATGGCAAAGGAGGGGTTCCTGGCTCTTGCACCAGATGGCAATTCGCCTCTCGGTGGAACCCCTGAGGACCAGAACCAGGGAATGACAATGCTGCGCGAGATTCCGGGAGAGACACATACCAAAAACTTCGTTGCTGCAGTGAAATACCTGCAGACCCATCCGCTCTCAAACGGCAAAGTAGGCTGCACCGGTTTCTGCTGGGGAGGAGCCATGACAAACCAGGTGGCTGTAAATGCTCCTGAATTAAAGGCTGCTGTACCCTATTACGGCAGCGTTCCCACAGATGAAGATGTTCCGAAAATAAAAGCTGCGGTGATGGCGCACTATGCTGAAAACGATCAGCGTATTAATGCCGGGATTGAAGGGTTCAGGGAGGCAATGAAAAAGGCGGGTATTGAACATCAGATATTCATGTATCCCGGTACCGGCCATGCCTTCAACAACGATACCAATCCGGGCCGCTACAACGAGGAGGCAGCCAAACTTGCATGGGAACGTACGGTAAATTTCTTTAAGGATAAACTTAAATAGAGGAATGTGGTCGTGAGCTCGCCCGGCGACCCGGTTCCGTTTACCGTTTACCGGCGTACCTGACAGCATCCACAAAGGGCCGCATGTGATTGAAGAACAGCCTGTAGCCTTCACAGAGGTAATTGAGACCGGGTTCTCCTGAGGGGGCCGTGATAAACCTGTTTTTCGGACATTCGCCGTTGCACATATCGAGCACCTCGCATTCAAGGCAGTACCTGGGTAGGGTTGTCCATTTTGCCTTGCCGAATGCTCTCTGCCGGTCACTACAGAGAAGACCCTCAAGCGGTGTCTCCATTATATTTCCAATGCGGTGGTCGTCATTAACATAATGGTCGCATGAATAGAAATCACCATTAAGCTCTATTACCGGCACACCCCCGCATTCTTTTTTAAAGATGCAGAGTGTATGCTCCTGGTTAAAGGCCACCCTTGTCGCTTCCTCGATTATCTGGATCTTTATCAAGCCTATATCGTGTTCAACCCATTCATCGAACAGTGCACAAAGGAATTCTCCAAACCGGCGGGGGGCAACTGATAGAGGTAACACTCCGTGATATGAATCATTGTCTCTTATTACCAGAGGCAGGAAGGTCATCCACCTTGCTCCCAGTTCGCGGAAATACCTGTAGACATCGAGAGGATAATCTGCATTTGTGGAACTGACGACACATAGAATTTCAGGCTCAAGTCCATATTCCTTAAGCCTTTGAAATCCACCGGAAGCAGGAGCAAATGAACCTTCGCCGGAGAGGCTTCTGCGGTTTTTGTTGTGCAGGTTTTCCTGTCCGTCAATGCTTATGCCCACGGCAAACCTGTTTTCAGCCAGAAACCTGCACCACTCATCGTCAACCAGGGTTCCGTTTGTCTGTATTCCGTTTATGATTTCAATCCCGTCAGGTTGATATCTCTTTTGCAATTCCACGGCTTTGCGATAAAAGTCAATACCAGCCAGTGTCGGTTCGCCTCCGTGCCATGCAAAGAATACCGGACCTGAGCCGGCAGCTGCAATATTCAGTTTTACATATGCCTCCAGAACCTCTTCACTCATTATGGCGCCGCCGGTTCCGCCAATATCTTTTACCGAAGAGTTATAATAGCAGTAGTTGCAGCGCAGATTGCAGTTCGCTCCGACCGGTTTGATAAACGCCTGATATTCCATAGGTTCCATTAAACTCACGAGGGTTGCTTTAAAGGCTTAGGCGCCAGCTTCTTACAGTGGATAATTGCTTTGGTGCAAGGTAGAGATTAGATGCCGACTTGCCTACTGTGTATGCAATGGCAGCGGCTGTGGCTCCGATCATGCCGAACGGAATTACACAGATAAGCAGGACACCAATAATCACCAGGAGTTCAATTCCTGTGGCGATTGAGATTGGCCTTGTTTTTCCGGTAATCACCAGGGTGGACCGCTGGAACGACAGCAGCACTGACAATGCAGGGAGAAATAGCATAAGCTTAAGTGGTGTGAAGGCGATAGCGGCAAGATCGGGCGTCAGGCCCGACACCTTTAAGAACCAGATATTTGCCAACGGTGTAAATGCAATGACTGCGGGAATAACCGTTACTATAAGACCCATTGTAATTGCAAACTTGCGAAGCGAGGGGTAGTTCTGTTTACGGTCGCCGACAAGGGCTATTAGCACCTCCTGATACGATAAGCCCATGCTTCTGAATATGAAGACCAGTGAGTTGACTACCGGCAATACTGCCAGTGATTCAACAGCCATGTGACTGCGGCCAAGGAAGAATACCACAAATGGATTTACACCCAGAGACAGCAGCGATGTCAGTGCAAGCGGAGTATAAAACCTGGCAATAAACCGGTATCCTATCTTTTCGCCATGGCTGTTGCTGCGGGGATCTTCAACAGGAAAGTCGCCGTCATTAATAATTCTCCTTATTGTACTTCTGGCCATCAGCCATGATGCTATAGCCTCCAGAAATACAGCTATTGAAAGAGTTGCTGCGCCGACATAGGCGCCGGCTGTTCCTGTCAGATACAATCCATAACCTGCTATAGCAATAACAGAAAGCCGTATTACGGTACCGTAGGTAACCCTGCCTGTCAGGTTGTTTCTTATCAGAATCCCCTGGTAGAATCTCCTGTATCCTATTGCCGGTGCCCACGGCAACAACAGTATCAAAGAAATGTAGGTCAGTCGCGATACATTATCAGGCACTCCCATCAGGTCCTGCACTATAAAATCGAATACCGGGGGGATAAGTAAGATCAGCTGGACTGCCACAACAGACAAATTCAGGATATCAGTAAAGCGCTTCAGCTTACGGTATGCATGTCTGTCTGTTACCAGCGCGGTGGAAGCGCTCATAAGCATTATTACGGGAGCCTCAATTATCAGGGCAAATGAGAAGGCTATACCGAAGGCAGCGAGGTTATACTTGGCATCGCTGAGTCGGGCGATCACCGCCACCAGAAAAGGCTGTTCAGCCGCCATCATCAGCCACGTCAGGGCCAGGGGGGCCCAAAAAATAAATATCTTCCTGTATGAAAGGTTGTCTGTTATCCTCACCGTCCCCGATTATGACTGCAAAGATAAGGAAATTTACCCAGCACCTTCCGGCTGAAAGCTTATCGACCTTAATGACAGTTTCAAAAGATATGCAGCAGGTATTTTGTTTCGGAAGGATTAACCTGTTACATTGGTTAAGTGATTGTTAGTCACGATATTTTCATACCTTCAAAACATTTTTAATCAATAACATTAGTATATATTTATCATACGCTACTTAACTTATTATACCTGATCTGAGCCAGATATCCTATATTCGAGCTAATTCTAATTTTATTGAACTCTTCCTTACAAATGGCAGTAGTAAAATATACTGCCGCAGCCATATTTGTTGGCAAAATATTCTGCAAAAGGAGGACTTCATAAGAATCTACAATTCATATCTGGTGACAAATAACCTATTAATGGCTTCCGTCATAAAGAAAAAATCTTGATTTCAAATGGAATAATATACCTCTCAATATCAAGAAGAAAGCTAAGAACTACTCTAAGTTACTAGCGTATTTATGAACCAACAAAAAAGCGGCACATAAACCAGTTATAATTTTTTTTTGACAATCAATACAAGTTTTTCTAAATTTGATACTGGAATAATTTAATGTCTTACAAAACTGCATAACTCATGAAAACAAAAAGAATCATTTCAATTGTAACCGCAACAATATTCTTGTTGGTGATTGCTCCGTTTACAGAGACTTCTCTGATGTCTCAGGAACCAGATGAAGATCTGGTAGAAGGAGGTTCATTAGGAGAGGTAACCATTACCTGTTCCTCCACGGCATGGGGTTACTGCTGGCGATTTGAAACTAACCTGATCGGAGATCCGGATGAATATGTTGGCCTCTCCTCGAGTTATGGGTATTATGCGAAATGTGTGTACACAGGTGATCCGGTAGATAGATGCAGACTGATTCATTGGATGTTGTACTCTATGGTAATGGAATACATCTACAATCCTGAATACTAGTTTATGACAGCATTTCTACTGGTTATTGCGGTTCTTAATTTATGAAACAAATTTTGTACCTCATAATTAATTATATTATGACATCTTCCAAAAGCATCTTTCTGATATCATTGGTACTTCATTTATCTCTGATTAGTTGCGGAGATAGAAAACACAAAACTGAAAACATTTGTAGAGATATCAGCATTGAGGCAATAACCCTGGATATTAACCCCACTAAACATGCAGAGATACCATTCCATAAGTATTTTTCTGACATTGAGCTGATACCACTGGAGACAAGTGAAGAAGCAATTATTAAGAATGTTGGAAAGATCATATGCTATAACGAAAATTACTACGTACTTGATGATGCACAAAACTCTTTATTGATATTCAATAAAGACGGAACCTTGAACGGAACTCTGACAAAAAAAGGAAGGGGACCCGGTGAATATATGGAACTATATGACTTCAATATAAACCATTTTACAGGCAACATTGAGATACTTGATCCACGCGGAAAGATATTTGTCTACTCACAAGAATATGACTTTATTGAGACTATCAGTATTGGCATTCGGGCTACTCACAGATTCCATAATATCAATAGAGATACTATTGTTTTCTACACATCCTCTGAGTTTCAGAAGCTGACCTTTTATTCCAGGAATAGAGACTCTGTTATTAAAAGAGATTATAGTTATGATAAAATACCTAATACCAATGTGTTCCCAAAATATGGGAATATATCTCCTTTTTCCCATTTTGATGGAAAAACATTATTTCAAGTACCCTACGATAACAATATCTATGACATTACAGATTGCAATCTTAAAATCCATCACATAATAAATTTTGGAAAGTACGGCATTGAACCTGAAGAAATACCTAAAGGTAGAGACGACTATTTCTATATTAGATATTACAATGAACTTAATAACAAAGCTTTCTCAATATTGTGCTACTATGAGTTTTCTGAAATCGTCTTGTCAGCATATTTGTTTAATGGATTAGGTTATGGCTTGATATTCAATAAAAAAAATCACTTGGTTGATATTGTGCATAGATATTCAGATGGCCCATTCTATAGAATTTTCAACAACATAGATGGTAATGACGGCCTGAGAATCTCCTCAATGGACAGTACACATCTAGAACTATATAGTAACCTGCTCTCAGAGAAACAGATTGAAATTTTAAAAGATGTCAAACCAGGAGACAATATGGTTATTTCCAGATATAAATTGGCTGACAGGCTAAATGAGAAAGTCAAAAATTGAGGCACAATGGCCCTATACTTAATGTCAAGCTATAATGGATTACAATAACTAATAATATTGATTCACGATTTGTCATTTATCGACGGTTCCTTGGCTAAAATAGAAGAATGGCTCTTCGATCAAATATCTTAATTTCAGCTCTTTATTTCTATATTACTAATTATAGCTCACATGCATTGTAAAAAAATTTTGATCACTTCTTCCGTACTATTATCACTAGTACTTAATCTGACTTTATGCAAAAGGCCAAACAACACAGACTTTAACCAGGTACATATTGGTAATCTACAAGGTATAAACTTCTATTTACTTGAAGTACTATTTAACACATATACAAATGCGTCAATGCCAATTGACAACCATACTGTATATGCAGGAAAGAGCTTTTCAGATACAATCAGGTTGAAACAGATCGCTGGAGATGGTATCCTAATTCTCAGATTTTCAGACGATGCATGCAACATCTGTATTAACTTTGCTCTTAGCATGGTAAAGAAAGTATTTCCTGACTACCAACAAAATGAACGGATAGTATTTCTGGTCAGTCAGGTTCCGGAAAGACTAAAAGACAGTTATTACGGAAAGCCTGTCTATTCGTTTACAGAAGAAGAACTAAACCTTCCTTTTGAAAAATACCACATACCTTATTTCATGGTACTTGACCAGTCGATGGAATGCAAGCTGTTCTTTATTCCGGAAATGTCGCATCCCATGCTTACTGAATTCTATCTTTCAACAGTTAAAAATCGATATTTCCCCGATTAGTTGAAAATGTCATCCACCTGGTATTTAAAACATCCCAGTATTAAAACCCTTCCTTCCCGACTTATCTTTGAGTAGAGACTACGATTCAAATGTTTATCTTTACTTATTAAACTGCGTATTATGAAATCAGAAGTAAAAGGTACCGGATGCTGTCCTCCTTTCGATCCGGAACCCTGGCAGGACAAAACCCTGCTTTGGGAGAACAAGAGATTCCTTAAGGAAAATGTTAAAACAATAATGTTCATGCCGTTGAATTTCGGCGGGAAAATGAAAAGGATTATGGCAGACATTGAAACAGCCGGGGCGGAATGTACAGATTCAATGGTTCTTTCTGACCACACTTCCAAATGGAACATGGATTTGTTAATTGCTGTCGACAAGGATATCCCGGGGAAAACCGTCAAAACAATTACAGGAACATTTTACTCAAGAGTTTACGAAGGCAAATTCAATGAAACTGGTAAATGGTGCAGGGATTATGAGAAAAAGGCTGACGATCTGGGATTCAAAGTCATAAAATGGTATATGTGGTATACCACCTGTCCCAAATGCGCCAAAGTATACGGAAAGAACCATGTTGTAATTATATGTGAGGTTACAAGTAAATGAAAAGTATAATTATTGATCTGCATTCAGAACTTCTGGGATTATCTGACGAAGAGTGGAAGAAATCATCACAGAGGTACTTCAAAGAGAGTGTTGAATTTATCGGGGTAAAGGGCAAGGAAGTCCAGCGGCTTGACA
>CAZMSH010000019.1:0-3030 GCA_964568875.1 uncultured Rikenellaceae bacterium | reverse complement strand
GGCTTGACAAATACGTAACTAACTGGGCAACATGCGAT
The DNA here is from genome assembly GCA_964568875.1 of uncultured Rikenellaceae bacterium. Taxonomy (GTDB): domain Bacteria; phylum Bacteroidota; class Bacteroidia; order Bacteroidales; family VadinHA17; genus SLNP01. Next base: position 2,992 of record CAZMSH010000019.1, on the reverse strand, counting down.
ACCCTATGCAATCACACTGATTATTCCTGCCCGCAGAGGGCTCTTCCTGGAAGAAATTTTCGAAATTGCTTCTATTCTCCTTCACGACCGCGACGACATGGTACAGAAGGGATACGGGTGGATGCTTAAGGTTGCCAGTGAGGCTCATCAGAAGCAGGTATTTGACTATGTTATGGAGAATAAGGACACCATGCCAAGGACAGCATTAAGATATGCAATAGAAAAGATGCCGGCTGATATGAAGAAGGAGGCAATGAAGAAGTAAAATAATGGTACCGGATGCCGGGTGTCGGGTTCCAGATACAGGAAAAAACAATAAAACAGAAACCATGAAAAAGACCATCATAACCTTTATTATAATCGCACTTTCCGCCACGCTGACAGCACAGCAAGACAGGCTTCACAACCTGATAACAAAGACAACTGAAAATCTGACAGAAAGCCATTTTGAGATTTATACCGACCTGCACGGTAGTCCGGAACTGTCACTATTCGAGTTTAAAACAGCAGAGAAGATGGCTGCCCGGCTCAAGGAGATGGGCTTCGAAGTAACCAAAGGTATTGGAGGTACAGGCGTTGTCGGTGTTTTCCGTAACGGACCGGGAAAGACCATAATGCTTCGAACAGACATGGACGCACTGCCGGTAAAGGAGAACACAGGCCTCCCCTACTCCAGCACTGTCGTCATGAAAGACGCCTCCGGCATTGAACAACCAGTAATGCATGCCTGCGGCCACGATCTGCATATGACAGTATGGATGGGCACACTTAAAACGCTGGTTGCCCTAAAAAATGAATGGAAGGGGACTATCATAGCCGTGGCACAATCGGGCGAAGAGATATCTTTCGGTGCAAAAGCGATGATTGAAGATGGCCTCTTTAAACGGTTTCCGGTACCTGACTACGCACTGGCATACCACGTCAGTGCGGAGCTTCCTGCAGGAACCATTGGCTATTTTCCGGGACCGATCTTTGCCGGAGTAAAATCAGCTGAGATAACTGTCTACGGATCAGGCGGACACGGAGCAATGCCTCATACCACCATCGACCCAGTTGTAATTGCAGCAAAAATAATACTTGATATACAGACCATTGTCAGCCGGACAATAAATCCGGTAAAACCGGCTGTAGTAACTGTTGGCGCAATCAGCGGAGGATCGAAACATAATGTCATACCAGAAGAGGTAAAAATGCTGCTCACAATAAGATATTTTGAAGATGAAATACTGGAACAGATAAAAGAATCGCTATCAAGGATAGCCAGGGGAGCGGCAGTTGCAGCAGGTCTTCCGGAGGACAAGATGCCTCTGGTATATATTGAGCCGGCTGAGACCGCTCCGGTCAGCAATGACCCCCAACTGGTAATGAACAGTGTCGGTTTCATGAGAAACTGTCTTGGCGATGACAATGTAGTCCAGGTCGATCCTATGACAGTGGGTGAGGATTTCGGCAAGTATGGCACTACCGAAGAGAAAATCCCAATAGCTCTTTTCTGGTTGGGAGGAGTAAATCACGATCTTTATAAGAAGCATAAAGAGGAAGGAGCATTCCTCCCTCCACTGCACAATGCAGCATTCCATCCCGACTTTCAACCCACCTTCAAAGGAGGAGTTGCCGCAATGTCTGCCGCAATGATATCCCTTTTCAGCGATGATTCAACAGGACAAAAGTCTGACAATGAATCTCCTGAACCAGCTCAAAAAACCATTGTCCCGATGAGCATACTTGAAAACTATGCCGGCGAATACAGGATATCTGAAGCCGCAACTGTCAACATAACGGTCGTGGGAACCAGGCTCTTCTACCAGCAGGCTGGCAGAGGCAGCATTGAACTTTATCCGCTTGGCGAAACCAGCTTCTTCATAGAGGACGAAAACTCCCGGGTTGAATTCAGCAGAGATGAAAAGGGATACTTCAATATACTGACAATAAGCACTAACGGGCAAAAAACCATAGCACGAAGAATCAAATAGAAGAGCATCTTTCAGCAGTAAAAGAAAAAAATACTAACTTTCCATTTCAAACTTAAAAAAACCAACTCCAGTTAATCCAGTTAATCCAGTCTCTACAGTCACTTCGGTTACTCAGGATACATCAGTCACTTCAGTCAATCTATCAACTCCACAAACTCAATGAACACACTATCCTCTCTCCTTCGCTACATTAACCTCCTCCTTTTCGGAGGAATGCTGACAATGAACTACCTTGCCAATGCTCTACCTCTGAATAATAAGACGACCGGCCAACTCTCCGACGCCTATCCCAACCTATTCGTGCCGGCCGGAATAACCTTTTCAATCTGGGGAATAATCTACCTTCTTCTGGCTGCATGGTGTGTCTTTCAGTTCACAGCTAAGGGCAAAACAGTGACAGCAGAAATAGGCTGGCTGTTCGCAATCTCATGTGCCTTGAATGGTCTGTGGATTATTGCCTGGCACTACGAGAAGATGCCACTGTCACTGCTCATAATGATAGGACTCCTGGTAACTTTAGTACTTATTAACTTAACTATCAGAAACCTGCCTCAGGGACTGACCAAGGCAGCTTTCGGCATCTACATGGGCTGGATATGCATTGCAACCATCGCTAATGTAACAGCCCTGCTTGTCAACCTGAACTGGGGAGCCTTCGGATTATCGGAGGTGGTATGGACAATCATACTTATTGCCATCGGAGCCCTGATTGTGAGCTTCGCCATTTTCAGAATGGAAAATCCATTTATCGGATTTGCAGTAGTATGGGCATTCGCAGGTATAATTCTGAAGCGAAGTGACGATTATCGGCAGATAGTCCTTGCCGCTTCTATAGCCATAATTATTGTGGCCCTGGTTACTATAAGAGAATTTATTCCGGTATTGAAAAAATAGCACCTCAGATAAACAACACCCAGACAGATTCCTCACAGGCCCAGCCTGGCCTTGACCCTGTCGCTGACATCTTCACTATCTTTCGACTTGAAGATCACCCCTGACCTGTTCAGATCGAGGATATA
>CAZMSH010000018.1:29389-75038 GCA_964568875.1 uncultured Rikenellaceae bacterium | reverse complement strand
GGTAACGCCTCCTACCTGGGCTACTACACTCGCAACGCTGCAGTTGTCAGAGGTAGCAGGGGTGCCAAGAACTACAGTCGTGGTGCAGTCGCCGGTGCCATTATCAGAGGTGACGCCCGTAACAGCCCCGGGACATGTGATGGTAGGATTTTCATCATCGGTCACGGTAACCGTAAAACTGCAGGTAGCATCGTTGCCGGATGCATCTTCAACTGTGTAAAAGACAGTTGTTGTCCCGACAGTGAACACCGAACCCGGCAGATGTGATTTCGTCCATACCAGGCTTCCCGAAGCTGTGCAGTTGTCTGTCGCTGTCGGCTCTGTCCAGCTTACCACTGCACCACAGTTACCTGCATCATTGGCCTGGACTATATTGGTAGGACAGTCAATGATGACCGGATCCTCATCATCAAATCCGAATGATATTATAACCTCATCGGAATCGGAGCAGTTACCGGCTGTTTCCGTCCATCTAAATGTGTAATCACCAATTGCATCAACAATGACAGTAGTAGTTGGATCAGTATCAGTCCACGAGACAACATTTCCTGCCCCATTTACAAGTGTCCATTTACCCCTTCCGATACTAGGTGTTGCATTTAATTGATATGATAATCCACATGCACTGTCATCATCACCGGCATCAGCATCAGGCATCGCCCCAACTCCGATAGTAATATAGTCCCCTTTATTTATAGAAATACCCGAAACAGTGTATTGGTCACCGGAAAAATTAGTTAACTGATGTCTTACTGCTCCCGAAGTGAAATCACCATCAGAGTCAATATAGATATACCTTTCAGAGCAAGCTCCCGGAGTTGATGGCAGGAGAGAAAAGTCTATTAAAACAGTTACCGTCCCCACATTACCTCTGTGATCGAATCTCCAGTTGCGGGGCAGAATAAGAATGGTATCTGAAGGAGCGCCGCTCACAGACCAACTGTCAATGGCCCCGTTCTGATGTCCGAAAAGAAGGAAGTCGTTATTTCCAAGATCAGATGCGTCATCGATCTGAAGAATCCCTGCCGACCTGGCAGCAAGGTTTTTTGCCGAGGTCTCCTGTCCAATTCCTGCAACATCATAATAATGTGTCGATTCATAATCATATAGATCATGAGGTATTGTCAGTCCATATTTGGCAGCCAGATAATTTTCGACAATCTTTCTTTCGGCACTGTTTAGCTCCCTGTTGAATACAATCATTTCTGGTGTGTATCCATCCATGTAGTTGGTACCGCTTGAGCTTCTTCCAATATTTATTGCACTTGTCGGATTAAGTATTCCCGGCGACCCTGATGAGGTAAGAGCCTGACCGACTCCATCAAAGTACAGAATATGATCTCCAGCGCTTGTATGGATGGCATTTATAATCCTGTCTACATTTGGAGGAAGAGCATTTTGAGGTGCGTCATAATAACCACCCCCACCTGTATAGCAATAATATGAATTATAAGATGGAGTATGGTCCCTGCTGATTGAAACATTTGTATTAGTACCGGAGTTACCAATATTGAGCAAATAAGAATAACCAGTTGTATTAGTAAACCTCACAACTGACAAAATCGTAAATGGAGCATTCAGGGTACTTCCAAGTGATCCAGACAAAAACTCAGTATTGGACCTGTCAAACTGCACAACCGGAAATCCCTTTAGGGTATTGGTTCTAAATTCTGGCTGCCTGGCTGTCGTACCCTGTGAAAGATTATTCCCATTACCCGACATATCCCTCCAGGAAGCTACATTTCCTGACAATATATCACCAGCAGTAATTGAATCTGCCCTCAGCCAAAGCCTGTTATCGGTACTGTTTCCAACGCCTCCCGGACCGGTCTGTGCGAAGCCGGCTGACAACCATACAAAATAGAGCACCAGAAGACCAGTAAGGCGCCTTCCGAATGAACACAAGAGACTATATTGGTTAGGTTCGTGTCTCAAAATCGTTCTGTATCAGCACTCAAATCAATATAATAAACTATTGTCCGACTCCCCTCCTCTTTTTTTTTTTAGTCGACCAACAGTTACATATCATATTTCAACGGCAAATACATAACAAAGTTACGTAACTGCCAGATTTTATTCACATGACCATATTCCGAGCCCTAAGGTTGCACGCACAAGGGGCCTGAAAAATGGAATTTAAAGGTAACAAGATTTTCAGATGCTCAAAACATATTTTGACCAATGCAGCCAAATGATGGGTGTCCGACAGCTTTCCATCAACTAAAAAAAGCCGGTGCACTAAGGCAACCGGCTTCACATTCATCTAATCATAAATATCATATTACCAGCATGGCATCACCATATGTACCAAACCGGTATTTCTCCTTAACAGCCTCACGATAAGCCTCAAAGCACAGGTTATAACCTGTGAAGGCCGCTACCATCATCAGTAACGTTGAATAGGGAAGGTGAAAATTGCTTACCATCATATCGGGAACCCTGAACTCATAAGGTGGAAAGATAAACTTGTTTGTCCAGCCGTCGAAAGGTTTCAGCATCCCATTGGTAGAAACCGAGCTCTCAAGCGTACGGACGACGGTAGTTCCGACGGCACAGACCCTATTACGGTTAGCGTGGGCACAATTTATCAGATTTGCAGCCTCCTCGCCAATTATAATACGCTCTGAATCAACTTTATGTTTTGTAAGGTCTTCCACGTCAACACTCCTGAAATTACCCAAACCTACATGAAGGGTTATCTCCGAAAACTGTACCCCTATTATCTCAAGTCTCTTCAGTAATTCCCTGCTGAAATGCAATCCGGCCGTAGGTGCTGCAACGGCACCCTCATGCTTTGCAAATATTGTCTGATACCGTTCCCCATCCTCTGGTTCAACCTTTCTGTTTATGAACTTCGGAAGCGGCGTTTCTCCCAGGCTGTACAATGTCTTTTTGAACTCCTCATAGGTGCCGTCGAAAAGGAACCTCAGCGTGCGGCCTCTCGATGTGGTATTGTCTATTACCTCAGCAACCAGCATATCATCCTCACCGAAATAGAGTTTGTTACCGATTCTTATCTTACGAGCCGGGTCAACCAGCACGTCCCACAAACGCTGTTCCTTATTCAATTCTCTCAGAAGAAAAACCTCGATTTCAGCGCCTGTCTTCTCCTTGTTGCCATAAAGACGCGCAGGAAAGACCTTGGTATTATTAAAAACTATTACATCATTTTCATTAAAATATCCGACAATATCCTTAAAGATTTTATGTTCAACCGCCCCTGTCTGCCTGTTTACAACCATCAACCTTGACTCATCCCTGTTCTTAACAGGGTAAAGGGCAATAAGTTCCTGTGGCAGGGTGTACCTAAACTGTGAAAGCTTCATATCTTATATATTATTTTAAAAAACAGAATTCATTTATACGTATTAAGACGGAGTTTGTTTCATCAGAGTAACAAATTTTTCAAAATCGGCTGGCGTTTCAGCATCTTCCACCCTGAAATCACCGATAGCAGTTCTCCTCAGCGCTGCCAGATGAGCTCCGCTGTCCAGCGCTATTCCAATATCCCGTGCCAGAGACCGCACATAAGTACCCTTACTGCACAAAACCCTGACTACAACATCATTGCCATTGCGACTCAAAACCTCTATCTCCCTGATTACTATCTTCACCGGAGCCGGCTCCCTTCCTTCTCCTTTCCGTGCCAGCTCATAAGCTCTCTTTCCCTCAATGAATTTAGCGGAAAAAGCCGGCGGCACCTGCATCTGCTCCCCCACCATCGACGAGAGTCTCTTCTCAAGCAGCTCATCGGTAATATGTTCTGTCGGGAACTCAGCATCTGTCTCTGTCTCAAGGTCAAACGACGGAGTTGTTGAACCAAGTCTTAAAGTGGCAACATACTCTTTGTCAAGCCCCATCAGACCCTCAATTCCCTTTGTCTCGCGCCCTGTGCAAACAACCATCAGCCCTGTTGCCAGCGGGTCGAGTGTACCGGCATGCCCCACTTTTATCTTCTTTATACCAGTGGCCTTCCTCAGCACCCACCGAACCTTGTTCACCAGGTCAAAGGAGGTCCAGTACAGCGGCTTATCGAACAACAGCCTGCTGCCATCACGCAGAGCATCGAGTGTCATCTCCCCCATCCTAACCTAAAAATATAGCAAGCAGACCAACAACAACGCAATATATTGAAAACCACCATAGTTTACTCTTCTTCACAAGCGCAATCATAACCCTGCAGGCAAACAAACCCGCCAGAAAAGCAGCCCCAAAACCAACAGCTATTGCTGTAATATCGGTGGAACCGGGGCCTCCCTCACGGCCGGCAAACTCCACCAGGTTGGCACCCAACACAGGCAGCAAAACCATCAGGAATGAAAATTCGGCAACTCTGCTCCTGCTTACTCCCAGCAACAACCCGGTGGCAATCGTAGCCCCTGACCTTGAAATTCCCGGAATAACCGCAAGTGCCTGCGCAATACCAACAAGCAAAGCCCTGCCAAAGTTCATCTGCCGGCCCTTATCGGCAACGTAGCCGGAGAGAAAGAGCAAAGAGGCTGTCACCAACAGCATAAGGCCCACCAGAACCAGGTTCCCTGAAAACAAAAATTCAACCCTCTCTCTGAAGAACAATCCCACAATACCAACCGGAATCATCGACAACAACAACAACAGTACATACCTGGTCTCGAAATTGTACCTGAACTTCAGCACCCCCGTAATCAATGTTGCTATCTCCCTGCGGAATACCACGAGGGTGCTCAGCACGGTGGCGCCGTGCACTGCCACGGTAAATGCAAAACTCTCTTCAAAGCCGGTCCCGAAAAGGGCCTTGCCCAGCTCAAGATGCCCCGAGCTGCTTACGGGCAAAAACTCTGTCAGACCCTGAACGAGCCCAAGTATCAATGCTTCAAACCAACTCATGCCTGTGATTGTCTTTTCAAGCGACCTACTCTTTTGGTCTCTTCATTATGGCATAGATCTCGAATACAAATCCGGCCAGCACCACCATCGGAGCAAGTGTAATCCTCCTGAAACTGAAGATATCTTCACTGAATACATCCGGACTCTCCGACTTACCACCCAACATCAGGATAAATCCCAACACAATTATCGCAAATCCTATAGCCATCAGCCGGTAGTTCTCCCGCCCGAGGGCAAAATTCATCTCATCTTTCTTTTCTTTCCTGGTTACCATCGGTTCAGATATATAGTTTGTCCTCAGAAATGCTAAGGTATCTGTTCACTGCAAAATATGTAGATATCAGATTAATCACCACACCTGTCACAATTATAACACCCATCAGCAACAGCAGCAGGTTGATGTTCTCAAAAGTGAACAGCCTGAAAAACTCCCTCTCAACAAGATAAAGCATTGTCATCAGCAGAAGCAGCGAGACAATTGCAGCCAAGAGCCCATGAAAGATACTCCTGATAAGGAAAGGACGTCTCACAAATCCCCTGGTAGCACCCACAAGCTGCATGGTCCTTATAATAAACCTTTTTGAATAGACAGATAGTCTTACCGTATTGTTGATTATTGTCAATGCAATTAAGAACAGGAACAGGCTCAGTACCCCCAGAAACAGGCCTATCTTGCTTATATTCTCATTTATCAGATGCAAAACCGACTCCTGATAATACACTTCACTTACTACCGGAAACTCCAGCAGGTATTTCTCGATCACTGCTATGCTGTCAGGATTGGTGTAGCCTGCGTGCAGATATACATCTATCGTCGGAGACAGGGGATTATAGCCCAGAAAACTGATAAAATCCTCGCCCAGCTCTTCTTTCAGCTTAACTGCAGCATCCTCCTTGGAGATATACTCGGTAAGCTTCACAAACTCCTTTGCATCAAGGTCCTTCTTAAGCATCCTGATGTCAGCTTCCTTTATCTCCTCATCGAGGATCACCGAAAACGAAAGGCTTTCACGGAAATAGTCAGACAGCTCCCTGGCGTTTATTATTACCAGACCGAGAATTCCGAGCAGAAACAGCACCAGTGACACACTCACCACAAGTGTCACATACGAACTCCTCAGCTTGGTTTTTGATATTCCCGCATTGCCTCTGCTCACCAGTCCTCAGTTTTGGTTCCAAAAATAGTCAAGTTTACAGATAAACGGAAAATTCCAATGACATATTTTAAACAAAATCAGGGCATACGCACGCGCAGCCCTGATCACTTTGTAATCACAATCGAATATAATCATTCAACAACGGTCATCCAGCCAAAACGATCTTCCACATCACCGTTTTGTATACCTGTCAGCTCATTATAGAGCTTCATCGTCCACGGCCCTGGCTTTCCGTCCTTGCAATACTTATATGATTTACCTGTAGCCGGATCATCAATACTGCATATCGGACTTATCACCGCGGCGGTACCGCAGGCACCTACCTCCTCGAACTCTGCAAGCTCATCAACCGGAACAGGCCTTCTCTCGACCTTCATCCCAAGGCTGCCCGCAATCTCTATAAGGCTCATGTTGGTAATTGAAGGTAGTATGCTGTCAGATTTCGGAGTTACATATGTATTGTTCTTTATGCCGAAGAAATTTGCAGGGCCACACTCATCAATATAATTCTTCTCCTTAGCGTCAAGGAAAAGTGCGTTGGCATAACCCTCATCACGGGCTTTTATTATTGCCCTCAGGCTGGCAGCATAATTACCCCCGACCTTAATATTGCCGGTTCCCAGCGGCGCCGCCCTGTCATACTCACGGCAGATGCGCGTAGTCACAGGCTTCACGCCTCCTTTAAAATAAGGCCCCACCGGAGTTACAAAAACAACAAAAGTGTATTCACTCGATGGCCTGACACCAACTTCAGCCCCCGAGCCAAACAGCAATGGCCTGATATAAAGCGTGGCCCCCGACCCGCAGGGCGGTACAAACCTTTTATTCAGAGTCACTGCCTTCATCACAGCTTCCCTGAAAAGTTCTGCAGGAACCTGGGCCATGATAATGCCTTCGGCCGATCTCATCATCCTTTTAGCATTCTCCTCCCAGCGAAACAGCCTTATCTTGCCATCCTCGCCGCGATACGCCTTCATACCCTCAAACGCCTCCTGCCCGTAGTGAAGGGCTGTAGCAGCAATATGAATATTAATATGCTCCGAATCAGAGACTTCAAGCTCTCCCCATTTGCCATTGCGGTATGTACATCTTACATTGTAATCAGTCTTCATATACCCGAATGGCAGATTCTTCCAGTCAAGGTTATCCATAATATATTATCGTTTAAGTTTTATACTCTGCCCAAATGTACACTATTATACCAAATGGCAAAATGATATTTCACTTTTGAGGCTGATTTGCAAAAAACGATTCCAGATTCCGCTTCTGTGTCTCTGCCGGGACACTCCTGAGGGCCTTTCCCGTGCGGGTAAGGAACTCATGCCTGGAGAGAAACTCCTGCTGCCCGTTCTTCCATTCCTTAACATCTTTGATGTTTACTGTCTCCTTTATCTCCTTCATCAGTTTTTCAGTAAGCCTGATGAAATCAACCCGGCCAAGGTAATCATATACTGCATCGTGAATTATCTTCATCGCCATGGTGTCGAACCGGTCTGCATAAAACAAGTCTATCATCTCAATAACCTTTCTGACAGTATCAGAATCAAATCCCAGCCTGGGCAGTATATCGTCAGCCCTGTTAACCGACATCTCGCCAGGATTGTCATAATCATCTATCAATCCGGTAAACAGAAACATTACCGCAAGCTTCGCCGCAATATACTCCTCTTCATCAAGCTGCTCTGCTCCGGCAAGGATATCAGCCTGTGTCGATATGCTCTTTATCAGAGTAGAACTGTGAAAGTAGAAATTGGGTGGAGCCTCATCATCGAATAACTTGACAACATACTCCTCGACATCATACAACTTCATGGTCTGGAGTTTAACCATGAACTTCCTGTTGGGTGTAACACCATCATCAGTCACTTCAGGCTGCAGCCCGAGCACAAAATACATGTCAAGCTCTCCCTTGTACTTCACAGGCATCTTACCCCTGTGCTGACACTCAAAGAAGTCCTTAACAAACTCATATGTCGTTCCCGAAATGTTTATTTTTCCTGCCTCTCCCGATGACTCCATCCTGCTGGCCGTATTTACCGTGTCGCCCCATATGTCATAGGAAAGCTTCTTTTGCCCCACCACTCCGGCAACAACGGTACCTGTATGTATTCCTATCCTGATATCCCAGAAATTACGCTCCTCCCGCTCCGCCTCTCCCTTCAGCCGTGACATGTACTGCTGCATCTCATAGGCGGCAAGGACCACTTCAACAGGATTGGTGCGGTTCTTCTCAGGTATGCCACCGGCACACATGTAGGCATCTCCTATCGTCTTTATCTTTTCAATGTTATATTTTTCCACTACCGAATCAAAATGAAAGAAGAACCTGTCCAGCTCATCAATAAGTACTTCCGGATTCATCTCCTCGGCAATACGGGTAAATCCCTGTATGTCACTGAAAAGAACTGTCACGAAATTATACTTCGTCTTTGTCGCCTTGCCCTTTGAAATCAGCTCATCGGCTGTTGACTTGGGAAGAACATTGGCCAAAAGCATCTCCGATTTTTCCTTCTCCCTGATAAGCTCCTCGGTTCTGACATTTATTATCTGCTCAAGCATATACCGAAGCCTGGCGAAACGGTAATTCATCTGCTCGTAGAGGTACCAGAGCAATAACACCAGCAGCAAAGGGTAGGTAACCCTGGCGACGCCGGATTTATACCACGGAGGCAGCACCCTGAAGGTTATAACTTCCCCGGTTCCCGAATTACCTGCAGCAGTAAGATAATTCAGTATCAGGGTATAACTGCCCGGGGGCAGGCTGGTGTAGTCCTTTATATGATCCTCTCCCTGAAATGATGGATTGACGTCGTACCCCTTGAGGAAATAGTTTATCTGGTAGCCGGGCAACGCATCTACCACGAAGGTAATATTCTTCACCCGGTGTCCTATCATCAGATTCCTGCCCTCATGACTCAGCCTGTCTATCTCCGGCTTTGTCAGCACCGAATCATAGTCAAGAATAACATGAGTCAGCTCAGGAACATATTCGGCATCGGGTATCTGTGCAAGCAGAAGGCATGCCGGCATCATAAACAAAACCGGAACCATCGCGAGCCTCCTGTGCATAGTACTAAACCGGTAAAAAAAAGTCATACCCGAATAATCTCACCAAATGTAATACTTAATGAAGACCTGACAAAGCTGCAATCTATTTTTGACTATTTTTGCCCGAAACAATACCTTATGACAATCATTTTTGCCACCAACAACAGACATAAATTCAGAGAGATAAAAGCAATCCTCCCTTCGGGTATCACCCTGTTGAGCCCTGAGGATGCCGGAATCGGCGACGACATTCCTGAGACAGGTGACACCCTCGAGGAGAATGCCATGATAAAAGCAAGGATAATATACCAACGAACAGGCATCGCTGCTTTTGCCGACGATACAGGCCTCGAGGTTGAAAGCCTCGGCGGAGCCCCGGGGGTCATGTCTGCCCGCTTTGCAGGAGAAGAGAAGGACATGGACAGGAATATCGAAAAGCTGCTTAGCCTGCTCGACGGCAAGGCACATCGTAAAGCCAGGTTCCGCACCGTCATAGCCCTGGTTTATGGCACAGGAGAACACCTCTTTGAAGGAGTTGCCGGGGGAACCATTATTACAGAGAAAAGAGGCAGCTCAGGATTCGGATATGACCCTGTCTTCCTTCCTGACAACTCCAGCCTTACCTTTGCCGAGATGGAGCCTGAGCAAAAGTATGCAATATCACACCGGTCGGAAGCATTCAGGAAACTGGCCGTCTTCCTTGATGCCAACCCCGGAATACAATAATATACAGACAGTTCAGTTAATAGATAGATGAAACGCCGTTTACTGATAGTGATGCTTACCGGGATGATTGCGCAACTGATCAGCGGTCAGTTCCCGCAACGAACGTGGGTAGACAACTTCAGCTACAACAACGGCAGGTTTGTCGTCGCCGGAAACGGTAAGGTATACTGCTCAACCATCTCAGGAATAATAGTTGCCGACAATGAGTTCAACTCCGTTTCACGACTTTCAACAATAAACGGACTGTCGGAAACAAACCTGAGCACAATAGGCTGGTCGGAAGAGACCTCAACCCTGATAATAGCATATACCAGTACAAACGTTGACCTTCTGCAGGGAACCACTATTACAAACATCCCTGAGATAATGCGCAAGAATATCCCCGGCCTGAAAGAGATATACAGAATCAGGTCGCGTGGCAATTATGCCTATCTCGCCTGCTCTTTCGGCATTGTTGTTGTTGACCTCGTCAAGCTCGAAATATATGACACCTGGAAACCGGGAACAGGTACGGAATCAAATCCCGTCTACGACCTTACCTTCACCTCTGAGAAAATTATGGCTGCCACCTCCTCGGGTGTTTTTGAAGCCCCGCTGTCAGGTCAGGGGCTCGCGTACTTTGGTAACTGGACCAGAAATGAGAGTCTGCCATCACCGGCAGCCCGGTACAATTGCATTTCGGCATCAGGAGACAGGGTCTTTGTCAACAGGGTGTCAGCAGCTGCAGAAGGCGATTCGGTGTTCATGTACAACGGATCATGGCAATACCTGTATTCTACAAACGGAATTCCGAACTATACTTTTGAAACCTCGGCAGCAGGCGAACTTGTGGTAGCTTCAGAGCTTGACATCAGAACATTCAGTCAGACCGGCAATCTTATCTCCTCAGTAACAGGATACGGAACACAAAGCGCCTTCCCATCAAATGCAATCAAAACCGGTTCCACCACATGGATAGCAGACAGGCAATCGGGGCTCGTTGCAGTAACCGGATCAACAGGCTTTGACATTTACCTGCCCGACGGACCCGACTACAACAGTGTAGTTTATCTTACCGCATCGGGTGGAACTGTTTACGTTGCAGGCGGTGCTGTCGACAACTCATGGAACAATACCTGGAAGATGTTGGAGGTCTCTTATCTTAAAGACAATATGTGGACATCTCATCCGGAATCCGAGTTTCGCGATGCAATGAGGGTAATTCCGGGTAACAACGACAACTACTTCGTCTCGACATGGGGAATGGGCCTGCTGGAATTCTCAGGAACAACCCTCGTAAATCACTACAATGAGTATAATTCGCCCCTGAACAGCGTTATTCCCGGCGCCTCATATACACGCCTCTGCGGCCTGGCATTTGATAAGGCCGGAAACCTGTGGGTAGTTCACTCAGGAGTAACAGGTAATATTAAGGTGCTCAAACCCGACCGCACCTGGATTTCATTTCCGGTAACGATCGAGGCTCCTACCATAGGTGACATTATTATCTCTCAAAGCGGGCTCAAGTGGATTGTGCTGCCGCGTGGCTACGGCCTCTTTATCATAGACGACAATGACACCCCTGATAATTTCACTGATGACACCTACCGCAAGATGATTGTCAGAGATACCGACGACAAGGTGGTCTCGAACGTTTACTCCATTGCAGAGGATCTCGAAGGCACCATCTGGGTCGGAACCGACCAGGGACCGGCAATATATTATAATCCTGACCGTGCCGTCAACGACGATATCAGGGCGGTAAGGATCAAGATACCAAGAGACGACGGATCAGGTCTTGCAGACTATCTGCTGGGAACCGAGATTATCACCTCGATAGCCGTCGACGGAGCAAACCGAAAGTGGGTTGGAACATTCAACTCGGGTGTATACCTTATTTCAGCCGACGGAAGCGGGCAGATAGCACACTTCACAACCGAAAACAGCCCGCTGCCTTCAAATACTGTGGTTTCTGTCTCTGCAGATCTTTCTACGGGCCTTGTCTGGATGGGAACAGCAAAAGGGATCATGGCATACCGCAGCGATGCCCCGGCCGGCAGTGATCGTTTTACATCACTATATGCATACCCCAATCCGGTAAGACCTGAATACCAGGGACCGGTAACCATTGCCGGACTGGTGCGCGATGCCAGTGTGAAAATAACCGATATAAGCGGTAACCTGGTATATGAAACCACCTCAACAGGTGGAGAAGCAGTCTGGGACCTCAACAATTACCGCGGGGAAAGGGTATCATCGGGTGTTTACATTGTCTTTTGTGCATCCCCCGACGGATCGGATTCGGCAATAACAAAAATTCTCGTTGTTACAGGCAGATAAATCGTATTACTACTCTTCTGAAATCAGGCTCTGAATCCTTTCAATCTGCTGCTTCTTGTTCACTTCACGCAGGCTGCGTGCTGTCTGTGTAAAGTACTGGTGCCCTGATATAAACTTCACCTGTAGCTTGTTCCAGTCATTCAATGAGCCTATCTTGTTCTGCGCCTTCAGCTCCTCATAGAGGGTGTTCGATACGGGAATGAAATCACTCCTCCCCAGGTAGTCGAGATCGGAATCACACATAATGCTCTCGATAAGGTTCTTCGGATCTGGTGGCATTCTGGTTGCCATTATGGCTTCACATATCCTCTCTATCTGATCTGGGGTATAGTTGTACTCAGGCAGCATCTCCCGAGCCAGAAGGGTTCCCTGGTATTCGTGATTGTCATAACCTACCGTATGTCCGGCATCATGAAAAAGAGCCGCTGTCTTCAGAATCAGTATCTCCTCGTCTGTGCAGCCTTCTGCCCACCCTATAAGCTCCACTTCAGTTACTACATCAACGGTATGCTTTACGTTATGGTAATAAAGGTACTCAGGAAGTTCCTTCTCAAGCTTGTCAAGTATTACCTCCTGGATATCGGTAAACTGGATAAGGCCAAATTTGATGCGGAAAGCTTCGTTAGGCCTCATGCCGTCGCCATTTACCGAGAACTCCGGCTTGATACCCAATACCTCGTACATCTGCAGATCACCTTTGTATTTCACCGGCAGCTTCCCGAAATATTCACACTCAAAAAACTCCTTTACCAGCTCATATGTCATAACTGAAATCAGTATCCTTCCCTTCTCTGAAACAGTCTCTACCCTGCTGGCGGTATTGACAGTATCTCCTTTAATGTCATAACTTATCTTCTTCTTGCCGCTAACCGTCGCAGTAACCGGACCGGTATGAATGCCGATTTTCAGATCCCAGATATGATTCCCCTCACCCCTGCGGCTATCCTGGTGACCTTTCAGGTAATTCCGCATCTCAATAGCAGCCATTACAACCTCAACCGGATTGGTAATATTCTTTACCGGAATGCCCCCTGCCAGCATATAGGTGTCACCTATCGTCTTTATCTTTTCTATCTTGTACTTAAGAGCTATCTGGTCAAACTCATACAGCACCTCATCAAGTTCATCCATTATTGGAGAAGAATCCATCCCCTGTACCAGCTGAGCAAAACCATGAATATCAGCAAACAGCACGGTGGCCATCTCAAACTTAAGAGATCTCTCCATCTGGTCTGCCGCAGCCTCTTCTCCCAAACGACCTGCCGAAAGACTCTCAAGCAGGGACTTCTGCCTCTCATTCTCCCTTGAAAGTTTTTCGTTCTGTTTCTGCAGCTTCTTTACCAGTTCCTCAAGATCCTGGTTCTGCTTAGCCAGTTTGGAAATCCGCCGTACAAGTTCATCTATGCTGACTGCATTCATTAAGAATGTATTGCTTTAGAATATAAGCGATAAAGATACAATTTTATTGTATTTAGAACTCCATATCAGTTAATGTGGTGATCACAATTGCTATTTTTGGAAAAAATAATACAAGTGATCGAGAAGACCAGGGGCATAGTTCTGCACTACACAAATTACAGCGACTCGTCGGGAATAGTCAGCATGCTGACACAAAACCGCGGAAGGCAGGCCTTTCTTGCCAGAGGAGCAACAAGAGGCAGAAAAGCAGGTCGTATGGCAATGCTACAGCCCCTGATGATTCTGTCAATAGAGGTGTCAGCCAAGCCGGGAAGGGAGGTACAGGACCTTAGAGATTACTCCCTCGACTATGTACCTGCATCAATACCGTTCAATATACAGAAGAGTGCCGTTTCAATGTTTCTCGGTGAGGTAATGAACGCCGCTATACGGGAAGAGGCTGCCGATATGGCACTCTTCTCTTTCATTGAGGAGTCGGTGATATCTTTTGACAGACTCGCCGTTCCTGCAACAAACTTTCATCTGTTATTCCTCACCGGTCTCACGCGCTACCTTGGATTCGGACCATCGCTGCCGGTGTCGGAAGACCATAAAATCTTCGACATGACCAACGGTGTGTTTTGCACCTTGCCACCGGCCGCAGGTGTATATATTGATCAGGAATACTCTTCAATAATGAAGAAACTGCTCTCAACCACGCCCGCAGAAAGCGGCAGCCTTGGAATCACCAGCTCCCAGCGCCGCAGAATGCTCGAACTAATTATGAAGTATTACTCGCTGCATCTGCCCGGATTGAAAAACCTCAAATCAATGAAAATCCTTCAGGAAGTGTTCAATATATGAAACCGGAACCCGGAACCGAGCGACGAGCTCACAACCGAAGGGAGTAAACCGGAACCAGGAACCAGAAACCAGGCAGCCAAGCGACGAGCTCACGACCGAAGGGAGTAAACCAGAAAACCCTTATATTTACCAATGATCAAACCCGAACCATGCCCATCATTCCTTCAATAGTAAACTGGCTGTATACCAAGCGTCTGGGACAGATAGACATCTTCAGGAAATATCCGTTTGAGACCCAGGAGGAGGTACTTTTCAAGCTTCTGACACGCGCATCCCAAACAGAATGGGGAAGGAAATATGATTTCTGTTCTGTTGATACCATTGACACCTTCAGGCAGAGGCTGCCACTGCAGACATATGAACAGGTGGCTCCCGTAGTCGAACGGATGCGAAACGGGGAATCGAATATAATGTGGCCGGGCGAGATCAGGTGGTTTGCCAAATCTTCAGGCACGACCGACAGCAAAAGCAAGTTCATACCAATCAGCCGCGAAGCTCTCGAAGAGTGTCACTTCAGAGGGGGGAAAGATATTCTGGCAATCTATTTCTCGCTTTATCCCGAAACAGGGGTCATGAAGGGCAAAGGACTTACACTCGGTGGCAGCCACCGCATTAACAATTACAGCAATGAATCTTTCTATGGCGACCTCTCTGCCGTACTAATTGAGAATGCACCCTTCTGGGTAAATATCATCCGTACTCCCAGCAAGGATATCGCCCTTATTGAGGACTTTGAAACAAAACTTGAGAAGATAGCAGAGGCTACCATCAGCGAAAATGTAACCAGTATATCGGGTGTTCCGTCGTGGTACCTGGTGCTGCTCCGTCACATTCTGAACCACACCGGGAAAAGCAACATACTTGAGGTCTGGCCCGAACTCGAGGTCTTCTTTCATGGAGGAGTAAGCTTCGAACCCTACAGGAACATCTATAAAGAGATGATTCCCTCTGACGACATGAATTATATGGAGAGCTATAACGCCAGTGAGGGCTACTTCGGCATACAGGACGATCCATCGACCACAGACATGTTGCTGATGCTTGACTACGGTGTCTTTTATGAGTTCATACCCGCCGAACTTATTGACCGTCCCGATGCACAGGCACTCCATATAGGAGAGGTAGAGACAGGAGTAAATTATGCCATTGTAATATCAACCAACGGTGGTCTGTGGAGATACATAATAGGCGACACTATAATATTCACTTCTCTTTATCCGCATAAGTTCAGAATTACCGGTCGTACCAGGCACTTCATAAATGCCTTCGGCGAAGAGGTGATAATCGACAACGCAGAAAGAGCTCTGCTGGCGGCCTGCAATGCCACCGGAGCAATTATTTCGGAATATACTGCCGGTCCGGTCTACATGAATGCCAATACACAAGGTTCACATGAATGGATTATAGAGTTTGAAAAATTGCCGGCAAACCTTGAAGAGTTCAGAGACGCTCTCGACAAGGAACTTCAAAGCATAAATTCCGACTACGAGGCAAAGAGGTATAACGATCTTACGCTACGGCCGCCCATCATACGGGCTGTGCCCCGTGGTTCCTTCATGCAATGGTTCAGGGAAAGGAAAAAGCTTGGAGGTCAGAACAAAATGCCGAGGCTGGCAAACAACAGAGAATATATTGAAGATTTTTACCGAATTGCCGGAATAAATAATTAGCTTTAAGGTTGAAATGCCAAATTATTAACTGTCTCATAATATGCATATAGCGATTGCAGGGAATATCGGATCGGGGAAAACAACGCTCGCCGGTCTTCTCGCCAAACATTACGGATGGACACCCCACTACGAAGATGTCGAGACAAATCCGTACCTCAATGATTTTTACGATGACATGCAGCGGTGGTCTTTCAACCTGCAAATCTACTTCCTGAACTCGCGTTTCAGCCAGATACTGGAAATAAAAAAATCGCAGCAGACTGTTGTTCAGGACCGTACCATCTACGAAGACGCGTATATCTTCGCACCGAACCTTCATTCTATGGGACTGATGTCAACACGTGACTTCGACAACTACCTCACCCTTTTCAACCTTATGAGCTCGCTGGTCGAACCTCCCGACTTGCTTCTATACCTCAGGGCCTCGGTTCCCACACTCGTGAGCCAGATACAGAAAAGGGGCCGCGATTATGAATCGTCGATAAGACTCGACTACCTCAAACGGCTCAATGAGCGCTATGAGGCATGGATAGAGTCGTATAAATCAGGAAGATTGCTGATTGTGGAGGCCGACCACTACGACTTCCCCGATAACAAAGACCACCTCAGCGAGGTCATCGACAAGATCAATGCTGAACTGCACGGGCTTTTCTGAACTGACCCGAATTTATTGACTCGTGATGCTAAATCTAAACTTTGTTGCTAATTTTGCGGTGAAGTTGTGTTTCCTTTTCCAATAAAACCCCATGATGATGAAAAGAGTTTTCTCCCACGCCGTCTTTTTTGCAGCGCTGCTGCTGACAACTGTTCTTTACGGACAGACCGACCTGTCGCAACCCATACCTGCCGACCCGCTTATCCGCACCGGCACCCTCGAAAACGGACTTACCTACTTCTTAAGGAAGAACCAGGAGCCTGCCAGTCGCGCCAGCTTTTATATAATACAGAATGTAGGAGCCCTGCTGGAAGAAGACCATCAGAACGGTCTGGCTCACTTTCTCGAGCATATGGCATTCAACGGAACCAAGAACTTTCCGGGCAAGGGCATTATCAGTACGCTTGAAAAGTATGGCGTGGCCTTTGGCAGAAACATAAATGCCTATACCTCACACAATGAAACAGTATATAACCTCACCAACGTGCCGGTTGACAAACCCGGACTGATAGACACGTGCCTGCTGATACTCCATGACTGGTCAGATTTTCTCCTTCTTGAGGAGTCGGAAATAGATGCCGAGAGGGGTGTGATAATCGAAGAGTGGAGAACACGACGCAATGCAGCCTTCAGGATGCAGAACAAGTTTTTGCCTGTATTGCTGAGTAATTCAAAATATGAAGTACGTGACATCATTGGCGATGTTGAGGTGCTGAAAAACTTCAGCTATTCAACACTAAGGGACTTCTACCACAACTGGTACCGTACCGATTTGCAGGCCATTGCCGTAGTGGGTGACTTTGATGTCGATGAAGTGGAGGCTAAGATAATTGAGCTTTTCTCCCGGATCAAACCGGTTGAAAACCCTCCGGCAAGGCCGTTCTTTGAAGTACCCCGTCACGATGAAACGCTGTATGTACTGGCAACAGACCCTGAGGCTCCACAGACGCAGGTAAGCATCTACATCAAACATGAGGACACAAAGCCTGAATACCGGAATCAGGCCTATATGCGCGACCAGATAGTGATAAGCCTCATGAATACAGCAATATCAGAACGTATTGAGGAGCTTCTGCATAAGGGAGACCCGCCATTCATTGCCGGAACGATAGGATTATCAGGCCTTGTGAGAGGCTATAATGCACTATACATTGCGGCTGCATGCCAACCCCAGGGTGAGCGCACCGCCCTCGAGGCAATATACCGCGAGGCAGAAAGGATCAGGCGCTTCGGTTTTACGCAGAGTGAACTGGAAAGGGTAAAGGCTGAATACCGTTCCTCCTTTGAAACTCATTATAATCAGAGAGATAAGATCCATAATGAATCTTATATCTCTGTAATGCAGGAGTACTACCTGACGGGCGAACCGATGAATTCGATAGAATTCGAGAAGGAATTTGTCGATAAGGTACTACCGGGTATTACCATCAGGGACCTTAACCAGAAATTCAGGTCGCTGATGACTACTGCCAACAGGGTGGTGATAATAACAGGTCAGGAGGGTGAAGGGATAACCCACCTCACTGAAGAGGAGGTTCACGAAGTTATTAATGGTGTAACCGCTTCCACTGTTGAGCCATACGTCGACGCAGCTGTCGGAGAGAGTCTGATAGAAGAGGAGCTTTCAGGCGGAACTATAACAGCCACGAAACCTCTTGAAAGGTTTGATGCTGTTGAATGGACGCTGTCAAACGGAGCCAGGGTGATATTCAGAAAAGCCGACTATGAAAAAGATGAGGTAACCATTAATGCCTTCAGCTTTGGCGGAACATCGGTATATGACCAGAACAAGCTGGCATCGGCCTCATTTATACCTATGTTAATTGACACCTACGGTGCAGGCGACTTCGACCAGATAGCACTACAGAGGATGCTTGCCGGGAAAAATGCAAGCCTGAGTATTACCCTTGGTGAGATTTCAGAGGGTTTCTCGGGTAGTTCAGCTCCGCGCGATTTTGAAACCATGATGCAGTTGCTCTACCTGAAATTCGAAAACCCGAGGTTCGATCGTGAGGCTCACAACACAATAATGTCGAGGTACATGGCCTTCATCACCAGCATGGCCAACGATCCGTCTAAGATAATGCAGGACTCCCTTTCGCTTATACTTACCACATATAGTCCGCGTACATTGATTCTTAATCCACAGCTGCTTGAGAGTGTATCGTTCGATGACATTACGGAGATATATACTGACAGGTTCAATAATGCAGGTGAGTTTACCTTCGTGATCGTGGGCAACATAGAGGAAGAGACCGTAAGGCCGATGGTGGAGAAATATATTGGTTCTCTGTCGTCAGAACCCAGAAACGATAACTGGACAGACCGCAAGGTGCGTCATCCGAAGGGCAGGATATCAAGGTCTATTACATTGCCGCTGGCCGTTCCAAAGGCCTCGGTTTATATCAGCTATTCGAACAGCCTGAAGTATGAACCTTATAATAACCTGGGCATAAGGGTTATCCAGAATATATTAGAGATGGTTTACACTGAGAAAGTGCGGGAAGAGGAAGGAGGCACCTATGGTGTGTCGATGAACATGACCACGCAGCTCAGGCCCTATGAAAATGCTTCAGCGCTTATCATGTTCGACTGCGATCCCGGGAGGGCTGATGATCTTGCAGCGATCATCCATGCTGAGATTGCAGCACTTGCAAAGAGCGGTCCCGACCGGGAGAAATTCGAAAAGGCCATACAGAACCTGCTGAAGAACAGGGAGGAGTCGAAGCTGCACAACCGCTACTGGAGCAACTCCATCTACGCCTGGTATTATACCGGTATCGACAACAACGATCCCGCCAACTATGAAGATATACTTAACAGTCTGAAACCTTCAGACATAAAGAAACTGGCTAAGAAGTTCTTCGGCAAGGCCAACTCAGCACAGATAATCTTCAGGCCTGAGATAGAGGAATAATGGCTCTCTGGCATTAGGTTTTTACGCTTTGAGTTGAGGCATCAGCAGCAATGGGGCTCCGGCGCAATGTGGTCAGATTACATGGAGCATGCAATAATGAGGCCTCCAGTACCCTATCCAGATAATTTAGTTCGCAACTCCCGGCTCATATCAAAGGAGAGTCATTAACCGACTCGTTTTGATTACTGTTATGACTTCCCTTTTTTCGCATTAAAAATCATTGTCAGCAGCTTGTCATATTCGGGCCATTCTGTTGAGCCTCCGGTGCCGGGGACGGTCTTATGGGCGATAACCATACCAAGTTCGGGAACCACCGTTATCCACTGACCAACGGCACCCCTGCCGGTATAGGCTCCCTTCCATGGTCCGTCTGACTTTTCTCCTGCATATATCCACCACATATAGCCATAGGCGAGGTAACCGCTGCGGCGCCGGGGCGGATTCATCTCCTCAAGGGGAGTTATCTTGCTGGTTGATTCAACTACCCAGGCTTCGGGTATGATCCGGTTACCGTTCCAGTTGCCCATATTGAGCATCAGGTGTCCGATACGGGCCATGTCACGGGTAGAAAGGTTAATATGGTAGGCAGGGTACTGTGAGACTCTGAGATTCCCTGACTTGCGGTGGATGCTTCTGTCCCACTCCTGCATCTGCAAAGGGATGGCCAGGTGCTCCTCAACCGCATCGTAGATGTTCTTGCCTGTCATAAGTTCAAAAGCACCACCCGCCGCGTTGAAATCCCAGTTGCTGTAAAGCTGATAGGTGCCCGGCTCCACCGAACCTCTCTCAGGGGCGCTGGCAAGGTCATCACCGCTGTTTGAGGCAGGATGAAATACACCCGAGCGGGCTGCAATGAGATGCCTTACTTTTGCCTGCTTCTCTATCGGGAGCAATCCGCCTATATCATCCATACCGAGATCTTCAAGGGTAAGATCGAGGTTGATGGTTCCGTTATCGACATAGATACCATAGAGCATAGAAAGTATGCTCTTGCGCACCGAAGCCAGGTAGCTTATCTGCTCAAGATCACCATATTCCAGCAAAACCTTGCCATAAACAGTTACCATAAGGGCAGATGTATTCATACTGTCCTCAACAAAGCTCAATATTTCAGGAATAGCCTTAGGCGAATAACCGGCTTTCTTTACCGACTCCCATCTTTGCCACTCTTCTGCCGGAAACACCATTTCCGGTTCCTTGCGGGCACATCCGGCTACTACAATCGCCAGCATGGCTGCAATCAGTAATCTGGTCATAAATGCTTTCATCTCTTTATTGTTTTAATATTTTCACATTGTACTGTTACACACATTACAGTGATATAATTCTGTTTCTCTCTGATTAACGTGCAAGCTCATATGGCTTCCGGATGAACGGAACTCCCTTTATCATCCACTCGGGAGCGGGCTCACCCTTCAGGTAATGATCGAAGTACTCCTTCATCCTTTTCTGGAAGTCCTTTGTATTATTCTCGACAGCCAGGTGGTGATTCTCACCCGGATAAGAGAGCAGTATCACCTCCTTACCCAGTCTGCGTGCGGCATTGTAAAACTCGAGTCCCTGCGACCAGTCAACGGCTCCGTCTTCTGTTCCGTGAAGTATCATAAAAGGTGTTTTAATGCCTGCCGCCTGGAATACCGGCGACTGGGCCGCATAGTTTTCAAAATCTTCGAAGAGGTTCTTGCCCATCCTCACCTGTCCGGTCTCCATGATTCCGTGGTTGTTGGTACCGGAATTCTTATAGAGAATATTATACATGCTGGTCAGGTTTGTGACCGGGGCGCCGGTGACGACACATGCAAAGATATCTGTCTGGGTCACTACAAACGACGACTGGTAGCCTCCCCAGCTGTGACCCTGGAGGCCAATGCGGTCAGGATCAGCCAGTCCTTCTGCTACTACCATCTTTACTGCTTCGGTAAGGCAGTCGAGGGCGTTCCATCCGGGTTGCCCTTCGTAATATTTCATGTCGGGTCTGACGATCAGGTATCCGTCGCTGGCGTAAGCCGAGAAATGCGGACGGTCGTCGTAGGCCGGCATTGAGTAGCTGTGATGATTCTGTGACATCTTTTCATAGAAATAGACCAGGGTCGGGTATCTCTTGCCGGGCTGATAGTTGGCAGGCAGGGTTATGGTTGCCTGCAGCCTGTCGCCCTTACTGTTGTAGAAATCCTTGAGAATATTACTGCCCCATGCATATTCAGCCTGCTGCGGGTTGGCATCGGTGATGCGCTTCAGATCGGTGAAATTACCATTGCTGACGTAGTAATCTGGAAAATCAACGAATGTCTGCCTGGTTAAGAGGTATCTCTCGGCTGAGCGGGCCTTGTTCACCCTTCCCAGGTTTGCATCGGCGTATATCAGCGTCTGCGGAGCCTTTCCGGCAACCAGTCGGCTGTAGCCCGTCCACTTTGTCCATTCCCCGTAGCTGCTCAGCAGCAGGGGTTTTTTCAGGTCAATGTAACGATCGTCATCTGTTCTTGTTATCCGGAACCGGATGCTGTTTTCGGTTCCATAGTTGCCGGTGAGGTTACGGCCTCCGGTTCCGTCAATATTCAGAGACCAGAGGTCAAACTTATGGTTAACAACCACCGATTTTCCATCCTTTGACCATCCGGAAAATCCGTATGAAGGGTTCGGATAGGGGTGGTCCTCCTCATCGTCGAAGAAGCTTACCGGGACTTTTTCGGAGATATTTACCGTGGTACTTTTCACCACATCATAGAGGTGGAAATGAGCGTCGTCAAAGTAGACGAAGTATTTGCTGTCGGGAGACATGCCCATAGCGCGTGAGATCCCCTTTGCTATCAGCGTTCGGGCTCCGGTACGGCCGTCGACGATGTAGAAGTCACTAGCGGCTCCTCCCCAGTTGGTGTCCGAGATATAGGGTTTCGGATCGCGGCCAAGGCCGACCAGACCGTCACGGTCCATTGTCAGCATTCTGAGATCATCGTCATTAAGCTGTATCACATTCATCTTATCGAACCAGAGGATGGCCCGGTAGGTTGAGCGCCTGTCGCCACTTGCCTGCCTCATCTGCACCGACTGAATGCGTTCATCGGCATAGTGCCATACATCGACGTTTGCAATTGTATCGCGGCTCATCCTGACCCTCGGTGTTTGCTCCTTTATTGCGAACATTATACCCGCATTATTGAATGTGAAGGTAAGGCTGCCGTTCTCGCTGAGTACATAATCTTCGGGGAATCCTGCCGTAGTAGATGGGTCAATTATAGTCTTTACCTGCTTTGGCGTTCCGATATTCCTGAAAATGACCATGCTGTTTACCCTTTGTGATTTACCATCTGCCGCGGCTCCTTTGAGTACGGCCAGAGAGGTCCCCTTGGTTCCCCACTCTGAACGCAGGAGCATGTCATCATCCCAGGTGAGCTGGCTGTATTCGAGGGTGTCAGTATCGAGGGGCCTGATACGCTGATTCGCTATCTCGAAAAGGTAGAGACCGTTGCCGGTTTTCGCTGTGGCATCAACGGTGTAGGCCATCATGGTTCCCTGCCTGTTGAAACTGAATTCGCGGACATTACCGAGGTTAATGACCCACCCGTCGGCAAGGCTCTTCAGTATAAGGTCGGACCCCCTGGCATCTGAACCTTCGGTTACCTTTTTCACCACCATAACATTAGATGACGGAGAGAACTGAATATTCTCAGCCCTGTCCCATACCTCCTCATTCTTTGTTGCCAGGTTCAGGAGGACTGCCTTGCGGTAGACTTTTCTGTTGTTCTTACGCATTGTTTCTGCCTGCTTTTCCGGAATGTTGCGGAAATAGGAAACCCACTGTGAATTGGGAGAGAATGAGGGACCAGTACATAAAGGCTTGCTGAGCACTTCGTCTGTCAACAGATTTCTGATGTAGAGGGTGTCATCGCCTTTCAGGGGTTTGTATCCGTATGATGCCCAGTTCCCGTCATCACTCAATCCGGCCGATACTATTCTGCTCCAGCGCGGGTAGTCATCGAGTCCGAACACCTTTTTTTCATCCTGTGCCCTTACGGCTGACAGTGAGACCAGAAACAGGGCCACCACGATTATGCTCAACGATTTATTCATGACAATTGAAACTTTAGGTTAATAATAGATATGGTCAGGAAAACTGATACAAGATATAAAAGGGGCGCGTCATATAAAAATGCCGTGCAACATGTGGGGGGAGGTACCGGGTACCGGGTACCGGGTATCAGGTACCGGGTATCAGGTACCGGGTACCGGGTATCGGGTAATGCTGGTTGCTGGTTGCTGGTTGCTGGTTGCTGGTTGCTGATTAATGGTTTAGTTGGGTTTTGATTGAGGGCCACTTTTCGGGGGGCAGTTTGGCGCCCATATATTCTATAACCGACCCTGCCAGCAATGCTCCGTAGGCGCCGCACCGGTCCAGTGGTTCATCCTTGCAGTATCCGTAAAGGAATCCGGCTGCATACATATCACCGGCGCCCGTGGTGTCAACCGGATTCACATCAATGATGCCCACCCTGACAACCTCTTCTCCCCTTTTAATCATTGAACCCCGGCTGCCCGTTTTGACAACAGAAATTCCACACATCTCTGCCATTTCGGTCAATGCCTGTTCAGGCTCAAGGCCGGTAAAAGCCCTGGCCTCATCCTCATTGGCAAAGAGAATATCAACGTATCCGCTGACTATCTTTTTAAAGCTTTCCAGGTTATCCTCAACAACATTATAGCTTGACAGGTCGAGTGCCACTTCCATACCGGCCGCTTTGGCAATCTGGCAAGCCCTTTCCACGAGATCAAAATTGAGTATCAGGTACCCTTCAACATAAAGGATATCATATCCTTTGAAAAGCTCGTCATTCATCTCCTCAAGATTCAGCTCGACGGCGGCTCCGAGGTGAGTGGCGAAGGTCCTTTCCGAATCGGGAGTGACAAGTGCTACTGCAGTACCGGTAGGAGAGCTGCGGCGGAAGAGTACGGGATCTGCTCCTGCACCCTGAAGATCGTTACTGAAAAAATCGCCCGTCTCATCATGACCCACAGAGCCGATGTATCCGGGCGACGCGCCCAGAATACCAAGTGCATGTATGGTGTTTGCAACCGAGCCCCCTGATGAGACTGACATGGAAAAATTACGGATACCGTATTTGACACTTTCAGATCTCGTTTCATCTACCAGTTGCATACTGCCTTTGGGAAGTGAAAATTCTTTCAGTATTTCCTCTCCGGGGATTCCGACCATAATATCAACCAGTGCATTTCCGATACCGATAACTCTTTTCATAAGAACTGTCTCTATTTTTTCGGCAAATATATTGCTTAATTCGGTAAAAGGCTTTACTTTTGCATCGCTTTTGGAAAGCACTAACAAATAAACTCCTCAGTAGCTCAGTTGGTTAGAGCATCTGACTGTTAATCAGAGGGTCGCTGGTTCGAGTCCAGCCTGGGGAGCAAAACAGAGGGCGCAGGAGAATTCCGGCGCCTTTTTTTTATCTCTCTCTTCTTTATCAAACTGAATCACAGACAATATTTTTATATAACTTCACATTTGAATTATTCTATTTAACAGGCTGCATTC
Organism: uncultured Rikenellaceae bacterium; assembly: GCA_964568875.1. Taxonomy (GTDB): domain Bacteria; phylum Bacteroidota; class Bacteroidia; order Bacteroidales; family VadinHA17; genus SLNP01. The sequence goes on along the minus strand of CAZMSH010000018.1, from coordinate 49,873 downwards.
GATGAGGTTTTTTGCCATCTGGCTAATAATACTACCCTGCATGATTTCAGGTCAGGAAATTGTTGTTCTCCGCAGGGATACCCTTTCGCACGGCAAAGAAAGGGAATATCAGCCCGTGGCTGTCTCTCCCGACGGAAAAATCATCCTGGCAACCAGTCCGGGCTACGCAGGACTCTCGGCAATTGACCCAATAACAGGAGAAATAACCGTTATCTCGTCAGAAGCCGGAGCCGGATATGAACCCAGGTTTTCAGAAAAGGGCGATAAGGTCTTTTTCAGATCTGATGAATACACAGGAGAGAGGAAATATTCAACCCTCTATGAATATGATGTGGTGACGACCAAACGGGTTGTAATAGACTCAGCCATAAGAGGCCTGATAACACCCGTAATAACCGGGGGCACCCTTATATGGTCATCCGATGACAGAGAACGCAAGCTTGCCATCGACGAAGAACCTGGCAAGCTGGAAGACAAAGCCATTTACCTGACTCTCGAAAACCTCAGGCCGGTTATTCATCGCAACGGAACCAGCAGGGTGATACTACCCAACGGAGAGGGCAACTATATCTGGGCATCTCTTTCTCCTGACAAAAGCAAGATGGTATACAACTTCAACGGGCGCGGAACCCGGGTCTGCGATCTTGACGGCAATATCATCGCCGATGCCGGGAGGGTACATGCCCCGCGCTGGCTGAATAATGAGACGATAGTGGGAATGGACGACAGGGATGACGGCTACAGGGTGACTTCCTCAGACATAATTCTCTTTTTTCCCGCCACAGGGAGGAAGATCAATCTTACATCAGACAGTGAAAGAATTGAAATGTACCCTATCCCCTTCCCCGACGGAAAGAGGATTGTCTTTCAGAGCAATGGCGGGGAGTTGCATATTATACATCTAAAGGTCAAATAATGCCTGTCAGGATCTGTTATCTCCATATGCTGCTGCTTCTTACGGTAGTGCCGGCTCTGAAAACCGAAGCCCAGGTGTCTGATCTTTCGGGGTATAAAATTTTTGTCAATCCGGGCCATGGTGGCTATGACTCCGATGACAGGTATATCCCCGCCACGGGTTTCTGGGAGTCGGAGGGCAACCTGGTTAAAGGCCTCTTCCTCCGTGAAATACTGCAAAATCTGAACGCTACGGTATTCATGTCGCGTGTAACAAATACAACAGCCGACGACCTGCCTCTCTCTGCCATTTCTGAAATGGCAAACGCAGCCAATGTCGACTTTTTCCTTTCGATACACAGCAACGGGTTTGACGGAACCCAGAACCGCCCGCTGATGCTTTTCCGGGGATATGACAACGACCCTGTCTTCCCTGCCGCCAAAGAGATGGGCCAGATAATGTGGCAAAAGGTGTTCGAAAACGGCAACTGCTGGACTAACAATAACCCATATGTCAAGGGCGACTGGACTTTCTATCCCAGTTGGGGAACCCAGGGTCTTGGAGTATTGAGAAACCTCACCATGCCCGGAGTGCTGTCGGAGGGCTCGTTCCATGACTATATTCCCGAATCGTGGCGTCTGCGAAACACTGACTTCCTTCACCATGAGTCGTGGGCCCTGGCACGCTCTTTCCTTCAGTTCTACAACGCCAACCCATTAAGCTCCGGCATCATAGCCGGCATTATACGTGATCCACTCAGGGCACCCCCATGGTATTTTAAGGCCGGAACAAAAGATGCTGCACTGCCACTTAACGGAGCACAGGTAACCCTTATCCCCGGGAACAAAACCTACCAGGTTGATAACCAGAATAACGGTTTCTTCCTTTTTGACTCACTTGCCCCCGGAGACTACAGGGTCATTATTTCCGGGGTTCCCGATTTTATGAACGACTCGACTGATGTCACTGTCACGGCCAACAAGTCAACCCTTGCAGAAATATACCTTCAATTCGACACTACCATGGTTCCACAGGTGTTATCAGTAACTCCGTCGTTTGCTGACAGCCTTGCCCTCTACCAGGAGATAACCATTTCATTCAGCATGACCATGAACCGCGACTCGGTGAGAAAATATCTTCAGTTTGAGCCTCAGACAGACCTGAACTACTCATGGAATACCGCCGGTACCACGCTGACTCTTTCGCCGCAGATTAAATATACTCCCGGCACGAACCACTCTATTACTATTCTCCCTGGTGCATGCTCAAAATGGAAGGTGGGTCTTGACAGGCAGTATGATTATAATTTCGTTACTGTAAACCGCACCAGGCTGAAAATTGAGAAGCTGTTTCCACATGACGGAAGGACAGATATATCTCTCTTCCCACAGATATGGCTAAGATTCGATGCTCCCCTTAACGGGGCTACCGTGTCTAATTCAGTTACCTTCACCGACAGGTGGGGCAATCAGCCTCAGCGATTACGTGAAACCTACTTCTCAAGCGACGGAAAGGGGTACTACAGGTTTGAGCTTACCGACCCCCTGGTGAGAAACGAAACCTACACACTGCTTTTAAAGGGCACACTGGCAGATATTTCCGGAACCACATTGGGTAATGACACAGAGATAAGCTTCACCACCAGGGAGCAGGGATACCCTGCAGGCACTCCACTGGAATCATTTGATGACATAACCAGATTCTGGGACCCTGAGACCAGCGGCAGTACTATTGGAACCGACAATCCCCTTACAACATTCACCTCTTCATCGACGATAGTCAAAGAAGGTACGGCTTCGGGGAAACTCTCCTATCTGTTCGTAAATCCTGATGGCGGCGTCTGCAGGGTGTTTAACACAATCAAGCCCCAGTTTCAGTACGATGCCACAAAATATTTCGGTGTATGGGTCTATGGTGACCTCAGCTATAACATCCTTGAGTACTGGTTCTACTCATCGGGAACCACAAACCAGATTGTTGTGGTTGATACCATTAACTGGGCCGGATGGGAATTTAAGAGTATACCCCAGACGCTGATCGGAGGCACAGGAGACCGCAGCTTCCACAGCGTGGTGATAAGGCAAACTACTGTGGGAGAAAAATCCGGCTCCTTATGGTTTGATGAAGCAATAATTCACGGAGAAATCGGTGACGAGGATCCTGAAGAGCCAGAGGAGTACGACCTACTTGTGTATCCTAACCCTGCACGTTACCAGGCCACCATTGTTGCAGATATCACGGAGCGGTCAAAAGTCATTATCAGAATATATAATTCATCCGGAAGACTCACCGGCAACTTAACCGACAGCCTGCTTGAGCCGGGGAGGCATCCCATTGACTGGGCTCCTCCTCCATCAGCCGGTTCAGGAATATATTTCATCAGGATGGAGATACGGACACCGGATAACCGGTTAGTAAGGGTCATAACAAGGAAAGCCGTCTTTCTGAGGTAAAACCCCGGGTTACTAATACTAAGCTCGTAATATTTCAGGTTAACCCATTTTTTGATTTACGTTAACTGCCTCATTTACCCATCTTTTGTCTAAATTTGCAACCATGACCAAAACAAGTATCAGGGTGAGAAGGTTACCGGTATTGATTATCATCATTTTTCTGACCGTCAATCTTCAGGGCCAGTCTCTGTCAGTTCGCGAGACTGAAAGGCCATCGTTAACATTTTATGCAAACCTCCTTGGTGAGGGGTCGCTGCTCTCCCTAAATCTTGAAAAGAGCTTCTTCATTCAAGAGTGGTTCTTCGTAAGCGGAAGAGCCGGGGCAGGATTTACCACCCAATTGGGAGAATGCCTTTCAGGGCCGTGCGAAACCAATCCCGGTGATTTCCTTCTGGTACCGCACCACCTCACATTATGTGTAGGAAAAGGCAAGCACTACTTTGAAGCCGGCTTTGGCGGAACGCTGATACTCGGGAATACCAGCCAGCACTATATACCCTTTCCTACAGCAGGATTTCGCATTCACCCTTTGCAGAAGAACAGGGTATATCTCAGGATTATGGCAAGCTATCCTCTGGTAGAGGAACTGGCCGACATATCATGGCTGCCCTATGGTCTCAGCATCGGCATGAGTTTCTGAATCGCAAGTGCCAGATTAAGATATGCCTTCGGTGGCACTCCTGATGAAGAATTAATCAAGCATGACTTATCAACTCCTATAGCGAGCGGATATTCATCCCTCCGCTTATCTCGAAGATCATACCTGTAGAGAAGTCCCAGTCTCCTCCTGCTATCGAAGCAACTCCTTTTGCAATGTCTTCCGGCATAGCCCACCGTTTCTGTGGAACCAGGCCTTCTGAAATAAGCTTGTCGTATTTTTCTGCAACCTTGGCAGTCATATCGGTTTTTGTAATGCCGGGACGTACTTCGTAAACGTTTATGCCTACAGAGGAGAGCCTGTCTGCAAATATGGTAGCTGCGAGACTCAGTCCTGCTTTTGAAATGCAGTATTCTCCCCTGTTTGTTGACGAGAGAGTTGCTGATACTGAAGTGATGAAAACCATTGCAGGTTTTAGCTCAGGATTGTGTTCCCTGAGCCAGATCATCTCACGGGCAACCTTCTGGGCGAAGAATACAGGGCCTCTGAGGTTTATGCCGGTTACTCTGTCGTAACTCTCCTCTGTCATATCAAGTATGTCATTGCGCTCAAGGGGAGCCACTCCGGCATTGTTCACCAGAAAGTCTATCCTTCCGAACCTTTCGAGAATAAGTGATATCACTTCGGCGTGCCTTTCGGTATGACTGATATCAAGACCAACGGGGAAAAAGTGCCGTCCGTGATTGTTTACTTCCGGAGCCAGACTCTCCATTGCTTCAGAATCTACTGTTCTGGATATGGCCGCAATATCAAAACCCTCTGCTGCAAGAGCTATGGCAATTGCCCTGCCTATACCCCTGCTTGCACCGGTAATTACAGCTACAGGATTGGCATTCATAGTGAATAAGGTTTAGTTCAGGTCACAACAGCCCCAAAGGTAATGATTAGATCAATATCATCTGCACCTCTCACATATCTCTTTCAGCTTTTTTAGGTCACTACGTGTTCTTGCCTCACATACAGAAAGCCATTCATCATATGATGTTATGAAAAGTTTCCCGCTCTCCATCAATGCTTCGGCCCTGTCTTCGAGAAGCATAAGGTTATTGTATTCGCTTATTGTCAGATCGGGGAACTGATTGATATACCATGGTTCGTGGATCGGTAAAAGATGACTGCCGCCATGGCCTTCAACGGAGAGATTAATATTTCGGCCTTCCCTGAGAATAAGACTTACAATGCTCTCCACGTCAACAATTCCGCTACCGAGGGCTGCCGGAAATGCAGTCAGTCCTTCGCTGTTGAACACCAATCCACCATCCTTGATATGTGTGCAGACAACCCATGGCATTAATCTCTCTGCTGCCTGCAACGGATTCTCGAGCATGGTAAGCAGGTTCATTGTATCAAGACAAATGCCCAGGCACCCCCCTGGTCGGGCACCACACATTTCGAGTATTCTCAGAAGTTCAAAGGATGTAAATTCAAAGTGAGTCTCTATTGCCAGTACCACGCCATAATCATCCAGCATCGGCATCATTCTTCTGAGTTCCTTTACCGTAGCCCTTAGTAAATCTGAAGTTGCAGGATTGGAAAGATTGGCACGCAACATTCCCTCAGAGCAGGTTCGGATGATTTTTGTTCCTATGGCCTCTGCCTCAGCCGCCGCTTTCAGGTTTGCAGGCATTATGTCTGCAGGCGACCAGTCATGAAAATTAAAAGGAATATGTTTGCCGTTACCCCATTCAATATACATATCGAGGTCACGTGCCATCTGCCCGAGGTCACGAAGGTGTGACACACTCAATTCCTCCCTCTCGCTTTCGGGCAGGTCAGAAAAGAGCACGCCTTCTGCCCCATTGTCATGAGCCCACTGCAATACCTCATGTGGCCGCAATTGCAGCGGGTGCAGGGAATAATTTGCTACTCCTGTTCGTATCTCAGCCATAAGCTATACTTTTATTTAGTCGATGTGCGGGTTGCGGGTTACTGGTTGCTGGTTACTGGTTGCGGGTTACTGGTTGCGGGTTGCGGATTTTACCGGATACCGTTTACCGTTTACCGTCTACCGTCTACAAGTTACAAGATTTCTTACTATCGCGGCGTTCAATTTCATAGACTTTTGAGTAAATTTATCTGACCAAATAAACCTCAGATACTCATGAAACAGACTGGCCTGATTTACGCCCTGATAATCATCTCTTCTTTAGGGGGATGCAAGGATGTCGCTGACATATCCTTATATCCTGTGAACCCTGAACCACTGGTTCCGGAGGCATACATTAAGTTACCCACGGGCGCTGTTGAACCTGAGGGATGGCTGAAGGACCAGCTTCAGATACAGGCTGACGGACTTACCGGTCACCTGGATGATTTCTGGGAAGACCTGGTTAATTCAGGGTGGAAAGACAAGGGGGGTGAGTCATGGGAAAGGGGTCCCTATTACCTTGACGGACTGGTACCCCTGGCGTACATTCTTAACGACAGCAGGCTAAAAGCCAAAGTTGAGGAATGGATTGAGCCTATACTCAAAAGTTCGCGACCCGATGGCTGGTACGGACCTGAAATGTTGACAGACAGGTGGCCCCTGGCCGTGTCATCAAAGGTCCTGACTCAATATTTCGAGGCAACAGGAAGGCAGGAGGCCCTTGATGTGCTAATCGCGTATTTCAGGTATCTCCATAAAAATGAACCTGATTGGCCCGACAAGGAATGGAGGGGCGTAAGGGCCATGGAACATGCCGTTACCGGGTATTGGTTGTATAAGAGACTAAAGGAACCGTGGATACTGGAGACAATTGAATCAATTCAGAAAAACAGCTTTGACTGGACCGAATACTACAATACTTTTCCATGGGACTCAAACGCCGTGGCAGATAATCAGATACCACACAACTGGCAGGCTGAAGGCCTTACGGCACATGTTGTCAACAATGCCATGGCCATAAAATATCCGGGTCTCTGGTATCAGCAGTCAGGGGATGAGAGGTACAAAAAGGCTGTTTTTGAGGGTATCGGAAAATATGTAAGCCATCATGATCAGGCTGCGGGAAGATTCTCGGGCGATGAACACCTGTCGGGTAAAAGCCCCGCACAGGGTACTGAAATGTGTGCGGTGGTTGAATATATGTATTCACTGGAGACTTTATTCGGCATATTCGGCGATATATCACTTGCCGACAGGCTGGAATACCTGGCATACAATGCTCTTCCCGGAACAATGACGGCAGATGGCTGGGCGCATCAGTACGACCAGCAATCAAATCAGGTGCTGGTCAGCGTGGCTAAAAGAGACTGGAGCACCAACAGGGATGAATCAAATATATATGGCCTGATGCCAAACTATCCCTGCTGCCTTGCCAATATGCACCAGGGCTGGCCTAAACTGATTGAGCATATGTGGATGGCGACTCATGATAATGGTCTTATAGCAGCAGTATACGGACCATCATCGGTAACAGCATCTGTTGCCGGTGGCACGGTTGTAACCATAACCGAAGAGACAGACTACCCCTTTGAGGGGAGCATTGTGTTCCGGATAAATACAGAGAATAAAGTAAAGTTCCCTTTATACCTGCGCATACCGAAATGGAGCGGGAAAGCCAGCATTGAATACAATGGTAAAAAGATAAACGCTGAAGCTGGCGAAACGGTAAAAATAACAGAAAAATGGAAGGACGGTGATGTTATCACACTAACTATTCCATTCGATATCAGGGCTGAGAGAAGATATAATAATTCCGTTTCCATTATGCGGGGGCCTCTGTATTATTCACTAAGGATAGGAAAGGAATACTCAAAGGCGGAGATGAGTTATAAGAACCCTGATTATAAGGGCAGTGCTGACTGGCAGATAGTGCCGGTAACGGAATGGAATTACGGTCTGGTGTTGAATGAAGAATACCCTGGTGAAAGCATCAGGGTAGAAACACAGCCCGTCAAAGCCTACCCTTTTGCCGACAAAGGTGATATGCTATGGTCAGAGCAGCATGAAAAACAGATTGAATGGACAGAAGACCCCCCTGTGATATTGAAGGTTAAGGGAATGGTGATTCCCGGGTGGGGACTAAAGGATAATTCGGCTGCGGACCCTCCCTTATCGCCTGTTCAGGTTAACGGAGAACCGGTTGAGCTGGAGCTGGTACCCTATGGCAGTGCAAAACTAAGGATAACAGAGTTCCCTGTCATAAGGAGATGATATACTACGCTTTACAAATCAACAGTGCTGACACTGATATCTTCGTCCTTAATATTCACTCTTCTATACCCAATGGCCTCTGATCATATAAAAACATAAAACAGCGATTTCACAATAAAACGATTCACTAATTAAAATATCATGCTTAAATTAAATTTCCAAAGCCTAATTGGGTGCATTTTGCTGATAACATCAGTCACATGCACTGACATGTACTCTCAAAACAGCGTTTTCTCACTTGAGCAGGTGATGTCATATCCTTTTCCTGAGGGGCTTACGGTATCATCATCCGGGTCAAGGATAGCCTGGGCAGTCAATAAGGAAGGTATAAGGAATCTCTTCGTGGCTGAGGGACCTTCATTCAGGGCACGTCAGCTAACCAATTTCGCTGATGATGACGGCCAGGCCTTTTCATCATTGTCATTATCCCCAAATGGAGAATGGTGTGTTTTTATCAGGGGCGGGGATTTTGGTTCCAACTGGAGCGATGAAGAGCCTGTGAATGCCTTATCTTACCCTGAGCCTTTAGTAGTGGGCATCTGGTCGATACCTTTCGCCGGCGGTGAACCCGTAATGCTTGCCGAAGGGCTGAACCCCACGATTTCGCCCGGTAGTGACAGGGTTGCCTTTACCCGGGGAGGTCAGCTGTGGACGGTTCCTATTGATGGATCAGAGAAAGCATCCAGGTTGTTTATGCTGAGAGGCAATAATACATCTCCGGTCTGGTCACCCAAAGGTGACAAAATAGCTTTCAGGTCAAACCGGGGGGATCATTCATTCATAGGTGTATATAATGGCCCGCAAAAACCTGTTACATGGATTGATCCGGGGTATGATCACGACAGCTCACCGGTATGGTCTCCAGACGGAAAGCAGATAGCCTTTATCAGGAGACCTGGAAGCGGGGGTCCGCCGGATTCGTTACTCAAGCCTGTTCCAAGACCATGGAAGGTGATGGTCTCCGGAACAGATGGCTCAGACAGTCATTCTGTATGGGAATCTCCAAATACAATGAGGGGGTCGGTACCAACCACACATGGAGGGACAAATCTTCGCTGGGGTAATGGCAGAATTGTTTTTCTTTCGTACCATAACGGATGGCCTCACCTCTATTCAGTAAAACCAGATGGAGAAGAGATGCTCTTACTCACACCCGGTAATTTCATGGCAGAATATATCTCAATGAGTTCAGATGGCAGGTACCTGCTTTTTGCAGGAAATACAGGCCCCGATGAGCATGATATCGACCGCAGGCATATAGTAAAAGTGTCAATTGACAAACAAGACATGGAAGTGATGACACCCGGTGAAGGAAATGAATGGACACCCTTCATGACGGGCGACGGAAAGAGTATTGTATTCATTTCAGCCGGACCCAGGAGGCCACCTCTTGTGGAGGTGATGGATAATGCAAATGGCAGGCGGCAGATGCTGGCCTCTCACCTTATTCCGGTCGATTACCCTGAATCTAATCTCGTTAAGCCGTACCAGGCTGTTTTCAGGGCTACTGACGGCACTATAATTCACGGCACGGTATTTAATAATGATGAAATCAAGGGAAAGAAACCGGCCGTTATCTTTGCACATGGCGGACCGCAAAGACAGATGTTGCTGGGGTGGCATTATTCTCCTTATTATTCAAATGCATATGCGATAAATCAATATCTGGCATCAAGGGGATTCGTAGTATTGTCGGTTAATTTCAGGCTGGGGATAGGCTATGGCTATGAATTCCATAACCCTGTTGATGGAGGGAGAAGAGGTGCATCAGAATACCAGGACATACTTGCAGCCCACAGTTGGCTGGCATCAATTGATTTTGTCGATGCCGAAAGGATAGGAATATATGGCGGTTCATATGGTGGTTACCTCACGGCGATGGCCCTTGCACGAAACTCTGACCTCTTTGCCGCCGGAGTTGATATTTCAGGTGTCCATGACTTTACGTTATCAGGAAGTTCATCAAATTCGGGCAGTGGCAGATATGAAAAGGTGCCTGATGCTGATGATTTCCTTGAACTGGCCTGGAAATCATCACCGGTAGCTGACGTAAAAGGATGGAAATCGCCCGGACTGATAATTCATGCCGACGATGACAGGAATGTAGATTATAACCAGTCAACAGACCTGGTACAGCGGTTAAGAAAATTAAATGCCCCCCATGAAACAATGACTATTGTAGATGACACACACCATTTTATGGTCTACAGGAACCAGGTTGCAGTGAACAGGGCAACGGTAGATTTTCTTATCAAACACCTGAAGAAGAGGTGAGAGATGCTCATTTCTCCAAGGCGAAATTATCATTTTCACCTTCTTCTTCCATATCTTCTGCATCTTCTGTATCTTCTGTATCCTCCTCATCCAGCCATTCATAAACAGGAGGTTGCGGTCCCTCATGCCGGTACATCACTGCCAGGAAGACACCCGACACTGCACCGAGCATATGCGATTCCCACGATATGTTGGACGGGACGAACGGGAACATGCCCCATACCATCGAACCGTACAGGAACACCACCAGCAGTGAAAGCGCCATCAACCGGAAGTGCCTGCGGATTATCCCGCTGAAAAAGAGAAACGAAGCCATTCCGTATACCAGTCCGCTTGCCCCGATATGCCATGCATCCCTGCCGGCCAGCCATACGAAAAAGCCTGTAAGTATCCAGTTAATAGAAAACACCTTAAGCGCAATCTCTCCGTAGAAATAAAATAGGCCCGTACCGAGAATCAGGATGGGCAGGCTGTTGTTAACCAGGTGTTTGAGGTCGCCATGTGCGAACGGTGAAATAAGTATCCCTGGCAGTCCTCTGATGGTTTGCGGAAGGATTCCCATGCCCCTGTTGCTGAACTCAAAAAGATGACCCACGACAAAGACAAGCCATGCAATAAAAAGGAATATTGCCGGTATTGCCATGCTCAGGAAAAACCTCTTCCTGTAAAATGCCGCTTCTGTATCACTCATCTCAGAATTCGATATAAGTCACTGGTATGACTGCCATTAATCGGGCACTCAGGCTTCAGTGGTCTTCCCTGTGATTATTTCTTAACCGGACGCCTGTATCTTACCGGTGGCTCAGGCTCAGGTTTCAGATATATTATTTCTGACCTCATTTGTCTGAGGGCCTGTTCCACAGCCTTTTCGAGCTGCGGATCGCGGCCACCTATCACCAGTGCCGGCGTCATCTCCACTTCAATATCAGGTGCAACACCTTCGCCCTCAACGGCCCAGTTGCCATCCACATCATAGAAACCGCCTCTTGGTGCAACCATCCTGCCACCGTCAATAAACGGAGGTGTATCCCACGTTCCCACCAGTCCGCCCCAGGTACGTGTTCCTACTATCGATCCAATCTCCATCTTTCTGAACAGGTAGGGCAACAGGTCACCGCCCGAACCGGCCATCTCATTCACTATCATAACCTTCGGACCCCATATTCCTGCCATCGGGGTTGTCGTCGGCCTCCGGTCATCGGCTTTACTGTTAAAATAGCCATGCAGTTCGCGTGCCATAATATCAACCATGTAATCTGCCGCTGATCCTCCTCCATTGTTGCGCTCATCTATTATCGCGCCTTTCTTGTCCTGTTGTGAGAAATAGTACCTGTTAAAGTAGCTATATCCCTGGTTCGATGTGTTTGGCACATAGACATAAGCCAGCAGGTTGTCTGACAGCCTGGCCGTCTCTCTCCTGTTGTGCTCTATCCATGCCATGGTTCGCAGCTGTCCTTCATTAGACACCGGAACCACAGTTACCATCCATGAACCCTCTGCCTTTGGCGCGTTGTTGACCTTCAGTTTTACCTGGCGGCCCGAGGTTCCCTCAAAAAACCGGTAAATATTGTCTTCAGCTGTCACAGGTATTCCATTGACTTCCAGTATGTAATCTCCCTCCGACACTTTGATTCCCGGCTGTGCCAGCGGGGCGGCAAGTCCCGGATTCCAATCCTCGCCGGTGTATATCTTCTTTATGCGGTGTAGTCCCTTGTGAGGCTCATAATCAGCTCCAAGCAATCCCATTGACACTGAGGGAACAGATGGGTTGTCACCTCCGGAGGTGTAGGAGTGGCCGACAGAAACTTCGCCACCGAGGATGTCAATCACATAGTTGAGGTCGGCACGATGATGCACATGATCGATCCAAGGACTGTACCACTTGTAGATATCGTCCCATGGAGCACCATGCACATTGTCGACGTAGAGAAAATCGCGCTGGAACCGCCATCCTTCGCGGAATATCTGCTTCCATTCGGCAGGCGGGTCAATCTTCATACGCATTGATGAAATAGCTTCAAGGCGTCCGTCACCTGATTTCTTATTTGACTCTGAAGTATTTACTATACCCCATGTTGAGCCGCTGCGATAAAGCAGAGCCTTTCTATCTGCTGATACTGCTGCGTAGGTTATTCCGCTGATAAATGGATCGCTCTTCACAGTTGCCAGGTTGTACTTGCTGAGCGAGAAGCCCTGCTGTCCGGTTGCCTGTTCAGCGTAGAATACTGTATTAGCCGGTCCTTCGACAAGCTGTACGTAGTTACGCGCCGGGATGCTGACTGCGACAATGCGTCTGCTGATATCTGCAGGGTCTATCCTGACCGTAACTCCTCCGGCGGGTTTTGCGGTGGTTTCTTCCTTTGCTTTCTCCTTTTCATTCTCCTTCTCTTTCTCTTCATCGCTCTTAGGAAGCAGAGGAGAGGGATCTTCGCTGTTCAGGATAATAAAGTAGAGAGCCCTGGTGACAGGCCTTTCGTAGGAGCTCATATCGAGCCATCCGGAATTAAGTCCGTAGTTGGTTGAAGCCAGGAACCACAAGTACTTGCCTGAGGCATCCCAGACAGGCGATATTGCATCTGCCATTCCATCGGTGAGCTGGTGACGTTCACCTGTTTCAACGTTGTAAACCCTGATGGCCTTGAACTGGTTGTCGAGGAGTCTTGCGTAGGCAATCCATTTACTGTCAGGGCTCCATACCGGGTTCATGGTTCGGTTTGGGTGGGCAAAACGCTCCGTATCGGCTTTTGTGATCTTTGAGGTTGCCAGCTCAACCACCCAGAGGTTATAGTGTGTGTCAGTAAAGGCAATATGCCTGCTGTCAGGAGACCATGCAGGCCGGAAGAAAAAGGTAGGTTGGGGTATTGATATGGCCTTCGGATTCTCCATGCCCTGCTGGTCGCCTACCATCAGCTGATATTCACCGGCTGCGTCAGAGAACCATGCTATTGATTTCCCGTCAGGTGACCATACCGGGTAACGGTCAGCGGCACCGGGACTATTTGTTATATTGCGCCAGTCGCCTTTATCACGCGGAACCGTGAAGATATCACCACGGTACTCAAAGAGAGCCCTCTGACCGGTTGGTGACAGCGATGCATTCTGCAGTGAACCTGCCGAAATATTCTCCCATCGCTCACGGGCCCAGTGAAAATCCCCCTTAACATTTATTTCAAGCCTGTTTGCCCTGTTGTCGGCAGGGTTGAGGAGGTGAAGGTATCCACCCTGCTCATATACTATCATTCCGCCTCCGGCGTCGAGGCTCTTCACGTCGAAATCGGCATGAAAGGTTATCTGCTTCAAATCCTTTTTTACCGGGTCGAAACACCAGATATTATTTGCGTAGTCACGCTCCGATAGGAACCATACCTTGCCGTTAAGCCAAACCGGATCGGTATGTCTTTCCTTGTCTGTCTGGGGTGTCTTCACAATCGAATAATCCTTCAGGTTCATAATCCATATCGGCTTTGCCTGACCTCCACGGTAATTGCGCCACTCGGGGTCCCAGAACGACACCTCCTGGTATGCAATGAACCTGCCGTCTTCCGAAACAGAGCCGGCTGAGGCACGGGGGACTATCAGTGGTTCAGGCATTCCTCCGCTTATGCTGATGCGGTAGAACTTTGACTCTGCGGAGGGGTAACCTTCGCGCGCTGAGGTGAAAAGGACATACTTGCCGTCATGGCTCCATCCCGTTACATTATCAGACCCGGGATGCCAGGTCAGCCTGACCGGCTGTCCTCCTGTTGCCGAAACAATATAGACGTCAGTGTTGCCGTCATATTGGCCTGTAAATGCGATTGTTCTGCCATCGGGAGAGAAATGGGGATTCCTCTCCTGTCCTGCCGAACTGGTAAGTCTTATGGCATCACCACCGTCACGCCCGACAATCCAGAGGTCGTTGGCATGAACAAAAACAATACTTGTATTGCTGACGGTTGGCTGACGAAGCAGCATAGTCCCCTGTGCATTTACAATCCCGATATGGGCTGAGAGCACAAGTGTAATTACCGATAATAATGCTATTCTCATGGCTCAGATATAGATTTAATTGAAGTATTTGATTCTTAAATGAAAAATCTCAATGGTTGATCAGTATTTGAAAACTAAGTTATCAGCTAAAGATATATGAATGTTCCGATATATTATAACTCTGCTGTCGTGACTATGGCCTTTGTGTCGTTAATAATCAACTGGCAAAAGTTGCGAGTACTTCTTCCAGGGCTTTTCCCCTTCTCTCAATTGAGTAATTCTCAATTACCCGTTTCCGGGCAAGGTCAGAAAGCAGTTTCTTCTTCTCTGAAGAGAGGGACAAGATCTCTCTTATTTTCTCTTTGAGGTATTCGTCTTTTGAACTTTCCATTACAAACCCGGTTTCTTCCACTATCACAGGCATGGCTCCCACCGAAGAGACAACAGGAATACAACCACCGAGCATGCCCTCACACAAAGCGTTCGGGAAACCCTCTGAAACAGAAAGCTGAAGGTAGAACTCCGTTTCACCAAGCAGCTCATTGAACTTTTCAGGCGGCAGAAATGGATAACAAACCAGGTTTGCGGGCAAGTTGCCAAGTGACTCCACCATCTTACGTGAGATTCCTGCAATAGTGAACTGAGACTCCGGAAATGATCTTGCCAGATCGATTACCTTGTCTATTCCTTTTATAATAAACCGCCTCTGATCCTCAACAAGCGAAATGGTGATAAATGAACCTGGCATCCTCGCACCTGAGGTAATAGTAAAGCTGCTAACATCGACACCATTATAGATGACTGTGTGTCCTGTCTTAAGATTCGGAAAAAAATATCTGAACCCCTGAAAATCGTAGTCTCTTGGTTCAAGATAGCCGTAACTGCAGAATGCCAGTGATTCATCTACCGGCAAGAGCCTTGTACAGAGGGTGTACGACAACCTGATAATCGTACGGAGGAGGGGTTTTCTGAGGCTGCCGTATCGCAGCGAAGGGAATGAGACGCAGTCAGTACCTCCGGGGATTATGAAAACGGGCCTGCGGAACAACTTTCCGAAAAGAGCTGGCAAAAACGACCAGTATCCGCCGAACATGATAAACACGGCCCTGGTCCGGGCAATATTCATAGAGAGGAACACCATCTGCCTCAGAAAAGATACAGGAACCAACAGCTTTTTTACCCAGTTATGGTGGGGCGCCAACACCCTGTATTTTGCTGACAGAAGGTCAATATCTTTCCTTACAAAGGATGAGATATTGGGTGCGATATAGATAATGACTGGCCTTGCCATACATCTGACTGTTCATAAACGAGAGATGAAAAACCCGATTCTTGCGGCCAGTTTCCTTCTAATTATACATAGCTTGGGCAGGGGGTGAAGAGTTGTCCCTGCTTTATTACTGAGCCATATGAGTACATAGTCATGCTCACGGTTAAAGAGGGAATATGAACGATAACTCACAAGGCTAAGACCGTTATCATATATATCCTCCATCAGCTTATCGGCACTAAGGGACTGGTCAATTATCTGAAGCTGTTCCGGCTTAGTCTCTCTTATGTAGTCGAGGGCCTGAGGATGGGGGATGTTAATGAATATCTGTGAGTCAGCATGCATATGGGCAGCAAGTACCCCAATCAGCGCCTTGTGCTGATCAACTGGTATGTGTTCAAGCACGTCGGCGAGGATTATGAAATCGAATTTTTCAGGATATTGAAAATTTAAAATATCAGTGGCAATAAACTCCACCCTTTTCGACTTCGGGAATCGCCCAGCAGCTATTGCCACCGACTTATCACTGATATCGATGGAGACTATCTTACCGCGCCTGATGTATGAATGTAACAGGGAGGTCAGGGTTCCCACACCGCAGCCAGCCTCAAGCACGCTATTTGTGCGGTTCAGACCTCCGGCAATAAGTTCATTCATCAGCCGGAAGTGTCTGAGGTTCACCCCTGTACTAACCTGCCTGCCGCTAAAGCCATTATACCAGGCCTTAACCCCGGCCGGCTCATTCATTGATGTCTCTTTGCTCATTTCCACTTTCTGCAAAAACCCTGGATATTATTTTTCTAATTGTACGATATTGTCACATTATGAGATCTACCTGAAACCGGAAGAATAAAGCTCTGCACTGAACCTGAAACCTGATTTGGTCTTATTGCCTTCCCGTCGAGAGTAACCCTAATATTACTGCCCGGAATTGTGGTCACTATCATTTCTGTATTATGCGCATCGTGAGTGCGGTTTTCGAGCGTAAAGCTAACCTTTTTAAGGCCTTTATCAGCAACTATCTCCCTGTTCTCCATAAAACCATCTCTTGCTAACCTGATGCTTAGTGCCCGGTCTCCTGTTATTATCGAAAACCTGTTTCTCAATCCGTCACGTGGTAAGATCGAGAAATCTCTCCTGTTCTCCGTCAATATTCCGCCATAAGCCATCCACCCGAACAGCGGGTCGTTGGTAAGTATTGTTTCAGCGATCCTGATGGCAGCGCCATTACCTAGATCGGCCTCTCCGTCGTACATCCATGCCCCTCTGTCGTAATCCTTTCTTATCCACGCGCGTCCTCGTTTTGATGAAATAAACGCCCAGCCCATCGCACCGTCATTCTCCTCGCCTGGGGCCCAGAATCCCCAATCTGATTCAGGAGTACCGGTATTCATCAGCGACCATGAGCTCAGGTATGATGCATACCCCAGCTGCAGCCAGTCCCACGGTTTCTCAGCGAAATACTTGCCATAGTCTAGTATTGACCATCCTCCCATCTTAGCCATGTAACTCATTCCGTTGTCGGCACCGAGCTGGAAATATGTTGTCTCAAGCCAACCCCTGACAGTCAGTCCTGCATACAGCTGCCTCTCCATAAACTCACGGGCATCACTCTGTTTTACTACAGGATGCGAGTACCACACCTCTCTGGTTTTGTCATACCACAGGTTGGTATCGGGTTTCATTACATTCAGAACACCATACTTTGCAAAGGCATGGCTCGATTCAAAAGCAGTACGGTCAAAAGCATATTCGGAACTGAACGGATATTTATTATCATATATAAAAAACTTTACCTTCTTCTCATACTCTCCCCTGAGCCAGTCGGCATCCTTCTGCCTGCCTTCAAGTTCCAGCGCGGCTATTATATCCTCAATCACAAGCTCGTTATAGCACCCAATCTCATAGGCCTTGTAATACTCGCCCCATATCTCATACGGGTAGAGAAAAAATCCTTTAGCCGTCTGGAAGGCCCTTTCGAGATATCCGGCGGCATCGAGGTAACTGACTTTCCCGGGGTACATTTTAGCGATCTCATACATGTGATAATACAACATGAAGATGTGCGGGTAATCATATGAGCGCCACACCTGCATCCTGTCCAGCTGGCGACTCCTGATGCCCGCCCTGGCGTCAATATCTCTTGCCACTACCCAGTTCGGAACACCGTAAATACCATAAGGATATGGGTCATCCTTGTCAGTGCGCTGCAGTTTATCCCATACGAAATTTTCAATGTAATACTCTACCGATTCAATCTCTTCGTCAACAGGAAAATATACATTCTTTGCAGCCACATACGGGGCCTTGCAAAGAGCCGGATCATCACATGTAAGTACGTACCCCCACCAGAAGTCAAATCCGTCTGTATCATCAGGACTCCTCAATATACTGTTGCCCATATCGTAAACCGAATAGAGGCCATTGTACCACTTTGAAGGATCCCTGTGCTGTTGTTTGTTGACGATGAATGACGAGCGCTTTTTAATAAGCGTTTCCACAGGTTCGGTCGAAAAGAACTCGAGGTAAGTCTTTTGTCCGTCGTTATAATGAACAGTCAGCATATTCTCACCCAGCCGGTCAAATTTAACCTCATAAACGTGGTGATCGGGGAGTTTCTCTCCAAGATATTGTATTTCTGTGCTCTCAGGAAATTCAGCTACTATCGAATAGATATCATTCTGTGTATGCAATGAGAACATTGCGGTAAGATCGTTAGGAACCGACATCCCTGGTACTACCCTAATGTCGAAAAGACCTTCTTCATACAGAATCTGCCGCATATGATCATAGCTGTCGGCCCATCTGAATTTGAAGCCGTAACTGAGCTTACCGTTCTCACTCTCTGCAGCGCCGACCTTCTTTGTGGTATGTTCCTGCCGCCAGGTTCCGCTTGAAACACTGTTACCTGCAAGAAATGAGTGAATATATACCCCTGACCCGTCAAAGTACTCCAGTCCGGTACCCTCCTTAGGCAAAACCATCAGATAAGGAGGAGTTCCAGATGGTCTTGCATAATAGATAAACGATCCATTACCTGATATATACTGGTGCTGCGTATAGCACTCCTCAAATATATATTCCGGGGTACCGCCACCCGGCCTGTTGGTGCCGAAATTGATCACCATGTCACCGATGGTAAATTCCCATTTCATTGTGGCTTCCACCGTTATGTCTAGATCAAGTCCTTTCGGGGTAAGGTAATAGCGTTGTTCCAGTTTCTGAGGCATGCCAGGCTGGAAATCGGTTATGGTCACTGACCCGTCAGGCCTCTTCTCAATACTCCTGGCACCGTTAAAGATCTCAAGCCAGTCGCCTTCGAGTATCTTATATCGCACCGTCGGTCGGCCCCAGGCTCCCTGACCTACAACATTAGCCCTGTACGGATCTTTGGGACTGACAACCGACGTCAGTCCGTTTCTCGATATCTCTGCAACGATGCTTTCATTCTCAAGCCTGTAGGCTCCGGCTCTTTGGGCTGAAATACCTGGTACAATTAAATAAACCAGGAGAATAACCCCTAATGATCTCAATACCCCCATTTTTTTCATCTTAATCTGTTTAAATCTTTTAAACCTTACTCTTTTCCTGTTACAAATCTCTTTCCGGGTATACTATTCCGGCTGCTTCACGCACACTGTCGAGGAGGCTCATAAGGTCGTAGCTGAAAGCGTGGGGGACGATATCACTTTCAGTTTTGCCTGCGTCAAGGCATCTCATGACCTCCGCAGCTTCATATGAAAACCCTGAAGCCATGGGTTGAAATGTTTTCACCACCGGTTCTTTTCCGGCTTTTTCTATTATCAGCTTCTGGCCCATACTACGGGTTCTTTCGAGGATTAATCTCCCTTGTTCGAGTATTATCGTAGTTCCTACACCAGCATCCTCAACAAACGAGCTGTATGCTGTAGCCTTGCGTCCGTCAGGATAGCCCAGTACCGCAAGTACGCTGTCATCAGCCCCTGATGGGGCAAACGAGGCAATTGCCGATATCTTGTCAGGCAGGCCCATATATCGGAGAATATCCATTATAGGATATATGCCAATGTCGAGGAGCGATCCGCCGCCCAGGGCGAGGTCATATGTACGGGCCTCAGGATCGTATGGAGCTATGAATCCAAAGCGGCCTGCCATCGTTACCACATCACCCATTTCCCTGCTCCTGATAATGCGGTCGGCCTCGAGATATGACGGCTGAAAAGGAGGCCACAGGGCCTCCATAAGGAAAAGACCCTTCTCTTTAGCGGCCACAATCATTTCTCTGACCTCTTTAAGGTTCAGTGCGAATGCTTTCTCACAGATAACATGTTTGCCGTGGCCAAGACACAGCAGTGTATGTTCACGATGGTGCGAATGCGGAGAGGCCACATAAACCACATCGAGGTCAGGATCAGAAACAAGGTCTTTATAACTGCCATATGCTTTTTCAAATCCATGTCTGTGAGCGAAATCATCTGCCCTGGCCAGATCGCGTGATCCAACAGCATACAGTATTGCATTATCAAGCAGCTTAAGGCCTTCAGCAAATTTTTCGGCTATTCTTCCCGGAGCCAGTATACCCCATCTGTATCTCTTCATGTAAATTCTTTAACCCTTAAAGATATAAAAAACATAATAACCCTACGCCCAACGCTCCCGACCTTCGGTGCGGGACTCCGCTTCGCTCCGCCTGCACCCCGGCCCCGCTCCTATCACCCTTTTATGCCATTATGCCCTTATATGCCATTTCGCCATTCTACACCCCTTACTCCCCTTACGCCATTCTACTCCCTTCTACCCCTTAACCGGCACATACACCTTCCTAACCAGCTCGCTATATTCCGACTC
>CAZMSH010000018.1:0-29289 GCA_964568875.1 uncultured Rikenellaceae bacterium | reverse complement strand
TCTACCCCTTAACCGGCACATACACCTTCCTAACCAGCTCGCTATATTCCGACTCAGGGACACTTAGCGCGGTAATACCTCCGCCGCTCTTGTAGATTAACTTCCCGTTGTGACTCTCAACAAATCTGATCATCACTCCGCAGTCGAGATCTTTACCATCGAACCACCCGAAGACGCCGGTATAAAAGCCTCTGTCGTAACCCTCGGCCTCTGCTATTATCTCCACTGTTTTCTCCTTCGGAGCACCGGTTACAGAGCCGGCCGGCAGTAATCGTGACATCAGGGTGCCAATTTTCCCTGACATGTGATCCTCCATAACTCCGGTTATTTCTGAACTAACCTGCAACAATGGGCCCCTGTTTGTCTCAATTCTGTCTATATACCTGTACCTCTTCACTCTCACCTCTTTTGCTACCATACTCAGGTCGTTTCTGATAAGATCGACGATGGTGTTATGCTCTGCCAGTTCCTTCTTGTCAGCAAGTATTATCTTCTCAGCCCCGGGAGCAGTGGCATCAATGGTTCCCTTCATCGGAAAGGAGCTAATGATACCGTCGGTTATACGGACGAATATTTCGGGAGAAAAGCAGACGAACCTTTCGCTGATCAGAAGTTTGTAGGGTGAATCGCTCAGGTCGAATATCTCCTGCAGTGTCAGAGGCGAATCAATAGCTGTCGGCATTGTAAGGTTGATAAGATAAGTATCGCCTCTCTTTAGATGGACCATTACCTTTTCGAAGGCCTTATTGTAACGCTCAAATTCAACAGGTGTAAGATCAAATTTCCCAATACCTCCTGGCTTTGACCGAGGAACCGTTGCCTGGTGTCCCGTTGTAAAGGTTCCTTTCCTATAATCTGTTTTCTTCCTCCTGTTTTGTTTGAGTAGCGGAACCGAGAATTTCACTCCTGACGGTATTTCATCATGTTTCCAGACAAAAACTTCACTGCCATCGAAAGAGACTGCAAACAGGAAAGGAATCCCCCTGCTACCAAGGTTATCCATCATTTCCATCTTGTCGGGAGGCAGATTAAGCATCAGGGTGTTTTTGTGTTCCTGCAAAGATATGAACTTCACTTCAGCTGCCATTCGCTGAGAACCATGAATATTTAATCTGGTGAGAGTCGATCGCTCATCGATGCCCCGGAATGCACTAATTTTGTACCTTTAGCCGTGACAAATCTATAATCACATAAGCTAGTTTTATATTAACCCTGACAACATGGATATCAATTTTGACTTTTCGGGAAAAAATGTTCTCATAACCGGCGGATCGCGCGGAATAGGTAAGGCCTGTGCCATACTGTTTGCGCAACTGAATGCCGGTGTAATAATAACCTACAGAGCTAACCGGGAGGAAGCGGAACGAACGCTGAAAGAACTTGATGGCAGGGGGATGCATAAAGCCTTCTGCCTTGACGTTGCTGACCCTGAGGCCATTGAAAAAGTATTCAGTGAGGTTACAGACCTATATGGACACATAGATGTCGTGGTAAACAATGCCGGAATCTTCACTGAGCACCGGATTGCTGACATCGGCTTCAGTGAATGGCAGGCACGTTGGAATGAGACAATCTCTGTCAATCTTACCGGCGCTGCGAACGTATGCTACCTGGCGGCACGGCATATGATTGAAAAGGGTGGCGGCAAGATCGTTAATATCTCCTCGCGCGGCGCTTTCAGGGGGGAACCCGGGCATCCTGCCTATGGTGCCAGCAAAGCAGGACTGAACTCCATGAGCCAGTCTCTCGCCCAGTACCTGGCACCATATAATATTACTGTAGGAGTGGTGGCACCGGGATTCACGGAAACAGATATGGCAGCAGAAGTGCTTAACGGCCCTGCAGGCGATAGTATCAAGCGACAGAGTCCGCTGAACAGGGTGGCGCAGCCGGTTGAGGTGGCCAGAACGGTGGTGATGTTCGCCGCAGAGGGATTCGAATATATGACCGGTGGAATCATTGACGTCAACGGTGCATCATACCTGCGCAGCTGAACTTACCTGAAAGAGATGAAACTTCTTATTGTCGACAATCACGATTCATTTACATGGAACCTGGTTCAGCTGGCCCGTGAGGCAGGGGCGGTAGATATTACAGTAAGTCCTTCGGAAAAAGCTGTTGAGGCTGATCCCGGCGCTTTTGACCGGATCATCTTTTCCCCTGGTCCGGGTTTGCCCGCTGAGTTCCCCGCAATGTTTGAAATTCTTAGGCGTTACCCTGAAAAACGAATTCTTGGAGTGTGTCTCGGATTGCAGGCAATAGGCATTCATTTTGGCGCCAGCATGATAAACATGGATGAAGTGTCTCATGGCAGGCAGGTAAAGGTGAACATCACCGAACCAGACTACATCTTCAGTGACCTGCCCGGAAGATTTGAGGCCGGGCTCTACCACTCATGGGTTCTTTCAGAGAATGACTTCCCTTCAGAGCTGATTGTTACGGCCGTTAGTGACGACAACCGGATAATGGCAGTCAGACATCGTGAACTAGACATTCACGGAGTACAGTTCCACCCCGAATCGGTAATGACCCCCGCAGGCTCCCGTATTATGTCAAACTTCCTGCACCAGCCAGATAATTACCGCATATCGTAAATCTGATATCTCAGTCCTCCGTTTACCGATTCCCTGATGCCGTTTACCGTCACTCGTCTGCCGTTTACCTAATATTTAAATTTTTTTACTACTATGTATTGCATAGTATATATTTTTATATATATCTTTGCATAAACTATTTTTATATTTTTTAAAGTACTATTAAATATATAACAACATGAAGGTAACAGTTAACATTAATATCGGCGGGTATGCTTTTCACATGGATGAGGATGCCTACCATGAACTGAAGGCCTATCTGCGGTCGCTGGAGCTTCACTTCACAGGTGAGGAAAGCGCGTCGGAGATAATGGCAGATATTGAGACACGGATGGCCGAGTTGTTCAGAGCAAGGCTCGGCACTTTCAGACAGGTAATAACCATGAGTGATGTAAGGGAGGTAATGGAAATCATGGGCAGGCCAGAGGATTTTGTAGATCAGGACAGCTACACTGCCCGTGACAAATTCGCTTCAACCTCTTCACACAGGATGTACCGTGACCCTGACAACAGGATGATAGGTGGTGTATGTTCAGGAATGGCTGCCTATTGGCACCTTGATCCCATTATACCACGGGTAATATTTCTGGCCCTGATACTTGCAGGTGGCCTTGGGCTTTTCGCCTATCTGATACTCTGGATAGTACTGCCCGAAGCCAGGACAACGGCTCAGAAAATTGAGATGCGGGGTGACCCTGTAAACGTCCATAACATAAAAGAGTCTGTGAGAGAAGAATTCGAAAGAGTTAAAAAGAACTTTAAAAACAAATAGCCATGAACAGTGAAAATGCAAAGGCACAGATGAGGAAAGGAATATTGGAGTACTGCATACTCCTGATCCTGTCCAGGAATTCCTGCTATGCAAGTGACATAATTAAGGAGCTGCGAGAAGTAAAGCTGATAGTTGTCGAGGGGACATTATATCCCCTGCTTACAAGGCAGAAGAACTCAGGACTGTTGAGTTACCGTTGGGAGGAGTCGCAACAGGGTCCTCCAAGGAAATACTACGAACTG
Source organism: uncultured Rikenellaceae bacterium (assembly GCA_964568875.1). Taxonomy (GTDB): domain Bacteria; phylum Bacteroidota; class Bacteroidia; order Bacteroidales; family VadinHA17; genus SLNP01. The sequence goes on along the minus strand of CAZMSH010000018.1, from coordinate 25,681 downwards.
ACTGAAGCTGGCAGGGAATACCTGAAAGACCTTGATCAGTCATGGAACGAGCTGATTGAATCAGTCAATCTGATCAGGAAATAATAACCGTTAATAAATAAATATGCAATAACGATGAAAAAGAGCATCAATATAAACATTGCAGGAATCGTTTTTCAGATTGACGATGATGCGTTTGAAAAACTGCGTTCATACCTCCAGGAGGTCAACGTGCGATTCAGACAGATTCCGGGAGGACATGAGGCGCTTGATGATTTTGAGGCGAGGGTTGCGGAGATATTCCAAAGCCGAAGAGGACTTACCGGAGTCGTGACCATGGATGATGTCGATGAGATGATATCTGTTATGGGAAGGCCTGAAGAGCTGGCAGACAATTTTGAGGATGACATACCTGAAGAGAACACCTATTCGATACAAAGAAGGCTCTACCGTAATCCCGAAGAGAGCATAGTGGCAGGTGTTGCCGGGGGAATAGGAACATATATCAATGTTGATCCTGTATGGATAAGATTGCTGTTTATTCTCTTCACCTTTTTCTACGGGTTCGCCTTCTTTGTATATATAGCCCTTTGGATAGCTCTCCCTCCTGCCAACAGCGAAAAAAGGAGGCAGGAACTCTATGGCCAGCGATATGGAAGTGACAGGTCCCGTCGCAGAAAAGGTTCGGGTGGTACATATTCAAGGCCTGTCGGGGCCGACACGGCTGACAGGGTCGGAGGTGCGCTGAATGAAATATTCAGAGCTATTGGCAGGTTCATTGTAATACTCTTCAGGATTATCCTGATAATAATAGGAGTAACCCTGATAATCACGGGTCTTACATTCCTGGCTATGGCAATAATGGCATTATTCTTCAATTACGGGCCATGGCTGCCGGGTTCAGCTTCTACTGAAACCTTCTTCTTTTCCGATCTCTTCCCGTTGATAGTCACACCGTCTGCTATACCATGGTTCGTAGGGCTGAGTCTGGTAGTGCTGGCACTACCCCTGTTGGGCCTGATATACTGGGGCATCAAAATGATCTTCCAGTTCAAGGCTAAAGACGGCATAGTAAGCATCAGCGCTCTGGTAATATGGATAATGGCTGCCGTTGCCCTTACCATGTTGCTTTTTACTGAAGGAATCAGCTTCGCCGAAACAGGAAGGCAAATCGAACGTACCGATCTGAATACCGTTGACAACTCAATAGTCCTGGCTCTTGGAAAAGATCTGTCATCTACTCAGTATGAAAAGAAGATTGAACTTCCTTTCGAAGACAATTTTTCATTCTATACCACTGCAGAGGACAAAATATATTGCTCAGCACGTACTTTCATCAGAACGACAGATGAAGAAGAACCCTATGTGGAAGTAAGGAGATATTCACAGGGTACATCAAGGAGAAAAGCCCTTGATAACGCTGCAGACCTTGAATACAATTACACCTTCAGAAATGACTCCCTTATTGTGGATTCCTATTTCGGCCTTCCCGATAACACAAGATGGCGTGGATCAGATGTAAGGGTTTATCTCTATCTTCCTGAGGGAACCAGGATTTTTGTGGACAGAAAAGCGGGTTCGATGATTACGAGAGCAAATGCTCCCGGGCACAACTCATGGGACCTTGGCGGTAGATGGTGGATAATGACAGAAGACGGATTAACACCCAATTAACAGTTTCTCATACATTTAGGTTTTTCAAACAGCAGGGGTGCAACTATTTGCGCCCTTGTTGCATTAAAGGCAACGTTAATTATTTGTTAAACCCGTAATAGACCCGTATTATAATTATTCCCATAGTATATATTTGATCTGCTAAACCCATAAAAATGTCTGTAAATGAAAAGATTCACACTATTGTCAGCAGCCCTGCTGGCAACTGTTTTTTTATGCGCCCAGGAGCCTCCAACTCAATCAGACACGCTTCGTAAGGATGCACTTAATGTCTTCATGGATGCAAGTGACTATCTACGTAAGGAGATTACATTCGTTAACTATGTACGTGACCTGAAGGATGCCCAGTTATATATTATTTCATCACATCGAACCACAGGATCGGGAGGAGCAGAAATAACATACTTCCTGGTGGGACAGAAAGAGTTTGCCGGCATGAAAGATACAATAGTGGTAAATACGAGTCCTGACGACACACAGGATATAAGACGGCAAAAAGAGGTCACTGCCCTTAAAATAGGACTGATGAGGTATGTGCAGAAGACACCCCTTGCGTCTTATATTGATGTCAGATTCAACATGCCTGTTACCGAAACTGTTTCATCTGATAAATGGAACAGCTGGGTCTTCCGCTCAAGTATCGGAGGGTTTATGCAGGGACAGAAGTCATACACTTCAAGTAATATATTTACAAACATTTCTGCAAACAGGGTAACTGAAAAGATAAAGACGGAACTCTCGTTGAGCTACGACCGGGGTGAAGATAAATTCGATCTCGGAGAATCAACGGTTACCAGCCTCAATCAGTCAAAGGATCTCAGTATTCTTAATGTACTGGCGATTAACGACCATTGGTCGTATGGCGGATCAATGTCCCTGAGTTCATCTTCTTACAGCAACAGCGATCTGAGAGTAAGCATTCTTCCGGGAATCGAATACAATATATTTCCCTACACTGAATCAACAAGAAGGCAACTGCGCCTGATGTACCGGGTGGGATACGAATACCAGAACTATAATGATACAACTATCTACGACAAAATGGAGGAACACCTGCTTATGCAATCACTGGCGGCAGCCTACGAGGTTGTCCAGAAATGGGGTTCCATAAATCTCTCCCTAAACTGGAGGAACTACCTGCATGATTTCAGCAAGAACAATCTCGGATTAAGCGGTTCCGTAAATCTTCGGGTAGCAAAGGGACTATCATTTAATCTCGGCGGTAGCTTCAGGATTGTCCATGACCAGCTCGCCCTTGTAAAAGGAGGAGCCACGCCGGAAGAGATCCTTCTGCGCAGAAAGGAACTTGCAACACAGTATTCATATTTTAACCATTTCGGATTATCCTACACCTTCGGTTCAATATACAATAATGTGGTTAATCCCAGATTCGGAGGCGGCGGAGGATCAAGAATGGTTATTTCATTCTGATTACATACTTGTAATTAAAAGCAGAAAATTTTCCACGGTTTTCTGTTTTTTTTATACATTTGTGACTATTGGTCATTTTTCGAACTACATTCACATGGGAGTATCTGAACGAAAATCACGCGAGCGTACTAAACGCAGAGAGGATATCCTTGATGCCGCAGAAAGAGTCTTTGCGGAAAAAGGAATATTAACATCAACCATCGACGATATAGCCCGTGAGGCCGAACTTGGAAAAGGAACCCTTTACAACTATTTCCCTTCAAAAGAGGCAATTCTGTGGTACTGTGCGGTAAACGGCATGAAAAGACTCAAAAAACTGATAATTACGGCCGTATCTCCCGACAATGAGCCACTACTTAACCTGCGTAATATGGCTGAGTCATTCATCAGGTTTGCCAGATTGCACAGCAACTACTTCAGGATATTCCTGACAGTCGGAATGGGATTCTCTATTCCGGCAGGATTAACAGATCGTGAGGTAAAACAGGTATTCGAAGAAGAGTCGCCATTTATGCTCATTAAAAATGAACTGAAAAGAGGCCAGGTCAGTGGGCTTTTCCGCATAGACCTGGACATCAACCTCCTGACTCATTCTGTGTGGATACAGTTCTACAGCTTCATGCAACTGATCTCTCTTAATCCGGAAATGGTAGCTGCATTTGGTCTTAACCATGAAAAGCTGATCGAAACAAATATGCAGATGATAATCAATGGAATAAGAAGAAATGAATAGAGGGAAAGGTGTCAGGTACCGGGTGTCGGGTATCAGGTATCAGGTATCAGGTATCAGGTATCAGGTATCAGGTGCCGGGTACCGGGTATGCTACCGTTCGGTCAAGGGCTCGCCCGGCAAGCCGGTCTCGGTTCAGGTATCTGGCACCAGGCATACTCCCCTTCTTCCCGGTTGCAAGGTGAAAAATTAAAACAACATGACCCCGGAGGGGTCAAACATTAAGAGCAACGAGTTGACCCTCATACTCATCGCAGTGAAGGGCAAACGAATAAGAAGATAAAAATAAAAGGCATAATATGACAAAAAATAAATTGCCGGCATTGATGATAATATCATTCCTCGCGGGCCCTGCTTCAGTGACAGCTTACGCGCAGGACAGCATCCTCGATGAATATATACGAATCGGGCTTGAAAACAACATCACGATTCAGAAGGCGAACCTCTCCTATGAAAAGAGCCTTGCCGTCCTTCACGAGGCGAGGGGCTATTTTATGCCCGCACTGAGTTTCAACGCACGCTATACAGTAGCCAGGGGAGGCAGAACCTTCGAATTTCCCGCCGGCGACATGTTCAATCCTCTCTTTCAGAACATAACAGCACTCAACAGCGCCATGGCGGCGATCAATCCGGGCTTCCCCTCTTTACCCCCCTACCCTTCCGTCGATAACATCAGTTTCAGGTTCTTCCGGCCCACCGAACATGAGACAAAACTCTCGCTGGTGCAACCCCTTTTCAATCCGGCCCTCTATCTTAACTACCGCATCAGAAAGGTTGAAACCCTCATCGGCCTTGACAACATGGAGATAAGCCGCCGCACCCTGGTAAAGCAGATATCTGATGCCTACTACGACTATCTCAGAAGCGCCGGCTATCAGCGCATTGCAGATGAACTGGTCGCCCTCGCCACCGAAAACCTGAGAATATGCAAAAGCCTCTGGAACAATAACATGATAACACGTGATATCCTCTACAAGGCTGAAGCCGACCTGGCAGAGGCCAGAATGAAGCTGGCAGAGGCCAGAGGCGCTATGAACACTTCGATCTCCCTCTTTAACTTCCACCTCAACCGTGACCTTCGCGAGCCTGTTATTGCCGACACAACCCTAATGCCACTGCTTCCGGCCTTTACACTGATTGAGGGCATTGAGGGATCAGCGGACCGGAGACCCGAACTGGCAGTGATGGAACGGTGGCTCGAGGCAAACGATCTCTTCATCAGGCTGAACAGGGCCGAATCGCTTCCGGTAATAGCGGGAGCTGCTGATTACGGTTTTCAGGGAGAGAAGTACAGGTTCGGAAAGGAGGATGATTTCATGCTGGCTTCCGTAGTTCTTCGATGGAACATCACAGCCGGCAGCACGACAAGGAACAAGACCCGCCAGGCGATGCTCGACAGGGAGATGCTTGAACTAAGCAGGCAGGAGCTTGAGAAACAGATTGAGCTGCAGGTAATAAACACATGGCACAATATGCTCACAGCCCATGAAGCGGCTGAGGCGGCGGCCGCCGCACTCGAACCGGCCGATGCTTCATATCGCATTGTAAGGGCGAGATTCAGGGAAGGACAGGAAGCCTATGGACAACTCCTTGAGGCTCAGACGCTACTGACCAGGGCCCGCGAAGAGATGCTCGACAGGCAGTACAGATTCATGAAAGAAAAGACAGCATTTATGCTGGCAACAGGAAAAATCACTACGAAATAATCGAGCCAATGAAATACAGATTCATCTTAAAAGTACTGCTCATCGCAATGGCAATTGCCGCTGTTTCCTGCGGCCGCTCACGTAACGGCAGACCGGAAGCATCACCTCCATCTGTCAATGTAATGACCGATACCATCAGGCTTACCTCAGCAGCTATTCCTGTTATCACAACAGGATTGCTCTCAACCGAGACTGAAATGAAGCTTTCATTCAAATCGGGCGGATTAATCGGAAGTTTTCCCGTTCGCGAGGGAGAGTCAGTAAAAAAGGGAGAGCTTATTGCCAGCCTTGACCTTACAGAGATCAGCAGCGCCGTAAACCAGTATCGCCTTGCTCTCGAAAAGGCTGAACGTGACCTCTCCAGAGCAGAGAATCTTTATGCCGATTCAGTTGCCACGCTCGAGATGCTTCAGAACGCCCGCACCGCGCGCGACCTGGCTAGGGCATCGCTTACTGCCGCAACCTTCAACCGCGACAGGGCGGTTATCACCGCCACCACAAGCGGAAAGGTACTTAAGAAGCTTGCTGAAAGAGGAGAAGTAACAGGCGCAGGCCATCCTGTAGTATTGTTCGCCCCTGATGACGGAGAATGGGTAATGGTATCAGGGGTTTCCGACAAAAACATAGTCAAAATCACCGAAGGCGACAGTGCGAAGGTAACACTTGACGCCTTTCCCGGTAAATCGTTCCGCGGGGTGGTGCGCGAGACAGGAGCCTTCGCCGATCCCTGGACCGGCACCTACACCGTTAAAACGACAGTCATAGAACCGGTGCCCGCATTCAGAACGGGCATGACCGGCAAGATCAAAATCTATCCGCCACCCATGGAAAACACCATTATCATCCCCCTGCGAGTGCTTACTGACACCGGCGATGGTGCCGCTTACATATACCTGGTTGCCAATGGTTCCTGGAAAAAACAAAGAATAATTACCGGTGAAATGACCGGGGAGGGAATTGTTGTCAGGTCAGGGCTGGAACCGGGAGACATCTTTATAACCGAAGGCATGAGCTACCTGGCGCCGGGTGTGACGCTGAACATAATAAACCGGTAGAGTATGAGACTGCCAAAGATAGCTGCCGATCTGCCCCAGTTCACCATTGTGGTCTTTCTTATGCTGGCATGGTTTGGTGTTAACTCATACCTCACCATGCCCCGCACCGAGAATCCCGAGATAGTGGTGCCCGGAACTTTGGTTATTGCAGTGCTGCCTGGCGCCGCCCCGTCAGACATGGAGACACTGGTTGCAGACCCAATCGAAAGATCCGTAAACGAAATTGACTATATAAACAGGATAACCACCCGTATCTCTGAGGGCTACTCAATTACCTCAATCGAATTTGACTTCGAAACCGATGCTGACAGGAAGTATGACGAGGTGGTTCAGAAGGTAAACTCGATTCGCGGTGAGCTGCCAGATGAGCTTTACTCCCTTGAGACCTGGAAGTGGAGCACCACCGATATCGTGACACTTCAACTGGCCCTGGTGTCGGAATCGGCATCATGGGAAGAGATGGAACACCATGCTGAACTGCTGAAAAGGGCTGCCGAAAAGACCGACGGCGTGAAGAAGGTAAAGGTATTCGGCATACCCGGCAGGGAGATCGCGATAAACCTCGATTTCGCGCGGATGGCGGTGATGAACATATCGATTGAACAGGTCGAAAATGCAATCTTAAGCAACAATGTGACCATTCCGGCCGGGACAATCGACATAGCCGGACTGGGGTTCAACGTAAGAGGAACCGGAAGGTACTCGTCGCCGGAAGAAATAGCGAATACTGTAGTCTCATCGTACGCCGGCAGATTGATACGGGTTGCTGACATAGCCACTGTCTCAATGGCCCGAAAAGACCCCGACTACATAGCACGGTTCAACGGCAGGAGGTCAGCATATATTACCGTAGCACAAAAGTCAGGCAGGAATGTGTTTGATGTGAACAGCAGGCTTCGTGACGGTATTGAGACTATTGCCTCTTCGCTGCCGAATGAAATATCACTTGAGTACGTCTTCGACCAGACCGAGGGTGTCAGCGACCGTCTTAACAAATTCACAGGCAGCCTGCTTCAGGGAATAATTCTGGTGGGGCTCATTATCTTCCTGGCAATCGGGGTGAGAAGCGCGATGGTGGTAATACTGGCTATTCCGCTTTCGGTAATCTCAGGCATTGGGATAATAGATTTCGCGGGCTTCGGACTGCAGCAGATATCTATTGCTGGCCTGGTAATATCACTGGGAATGCTGGTTGACAATTCAATTGTTATGGTTGAGAATATCTCGCGACATATTGCGAAGGGTCTTTCGCCGCGTGAAGCCTCGGTAACAGCTGCCTCAGAAATCGGGTGGCCGGTAGTAACAGCAACCATAACAACGCTGCTGGCATTTATACCGGTAGCCATGATGCCTGACAAGGCCGGAGAGTTCATTAAGTCCCTACCTGTTACCATCATGGCAACACTTACCATCTCACTGCTTGCCGCACTCACCCTGACACCGGTTATAACCTCAAGGCTGTTCCGTCCTGCCGATCCCGGCAAACCGAAAAAAGGCACTCCTTTCAGGCGCCTCCTGAACTATATTATCGAAAAGCCATACCGAAAGACTCTCTCTTTCGCCCTTTCCCACAGGTGGCTTACCGTAGCCATTGCAACGGGAGTCTTCCTGGGCACGCTGGTGCTGGTTCCCTGGGTGGGAATAAGCTTTTTCCCCAAGGCTGAGCAGCCAAACTTCCTGGTAACTGTTAAAACACCGCAGGGGACTGCTATTGAGAAAACCGACAGTCTCTGCCGGGTGGTGGAATCAATACTCGACACCATTCCGGGGGTACGTTATACCGCAAGTAACATAGGCCACGGAAATCCCCAGATATATTACAACATCTATCCCGAAAGAAATAATCCCAGTCTCTCCCAGATCTATGTACGGCTGGATGGATTCACCCCAGAGGGCTTTGCAGAAACGGTACAGCGTACACGCAATGCTGTTTCTGATATTCCCGGGGCGATGATATCGGTACGCGAATTCGAACAGGGGCCGCCGGTAAGTGCTCCCGTACATATCTACATATCGGGCAAGGATGTTGCAGTCCTTGCCACCATGGCATCTGAAATTGAAAAAACAGTGAGAGAACACCCTGGTGCCACAAATGTTACCAACAGCGCATCAGGAACCGGCACTTCCCTCTTTGTTGACATCAACCGCGACAAGGCAAATATGTACGGGGTGCCCGTGCACCTGGTGAGCAAGGCCGTGAGAGCATCTGTTTCAGGCTTGCGGGTTTCGGCTTACCGCGATGTGTCTGGTGAAGAGTATGATATTGTACTTAAGAACATCAGCAGTGGCTCCGGCATGGAGGTATTCGAACACGTCCATGTCGCTTCACTGGCAGAGAGGCAGATACCGCTACTCCATCTTGCTGACCTGAGATTAAAGGATTATCCGCTCGAGATCAACCATTATGGCATGGAACGCACCGTACAGATAAAGGCGTATAATCTGCCCGGATACTCCGTCGATGAGATAGTGACCCCGGCGGTGGACAGGCTCAGGGAGATGAAAATACCACAGGGTTATTCGTGGCATGTGGCCGGAGAGATCGAGGGCCGCAAGGAAGCTTTCGGTGGCATGGAGAACGCCCTTCTGATAGCTGTTTTGGCTATTCTGGCCGTACTGGTGCTGCAGTTCAGGTCGTGGAAGCAGCCTCTGATAATATTTATAGCGGTGCCCTTCGCGGTGACAGGAATGATATGGGCTCTCTTCCTGACAGGCAATACATTTTCATTTACCGCCTTCATCGGACTGATAAGCCTGGTGGGCATTGTGGTCAACAATTCGATTATACTCGTCGACTACACCAACAGGCTCAGGGCCGAAGGCAGGGAGTGCACTGAGGCACTGCAGGTCGCGGGTGAGGTAAGGTTCACACCGATAGTGCTTACAGCCCTCACCACAATCGGCGGACTGCTGCCACTTACCCTTGGCGGAGGAACGCTATGGGCACCTCTGGGGTGGACGATCATAGGAGGATTGCTGGTGTCGACATTCCTCACCCTGATTGTGGTGCCGGTGATATATAAAATACTGGCTTAGAAGGGCGTAGGAGGGCATAAAGGCGTACAAGGGCACAAGGGGACTGAGTTTAAAAGAAAGAAGGAGAACCAACACTTATGCAGAGCCGGCACCACCCGGTGCATCCACATCCTGTAGTTCTCCTTTTTGCAAAGATAATAATCACAATTTGGTTATAGCTTCAAGAAAAACCGTTTTTTCAAGTTCAGGCTGAATATTTTCAGAGAAAAATTTGGATTTATCGTTTTTTTTTTTTGTAAATTTGGGTTATTGAAAGTGGTAATCCGTGCCTGTCATTTAACTCATGATATTAAACTTAGTGATATTCACGGATTTGTGTGGAAAAGGAAGTGATTAATTAGTTGTCTTGCTTTGACAATGTTTGATCAGATTTACATAGATGAACCAACCAGGAGCCGGCACCACCTGCTGCATCCGCATCCTACATAGCTCCCCCGGGGGGCTTATTATTATCTAATATAGAATGATGTGAATTATTAAAGTTGTCAATTTATTCCAATGCTACGATGAAAACAATTAGAATACTGATTATTGCTACACTCACAATTAATATCCTTCTGTTCTCGGGTTTCCTGAGAGGAAACCTTATTGCTTCGGAGATTCCCGGGGATGACGAACAAACATGTAAATGCCCCACATCAGGAGGCGGAGACCCCGAGGCTTTCTTAACCATTCAAGGTAGTATGCCTGGCAGTAATATTATAGGTAGTTGGTGGCCCATAATCCCGCCTATTGTTGGACCAGATTGTGCCCTACTAGGTACTTTAAAGGCCTGCAGTTGGTGGTGGGATGGAGAAAAATGGGTGCCAGATGAGTTCTTGAAGAACTACTGTGGTAAAGTAGATGTTCAATCGGTCTGTTGGTGTTTTCAGGAGAATGATCCTTGTCCGGATGTGGATTAGTGGATTGATGTGCAGAGGGCTATAATGCCCTCTGTATTGTCAATATTTGGTTTTACTTTACACTTGTTTTGTATGAAAAGAATTTCATTAATCCTTCTTATAGTAATTGCAGTTGCATGCACTAAAACAAACAAAGGGCTTAACTACCCAGATATCGGGAATATCAGTGAATTCGTCATTAAGTATAATCCCGAATGGCTCTTATTTAGTGAATTTCTTGGAAGGGTTGAGTATGTCAGATTAGAAACAAATACGGAGAGTTTGATTGCCTCAGTCGATAAAGTGATTGCCTCTGATGAAGCAATTTACATCCTTGATCTAGTCCAGCATAGTATTACATGTTTTGGAATTGATGGCAGGTATATTGCAAGGTTCTATCAACAAGGACGTGGGCCAGGCGAATATCTTGAGATAAATGATATAGATATTATTAATAGTCAGCTAATAGCCTTGCTGGATAATCAACGTTTGGTTACTCTTGACGGCAAGCTTGCGATAGAAAAAACTGAAAGTATTCCTTTTAGGGCAGCAGGCTTACTAGCTATCGATAACTCAAGGATTATATTCTTTACCGATCAGTTCTCCGGAGAGCTCAAGGAAGGCTCCAATGAGTTTAACCAACTTATAGAATACGATGTAAAATCAAGAAGGGCTATACCTCTTCTGAGAAAAGAGTCTGCTATAACAAGCTATATTCGTTGTGAACGTAGTCTGTACAGGTCAGATGATTTGTCATTTAGTTTACCAAATAAAAGTACTATATTAAGTCTTGGCCCTGGTGGTATTGAAGGTGGATTAGTTTTGATACTCGATAAGTACAGAGAGCCCAATAATGAAGATACTGAAGCCTCTGTCATAATGGTTCGGGATGTATTTAGAAAAGGGAATTATTTAAGTTTTAATTGGTCTAGTCTGCAAGACGGGCGGTTCAATTACAATTCAGCAATTCTTGATATTGAGGCAGGTAATAGCTATAACAGGATTAAGGATGATATTGATTTGTTAGGAATGGTACCGATTAAGGGTACCTTTCGTGACGGTTTTATAGGATACCTTAACCCACAAATGGTTTCTCAGTTAATATCAATAAAACCTGAGGTGTTGAGAAGGCTGGCACTTGACAATACCATTCTTGATAATCCTACAATAGTTTTTTATCATGTCAAGCAGTAATACCAGGATTAAATGGCTGGCTGTTTCTGCTATTCTGATAAATATGTCTGTTCTGTGTATTATACTATTTCTCCGATGGAGTTACGGAATCAGGATTAGGGAAGAAGTACGGCAGAATATATACCTAAAAGAGAGTATTGTAGAGATTTCGAGGGTTCAATCAGAGCTATTTCAAAAGGAACTAAAGCTCGATTGGTCGCTATGTACATCAGTTGCTAATACAACAATACCTGATCTAAATAGTTTTAGAATTGCAGAGCCATTGGTAATAATGATCATCAGTAACAATACCTGCCCTTCATGTATACCACAATCGATGGAATTGCTAAGTCGACTTATTCGCAAAAGGCCAGATATAGACTTCCTTGTTGTTAGCAATCATGTTAATCTTACAGGTTTAGTACTGATGCTTGAAAGAAGTGGAATTCCAAGGGAAGTTGGGATTTATTCTGGTGAGAAAAACAATCCGATCCTAAACCGGGCAGAACTGCCCATGCTGCTAAGAGTAAATGAAAAACTGCAAATCGAAAGGGCATGTGTTATCGATAAGCACGTGCCAGTGGGATTCTACGACTATTTTGTGCAATCTTCACAGCAATAACAGATACATTGTCAAGAATAGATGGATTGATGTCAGGAACTCCTCCTGATACAGAAAGGGAAGAAGAACTATACCCTGATAAGGGTGGCGTGAGGAGAGGGCGTATTAGGGCAAATAATGGCGTACAATGGCGTATGGTTTAAGGGAAATGACCTTAAGAGATACAATAGCACCCCAGTGGGGTAATATGTTAATAGAGAAGATAGCCCTTTTTTGACGGTTACATAGAATAGGGGATTACATCATATCACCCTTATGGCTGTAGTAGTCGGTGCTCTGAAATATCTTGTCGGCGTTGGCTGCGATGAAGCCTGAGTATTGCCTGCCGGCGGCATCATTATACCTGAGGGTAAATTCATAGAAGCAGCGCGGTATGGCATGTACTCCATCGCTGAATTCGAAAGGATGTATCTCAGCCATGGTGGCTGACTGCTCAAGCAACTCATCAGGAGTGCCGTAAATCTCACCTGCAGTGGTATTGAGTAAATAGCCGTTCCTTTTTACAAACTCATTGACTGACTGCAGCGTTGGGAACTTCTTTAGCTCGTTTACCTTGATGGCAAAATGGTTGGCACGGTAACCGTATACCAGAAGCCATGCTGCATATTCTGACTCATCACGCAGCCTGTTATAGGTTGAAAAGGGCATCTTGCCCCAAATGCTGCCTTTGTAAACGAGATCGGGATCAGCATAGATTTTGTCGTCCACCCTGTTGAGATACCCCAGTATCGTGTCTTTCATGTAGTCACTGAACTGGTCTGTAATCAGCTCACTGATAAAGACTTTGGGTGCATTTGGGTCGGTCTTGTGTTCATAATGCCTGCCCCGCAGCCTCTTGGCTTCAAATTCGTAACTGCCCCTGACTTCATACCCGTTGTCGGTGAATACTCTGGCAACAACGTCAATATTCATCCGAGGATCATCAAATGTCCTCAGCGCAATATGGTCATGAACAACGCTCTCGCCATGCGAAGCAAAGAGGTCATATATACGCTGTGCATCGGGATTCTCGGTTGAGTAAGGTTCCCAAAACCTCTCAAATATCTTTTTTGTCTCCATAACTTATCTGGTTAATGATTACAATAATACAAAACAGGTCCGACATTGCATCAGAACCTGGCAGCAATCTGAAGTGAGAACTGCCGGTGCGGTCTTATGTCGCCGGGACGACCCATATATTCGGTATTGGTGACATTCTTGATGCCGGCCGACAGCTGGTACCCTTTCCCAAACCTGTAGGCCGCAAACAGATCGAGAACATGGTAACCGGTGTTATGACTTATCCAGTAGTCGTAAAAACCAGGCAGCAAAGTCTCCCTGGTCAACGGGTTTACGAACACATTGTCAATATCAAGTATCTTCGATTTCAGTGTAAGGTTAGCTCCGGCCTCAAGACGGCCAATTGACGATGTCAGGTTAAAATCAGCAGAATGTTTTCTTCTGAACTTGAGGTATTTGTCTGTATTAGCGCCTGTAACCGCATTGCATTCAACAGGAACCATAAATGTGTATCCCGATATAAGAGTTGTATTAATATCACCCATGCTAAAGCTAAGCATCATCTCTGTTTCCAGTCCGTAAACCCTCGAGTTTTCAATATTTGTAGGCATAAACCCATAGGTGTATTCCCCGGCTATGACATCAAACCAGTATCCGAACAGATATTCAATCATATTCCTGTTCTGAGAATAAAAGAAAGCAATATCAGCCTGCCCGCTGATTCCAAAAAATGAGAAGCCCTGCTTAAATCCTGCCTCCGACGACCATCCCGACTCAGGCTTTATTTCGTTATTAGGCAATATCTTTATTGAGCCAACTGTTGTGTAGGCATTCTTCTCTGCCACGGAAGGATACCTGTACCCCTGCCCTACTGAAGCCCTTAAAAATGTTGCCTCAGCCAGTGTCAGGTTGATGCCTGTTCTGAATATCGGTATTGGCCTGGTTGCTTTGCCATCAAGTATATACTCCTCTACCCTGAAGCCCGCCACACCGCGAAGCCATTGAAGCGGATAGGCCTCCAGCTGTGAATAACCTGCCAGATTCAATCCCCAGTGGTCTCCATGAAAGTTTGACCTTATAAGGCTGTAGTTCTGTGTCAGTCCGCTTACAAGTGCGAACATACCCCTCTGGCTGCTGCTGAACTGATATTCAGCATATAAGGAGTGGGAATTACTATTGTTATTTTCATTTTCAGGCAGACGGTTCAGATTTGAAAGAAGCCTCATCTTAATCTTGTGTTCATTTCCGCCGGCCGTGGAAACATCGAGCCAGGGATCTGCGGCTATGGAAGTACCTTTAAATGCCATGGCAGTAGACGGACTTTGTTTCAGTGCCCCTGTTGAGCCATCCTCCCACAGCAGGAAATCGGTTTTTGCCGTTAGGGTAGTATTTAAATTGATACCGTACCTTACTCTTTCATTTCCTTTGGCGCTGCGTCCAAGCCTGATACTCATCCTTCCGTAGCGTTCATCATCCAGCTTCCTGTAACCATAGTCATCCACTATCTTCAATCCGGCACTTAACGACGTTCCGTTATAGATACCAGAATGAGCCACTGATACTGTATATGTTGTTCTTGGGGTATCCCACCATTTCCATTCGTCGCGCCGTGGATTTCCAAATACCATCGCTGATACCGAAGCCTGTGTAACAGGTATCTCTTCGGGCTCACGGCTGATGAAGTTTATTATCCCGTTCAGTGCTGATGAGCCATAGAGTACCGATGAGGCTCCCTTGATAACCTCAATTCGTCCGACATTTTCAAGTGGAAGTGTGTGCCATTTAATGTTGCCGGCATCAGCCGACATCATTGGCAAACCGTCAATAAGCGCCAGCACTCTGCTGCCCGCACCATAGCTGTAGCCGCTTCCACCTCTTATTGAGGCCTGGCCGTCGAGTATCTCTATTCCGGGAGTGCGGTCGATAAGCTCATCGGCGCTGACAATATGGTTCCGGCTTATGATATATGGTTTTATCAGGGTCATTGAGACGGTAAGTTCAGAGAGGCGCTGTTCCGACCTGCCGGCTGTCACCACAATCTCGTTAAGTGTGGTTACATCGGGAGTCAGAATAATATCTAGATTTAACGTGTCTGCAGATGACACCTGCAGATCCCTCTGTTCCGTTCGGTACCCTACAAACCTGAATGTAATTGTAATACGGCCCGAATCAATACTCAAAAGGTACCTGCCATCACCATCGGTAACTGTTCCGGTTCCGGTTCCGGTCAGCACATGAACCCCGGGAACAGGCTGTAAGGTTCCGGTTTCAGTCACCCTGCCCGTTACGATCCCCTGTGAACTTACCACGTAAGGGTAAAGCATCAGCAAAAGCGCCAGGGTCAGCGAGCGCAAAGCCATTTCTTCAGGGTTTGGGTACGAAAGAGATCTCAATAAGATTCGGGTTCATCGGATCAAGCTTGATCGGATAGGAGGTCGAGATTTTTAGCCTCTGGCTGGTCAGTTCAATAACGGTTGTCGTTAATGGTGCCGGCAGGTCGGGAGTTGTAATTGTAATATTGGTCTCATTGTTCGAGAAGTACCAGGTTCCTGTATACTGTCCGAAATAGCCGGTACCATCCTTGTTGAACTTTGCCTCACCGACAAATCCGGCCAGCAGGCCGGCCGATTCATCTTCACCGTCAACCATAAGTTCATTTGATTGCCAGATACGGTCCGTCAGAAGTTTAAACCTTTCCGATTCTTTATCCTTTTCGCACGAAACTGCGAACATTATTATCGCCGTTAATAATATTGGTAAAGCTGCTTTTCTCATAACCTTCGGTTTGAAACTGTCAATTCCCGGAGTAAAGATAAATAAAATGACGCACAGGAATATAGGTATAAAGACTTAGGAGCCGTACGGGCCGGTTTGAAACAAGTGGGCCGTCTGAAGGCACACTGGATGGAATAAACAACAGTTGAACGAAACTAATGAAGAAAATGTGATACAACATTTAATAATACAGCTTATGCAAATTGCTGGAAATCTTCCTCAGTCTTTTTTATATTTGCATAAAACCTTTCACAGTAACATGCACTCAGGATGTTCTTCCGGAGAGAACTTAGAAGATCGTATATCAGTGTTCCATCTGACCTGTAATTCTCAAATCATATGATTATGAAAACCTTCAGAATTATCGTTGTAACTCTTGTGATGCTGGCAGGAGCAGTTTCGTGTCAGAACAAGCTTCCGAAAGCAGATATCATTATCACCAACGCGAAAATATGGACAGGCAACGAGGCGCGGCCCTGGGCCAAAGCCATGGCCCTGAATGGGGAGACAATACTTGCGGTTCATAACCTTGAGAAGGTGATGAAGCACAAAAGCTCACGGTCAACCATAATTGACATGAAAGGCAATCTAGTGGTTCCGGGCTTTATCGACGCCCATGTACATCTTTATCAGGGCGGAGCAAACCTTACATCAGTTCAGCTCAGGGATGCCCGCACGCCTGAAGAGTTTATTGGAAGAATTGCAGAATACGCCTCTACACTGAAGCCGGGAGAGTGGATACTTGGCGGCGACTGGGATGGGAAAGAGTGGGGCAGGCTTCCTGAAAAAGAGTGGATAGACAGTGTAACACCAGACAACCCTGTCTTTACCGTAAGGCTCGACGGCCACATGGGTCTCGCTAACTCTCTTGCCCTGAAGCTGGCAGGTGTCGACAGGTCGGTAAAGGATATCGCCGGTGGTACTATTGAACGTGATGATGCCGGGAACCCGACCGGCATTTTCAAAGAGAACGCGATGGATCTGATATTTAACGCAATACCAGAACCAACTCCCGAACAGGTTGATAAAGTACTTGAAGTGGCGATGGATTATCTGGCATCAAACGGGGTAACCTCGGTGCATGGCGTTGATGCAGCAGATTATGCAGATGCTTTAGACAGGCTCAGAAAAAGCGGCAAGCTGATTACACGTATATATGCCATGACCCCTGTCAGCAAGTGGGAAAGCATGAAAAATCAGATTGAGGAGGAGGGAGTAGGAGACAACTGGATCAAATTCGGAGGTGTCAAGGGTTTCCTTGACGGTTCACTAGGTTCTCATACAGCAGCATTTTTTGAACCTTATGACGACAAACCCGGCGATGCCGGATTCTATGTAAACAGTGAAGAGGATCTTTACAGATGGATATCGGAAGCCGACAAGGCTGGTTTGCAGGTAGTAATACATTCCATTGGTGACCGAGCCAACAATTTCATGCTGAACCTTTACGAAAAGGTGGCCATGGAAAACGGACCGCGCGACAGAAGGTTCAGGATAGAACATGCGCAGCATCTTACCCCCTCAGATATACCAAGGTTTGCAGAGCTTGGGGTGATTGCCAGTATGCAACCCTACCACGCCATTGATGACGGCAGGTGGGCTGAAGATCTCATAGGCGCGGAAAGGATTAAAACCACCTACGCATTTAAATCATTGATGGATGCAGGTGCGGTAGTTGCCTTTGGCAGTGACTGGTTCGTGGCTCCGCCAACCCCCCTTGAGGGCATTTACGGAGCCGTTACCCGCAGAACACTCGACGGAGAAAACCCGGAGGGCTGGGTTCCTGAAGAAAAAATAACGGTTGAACAGGCTCTGGTTGCCTACACACGTAACGCTGCCTATGCTGCATTTGATGAGGATGTCAAGGGAACACTCGAGCCCGGCAAACTGGCTGACTTCGTGGTGCTGAGCGAAGATATTACAGCAATCGACCCTGTTATGATTTGGGATGTAAAGGTGCTGCAAACATTCGTTGGCGGGAAAAAAGTGTTTCAGAGGGAGAAATAGATTTCTTCAGACCTCTATATACCAGCATTAGAGATCAGATGGTACTTTCTCCTTTTAAATGAAAATAGTACTTTTGTCGATACCAGATAAACCAAAACCAACAATTTAAACATGAAAAGAATTCAGTTCCTGCTCATCCTGCCGGTAATAGTCCTGCTGGCATTCAGTTGTGG
Organism: uncultured Rikenellaceae bacterium; assembly: GCA_964568875.1. GTDB lineage: Bacteria > Bacteroidota > Bacteroidia > Bacteroidales > VadinHA17 > SLNP01. The sequence goes on along the minus strand of CAZMSH010000018.1, from coordinate 7,440 downwards.
TTCACAATCCGGCAAGTCGGAAGAGAAGCAAATCACAGTCCTGATTGCAAATCCTACCACAGCCAACCTGCAGACTGTTCGGTTCCTTATGGAAAAGGAGATCTTTCAGGTGCCGGCCACAACGACATTCATAGGTATCTACCACCCATCGCAGACATACAACTTCGAAAGAACGGAGAGATACATAAACGAAAACGGTCTTTCTAACTTTACTCTCAGGAGGGTTGAGGGGGAACTTACAGATTTAAATCTGTTTGAAGAGAATGGTTGTTCACCGGCATATCGCGAGCTGTTTGATTCATCTGACGGTGTGATATTTTTTGGCGGTCCTGATATTCAGCCTGTAATATTGGGGGAGGAAAACACCCATTCTGTTGTTACCGATCCCGGGCGTCACCGGTTTGAACTCAGTTTTATCTTCCACCTTCTGGGAGGCTCTCGTAATGAAGCATTTGTGCCCTTCCTGGAGGAGAGGCCTGATTACGTTGTAACCGGATTCTGTCTTGGAATGCAGACAATGAATGTGGCAACAGGAGGATCGCTGGTACAGGATATACCGGATCAGATATATGGAAAGAAGACAGCTGAGGAGATTGTAACCCTCGACCGCGAGCAGCTTCACCGCAACTACTGGCAGGAGATTGTCAAGGATACCCTTCTGATGGGAATTAACTTTCATACCATCAGGTTCACATCGCATCCGTTTTTCGGAGAGACCATTAAGGTCTCCAAAGAAGCCAGGCCGCTTATCTACAGCAGCCATCACCAGGCACTCAAGGAACTGGGTACAGGATTTGAGGTAACGGCGCTATCTGATGACGGCAAGGTTATCGAGGCATTTGCCCACTCAAAATACGCAAATGTTTTTGCCGTGCAGTTCCATCCAGAGGTGAATGCGTTGTATGAGGACAGGGCGGTACGTAAATTTGCACCTGAAGACGAGCCTCGAACCTATCACCAGATACTCGACCCGGTAAGCCTTGACTTCCACTACAAATACTGGAAGCACATCTCCGACGCCTTTAAGAATTAAAAGGATTATAGCAATAGAAAAACCCGGGCTTGTCGTCCGGGTTTTTTTGTTGACCCGCCAGGGCTCGAAACCTTTCCTCCCGTTTCTTCATGTTTCATCTAAATGTATTCATTTACTGTGATTTAAAAAAGTTGCAGGAGAATGATTATGCATTAAGAAGCAACGAAATGCAGAAAATGTTTCAGTAATGTTTCAGTAAATATCCAGGAAAACGTAAATTTGAACTATTATGGTAAGTTTTAATATTGAACTCAATAGCGATCCTGTCAGGAATTCAAAAGAGCATACCTTAATGCTCAGAATTACTATCAAGAGGAAGCATGCAAGAATAGGTCTGATGTACTCGGTTGAGCCGGGAGACTTCAATAAGAATGCTAAAAATAGGAAATATATACGATCATCTCATCCAAAGCATAAGAGTATAAATGACTATATCGAAAACAAGATAAGCAGAGCTAAGAGCATTACTGCAGATCTCGAGAAGAATGGCAAATTAGTTACCGCACAAGTAGTTAAATCATTAATGATTGAGCCGGCATCTCACGATTTTTTAGTATTTGCTGATGCATACATCGCAGATCTTAAGGTTAACAATAACATCGGAACCTATAAAAAATACACTGCAGTTCTTAATTCAATTAAGGGGTTTCATGAATCTCCAACCCTGCTTTTTGAAGAAATAGATAATAGCTTTCTTAATAAGTACCAAAGTCAATTGAAGAAAGAAGGTAAAGAGCAAACTACAATACACGGCTATCTTTCAAAGCTAAGGTCATTCTTTAACAAAGCAATTGAAGCTGGCATAATTGAGCAAAATGCTAATCCCTTCGCAAAATACAAACTAAAGCTTGGGAGGCCCAACAAAGACCGTCTGAATATCAAGGAAATAGTACTGATAGAAGAGCTTAACCTCACCAAAGAGAGTATATTAGATCATGTACGAAATGTATTCCTCTTCTCATTTTATAATGCCGGAATAAGAATCAGCGATATTTTATTACTTAAGTGGGATAGTGTTCAGGATGGGAGATTGGTTTACATAATGTATAAAACCAAAAAAACTCATTCTTTGAAACTCAAAGAGAAGCCATTAGCAATCCTTGATAAGTATAAAGGCACCGGTGAATCATTCATATTCCCATTTCTTTCTGACAGGTATGATTACTCAGACCCAATGTTCCTTCACAACCAGATAGGATCCAAAACTGCTCTTATCAACAAATATCTCAAGGAACTTGGGAAGTTGGCAGGCATAAATAAGAAAATCACTACTCATACTGCCAGGCATTCTTTTGCTGATATTGCACGTCAGAAGACGGATAATATTTATAACTTGTCGAAGACAATAGGGCATTCAAGCATTAAGGTAACAGAAGCATACCTGCCATCCTTTGATGAGAATGCAGTAGATGATACTTTGGATAGTGTTATTAAAATATGAAGTTATGCAGGTAGAGCATAGAAAAGATAATAAGGGATTGATCGAACTCTTAACGGATTTTGGATTTGAGGTCTTGCTGCATGATAATAAATACCCCAAGGGTAAACCAAAGTATTCTTGGGATGGCAGGACTGAGGTTTCTCTTGTTTTTGATAAAGGAAAGGAATACTACAACTTCGATCTGAGGCATGGGGACTTTGAAATCAAAGATTGCATCCATGAAATGACATCTAAATCAGAATATTTTCAGCTTCTAAGTCATAGTTTTGACAGCTATCAGGAAGCCTATGAAAGACTAGCAACTACCATGGACAAGTACAGGCTTTTAGAGCAGATAACAAATGATTTATCTAGGTTGAACTTTGCATTTAAGAATTGTAATAAAGAGTTATTCGATGATGAATTTTCACGTGATTATGAAATATCCCTATTCTTGCATTTTGCAGTTATTATTGCCTATTCTGGTGGCTCAAATTCCCAAGCCTACCGAGAAGATGGATTCCTTATTAAAAAAATCTCTACGTTGCTTAGGACAAAGAGAGATTTCATTGAAGCTACAATTGATTTCCTGAACAAAAAATTGGAAGTACTTAAGTCAAGGGAAGACAAACACCAAACCTCAGCAACTCTAGAACAGACAAAATCGTTTGTCCAGAAAAATTCAATTTCCTGGGCAAAATCCGATACTGATTTACTGGAATTAATTACGGCTCTAAATGAAACTCGTTCAATAAAGAGAGATGGAAATAGTTTAACAAGGAAAGAGGTTGTCGAGTTCTTTTCTGCAATTTTCAATATTCAGATAATAGATTCAGAGAGTAAACACTCCAGAGCAACGGAGCGTAAGAAGGATGTATCACCATTTCTCTCTTCATTAAAGCAAGCATTCGACGATTACGCCAATAATAAGCTCTAGCATCCACTAACCCAAATCTGGGTATAGGGGAAAATATCATTCAACTTGAATTCAACTGTAAAGAACTACACTGCAATGCGGTGCATTTTTGCATTGAAATACTTGCGCAAGTTTTCATTAACCTAAAAATTATTAATTATGAAAACTAAGTTTTTCGAAAATGGTCCTGGAGGCAATGTGCCCGAGGAACAAAAGGCAAAAAGCACACCACATGAGTGGCTTTCAGGCGAACAAGTATGCAGAATGCTTATGATTTCGAAGCGCACCCTGCAGAACTACCGGGATAAAAATGTTATCCCCTTCTCACAGATCGGTAGAAAGATCTACTACAAGTACTCGGACATCGTCGAGTACCTCGAGTTAAACCATGTAAAAGCTGAATTTCAGAAAGGAGGTTTATCATGAAGCCGTTTTATCGTGTTGACGGTAACAAGGTAGAAATTACATCTACCGATTACGTCGACTTCTTTAAAGAAAAGGGTATTAGGAAATACCAACCATCAGAGGGTATGATGGTCTAAAAAATCTGGACAGAAAATTAATAACTTTAAAATTTCTGTCATATGAAAAAGTCAAGAAGAACATTTACGGCTGATTTTAAGGCCAAGGTTGCAATTGAAGCAATCAAGGAGATAAAGACAATATCTGAACTCGCTCAGATTTATCAGGTGCATCCGAACTTAATCACACATTGGAAGAAAGATTTTTTATCCAATGCAGGAAAGATATTTAGCTCCTCCATGGAAGAGTCTACTGAGGTAAAGAAGCTTAAGAAGGAAAATGAGGATTTGATTCATCAGATAGGACAACTATCGGTAGATATCAATTGGTTAAAAAAAAAGGTTCTATGATCCCCTTGGATACACGCCGGCAGATGGTCGAACGAGAAGAAGGAGCCATGAGTATATGCTACCAATGTGAACTTTTGGGTATTTCCAGAAGCTCGCTCTATTATACGCCAACGAAAGCCAGCAACAAAGACCTTCAGATTATGGAAGAGTTGGATAGGCTGGTTCACTCATCAAACATTATAGAATTAAAGGGTGAAAGCTTAAGAAAAAAACGGTAATATTGTCAGTTACCATCTGTTCTTTCAAATAAAACCTTCAGGGGGTCAACATGACCGATTTGAGGGGTCAATATGACTGAAATATCCAATTAGTAGAGTTGGTTCATTATTTATTGAACCATTTTTGCGATGGACAAATTTTTTAAAGTTTGCGAAATATAATGATTTTGTAAATGCATCGAAGAATGACTCAAAAATTGTTGGCTTAGTTTAATATTACGGCTGAATTGATTATATTTGTGGAAACAATTTTACTTATGGGGATAGAAGAATTAGTATCTGGCTTCAAGCAACTCAGTCCGGAGCACCAACAAGAAGTAATAAATGAGTTATATAAGCATCTTGTCCATGGTGAGACTGCCACATCTTCGATTAAGTCTGAATCGGACAAGTTACTTGGAGAGAAATGCCCGCATTGTGGTAGTAAAACATATTTTGCCAACGGCAGGTTAAAAGGCGTACAGAGGTTTCGCTGCAAAGAATGTGGTAAATATTTCAATGAATCAACCGGTACTGCCTTGGAAGGCTTGCACAAGAAGGACAAGTTCAATAAGTATTTGTGGTGTATGTTCATGGGATATTCCATACGAAAATGCGCAAGCGAGACAGGAATTAGTGTACCCACCTCATTTAACTGGCGCCATAAGATATTGGGGTCATTGTCAGCCATATCAGATGATGACTTCAGGTTTGTATGTGAAAGTGACGATGTTTTTTTTCTTCATAGTGAAAAGGGAAACAGGCATCTTGCACGAAAACCCAGACATAGGGGCGGCAAGGCAAAGACTGCCGGTATTTCCAAGGATCAGGTTGCAGTCATAGTTACTTGTGACAGGATTGGCAGTCAGGCGATGACAGTCTCCGGCCGGGGAAGAATTAGAAGGAAAGATGTTGAAAAGGCACTTTCCGGTAAGATCCGCAAGGATACTGTTTTCTGTACGGATGCCCATCGTAGTTACAGCGCATTTGCAAAGACGCAGGAGCTTGAGCATCACAAAATCAAGGTTGGAAGCAAGGGATACACTAAGGGCCAGGTTTATCATGTACAAACAGTCAACAGTAAAGTGAGCAGGTTAAAAACGTGGATCAGGGATTTTAACGGAGTATCAACAAAGTATCTTCAGAACTATCTTAATTGGTTTATTACTCTGGAAAAACTGAGAGACAAGGCGTTACCACTGAAAACATTCTCTTTGCTGGCCACCACTAAGGTGATTCTTTTACCCGAGCTAAAGATAGCTCTATTAAATCATTCGTATATTTAAACACAGCCAAATTGTTTTATTTTCAGAAATTAATAATATGTACAGAGCTTTATGTTCTTTATTCTTATTAATTTCCATCGCAAAGATTTATGAAAAATACCTTATGGAAATGTCTTTTTTCAAACACTACAGTAATATTCTGATAGTTATTGTATTGCTAGTATTGTTTCTGTTTTCTTATCGAAAGCAAACTAACTTTATTAGAGAAAGAATAGTATCTAACCAGTCTGATGAATAAACCCATGCACATTAAGCAAACACAAATATCCATCCCACGACCAAATTTGCTTTAAGAGCTTGCTTGCCTAAACGCTTGGACTGAAGGACAATACAGCAAAATTGAAAGTAAAATATCCAGACAGATGTATAGCAAAATTCTATCAAACAGTATATCTGACACATAAGGCTTCTTCGAGTCATATTTAAGGCCACTTCTGCCCTTTTTAAGAGACTTGCTCCCTATCACTGATTCATCTATTCCTCAGTCCAAAAAGTGGCTTAAATCGCTTAAAAACAGCATTATACGGCATTTCTCAAATAGTCATATTTGTATAACATACACATATTCAGTAGCATAGCAGTTCTGACATCCTTTTAATTGACCATTCAGGGCATCCCTGGGTGGTCTTTTTCATTTCATTTTTTACCAAACTGTCAAACCAAAATCCCTATCCATATGAAACAGACACCACAGATTGCTGAAGTAAAATTAGTATATACCACTACTATCAAAGCTTCAGAGAGGCCCCAGGTTAAATCATCACAGGATGCTTATGAGCTCTTCTTGGGAAGTTGGGACCGGGATACCATTGAACATGTCGAGACATTCAAATTGATGCTCTTAAACCGTTCAAATAGAGTCTTAGGCATTACCACAATCTCAAAAGGTGGTACTGCTGGTACCGTGGTAGATGTAAAATTGATATTGCAGTATGCTATAAAGGCTAATGCATGTGCAATTATCATCTGCCATAATCATCCCAGTGGAGCTCTCGTACCAAGTGAATCAGACTTGACCCTTACCAAAAAAATCAGAGACGCAGCATACCTGATGGATGTACAACTGCTGGACCATTTAATCATTGTCCCGGAGGGTAAGTATTACAGCCTGGAAGACAATGGACAAGCTTAACCATTATTCAAGAACTTAAAAACCTATCAAATGAAAACAGAAGATTACAAAGCAATCGGTGTGAATGTCAGTGTTGAAATATTCGACCTAGACATGCAGGTAGTTATTTGGCCTATGGAAGGAGATGAGGACCACAATATCTGGCTACCAAAAGAATTAGTAGACATATACAGTGATGAGCAGTTGGGAAGATGGTTCTTGAATCGGTATTTAATTGACTACGGGAATTCGTACGCTTTTACAGTTGTTAGAGGTGAAGAAAAGGAAATGATCTTTTCAGGATCAAATAGAGTAGTTAAAGATATCAAGATTTTTCTATTCTTTTGGATGGTATTATCGCAGACAGTTCTTCTAATGGACTATGTATTAGTTAGATAGAAAATATTTGATTAGTTTGAAGGGATAAAACAATTCCTTGTATTCCAACAATGAAAAAAAATTTGGAAAATAGTTTTACCTGATGTAATTTGCATACTGCAATACAATTCAGAGAAACATTGGACCATTTTAATGGTGATATTGTTAGTTATATAGTACCTGAGGGGTTGTTTAATGAGAGCTTCAGGCATCAAATAGTATTTACT
>CAZMSH010000017.1:74917-83090 GCA_964568875.1 uncultured Rikenellaceae bacterium | reverse complement strand
ATCAGGTATCAGGTATCAGGTATCAGGTATCAGGTATCAGGTATCAGGTGCCGGGTACTGTACTAACCCCTATAAAACTGGACTAATTTCCTTTGTTGTTAATACTCGGTTTTCAAATGTATTAAATTTGTCGATACCCAACAAAACTTCAGCGGAGGGGCCAGTTCCCAATTTGGGAGCAGGCTTCTCTCTGAAGAAAAATATTTCTCTTCCTCTTTTGTCTTCCTTTATACCAACTACCCCTGATTTCCAAAGTTTTAGGAATGTCACCGGAGGATAATGCAGAAGCACTTTCATTGCTCTGACGTTATTATAGGCGAAGAAAAAATAACTAAAGATTTCCTTAGCGTGATTAAGGTCATCAAAGATATTTCTGTTGCACACCAACCTTGTAACGGTACTATGAAATGATTCAATATGACCGTTCTGCTGAGGTGTGCCAGGCTCAATAAATTCATGAGCTATGCCCAAGCTCCTGAGTGCTTCAGCAAGGATTTTAGCAATGAACTGAGGACCGTTATCTGTCCGGATCTTGATAATTACCCGGCGGATATCAATATATTCCCTGATGATGGGATGTCCCATAAGAACTTTTATCAGCCTTATAATCTGGACGCTGTGCATTGTGTAATCCATATCCCATACAAAATTGCCTCTGCAAAAAGTACACAAAAATGATATCAGGAAAGCATTTCGTCTGGCACCATGTATATAAACATATTTTATGTCAGCCTCTATAGTTCTAAAAGGTCCTTCCAGAGGTGGTACTGTGAACTTAATGAATGTCTTGTCGGAGGGGATATACTTCACAACCTTGGGATGCAAGAGATTATTATCTCTCATTAATCTTCTTACTTTTTTGTGATTGATAACATACCCTTGTTGCTTTAATAACGCAGTAACAGTCTGGTAGCCATAGTCATTATACTCAGGCGTTATAAGATCAATTATTTCCTTCACGACCATGTCATTGTTAACATGACCCATAAAGCAATTATAGGTATGTACAGAAGGCTGTTTGCCTTTGCACCTTCCATTTGGCCTGTAATAGTAGGTACTCCTCTTTATGCCCGCTATGGATGTCGCTACTGAAACAGTCAGACCATTAAAAACATATTGGCAGACTATTTCCCTTTTTTCTCCCACTGTGCAAGCTTTTTTTTTAAGAGCTCTCCCTTCATCTTCGACTCAAGTTCCTTCTCTGCAAGAAGTTCCTTAAGCATGCGATTCTCTTTCTCCAGCTTCTTAAACTGAGCGTCTAAATCAACCCTCCGACGATCTTCCAGACCAGCAAGTCCATGAGAACTATACCTGTCTAACCAGGTATAAAACAAAGTCTTGGAGAGATTGTGCTTCCTGCAGCCAATTGTAACTCCCAGCCTCTGGATGTCAAGCAGGATCTTCTCCTTCTCCTCTGCTGTTCTCTTGTGTAGTTTCTTAACCATGAACATAAAAGTACAATTTTAATCAGTACTTTTAGTCCATCTTCTTAGGGGAGGGCAACAGTACCGGGTACCGGGTGCCGGGTGCCGGGTGCCGTGGAGTTTTGACCTACCGTTGACCGTTTACCGTCTTATAGTTTTTCCAGTATCCAGGCCACGAAGATGCCAAGGTAGTTGCCGGCTGCAAGGCCGATTATTCCTACTGATAATCCCGGGAAAATGATTTCGCGATTCCGTAGTGCTCCTGCCACTACCGGAACAATTGCCGGATTGCAGATCATGGCAGTTGATGTAATAATAAAGGTATCAGTGTCTATCTTGAAAATCCACGACAGAAGGGCCTGAATCAGCATTGAGCCAAAAACAACAAGGGCCACATATGATGCGATTATCAGTACCTTGAATTCTATGTTCCAGAGGTCAGCCCTTGATGCGATAACCATACAGAATACCATAATAAGGTACATGCCAAGCTCAAATGACTTCTTTATATCATGAATAGCAGGAATCATCGAGGCCAATATCCCCAGAGTGGTAATTATCAGGATAACCACAGCCAGTTGTGATGATTCGGGGACAATTAACGACACAGCGCCACCAATAGCGAAGATCACCACAGATGCTCCGAATGCCTTAAGCAGGGGAAGTCTCACTTCCCTTTTAAGCATCCCCCAGTATGGATCGTCACCATCGAAATTTCCGTCAGCTGCTGAAGCGGGGTCAATAAAGCGGTACCTGGGAAGAAAGAGTCCGAATAGTTTCCTGGCTATTGTCATCACAAAAAGAAGATGGACGGCTCCTACAACCAGATCATATGTTACAATTATCATGTAGTTAGCCTCGTCAGCACCAAGAGCAAGCTGTATCGATGCCAGATTGGGTGTACTGCCGGTATAGAGGCCTATCATCATTCCTGCAACATGATGAAGTGCTGTAATGCCATGATCCCGGAAAAGAAAAAACCCGGCAAATACAGTTACAGAGACGGCGATAATTGCAAACAGCATTGACAGTAAAGTCTTGCCCGCCATCTGCCTCCATTTCCTTATATCCATCGAAAAAAGCATCAACGGTATTGCAACAGGAACAGTGAGGGTGGTCAGCAGCTCGAGAGTTCCATCGTATCCTTCAATCATGGGAAGAACCCCGATATTTCCAATAATAAATCCTGCCAAATAGGCAATCACAACTCCACCCACCTTGTTGACAAAACGGTATCTATGGCAGAAATGGAGTATAAGCAAAGGGGAGAAAAGGTAGAAAATTACCAGAAAGATATTTGCCATTTCTTTGGTTATAAAGAAGCAATATAGCAATTGTTTTAAGTCATAAGAGAACTGGTTGATAAAATAGGTAGAAATGCGTAGGCAGGGCGCCGGGTATCAGGTACCGGGTACCGGGTACCGGGTGTCAGGTGCCGTTCGGTCGCGAGCTCGCCAGGCTATCGCCGGTCTCGGTTGCTCCCGTTCGGTCGCGAGCTCGCCAGGCTATCGCCGGTCTCGGTTCCGTTTACCGTTTACAACTTTAACCTGCTATTAACATTTGGTTAACACGTGGTTAGAGAGAGATTGCTCAAATTTGTATTGATAATGTTATATTGAAATAACCAATAACAGGACAGACAGCAGAGATTTATCTCTTTGCCATACAAAATTAAACCCCAAAAAAAGCCATGAAAAAGAAAAATTCACACAAAACAGGCATCAGATTATTAATGTCTATGATGGTTGCCATCTCGCTGATCTTTATGACACCTCAGGCTTCAAGGTCTGCAGGTAATAACTCCTCAGCTGACAATAATTACCCGGTTCTTCAGGATACAATCATACAAAAATACGACCGCACGTTCCGTACTGTTTTCACCGATCCTGAAGATGGCATTGAGAAGAAAATTGAGCTAAGATACCGCGCCGGAGAGCTGGCAGAGATTCTCGTAGAAGGCAAGTCAGTACCCAGGTCAGAATTCAGCAAATATGACAAGGTGGTTAAACAGGCTGAAGCCGAGTCTGAAAAGATCACAAAAGACCTTAAGGCTGCTTCAGAAGAACTTGAAAAAGCCATGCAGGAACTGGCAAAAATCGATTTCAGTGCCTTACATGAGGAGATCGCCAGGAATATGGAAAAGTTTGACCAGACTTATATGGAGGAAGTCCGGAAAGCGATCGATCAGGCCCGCAGCGAAATTGACAAAACCGTCACTGAAGATATGAAGCGTGAAATGCGTGAATCAATGGAGACAGCACGGAAAGAAATGGAAAGAGTGAGGCGTGAAGTTATTATACCCGAGATTGAACGTCAGCGTATTATTACCGAAGAAGAGAGAGAGAATATAAGACAGGAGATTGAAAAGGCAAGGAAGGAAATGGAAAGGGTAAGGCGTGAAGTTATCATACCCGAGATTGAGCGTCAGCGCATTATGACCGAGGAAGAGAGAGAAAAGTTCCGGCAGGAGATGGAAAGAGTATTGGAAGAGCTGAGAATAAATATGGAGGAATTCAGAGAGAGCTATATATCAGGTGAGGGTTTTACAGTGATCGGCAGCTGGCAGCCCGCTCAGCAAGTCTCAGCGAAAAAGAGACAGGAGATGGAAAAGAAGCTTGAAGACCTTGAAAATTCACCGAAAAAGAAATAATACGGCACCTTTCCGGGTTATTTACAAATAAAGGCTGCGGACAACCTTCACTAACCTCCGGCTAAGCCGGGGGTTTTCCTTTTAATATACACGGGCTGGCACCAAACACCATGAAAAGAGCTGTTACTGTTCCTGAAACTACAGGAATAAAGTTATATTTGTTATTAACAAACGTAATTTATCTGTAATGGAAAAATCCCCTATCATCACAATTGACAAGCTTATCAAGAGGTTTCCGATGGGAAAAGGTGAATTTACTGCACTGAACGGAATAGATCTCACTCTCAGGGAGGGTGAGTTTGCCGGGCTGGTAGGTCCCAGCGGTTCAGGTAAAACAACAATTCTCAACATCGTGGGATCACTTGATGTTCCTACAGAAGGAGAAGCTACGGTTCTTGGACGAAGGGTGAGCAGGTTGACAACCAGGGAGGCTGCAATGCTTCGCCGTGAGAGTCTTGGTTTCATCTTTCAAAGCTATAATCTTCTTGCAGTACATACAGTATTTGAAAACGTTGAGTTTCCTCTGCTGCTTTTGAATTATACATCTGAAGAACGCAGGAAGATGGTAATGGATGCTCTTGAATGGGTTGGACTTACAGAGAAGGTAAAGTCGAAGCCTCCACAGCTGTCAGGAGGCGAATCGCAGAGGGTTGCAATAGCCCGTGCTATGGTAAAAAGGCCTTCATTGGTGCTGGCTGACGAACCGACTGCCAATCTTGATGCCGCGAACTCACATAATATTCTTAAAACCATGGAGAAACTTAACACCGAATTGAAGACAACATTCCTGTTTGCCACACATGACGAAAAGGTGATAAGCTACCTCCGCAGGAAGATATTTCTTGCCGACGGAAAGATAGAAAAGGAAGAGATACTAAAAAATTAAAATGCAGCGGTTATGAAACTGGCATTAAAACTTGCATACCGTAACCTTATAGGAGCCGGGCTACGAACCTGGCTGAATGTCATTGTCCTTTCATTCTCCTTTGTAGTAATAATATGGATCAAGGGGGTTCTTGCCGGATGGGATCTTCAGGCCAGGAACGACATGACCGACTGGGAGATAGCCGGCGGGCAGTACTGGCATGAGGCTTATGACAAGTATGACCCGTTCACGTTTTCTGACAGTCATGCTACTATTCCAGCAGAATTCAGGGAAGAGATAGAAGCCGGCGATATGGAACCGAGCCTTATTGTGCAGGGCTCAGCCTATCCTCAGGGCAGGCTGCAGCCTGTAACGATCAGGGGTGTCAATCCGCAACAGACACTATTCAAATTACCGACGGAAAAGCTTGACACGGTAATGAGTGATGCAATTCCGGCAATAATTGGAACATTGATGAGTAAAACTCTTAAAATGGGTCCGGGCGACAGGGTTATTATGCAGTGGCGTGATGCAAACGGCACTTTTGATGCTTCCGAGGTGTTGATTGTTGACATATTCAATGTTGCAGTTCCGGCAGTAGATGCAGGCCAGATATACATCCCCCTCGAAAAGCTCAGGGAAATGACCGGAATGCCTGATGAAGCCACTCTGTTGTCATTCCGCGACAGTGAAAAGCAACGTCCTGAAGTTGCCGGATGGAACCTAAAACCTAAGGAGGAGCTTACCAGGCAGGTTGATGAAGTGATAAAGGTAAAATCAGCAGGAACTACTGTTTTGTACGCAATTCTACTGCTTCTGGCCATGCTGGCAATCTTCGACACACAGGTGTTGTCAATTTTCAGAAGACAGAGAGAAATAGGCACTTATGTGGCTCTGGGATATACACGCGGACAGGTAGTTGGACTATTCACCGTTGAAGGGGCAATGCATGCCGTACTGGCAGCCTTACTTGCAGCTGCTTATGGCCTGCCATTCCTGATGTGGCAGGCAAAAGCTGGTTGGACGATGCCCATAGATGTCAGTGAGTTCGGAATGGCGATGGCACAGACACTTTACCCGTCATACAGCGCCGGTCTTGTTATTGGTACAACACTTATCGTACTCATCACTACAACCATAGTCAGCTACTGGCCGTCACGGAGAATTGCCAAAATGAATCCTACTGACGCTTTAAGAGGAAAGATACAATGATAGAGTTTCTGTTCAAAGGATTGATAAGGGATAAGAGCCGTAGCAGGCTTCCAATCATAGTGGTAACCATAGGGGTAATGCTCACTGTGCTAATGCATGCCTACATAACAGGGTTCATGGGCGACACCATCGAACTCAGCGCCCGCTTTTCAAACGGACATGTCAAGGTAATGACCAATGGTTATGCTGAAGAGATGCAGCAGATACCCAACGATCTTGCATTGACAGGTATCGAAGCTCTTATTACTGAGTTGAAAAGCCGGTTTCCTGAAATGACATGGTCACCGCGGATTCAGTTCGGAGGTCTCGTCGATGCACCCGATGAAAGCGGAGAGACCAGGGCGCAGGGACCCGCCGCCGGCATTGGTGCTGACCTGCTTACCCCCGGGTCACCCGAACCCGCAAGGCTGAATCTGATAAACTCTCTTGTCAGGGGAACACTGCCCTCACAACCCGGAGAAGCATTGCTCAGCGAACCCTTTTCCCTGAAACTCGGAGTTAACCCCGGCGACCAGGTTACACTGATGGGTTCTACAATGTACGGCAGCATCACTATGCACAACTTCGTGGTATCGGGTACAGTTATGACAGGACTTGATGCCCTTGACCGGGGATTGATAATAGCCGACATTGAAGATGTCAGGATAGCCCTCGATATGGAAGATGCTGCAGGTGAAATATTAGGATTCTTCGTTGGCGGATTCTATGATAATGATGAAGCAGAACTACTTGCCAATAACTACAACAGTTCATCTGACAGTAACAATGACATCTTTAGTCCGGTAATAAAGTCTCTAAGCCAACAGGGAATGATGGGCCAGTATGTTGCTCTGTCTGAATCATGGTCGATATATGTCTCGTTCATATTCGTTTTTGCCATGGCTTTGGTATTATGGAACGCAGGCCTTCTGGGGGGACTCCGAAGATATGGTGAGGTTGGGCTGCGTCTGGCAATCGGTGAAGAGAAGGGACACATCTACCGTACAATGATTTATGAATCAATTATGATCGGCATCATCGGATCGGTTATTGGAACTGCAATTGGCCTGCTTCTTGCATGGTTACTGCAGGTATACGGTTTTAACATAGCCGGAATGATGGAGGGGGCTGCAATGATGATGCCTGACAGAATACGTGCAAGAATAACACCCACTGACTTCTATATAGGATTCATTCCCGGTTTGCTGTCGACGGTTATAGGCACCATGCTTTCGGGAGTGGGAATTTATAAACGGCAGACAGCTTCACTTTTCAAGGAACTGGAAGCCTAAAAACATCGATATGATGAAAAGAATAATAAACTCACTAGCCCTGGCTTTACTGTTTACAGGATTGACAGCCCAGACTGCAGACGAGATACTCAAAAGAGTGGAACAGAACCTGTCGTCAGACAACCGCATTTTTGAGTCGTCAATGACGATACACGGGGTAAGGAGCAGCAGGACAATCACATCTCGCACCTATGCGGTTGGCGACAAGCAGGCCTTCACCGAGTACCTCTCCCCTGCCCGTGAACAGGGAACCAAGATGCTCAAGCTGGAGAACCAACTGTGGATTTACTCTCCTTCAACTGACAGGGTAATTCAGATATCAGGACATATGCTTAGACAGTCGGTAATGGGATCAGACCTGTCATATGAAGATATGATGGATGACAGACGAATAACGGAAGTTTACAATGCTTCTCTTGCCGGAGAGGAAGTTATTGACGGAAACCGTTCTTTGATACTTGAACTCACCGCAAAGGTAACCGACGTAGCTTATTACTCCCGTAAAATGTGGGTCGATGCTGAAAAATTCGTACCGCTGAAAGAAGAACTATATGCCCGTAGCGGTCAGTTGCTTAAACGAACCACACTCTCCGAGGTCGTAAGCATTGAGGGCCGCTGGTTCCCTATGAAGGTCGTTTACAAGGATATGCTCAAGCAGGGCGAAGGCACAGAGTTCAGGATAACAGCAGTAAAATTCGACCAGGTGATACCCGATCATATTTTTACGAAGGCATCATTGAGGTAGGTGTAA
>CAZMSH010000017.1:61927-74817 GCA_964568875.1 uncultured Rikenellaceae bacterium | reverse complement strand
ATTAATGGTTTTCTTTATAACGCTGGTAGTCCTCGCGGTAGTTCAGATTATGATACCAATCTCCGTCGCCGAAGCTGACATATCGCGTTTTCACAATATCAAAGAGATCTGAAATCTTCAGTCTCTCCTGTTTAAGCAATAGATCTGCCTTATCGGCAACACTCCTGCGATATACAGCATAAAGCGGTTCATACCTCTCTCCTACCCTTACAGGCATAACTATATCTGCACCGGCAGTCATGTCAAGCATCGAGGCAATAAAAACCTCATTGATTACAGGGATATCGCAGGCCATTATGAAGTTGATGTCGTTCGACGAAGCACGGAGGCATGACGAAATCCCCATTAAAGGTCCCTTACCCGGCTCAGCGTCGGGAATCACACGCAATCCGAGAAAGGCATACTTTTCAGCATCCGATGCCCCTATAAGGACCTCGCCGAAGAGATCGATCAGCTGCTGTGAGATGAACTGAATCATTGGCACCCCGCTGATATCAAGCATACTCTTGTCAATCCCGCCCATTCGTGAGCTCTTACCTCCTGCAAGTACTATCGCAGTTGCATATCCAAATCTCTTTGCCGCCATCTTTCCCTTTGTCATATATGCCATCCCTACAGGCAACAAATTTAGCTCATTTTGTATCCCTCCTGCCCCTCCGTCTCATATTTATCATATCGTGTATTGAAGCGGCGTGCAAAAAAATAAGTATCTTTTGCAGTCTAAAACAGAGAGCCATGGATCCCACAGAAATCGTTGCCGGCTTCCGGCGCGACAAATCAGACCTGCTGCCCATGCTTCACGCGTTGCAGGACAGCCACCCGCAGAACTACCTCACCAGCGAATCACTCAAAGCTGCCGCCGGTCACCTCAACGTTAATCTCTCATGGGTTTACGGTGTTGCAGGCTACTATTCAATGTTCAGTCTGGAACCAAGGGGCCGCTATATAATACGAATCTGCAATTCGCCTGTATGCAGCCTGATGGGCTCCGGAACCATGATTGAAACCCTTGAGTCAATACTGGGGATAGACCAGGGAGAGACAACCCCCGACGGCCTGTTTACCATTGAAGAGAGTGAGTGCCTCGGTATATGCGAAGTTGCTCCTGCAATGATGATAAACCGCGAAGTGTATGGGAACCTTAACCCTGAGCGTATCGCCGAAATAGTTGATGACATCAGGAACCGTCAAAAACAGAAGCAATGATATCGGAAAACAGGATAATACTGAAAAATGCAGGGCATATCAATCCTGCCAGCATTGACGACTACATTGCTGCAGGCGGATATGGAGCACTGGCAAAAGCGATCAGGGAAAAGCCTGAGATGGTGGTGGAGGAGATAGCCGACTCAGGACTAAGGGGCAGAGGAGGCGCCGGTTTTCCCACCGGCATCAAAAAGAAGGCAGCTGCCGGAGCAACAACCGCCGGCATTAAGTATGTGGTATGCAATGCTGACGAAGGTGAACCGGGAACCTTCAAGGACCGGGAAATAATGGAAAACGATCCGCACCTGCTGGTTGAGGGAATGGTGATAGCAGCATACGGTATCGGAGCAGGCAAGGGCTTCATATATGTCCGCGGAGAGTATTACAGGTCGATTGAGATGCTGCAGAAAGCAATAAACCAGGCAAAAGAAAAGAATTTCCTGGGCAATGAAATACTTGGCAGCAGATTCAGTTTCGACCTCGAGATAATGCCGGGAGCAGGATCATATCTTTGCGGTGAAGAGCTCACACTGCTTGAATCACTGGAAGGCAAACGTGGCTACCCGCGTATAAAGCCGCCTTTCCCTGCCGAGAAGGGTTTGTGGGGAGAACCAACACTGGTCAACAACGTGGAGACACTGGCCAGCCTGCCATCTATTATTAGTCACGGAGCCGGTTGGTACCGTAGCAGGGGAACCGAAAAGACTCCCGGAACAAAAATATTTACAATAAGCGGTGATGTTAAAAAGCCGGGATGCTACGAAACTGACGCAGGAGTGAAACTCCGAGATCTTATTGATGATCTGGCCGGAGGTACTGCTGACGGTAAACCGTGGAAAGCAGTACTTCTTGGCGGTGCCGCAGGCACTTTCGTTCCCCATGGCTGGTCTGATGCCACCATGTGCTATGACGAGCTGCGGGAAAGGGGAGCTACTCTTGGTTCAGGTGCTGTCATTGTTGTCGGCAGCCGCCGTAAACTCATCCCTTTCATACAAAACATACTGAAGTTCTTCAGGCATGAAAGCTGCGGCAAATGTGTCCCCTGCAGAATAGGCACCAGTTACCTGCACGCACAGTCGCTGCTGCTTGACAAAGCCGGTGCTGAAGAACGTAAGGCAATACTTAATGACATGCTCGACAACTCAAGGCAGATGGCAAAGAGTTCGCTCTGCCCGCTCGGCCAGTCGCCGATACTGCCTGTTGAGTCTCTGCACAGACATTTCATGGAAACCGTAGCCGTAGAGTAAAAAAATGAACGCAAAAGAGACTATGGTCACAATAACGATAGACGAGAAAACCATACAGGCACCATCAGGAGCCAACCTGTTGGAGGTAGCACGCACCAACGGCTTTGCAGTTCCGGGTCTCTGCTACCACCGTAAGCTCACCCCGACAGGAGCATGCAGGCTGTGCCTTGTGAAGATAGAGGGTATGCGCGGACTGGTCACCAGCTGTACTGTAAAGGTAACCGAAGGGATGAAGGTCACGGCATTCGATGACGAGATAGAGAATACCCGCAGGCTGCTGCTTAACTACCTTCTGTATGAGCACAACGACACTTACGACGGCACATACCCCGATGAAATGAGGGAGCTGATAATCCGTTACGGTCTTGACAAGCCGGAGAACAGGTACTTCCCGTCGGTATGGCAAACCCTTCCCTTCGAAAAGGACGACACCTCACCGGTGCTAACCTACGATCCTGCCAAGTGCATAAAGTGTTTCAGGTGCATCAAGGCATGTGATGAGGTGCAGGGCAAAAATGTGCTCTCCTTCACTGAAAGAGGTATTAAATCATTCATCATTGCGGGAACCGGAGTATGGGGCGAGAGTGAGTGCGACGGATGCGGTGAATGTATCCAGCTCTGCCCTACCGGAGCCATCGTCGAGAAACCATACCGGGATGTTATTGAACTTGACAAACTGGAACGCACTGTTATTACAACCTGCCCCTACTGCGGTGTGGGCTGCCAGATTGAATTGCTGGTGCAGGACGGGAAGATAGTGAGAAGCAACGGCGTTGAAGGCGTATCACCAAATGACGGAAGGCTATGTGTTAAAGGACGCTTTGGCTATGAGTTTGTACACAGTCACGACCGGCTCACCAAGCCACTGATAAAGCGTAACGGAAGGTTTGAAGAGGCATCATGGGATGAAGCCCTCAACCTTATCGCCGGGAGGTTTACCGCAATAAGGGAAAAATACGGGTCAGATGCGCTGGCAGGATATGCCTCTGCCAAGTGTACCAACGAAGACAATTACCTTTTTCAGAAGTTCATCAGAACAGTTTTCGGTACCAATAATATTGACTATTGTACACGACTGTGCCACGCTTCAACTGTAACTGCAATGCTCAAGGCAATTGGCGACGGTGCCGGCAGCAACCCTATTGAAGACTTTGAAACTGTTGACTGCCTGTTTGTTACAGGGAACAACATAATTGATACTCACCCGATCACTGCCACTTATGTAAAAAGAGGGGCGGCTAAAGGGCAGAAAATAATAGTCGTCGATCCCAGATGGACACCTCTGGTACGATACGCCACAGTATGGCTTCAACCGAAGCTGGGAACTGACGTCGCCCTTCTTAATGGTCTTTGCCATATCATAATAAAGAACGGATGGGTTAACCGGAAGTTCATAGAGGAGAGAGTCGAGGGAGGTATAGAGGCCTTTTCACAACTCGAAGAGCTTGTTAGCAGCTACACCCCTGATGAAGTAGCTTCAATAACCGGGGTTCCCGAAGAAAAGCTTGAACTGGCGGCAGAGCTTTACGCAACATCGTCAACTTCGATGATCGCTACAGGGATGGGCCTGAGCCAGCAGGTCACCGGCACGCACAATGTGTTTTGCCTGATCAACATGATGCTTATTACAGGACAGGTTGGACGTGAGCGCTGCGGGATAAATCCACCCCGCGGTCAGAATAATGTGCAGGGAGCCACTGACGTTGGCTGCTCACCTGCAAACTATCCCGGCTATATTCCGGTACTGAATGATGAGAACCGCCGGAAGGTAGCAGGAATATGGGGAGTTCCATATGACTCTCTGTCCGCACGTCCCGGTCTTACAACTGTCGAAATCATGCAGGCTGCTTATGATGGACGCATAAAGGCTATGTATATTATGGGTGAGAACCCTATGATAAGCGATCCGAACCTGAATCATACCGAGGAAGCTCTTAAGAAGATGGAATTCGTGGTGGTACAGGATATATTCCATACCGAGACAACACCCTTCGCTGATGTAATATTACCGGCCTCATCCTGGGCCGAAAAGGAAGGTACCTTCGTGAACAGTGACAGAAGGGTTTTACGGGTCAGAAAAGCAGTCGAATGTCCGGGTGAAGCCAGGGAAGACTGGAAGATAATACATGAACTGGCAAAAAGGATGGGCAAGCCGATGCCCGGTTACCGCAATGAGGCTGAGATATTTGACGAACTCGCCAAAGTCACTCCGATAATGGGCGGCATCTCCTTCGAAAGACTTGAGAAAGGAAGTATACAGTGGCCCTGTCCCTCCCCAGGTCATCCGGGAACACCTACACTCTACCTTGAAAACTTCAACACACAGACAGGACGCGGCAAGCTCTTTCCGGTTGAATACTCGCCGCAAAATGAAAAGGTTGACGGCGAATACCCGCTTATGCTTAACAGCGGAAGGCTTCTGTATCATTACCACACTGCAACAATGACCAGGCGAACGAAGGCACTGCGTGATTTCGTTGATGAAGCTTTTGTGCTGATGCATCCCAACGATGCTGCTAGGCAGATGATAACCGAAGGCAGCAAGGTAAGACTTGAGTCAAGAAGAGGTGTTATAGAAACTGTAGCCCGCATATCGGAGGAGGTACTGGAAGGTGAAGTATTTATGCCATGGCATTTTACAGAATCACAGGTCAACAGGCTGACACGCGACGAACTTGATCCGTACAGTAAGATAGCACCGTTTAAGCTTTCAGCTGTCAGGGTTACCAGAATTTAAACAGTCAGGTACTGTAATTATGACTTTGAATATTGACCTTCTTATCAGCGTAGTGCTGGCTTTCATTATGTTCGGCATCGGACTGTCGGTGCCGGCTTCCAGCTTCAGAAACGTGTTTGTCTACCCCAAGGCAATGATAATAGGTCTCTCTGCCCAGATGATAGGGCTGCCGTTACTCGCTTTCATAATTGCATACCTGTCAGGCCTCCCTCCGGCATACCAGGTTGGCATAATAATCCTTGCTGCCTGTCCGGGAGGGACCACTTCAGGCTTCCTGACATACCTGTTTAAGGGCAGCGTGGCACTATCAATATCGATGACGACGGTAAACAGTTTTATTACACTTATTACTATTCCTCTGATAGTAAATCTGGGGTTGCTGGCATTTTACGGTATGACATCAGAGATACACCTTCCGGTGATCGATACGATAATCAAAATATTCACTGTAACAATAATACCGGCGGCGGCCGGAGTGGCAGTGAAATCCTGGAAACCGCGCTTTGCATCAAGAGTTGAATACCCGCTGAAGATTGTTTTTTCAATTTTGTTCGCCGTTGTGCTTCTTGTAATGGTCTTTGCAGGAGAGCAGGAAGGTGGATCAGGAATCACCACTGAACAGGTGCTGAAATTGCTGCCGGTGATGCTAATAATGAACCTGCTGAGCTTTATCTATGGTTTCATGAGCGGCAAGATTCCGGGAATGGGCTATCGTACGTCATTCACTCTTGGCATTGAAGTGTCGATGCAGAATACGACGCTGGCATTCCTTGTGGGAAATATTATTCTGCATAGCCATGATATGATAAAGCCGGCGCTTGTTTATGCAATGTTCTCTTTCATCACAGCCCTGTTATTCAGCATGGTAGTGAAATGGATGAACAAGGCGCCCATACTCGGAGAATTCAGAAACTGATGATTTCAGATGTGCTCCTGTTTAGTCGAGAGCTCGGCCAAAGGCCTCGGTTCAGATTTAAGAATTAAGAATCTTAGAACATTATTGATTTTTCGGGTACGTTAAATCCTTTCCAGTATAGTGTAAGGGGTTTATCGCCTGCCTTTTCAGATATAGATGACACATCAGCCCTCAGAAACTTCTTTTCACCCGGCATCAGTGAGAAATAGTTATCCTCGTAGATTACCGGAGAAAGTGTCTCTCCCGTCAAAGGATCAGTAATCCTTAGCCTTATGAATACAGCAGGAGTACCGGTGTTATTCGTTACTGTGAAGTCAAATGATGTATTGGAGGCCCGGTGTATTTCCACATTAAGCTCCGTTGCAGGTATTTCAGCCATTGCAGAATAGTCTGATCCTTGCGAAGCAAGCCAGTAGAAGTTCTCATCGAGAGGCAGAAGTGTAGTTCTGTTATGCATTGACAGTCGTGCAAACACCACTTTTCCCTTATCGGAGGGGACCAGAATTTTGCCCAGTCGGATGACACTGTTCGGAGGCGCTGTCATAACTGTATCAAATGCTTCTGTTTTACTGCCTGTCATGTCGTACAGAGTATAACTGACGTGGGTATCCCTCCTCTCTTTTGGAGTAGAATTAACGACGCAAAGGGTTGTGTCATCAAGGTTTATCTGTACATGGAATGGTTTGGCCGCGTTTCTGTAACCGTAGAAGGCTGCATTCTGCTGAAGCCATACATCATAAAACTGTCCCCTGAGCGATGTCCATGGATTTTGGTTTTTCCATACAAGCATCCCTGTGTACCATTCCCACATCCGGGCATTCTGTCCCTCCTGCAGAGACCGGTACTGCTCGTAGTTTACCATCTGTGCTTTCATCACAAAATCACTGAAATCAACGACAGGTCCGTACCTGGCCGGGAAGTCTTTGTAAGGCAGATATTTATGGAACCGCCACTCGGGGTCCAGGTCTTGCTCATCGGGAACGATAAGTGCTGCCGGAGATAGGAACCGCCTCAGGCTCTCTTCCACGGGCAGCCCTACTGAACCTATCTCAGCGTTAAAAGGAAATGACTTAAAGGTAAAGAACCACGATGGTTCCATAAGGTTGTAAGGACCGTCTCCGGTACCGCCGTAAGGATTTCTCATCAGATCGGTTCCCGTCGATTCACTCAGATAGTATCTTCCCGGGTCGAGTTGAGGAAACAGAGTATCCTTTAGATAAGCGTCAATTGCCGGTGGAGGCGGAAATTCATTGCCGCCGCACCATATAACGAGAGAGGGGTGGTTACGCAACATCATGACCTGGTCGGCAACCGATTTGACAAACAGGTCATGATCGTCGGGATATTTTCTTCTTGCTTCCTGGTTATCCGTCTTCTTGGGATCGGGCCACCGCCCGTTGCAATCACCTGTGATCCAGAGGTCCTGCCAAACCATAATGCCATTCCTGTCACATGCATCATAGAACTCAGGCCTCTCAGTAATCGATCCGCCCCATACTCTTATCATATTCATGTTCATAGCAGCATGAAGTCTGATCTCATCGCGGTACCTTTCGGGCGACAATCTGAGAAGTGCATCTGAAGCTATCCAGTTGCCTCCCCTGATAAAAACCGGTTGCCCGTTTACCTTAAAGATTCTGCCACCGCTCTCCTCATCAAACTCTGTTGAGAACTCCCTGATGCCGAACCTGACCTGTTCCACATCCATATAGGTTGTCTTGTCATCTGTGAACCACAGCCGGGCTTCATACATGTTCGGGTTGCCCATTCCATTGGGCCACCATAGTCTGGGCTGCTTAATCCTGATCTTTTTAAGAGTTACCCTGACACTCTCTCCTGGTCCTATTGTAACCTTACTGCGTTCCCTTCCTTCGGTCATCTGAGCTTCGAAGTAACCCTCTACTGGCATATTCGTTGCATTATACAAATCAGCCGATACAGTGACTGTTGCTGCAGACTGTATAGTGCCGGGAATCCTGACATCAGGTACTTCAGTAACTATATATGGATTTCTGATATCCACCGCACCGGTTATCTCAATCGTTACCTTGTCCCAGATACCGGTATTCCTGTCAGCGACAGGTTCAATCCAATCCCAGCCCGCTGTGAACTGCATGGTAACATTTCTGGCTATGGTTCCGTCTCCTCCCTGACCTCCATTCGGTATACCGGCAGGGTCAGGTGGTCTGACTGCCACCGCAAGCCTGTTGGTTCCACCCTGATTAATATACCTGGTTACATTGTATTTCTGCCTCAGGAACATACCCTTATGAGTCTCACTGTTTATCAGATGGCCATTAAGCCATATATCACATGAGTAGTTTACACCCCTGAAATTCAACCATACAATCTGGTCAGACGGAAACTCCTGAGTGTGGAAGACATTATGGAACCAAAACGAGTAATAATCATGGCCTGCCGAAGCAATATCAGGAATGGCTGCATTATTCAGGCCAATAAATGGATCGGGGGCCAGGCCGTTCTTAATCAGTGTATTCAATACTGTTCCCGGAACCGTGGCCTCTATCCATGTAGAGTCAGGCAGGTAAGAGACTGTAAGCTCTTCCCCGCTGAGCCCTGTCTCGGATATTCTTTTGGCTTTCCAGCCCTGATTTATTTCAAAGGTCTGCGCAGAGGTAATAACTGCAATAAATATCAGCATCGCTGCCGAAACAAATATTTTACGCATGAGGTTCGGTCTGTTATGTTTCATTTAGCGAACGTAAAAATAGTAAGAATTATGATAGACGACAGACGGTGAAACCGGCATAGCCCTTTTATTGTTAAAGAATATACCCTGAGAAATGATGATTATGCCGAATATTATTTGAAAATAGAACTACATTAACCATTATTGCAGATTATTTGAGATAGTATGTTTTCGGCAGAGAGACAGGGAGAAAAAGTAGCAGGTTTCACGGTAATACTGACAAACCACAGAAAGTGGGGATTGATACTACAGCCATACACCTATGAGAAGGAGGCCGGCAAGCGCTTTGTAACAATCCGTGAATCGCTATCTCCCTATCCTGTTGCAGAGGTACTGGGCAGACTTACCCATGATGAGAGAGAGATCGTAAAGCTTATCAATGATTACTCCGAAAAAAACCTCTATCGTCTGTTCTCTAAAGACACCAGTGTAAAAAAATTCATTGAGAATCTGCCTGCTGAAAAAACCGAAAGAATAATAAGACCTTACATTGAGGCAAAGATGTACAAGGTGCTTTCCATCATTCGCGATGAAGGCATCCCTTTGTTGCATCAGAAAATCAGAACAACAAATTTTCATGTCGACGACCTTATAACAGTAACCCAGGGAGAGGCAGAGGGGATTTTCAGGTTCAGCCGGACAGACAATGGTACCCGCTATACTCTTTCGGTCGTACATGGTGAAAACGAGATAAGGCTATTCAATTCGGGTGCTGATGTGCTTATAAATTCACCCTGCGTCATACGTCATCTTAACCGCATAGTATTCATCGAAGCTCTCGACTCAGCCAAGCTCAAGCCATTCTTTGCGAGAGAGTACCTTACAATACCGGCGAGCGCCGAAGAGAAGTATTTTAACACTTTTGTAACCAATGCTATAAACAACTTCAGATATGAAGCAGAAGGATTCGATGTTGTTATTGATGAGCCGGTCAGAGTGCCGCATCTGACACTTGAAATAACAATAAGGGGATTCCCGGCATTGGTATTAGCATACGACTATTCAGGAAGGGAAATATACAGGAACGACACACGCGAATCATTCACTCAGTTCTGTAATGACAATGGTAAGTATAAAATTTCCAGACTCTTCCGTAACAGGGAATGGGAGAAGAGTTGCAGGATGACACTTGAGGATAACGGATTCTTCTCGGAGGATGACATACACTATACTGTTTTCAGGGGTAATGAAGTGTCGTCAACGGATGATCTGATGTCTCTTATTGAAGCCCTCAATCGCAGTTATAATGAACTTACTCAGGCAGGATTCGTAATCAGGCAGGGTAGCCTTGACAGGAAGTATCATCTTGGACCGGTTGAAATAAAGGCCGGCTACACCATAGAAAATGACTGGTTTGATTTGAAGGCTGAAGTCACATTGGGTAATTTCACTATTGCCTTTACCAGATTAAAAAGGCATATTATGGAGGGGCGCAGGCATTATGAGCTGCCTGACGGCTCGGTAGCTGTTCTTCCTGAAGGTTGGTTCACGCGATATCGTGACGTATTCGGTTTTGGAAAGGAAGTGGGTGATTCATTGAAGATACATAAGCAGCACTTTCCTGTTTTAAGTCTTGCGGTAAGCGATGAGCAGAGTGATGCCACCGATAATCTCGAGAAACTAGTAATGCCTGATAAGCTTCCTTCAGAAAAGCTGCCTTCAGGGCTGAATGCTGCGATGAGGCCTTATCAGGAGGAGGGATTCAACTGGATGTTGTTTCTACAGGCAAATAAACTTGGAGGATGTCTTGCCGACGATATGGGCCTGGGTAAAACCCTGCAGGCACTTGCAGTGCTTCTTCACAGCAAGGAAAGCTACCAGGCGCCCGGGCATGAAGAGAGTGTTGTTTCAGAGATTAAAGAAGAGAGTCAGAAATCACTCAGTGAGATGTTCAGCTTTGTAACAGGAAAACAAACCAGCCTGATAATAGTCCCCGCTTCCCTTCTGCACAACTGGGAGAGTGAGATAAGATTATACACGCCGGCACTCAAAGTCTGTACATACAAAGGGACCGGAAGAAGAAAGTCAACTTCGTACTTCAGCTATTATGATATTATCCTGTCAAGCTACCATACTGTACGACAGGATATTGAAATAATCAACAAGTTCAGGTTTCATTATATCATACTTGATGAAAGCCAGGTGATCAAGAATCCCGGATCAGCAGTATACAAAGCGATATCGAGACTTCAGGGCGACCACAGGATAGCTCTCACAGGCACTCCGGTAGAGAATTCACTAACAGACCTGTGGACCCAGATGAACTTTACCAACCCGGGACTGCTTGGTAGTCTGATTTACTTCAAGAAAGAGTTTTCGCGTCCCATTGAAAAGGCAGGCGACACTACACAGGAAGCAAAGCTTAAAGCTCTGATTAAACCTTTTATACTCAGGCGCACCAAGGAGATGGTAGCCCGCGAATTACCTCCCGTCTGGGAACAGATGGTTTATTGTGATATGACTGAAGAGCAGCAGGATGTATATGAAAGAGAGAAGTCTGCCATAAGGAATACCATCCTTGGAACAATGGATGAGAGCGAGAAGGATAACCAGGCAATAGTTGTGCTGCAGGGACTCATGAAGCTAAGGCAGATAGCAAATCATCCTCTGCTTGCGATTGATGATTACATTGAAAACTCCGGAAAATTCGACATAGTACTTAACGACATTAAAAGCGTCACTTCAGAAGGCCATAAAATACTTATTTTCAGCTCGTTTGTCAAACACCTCAATCTATACGCCAAGGCATTGAAAAATGAGGGCATCATTTATTCGATGCTTACAGGGTCGACCATAAACAGGGAGAAGGTGGTAAATGAGTTCCAGACCGAAAGCAGCAGGAAGGTTTTCCTGATATCACTTAAAGCCGGAGGTCTCGGACTGAACCTCACTGCCGCAGATTATGTCTTTATTCTCGATCCATGGTGGAATCCTGCAGCAGAAATGCAGGCACTGAACAGGGCACACCGTATAGGACAGGATAAAAATGTATTTGTATTCAGGTACATTTCTGCCGAAACCATTGAAGAGAAGATAATTTCTCTCCAATCCAGAAAATCAAAACTTGCCGATACTTTCATTAACAGCAACAATCCGCTGAAGGACATGGATATTAACCAGATACTTGAAATCATAGGTTGAACCTTAGACTGCCTGAATTGGTTTATATGGTTATCTTTGTATCGTAATTAGAATTACTATGAACACTACTATTAATCATCCTTTATACCGGAAGCATACTCTTGACAGTGCAATGTCAGGATTATGGGATTTTTACAAATCTCATTTTGCCCCTTTATTTCTAATATCATTCATCTTCTCAATAGCCATAAACTTCTTTTCGCTGAGCATTGATTACAACAAAATGCTGGAAGCCAGCATGGAGCAGGACCTCGAGGCTGTCAGTGAAATGATGAAGCAGATGCTGGTAATGGTGATACCGGTAATTCTGATAACAATTTATGCATTTGTCTTTTTGAGCCTTTATATACTTGAGAGTAATCCGGTAAAGACAAATTATCTTAAGATCATTACAGGTTCATTCAAATACCTGCTTACCTACACCATAATATTTATTCTGTTTATTCCGGTAATCGGGTTATCAGTTATGATAGGGATCTTTGCCCTCATAATAGGGGTTCTTTTCTCTGTTATATGGCTGACAGCACTGTTTGCATTCATTGCTCCGCTGCTGATGGCTGAAGGTAATGACATTACAAATGTTATAGTGAGAAGCTTCAGACTGCTTCACAGGCATTTCGGAAGTAATGTCGGATGGTCGGCAGTCTTTATCGTGATAATACTGATTGTTTCACTTGTTATTTCCGGATTATCGATGATTCCGTTTGCAGGATCCCTGCTGCAGACAATGGCAAATCCTGATGAAGTGACACACCTGCTGGACGTTGCCAGGAACCCTGTTTACATATTATTCTCCTCAGCACTCAATGCTCTTGTTATGCCGTTATTCCCGATATTCTCGTTCATCCTTTATTTCAATGCCAAAGCATGGGAAGATGACAGAATGGATGATATAGAAAGATAAGGGCTTAGGGGTACAATCCAACCCCGGAG
>CAZMSH010000017.1:56009-61827 GCA_964568875.1 uncultured Rikenellaceae bacterium | reverse complement strand
GGAGGGGTTGAATATTCATAGCAACGGTCAGCACCCCCCACCTCTTTTGTCGCGCAGCGACATGGAGGGATTTGTATCAGATTAAAACATATCTTTGACAATCACCAAAAAAGTAATATTAATTCATGAAATCGATACGGGTATTGGCCATTAACGGCAGTCCGCGAAAAGGCGGCAACACTGAGATACTGTTGAAAGAAGTACTTGATGTTTTGGCCGGGCACGGAATAAAAACAGAACTTTTCCAGCTTGGAGGCAAGGATGTCAGCAGTTGTGTCGCCTGCATGAAATGCAAAAAGAAGAAAGACGGTTTCTGCCATAAGAAGAATGATGTATTGAATAAATGCATTGAAAAGATGGCAAAGGCTGATGGAATAATAATAGGATCGCCTGTCTATTTCACCGATGTTACTCCGGAAATAAAAGCGCTTATAGACGTTGCCGGATATGCGGGCAGGGCGGCCGGCAACATATACAGACGCAAGGCAGGAGCAGCTGTGGTTGCAGTAAGGCGTGCAGGAGCCATCCACACCTTCGATACCATAAATCACTTCTTTCTTATCAACGAAATGATAGTTCCCGGCTCGTCATACTGGAATCTGGGTATTGGCCGCGAAAAGGGCGATGTACTGAAAGATGAGGAAGGTATTAAGACAATGCACACCCTGGGTGAAAATATGGCATGGCTGCTGAAAGCTATTCAGAAGGCATAGACATAAAAAAAAGAGGGCCTCAATGAGCCCTCTTCCTTTCTATTCAGATGATTCCACGTTAATAGGTCTCCCTCTCAACGTAGTGTGTATGAAGTAATTCATGCGCCTTGTGGCTGTTTGGCTTACCAAGGAACTCCTTATAGATGGCTATGATCTCAGGATTTTCATGCGACTTCCTGATAGCCATACTTTCATCTTCGCTGTAGATAGCTTCCACACGCTTCATTCTTATTTCCTGGTTTGTCGGAATTGGCTGACCGCCACCACCGATGCAACCGCCCGGACAAGCCATTATCTCAATGAAGTGGTATGTTGCTTCGCCGTCACGTACAGCTTTCATTACCTTATCAGCATTTGTAAGTCCGTGAGCAATTGCCACCTTAAGCTCAGCACCTTCAAGGAATTTCCAGTCATCAACGCAACCTTCTATCTTTACAGAAGCTTCCTTGACGCCTTCGAGACCCCTGACTGGGGTAATATTCAGGTTCTTGAACGGAATCTCACGACCGGTTACAATCTCGTAAGCCGTACGAAGAGCTGCCTCCATTACGCCACCAGTGGCCCCGAATATAACAGCGGCACCGGTTGACTCTCCCATCACTGAATCATAATGGTTAGGCTCGAGTGTCCTGAAATCAATACCGGCCTGCTTTATCATCACAGCCAGTTCTCTTGTTGTAAGAACGAAGTCTACATCCTTGTAACCACTCGAACGCATTTCGGGTCTGTCAGCCTCGAATTTCTTTGCAGTACACGGCATTATTGAAACCGACACTACTTTCTCGGGGTTGAGCTTTCTCTTCTCAGCGTAAAATGTTTTAGCCAGTGCGCCGAACATCTGCTGCGGTGATTTACAAGTTGAGAGATTGGGAAGAAACTCAGGGTACCTGTGCTCGATGAACTTTATCCATCCCGGGCTGCAAGATGTAAACATCGGCAGGCTGATCTTCTTATCACCGTCAACCAATGCTTTCTTCAACCTGGTAAGGAGTTCTGTTCCTTCCTCCATTATAGTAAGGTCAGCTGACCAGTCAGTGTCGAGTACCGAATCAAATCCAAGGTGCTTGAGCGCCGTAACCATCTTTCCTGTAACCCTCTCTCCGGGATCATATCCAAGGTCTTCACCCAGGGCCACCCTTACAGCCGGGGCGGTCTGTACAACAACGTGTTTATCAGGATCATAAATGGCATCCCATACATGATCGATATATGTTTTCTCAACCAGGGCACCGGTAGGACAGCGGTTTACGCACTGGCCGCAGTTGGTGCAGACCACATGGCTCATTGGCCTGTCGTGGAATGAAGATATTTTCTGATGAGACCCCTTGTTTGCAACGGCTATTGCCGACACATGCTGAAGCTCGGCACAGGTGCGGACACAACGCTGACAACGGATACATTTGCTGTCATCCTTGATGAAGCTGGGAGATGAGCGATCTATCTCATAAGGGTGATCTTCAACCAGGTCGAGGAAGATATGCTCACCAAAAGAGTACTCATTGGCGAGGGTCTGCAGTTCGCAGTTCTGGTTCTTGTAGCACTTTGTACAGTCGGCCCTGTGTTCCGATAGTAATAGCTCTACAATATGTTTTCTGGCATTACGCACCTTCATTGAGTTGGTATGAATATCCATCCCATCTGATACCGGCATCGCGCAAGCAGCCACAAGTGTTCTTGCCCCTGTCTGTTCAACCACGCATACGCGGCAGTTTCCTGCTACGCAAAGGTCGTCGTGGTTACACAATGTGGGTATGTGAATGTTCAGTTTCTGCGCAGCGGCAAGCACTGTAGTTCCTTCCGGAACAGAAACAGATTCGTTATTTATTTTTAATGTTACCATTTGTTTTCTTTTTACAGATTAGTAAATGATCTCCTCCCTGAAGTTATCAACTATTGACTTGAAGGCATTACCAACAGACTGGCCGAGGCCACACTTGGAGGCAATCTTCATCGTATCGGCAAGTTTGACAAGTTCATTAAGGTAGGCAGACTTCGCCTCACCCTTCTTTACCTGCTGCACACCCTTCAGCAACTGCTGGCAGCCTACACGGCAGGGTGTACACTGGCCGCATGACTCCTCGACAAAGAAATCGAGGTAGTTGTGAAGCACATTGTACATCGAGCGTGAACTGTTGAACAGTTTCATTGAGCCTCCTGTCGGAACACCCTCGAATCCTATTATTGTATCGGCAAACTTTTTCCTGGGAACACAAAAACCTGATGCACCCCCTACCTGTACGGCCTTGGTGTCACCATCGCCAAACTCGTTGACAAATTCCTGTACCGTCATTCCGAGTTCAAGTTCGTAGATCCCCGGGATGGGCGTGTCTCCTGATATAGAGAACACCTTTGAGCCTCTTGAATCCTTGGTTCCAAGCTGATTATACTCTGCAGCTCCGATTCTCATCACCAGGATGGCTGTTACAAGTGTCTCTACGTTATTGATAGATGTCGGCTTTGAAAAGACACCAGACACTGTAGGATAGGGAGGCTTATTCCTTGGTTCTCCCCTCTTTCCCTCTATTGATTCAAAAAGGGCGCTCTCTTCACCGCATATGTAGGCGCCGCTACCCATTCTGAACTCTATTGTAAAGTCATAGCCTATCTCCTTTATGATCTTCTGGAAGCCATCAAGCTGCTTCAGAAGCTGCGGAAGCATGTAGCGATATTCTCCCCTGAGGTAGATAATACCGTTCTTAGCACCGATAGCCTTACCTGCGACAGCCATCCCTGCAAATACCTTGTCAGGAACTTTGTCAAGAAGTTCCCTGTCCTTGAATGTTCCGGGTTCACCTTCATCAGCATTACATACTATGTATTTCTCCGGATCCTTTTCGTCAGCCGTGAATTTCCATTTCATCCCGGTCGGGAAGCCAGCGCCTCCCCTGCCCTTCAGACCTGAATCAAGAACCTCCTTGATAATATGATCATTGGACATTAAATATACCTTCTCAAGCACTTCCCGGATATCAATCTTCTCAAAGATATAATCCAGCTTGTTCAATCCTGTTTTTTTCATTGTTCGACCGGTTTTTATTTGTGCATATAGTCTTTAATGATCTCTATAACCTTCTCCTCAGTCAGCTCTGTATAAGGCATGTCATTGATAAGCATCGCCGGAGCCTTGTGGCACCATCCTATACAGTTTGTCTCGAGTAGTGTAAACTGCTTGTCTGAGGTCGTCTGTCCTGCCTTTATCTTCAGGATATTCTCAAGGGTTTGAATTATCTCACCCTTTCCTTTCATTGAACATGAAATTGTCTTACAGACCCTGATAACATACTTGCCCCTTGGAACAGTATCAAGAAATGTGTAAAACGATGCCGTTCCGTAAACCTCGGCTGCTGAAATGTCGAGTTCCTTTGCAACTTCAACCATCGCCTCATCGGTAAGGTAATTGTGCTTCTCCACAATACCCTGCAGAATCGGCATCAGGCTCGCCCTGTCACGACCGTGCTTTGCACTCAACTCCTTTACTAGATTTCCTACCTGGTACATTTTGGTTTATTTTTTAGGTATTTAATTAATATGGTTAATACTATAATATTGATTCCTTCGTGTAAATGAAATTGCCAAGTGATGTAAGATGTGGTTAAAAGGTCGCGTAAAAATAAAATTATACCTCACATTAAAATATTACAAAAGTCATAAAACATTATTTATACTTAATCTAAGAACCAGACTCAAAACCCTGTATTTATGACAGTTATTACTACAACAAAAGATTATCTGTCTGGTAGTGCACGTCGTTCTGTTAGTTTAGTAACACAACGCCGGTGCAACAGAGTTGAATTCCTGAAGCACTGTCTGTACTTCATTTTACCCAAAAAGTCGTAATATTGCTCAGTTGAGTTTATTTCATGAACTGCAGCAATGAAAAACCGGTCAAAGCTATCCGTTGTCATCGATGAAGCAATCCCCTACATACAGGGTTTTGCCGAACAATGTGCAAATGTTTCCTATTTACCAGGAAAAGCGATCGAAAGAAGAGACATCATAAATGCGGATGCACTGATAATCAGGACCCGCACAATCTGCAACGAGGAACTTCTCCATGGCACAGGTGTGTCTTTAATAGCTACAGCCACCATAGGTTTTGATCATATTGATACACACTATTGTCGAAAAAATGGCATTGCATGGAGAAGTGCCCCGGGATGTAACTCAGGGTCGGTTATGCAGTACCTTACCGCCTCTTTGTTATACCTGTCCACAAAATACGGGATGGACCCGGCTGATACCACACTTGGAATTGTCGGTGCAGGTCATGTCGGAACCAGGGTAGCTGATGCTGCACATTCTTTAGGAATGAAAGTGATGCTTAATGACCCTCCACGCCAACGCAGGGAAAAATCGGGTGGCTTTACCCGGTTGGATAAACTACTGAAGGAGTCGGATATTGTAACCCTGCACGTCCCTTTAACATTAACTGGCAGAGACGCAACTTTCAGAATGGCAGGTAAAGAGTTCATTTCATCCATGAAAAGGGCTGCATTTCTGATCAACACCTCAAGAGGAGGTGTCGCAGATGAGGAAGAGGTAAAAAAGGCACTCTGG
Source organism: uncultured Rikenellaceae bacterium (assembly GCA_964568875.1). Taxonomy (GTDB): domain Bacteria; phylum Bacteroidota; class Bacteroidia; order Bacteroidales; family VadinHA17; genus SLNP01. Next base: position 56,557 of record CAZMSH010000017.1, on the reverse strand, counting down.
TCAGGTCAGTTAAGAGGGTATATTGCTGATGTGTGGAGCGGTGAACCGGCTGCTGACCCGGAACTTATTTCGATGGCCGAACTGGCAACACCGCATATCGCAGGATATTCTGCCGATGGCAAAATGAACGGAGCCAGAATGGCTTTACAGTCTCTTTCTAAGCACTTCTCATTGGGATTGAGTCTGCCTGATGAAAGTATGTTGCCTGTTCCCGAGCATTGTGATCTTCTGATAAGTGACAATAACAGAGACCTTACTGAGGCACTCCATTATATAGTAAAGATTACCTATGACATAGAATCAGAAAGCAATCTGTTTAAATCCGGTCCGGAGGCATTCGAGGAACTAAGGAATAAATACCCCGTCAGGCGTGAGTTCAATGCATACACCATTACAGGCTCCCAGCCCGTTAAATCAATAGCTGCCGCCCTGGGATTCAAAACCATCTGACAACAACACCCTGCTCTCAACACTGAGCTCCCGACCTTCGGTGCGGGACTCCGCTTCGCTCCGCCTGAGCCATTCATCGTCCGCCGGCAACAAAGATA
>CAZMSH010000017.1:0-55909 GCA_964568875.1 uncultured Rikenellaceae bacterium | reverse complement strand
GGGGTTGGATTGTACCCTCCTTATACCTCCTATGCCATTTTACATCCGTTTTACTATTTGAAATTTTAATTGTATTATTTACACTTATGGTTATACGGTAAAAGTTTGCTATTTTTGCGCACATAGTAATAAAAACAGAGAAATTCAGTATTATATGACAAATAATGTTTCCAGCAGGGCGGCCGACAACATAAGGATATTGTCTATGGCCATGGTTGAAAAGGCAAAATCAGGACATCCCGGAGGGGCTATGGGAGGTGCCGATTTCATTCATGTTTTGTACAGTAAATTTCTGAAATATGATCCTGCTGACCCGTGCTGGATAAATCGTGACAGGTTTTTCCTTGATCCCGGGCACATGTCACCGATGCTCTATTCCATTCTGCATCTTACAGGTCACTACACTACTGATGATCTTAAGAACTTCAGGCAGTGGGGCAGCTCCACCCCGGGGCATCCGGAATTCGATCCTGACAGGGGTGTTGAGAATACCAGCGGTCCGCTCGGCCAGGGTCATACAATGGCTGTTGGTGCAGCGATTGCGGAAAGGTTTCTGGCAGAAAGGTTTGGAGATTTGTTTTCTCACAAGATATATACATTTATATCTGACGGAGGCATTCAGGAGGAGATATCCCAGGGTGCAGGCCGTATAGCTGGATATCTCGGACTGCACAATCTGATAATGTTTTACGATTCCAATGACATTCAATTATCGACAAAAACAGAAGAAGTCACCATTGAGGATACGGCAAAGAAGTACGAAGCCTGGGGTTGGAATGTTATAACCATCGATGGTCACAATCAGGAAGAGATTACCAAAGCACTCAGTTCAGCCACACAGCAAAAGGAAAAACCTACGCTGATAATTGGCAAAACAATTATGGGCAAAGGTTTGCTTGACGACAGCGGAAAGTCGTTTGAAGGCAGGACTTCAACACACGGACAGCCGGTTTCTGCTGCCGGGGCCTCGTTTGAGAAGTCGTTGATAAATCTTGGAGGTGATCCTGCCGACCCGTTCAAAGTGTTTGAAGATGTTGCAGGATTATATGCAGGCGTCAAAGAAGATAAGAAGGCTGAGGCTGAGAAATGGCAAAGGGATTTTGAGGCCTGGAGCAGCGAGAATCCCGATCTCCTGGCAAAGCTTGAACTATTCTGGTCAGGAAAGATACCTTCCATCGATTTCTCTGCAATAGAGCAGAAAAGGGGAATAGCCACAAGGGCAGCATCTGCCAACGTGATGTCGTATCTTGCCGGCAAAGTTGAAAACATGATAGTTGCATCAGCTGATCTGGCCAACAGCGATAAGACGGATGGTTTCCTGAAGAAAACGAAACCTTTCACCCGGGGTGATTTTTCAGGATCATTTTTACATGCAGGAGTGTCGGAGCTTACACTGGCGGCAATAATGAACGGCATGGCCCTGCATGGTGGCGTAATACCCGTGGGAGGCACGTTCTTCGTCTTCTCAGACTACATGAAACCGGCAGTAAGGCTTGCTGCGCTGATGGAGCTTCATGTTATTTATGTATGGACACATGATGCCTTCCGCGTCGGTGAGGACGGTCCTACACATCAGCCTGTCGAGCAGGAAGCTCAGATAAGGCTTATGGAGCACCTTAAAAATCACTCAGGGAAAAACAGCATGCTGGTCCTTCGGCCCGCAGACGCAGATGAGACAACGGTTTCGTGGAAAATGGCCCTCGAAAACAGGTTGTCCCCAACAGCATTGATACTTTCAAGGCAGAATATAACCTCACTGCCACCAGCAGGCAGCGACCGCTACACCGATTCGCTCAGGACGGCAAAGGGAGCATATATTGTTAAGGAGTGTGATGGAAATCCCGATGTAATTCTTATAGCAAGTGGTTCTGAAGTGGCGACTCTTTATGAGGGTGCGACACTGCTGGAGAGTAACGGGATTAAATCGAGAATAGTCTCTGTACCTTCAGAAGGTGTCTTCAGGAACCAATCTGCAGAATACCGGAACTCGGTGCTGACACCGGGTATTCCCGTCTTTGGCCTTACGGCCGGACTACCGGTGACACTTCAGTTACTGGCAGGAGATAAAGGCAGGGTCATAGGCCTCGAGAGTTTCGGTTATTCGGCACCCTACCAGGTTCTGGATGAAAAATTCGGATTCACACCTGAGAATGTAGTAACAGAAGTAACAAAGTACCTGAACGAAATGAAGTAGTATTTATTCACCCGACCTAAATAGCACTACGACCACAATACTGACAATCTGATCATTGCATCATATTTTCCTGATGTAATCCTTTCGAATGAATATAAGGCACTTAACAGCCTGTAGCCAGTTTAGTTTGGCTGCAGGCATTTTTTTTTGTATTTTGTAGAGATAAACCAATCACAGAATCATGACGGAAATAGAAAAACTTGACAGGATAGCAATTACGGTCAGGTCGCACAGGCTTCTCAAACAGCTTATGAATGAGAATCCCGAGATTGAGATGATAATGCAAAACTCGAGGAACGATACGGAGGTTATGGTTGGGGTCAGGGAGTGGTTATTCAGACGATTTGCAGAGAGAAGGCAGGTATTTGAATACTATAATACACCACATCCGACAAGAGAGGATTTTGAAAAGCTCGACTGGCAGGATTATGCCATCATAAGATTGCTTGATTACATTGAATATGCCGGAATAGAGTTGCCCGATCTCAATCTGCGGGGAGAGACTGCCGTAAGTCACCCCCTGAGATTGTTATGGCTGGCTGTAAATAAAGGCACCGGCGGTGCCAAGCCTGATTTCTTCATCGATATGATTGAACTTTTCAGGCAGCTGCGGGGCGAATCCAGGAAGAAGACACCTACTGACAAGGAGATAACAGAGTGGATGGACAGGTATCCGAGTGGTCTCGATCCCAGGATAATACAGCTAAGACGCGAAAACCGGGAGAGAATACTGACCATTCTTATAAACAAGATGGAGAGTGGCGAAATTGTAAGTGACAAATACACTTTTGCTGAAGGAAGCACCTTCGAAGACAAGATGAAGCAAGCGTTAAAGTGGTGGGATAATGACAGGTTCCATCTGCATTTTGCCATCAGAACACCCGGGTTGCTGAACGAAATGCTCAATTTCTCGCTCGATCCTGACACGATGAAAATACTTGAAGAAGCCAAAGAAGCAGGAATTCCGTTTTTTGTTAACCTCTACTATCTCTCGTTACTGCACGTCAGGGTTCCTTATTTCGCAGTTGGTGCTGACCTGGCGATAAGATACTACGTACTATACAGCAAACAGCTGGTAAATGAATTCGGTCATATAGTAGCCTGGGAAAAGGAGGATAAGGTGGAACCGGGGAAACCTAACGCAGCAGGATGGCTGCTACCGAACCAGACCAACATACACAGGAGATATCCTGAGGTTGCAATCCTGATCCCCGATTCAATGGGCCGGGCATGCGGAGGCCTTTGTTCTTCATGCCAGAGAATGTACAACTTCCAGTCAGGCCATCTCAATTTCAATCTGGAGAAACTGAAACCAAATGATATATGGCCTGTTAAGCTGAAAGAGCTGATGAGGTATTTCGAGGAAGACACCCAGTTAAGAGACATCCTCATAACGGGTGGTGATGCATTCATGAGTTCCGACAACACTATTGAGAACATACTGGAGGAGATATACCAGATGGCCCTGAGAAAAAAGAAGAAGAATGAAACCCTTCCCGATGGTGAAAAGATAGCGGAGATGGTCAGGGTACGGTTTGGAACAAGGCTGCCTGTATACCTGCCTCAGCGTGTTACTGATAAGCTTGCCGGCATATTGGGCAGGTTCAGGGACAAGGCTTCGAAAATAGGTATAAGACAGTTTGTTATCCAGACCCACTTCGAATCGGCCATGGAGATAACCCCGGAAGCCAGGAGTGCCGTCGAAAAGCTGAACGCGGCCGGATGGATTGTGACAAACCAGCTGGTATTCACCACTGCCGCATCAAGGCGCGGTCATTCGGCTAAGTTGAGAAAGGAGATGAACGACATAGGAATACTGCCCTATTACACATTTACTGTAAAAGGTTACATGGAGAACAACTTCTGCTACACACCCAATGCAAGGATAGTGCAGGAGGAACTGGAGGAGAAATCACTCGGCAGGGTTGATGCCAGGTTCAAACCTGAAATCGAAAAACTCGTTGAAGAGCCGACGATAATATCACAGAAAATAGCGAGGCTGAGAAATGAAGCCGATGTTCCGTTCCTTGCAATAGACAGGAATGTGCTTAATCTGCCGGGAGTGGGAAAGAGCATGACCTTCAGAACCATAGGGGTGACCAGGTATGGCAGGAGAATTTTGCAGTTCGACCATGATTCCACCCGCAGCCATAGTCCTATTACCGAGAAGATGGGTAAAATCATAATAATCGAATCAAAGTCAATTCATGAGTACCTCAACCAGATGGAGGAACTGGGCGAGAAGAAGGAAGATTATGACGGACTTTACGGCTACTCGATGGGACAGACAGAAGAGCGGCCGTCCATCTATGAGTACCCGGAATATGAATTCGAATTAACCGGTGAGCTTTCCAACATTGAGATATAGCTGCCACTGATCTGGTATGAGGCTAATTGCCGCAGCAGACTTGATTCAGGAACGTAACAACGCCGGAGTGTCTCCTACCAGTCAGAGTTATACCACGATCGTACATCTGTGGGTATCATTCCTGCCCTTAATGCTGCTTCTATACCCAGATCCCCGTCTTCAAACACCTCAATATGCTGAGGGGCAATGCCCATGAGTTCTGCACACTTCAGGAACGTATCAGGGTGTGGTTTATGTCTGTCGACATCATTGGCAGTGATTACGATCTCGAAATACTCTCTCATACCAATAACCTGCAGGGTTCTTTCAACCGCCTGCCTGTGCCCGCCGGTTCCAACTGCCATAGGAAGCTTGCCGTGGTACTTCTTAGCTATCTCCACAACCGGAAGAACAGGTGGCACCAGATGCTGCACCTTCAGAAACTCCTCGAGCTTGCCCTGAAGTATCTCCTCCACTGTCACCTTGCCTTCAATCCCGTTAACTTTGATAAGCTCCTCTGCTATCGCCCACCCCGGGGTTCCCATGTGAGCTTTGAGAAAAGACTGCTCTATTGTGGCATTATGCCGGGCGAGGGTGTTCTGCCAGGCTTTGAAATGCAGCGGCATTGAATCTGCCAGTGTTCCGTCGAGGTCAAAAATAAGACCCTTTACACCTGGTTTGATATCGTACTTCATTGGCATATTGTCTGTTAGGTTGCTGATTGTTTTACTCCTGGCATTTAATCAATAATATCCGGGCCGGCAAAAATAACCAAAGGAAGCGGCTCCACCAAAAGAAATAATGGATGAAAAACAATAACCGCAGGAAAACCTTTGCCTATATTTGTTGTTTATCAGGCAGGAACAATTTTAACAAATACATAAAAATTTAACCATGGCAAAAACAGCATTAAAGGGAAATCCCGTTAACACTTCAGGAGAACTGCCTGAAAATGGCAAATCACTTCCTTCATTCAGACTGGTAAAATCAGACCTTTCAGAGGCCGGTCCCGATGACTTCAAAGGAAAGAAGTTACTCCTAAACATATTTCCTAGTCTTGATACAGGAGTATGCGCAACTTCGGTAAGAAAATTTAATGAAAAGGCTGCAGGCCTTTCAAATACGGTAGTCCTGGCCATTTCAAAAGACTTGCCCTTTGCGATGGGCCGTTTCTGTACTACTGAAGGCATAGAAAACGTTGTAACTCTTTCCGGCTTCCGTGACTCAGAATTCGGAAAAGCATTCGGTATCGATCTGACCGATAGCCCGCTGAAAGGATTATACGCACGCAGCGTGGTGGTTGCTGATGAAAACGGAAAAGTGAAATACACCGAACTGGTGCCTGAAATAACTCAGGAACCCGACTACGAAAAAGCGCTGGCAGCATTGTAATATTCAGATTGTAATATAATTCGTTTTACTATATTTGCCGATATGAGAAAACTGAAACTCATATCGGCATTTTCCGTTTCAGTTGCATGGATGGTAATATTTCTTCATGCCGTTATTCCGCACAATCATCATAATGAACATTCAACGGGATGCAAGTCAGTTTACCATTGTAGTCATGAGAGCGAGAGTACCGGTACGGCTACAGAGGATAACTTACATCAGGCATCTGATGAGTTCAGGGAACCTCTGACCGAAGACTACAGCCACTTCATATGTCATTATCAGGCTGATCCATTCCACACACTGGACAATGATATTCAATTTACGGCAGCCTCCCACTCCTTGACAATCAAGCCGTTAGAGCTTAAGGTTAAGCGGTTCAGACAATATGACTTTCCATTTATTGAACGACAACGTTACCTGCCCACAAGTCGCAGGGGACCGCCATTGCTGATGGGATAACCACATCGGGCAATCTCTGTTTCAGATTGCATCACCCACAATAATCAGGCATTCACAACCAATTAAAATCTTTTCCTATGAAAAAAGTTATGCTGTTATGGTGTACTGTCATATATGTTATCTTTATGACAGCCTGTGCCGGAGGAACCGGACACGACCACGACCACGATCATGATCAGGATCATACCCATGAAGAGACAACCGGGCATACCCATGAACATGAAGATGAGCACGAGCATGAGCATGAGCACGAAGAACAGGAGGAGCTCGCAGAGGTCGATGACGATCATGACCATGGAGAAATTCCTGACCACACTATCATAATAACGAAGAAAGAGCCGTTCAGTTTTGTTATCAGGGCCGGCGGCACCATACTTCCCGACAGTAAGGACATAATCAATGTAACATCAAAGGCGTCGGGTATAGTAAGACTTACTGATCATTTTCTCTTTCCCGGGATGAAAGTAAGGAGAGGCACTCCCCTGTTCGTCATTACAGGTGATGAACTCACCATTGACAACACAGAGGTAGCGCTTCTGGAGGCTGCATCGGACTATGAACGCACAAAGACCCAATATGAGAGGGCCTCGCGCCTGATACAGGATAAACTCATCACTATGGACCACTACCTTGAGGCCAGAAATGAATTTGAAAAGGCTGAGATAAGATACAACAACCTCAAATCGGGATTCAGTGCAAACGGCAGTATTGTGACAGCCCCCTATGACGGTTACATCAACCAGGTCTATATTACCGAGGGCAGCAAGGTATCTGCAGGGGAGACACTCTTGTCGGTCATTATCGAGCACAACCTCGTACTCAGGGCCGATGTTTCGCCGGCTCATCTTTCAAGGCTGAATGAGATAAACCATGCAAGCTTCAGAATGGTATACAGCGACAGGCTCTACCAGACCAGTGAACTGAACGGAAGGAAGATATCGCATGCCCGGAGCATGGCAGGCAACGACTATTACATTCCCGTTTTCTTCAGGTTAGACTTTATTCCTGAAATCATCCCCGGAACCTATGTCGACATATATCTTTCAGGATCGCCTGACAGGGAATGCATAACCGTACCCAACAGTGCAATCCTTGAGGAATTTGGCAGATACTATGTTTTTGTTGAAGATGAAGAGCACCACTTCATAAAGAGGTTCATTGAAAAGGGAATGACCAATGGCACTCTGACCGAGGTATTGGCAGGTCTGTCGGAAAATGAGGTGGTAGTGGCCACCGGCGCTTACGCAATCAAGATGAGTCAGATGACCACTGCGGTTCCTCATTCACATTCGCACTAAAAAAGAGTGAAATCATGTTAGACAAAATAATAGACTTGTCATTGAAAAACAGGCTGCTGATAGCCATTGCATCGATACTGCTGGTTATTTCAGGGTTATATGTTACAATGACGATGGACATAGATATCTTTCCGGAGTTGACGGCACCTACCGTTGTCGTGATGACTGAAGCGCATGGGATGGCTCCGGAAGAGGTTGAGAGGCTCGTCTCCTTTCCAATCGAAACATCCATGAACGGGGCCACCAATGTCAGAAGGGTAAGGTCATCGTCTTCTATGGGATTCTCGATAGTATGGGTTGAGTTCGACTGGAGTACGGATATCTACAAAGCGAGGCAGACAGTCACCGAGAGGCTTGTACAGATCAATGACCAGCTGCCTGCGGGAGTAAGCAGGCCGGTAATAGCACCACAATCCTCACTTTTGGGTGAGATGAAGATAATAGCGATGCTTTCCGATTCTGTCACTCCTATGGAGCTAAGAACCATTGCGGACTGGACGGTTGCCCCAAGGCTTCTCTCTGTTGCGGGTGTGGCGCAGGTTACCACAATCGGCGGTGAGGTGATGGAATACCAGATACTGGCCGATCAGTACAGGATGCAGCATTACGGTGTTACACTATCTGAACTTATCGAAGTGTGCGAGGATATTAACCTTAACACTTCGGGTAGGTTTATCGACCAGCATGGCAGCAGATACGTGGTAAGGGGTATCGCACGTACTGCTTCGGCAGAAGAGATAGCCCGTTCAGTAATAAGGATGGAAGGAAACCTTCCCGTAACCGTGGCCGATATAGCCGCGGTAAAGACCGGTCCGGCCTTTAAAATAGGCCATGGTTCCTACAAAGGCAATGATGCAGTGCTGGTTACAATCACCAAGCAGCCATATGTAAACACCATCAGGTTATCTGAAGATATTGAAAAGGCGCTGGACGAGATAGGTTCCACCCTGGGCACGAAGATTTCGTTTCACAGCGACATATACAACCAGGATGACTTTATCAGAACGGCAGTAAATAATGTTATGCGGGCGGTTATTGAGGGCGGTATTTTCGTTGTGATAATACTTTTTGTATTTCTGATGAATTACCGGACAACGACTATCTCGCTGACAGCCATTCCATTATCGCTGTTAACGACTGTAATTGTGCTGAAACTGCTTGGTATAACCATTAACACCATGAGTCTCGGGGGCATGGCTATTGCCATCGGCGCTATTGTTGATGATGCCATTATCGACGTTGAAAACGTATATAAGAGGCTGAGGCAAAACCTGAAGCTTCCGCCCGACGAGAGGAAACCGGCCATGAAGGTGGTTTTCGACGCCTCCTCAGAGATAAGGACCACGATATTCAACACTACCGTAATAATAATAATAACGTTCATTCCCCTGTTCCTGCTTGAAGGTATGGAGGGGCGAATGATGAAACCACTGGGCATATCATTCATAGTGGCCCTTTTCTCATCAACGGTTGTAGCTCTGAGCATCACGCCTGTCTATTGCAGTTACATGCTTACCAATGAGAAGAGTCTCGAAAAAAATATGCGGGGCTCATGGGTAGAGAGGAACCTGGGGGCCCTCTACCGCAGGGCGCTGAGCGCGACGCTTGACAGGCCGTTGATAACCGGAGCAGTAACAGGATTGTTGCTGGTAGCGGCTGTGGTTATGATGTTCACCTTCGGATCTGCATTCCTTCCTCCCTTCAATGAGGGAGCCCTTACGGTAAATGTCTCGGCCATGCCTGGTATTTCTCTTGAGGAGTCAGTGAAAATCGGCAGGGAGGCAGAGACGATAATGATGGATATCCCTGAAGTAGAGTCCGTCTCATGCAAGACAGGCCGTGCTGAACTGGCAGAACATTCTTTCGGGGAAAACGTCTCTGAGCTGGATGTGCCCTTCACCCTGTCGGAACGATCAAGAGACGAATTTATGGCTGATGTCCGCAACCGGCTGTCACACCTGAACGGTGTCAACATTGAGGTAGGACAGCCCATCACCCACAGGATGGATCATATGCTTTCAGGAACACGCACCAATATAGCCATCAAGATCTTCGGCGATGACATTAATGAACTCTACAGGCTTGGCAATGAAGTAGAGAATGCCATCGGCGCGATCCCAGGCATTGGCGACCTGATAGTAGAGCCACTGGTTGAAACCCCTCAGATTAAGATAAGAGCAAGAAGAGAAATGCTGGCACGGTACGGCATTCCTCTTAACAGGTTTGCCGCCTTTGTTGAAACGGCACTGGGAGGACTTCATGTATCTGATGTATATATTGAGGAAAAGCGTTTCCCTGTTGTTTTACGTTTTAGTGACGATGACCGCAACTCTGTTGAAGCTATCTCCTCGGCTATGATAGACACCCACGACGGAAAGAAGATACCCCTCTCGTTTGTGGCTGATATAGAGTCATCATCGGGACTTCATACCATTAACCGTGAGAATGTAAAAAGAAAACTTGTGGTTTCAGTCAATGTTGCAGGCAGGGATGTTGGCAGCGTGGTTACCGACATCAGGAACAAGGTCGGAGACGAGGTAATACTTCCCGACAGCTATTTCATTGAATACGGCGGTCAGTTTGAGAGTGCCTCAAGAGCAAGCCGCAGAATCCTTTTTGCGTCACTACTGGCGATACTGGCCATCTTCGCCGTTCTCTACAACGAGTTCAGGAACAGCACCCTTTCATGGATCATACTGCTTAACCTGCCCCTTGCACTTATAGGTGGTATTTTTGCCATCAGATTCTCTTCAGGGGTGTTGAGTATTCCGGTTATAATTGGCTTCATCACCCTTTTTGGCATAGCCACAAGAAACGGAATACTGCTGATTTCAAGATATCTCAGGCTTGAAGACGAAGATCCTGACCTTAAAACCAGGATAATACACGGTTCAGTCGACAGGCTGAACCCCATTCTGATGACAGCTCTGACTGCAGCCCTGGCTCTGATACCGCTGGCTGCCGGCGGCGATAAACCCGGCAATGAAATACAGAGTCCGATGGCTGTTGTAATTCTTGGCGGTTTGCTAAGCTCAACACTGCTTAACATTTTCGTAATACCCACAGTATATTACGTGATCAGTCGCAGAAAGCAGGGAAAAGAATCTTTACCTGCCGGCGTATTAAATGAAAACTCATAATTACCAAAGCAATGAAGAGAATAATATCAACAATAACCTTTGCAGGCCTTGTCATTCTAAGCTCTTCAGGGCAGGGAACCGGGGCTTTCCTGAAGGAGGTATCAGGCGCACATCCCGATATTAAGCACTACGAGAGTATTCTTGAAGCCCGCCGTGCCGAGTCTGTTACAGGCAACACACCCGGTGAGTTTACCGCGGGATTCGGTTATTTTCCCGGAGTACCGGAGTCAATAGGTCTGAAAAGGACCTTCGAAGCAGCTCAGTCATTCGAGTTCCCTACAGCCTATATTACCAGGGGTCGGCTTAACAGGGAGGCCTTCTCTCTTGCCGGAACAGAATTCAGCCTGGGTAAAACTGAGATTCTGCTGGAAGCCAGGCTTATGGCATATCATTACATAAGTCTCAGCAAAAGGATAGGAATACTGAGGGAGAAGATGGATATCCTTGAAACAGTAAGGCTTGGCTGGAATACCCTCCTGGATGAAGGAGCCGTAACCATACTTGACTACAACAGGCTTGTGCTGGAGATATCGCGTGCGCGCAGCCATGTTGCTGCAGAAGAGGCAGCCAGGGAGGCTCTGAGAGTAAAACTGGACTATATATCAGGAGGTCAGAGTGAGGTGCTGGAGGGTGAAATGTACGACAGCTATGAGGATATTGGTCTGGAAGAGCTGATGGAGATGAAGAAGCTATCCCACCCGGCATTCCTGGTGCACGAAAAGGAGTATGCTCTTTCGCTAAAGCAGGTTGATGTTGCCAGGGCTGCCAACCTGCCGGGTCTGGAAGTCGGGTTCGCATCTGAGATAGTGGCCGGTGACCATCACACAGGGCCCAGGGTAGGTATTTCAATTCCGGTATGGACAAACAGGAATCAGCTTAAGCTGGCAAAAGCCAGTGCGGCTGCAACCGGGGCAGGAAGAGATGCAGCTAACTCAATGCTGCTGGCTGACACCAGGTCGCAGTATGAGTACTGCAGGCTTACAGGCAGGAATTTTGAGGAGATGAAGGAGGCAGTCACCGGCACCGGTGAGATGTCGCTGCTGATGAAATCTCTGACGGAAAAAGAGATAACCATTACAGAATATTTTGCCTATACCGAAGCTGTTTTTGAGTCAGTGCTTATGCTTGCAGACCTTGAATATGAATATTTTGCAGCTCTTGCAAGGCTGAATGACCATCTGCTTGTTGCCTACTGACAATCAGCAGGCAAAGCATATCATAGACTACGAAGTAGGTAAAGAGTACCTGGTTTTTATTTTTTTCTTACTTTTAGTCACTGAAAGAGAGAAATGAAGCCGGGTATTTTTTTTTCAGCCGTTCTGATGTTGCTGTGTGCGGGTTCTATTGCCCAGGAGGTTGTGGTTCCCCCGGTAACTTTGGAGAAGCTTGGCAGAAACGACCTTATTCTCGGGGAAGATACTGCCGGTATAAGGGTGTTGTCGGCAAGCCGCAGTTCAAAGCTTATCAGTGAGTTACCAATAACCATTCATGTGGTAACACGTGACGAGATTGAGCGTAACCACTATTCATCGCTTACCGATGTGCTGAAGAGTCTTCCGGGAATGAGGGTCAGCCAGCCGGGTACAGGTGAACTGGGAGAAACATTTCAGCTGAGGGGTTTAACGGGGAACCTCTATACTATGATACTCATTAATGGCATGCCGTTAAAGCCGAGCGTGGTAAAAGGAATGCCGATAATGGCACAGCTTCCAGTCAGGCAGGCTGAAAGGATTGAGATAATCTATGGTCCGGCTGCAGCTGTATACGGAGCTGACGCTGTGTCAGGGGTGATAAACATCATTACCCGTGAGGCGGATAAGGGCACCTTCGCACTGGCTGACATAAGCCTTGGCGAGAACAGGTATCGTAACTCCAGTTTTATGGTGGGCGGTAAAGCGGGAAGAAACAAGAACATTCTTCAGTACAGTTTCTACGGAAATATCAGCAGCCAGCAGGATTTTAACCTGAGGAATGGGTATGAAGATGTGTATAATCCACTGCACTATCTGCAGGAAAGGGGTTATAAGTTTGAGATCGGTGGAGAGGTTTACGAACCGCTGGAGATAACTGATGAGGTTTTTGGCGGCAGTGTCAGCGACAGAAATGATTTTATTGAAAAGAATTATCCCGTAAATTATAAGGGCACACTGACACTTCCGGCGATACAGGACCTTCCGTCAGAGAGCAACCTGATGGGATTCAACCTGAAATTCCGGGGCGTGGTTCTGTCCTTCAATAACATGTATCGAAGATCACACAGCTCACTGGGGCAATCAGCATACCTCTTTAGTTATGATAATCCACAAACTTACTGGGGAGAGAACATCAATCATGCTGCCCTGAGTTACACATACGAATGGACACCCCGGTTGCTGACCACGACAAATCTCTCAAGCCTGATCTACAGAATGGATAACAATTCAAGCATCGGGGTTAATTTCGCTGAGAAGAGTGATAAATTTTACCGGTATTCAGCAGGTAATGACGTCCTCTTTGAGCAGCTCTTTACTGTGATTCCCGGGCCGGGTCTGGAAATAATATCAGGTGTCACATACCAGTACTCGGGCAACCTGCCCCAGACAAACTACCTCGATGCCCCGTTTGATACTGATAAATACGGATCTTTCAGCAGTACAATAGAGGCAGCTGACCCCGTTGCAGGTACTTTCGGACTCAATCCGCTCAATTACCATAACTTCGGATTATTCAGCCAGACATACTATTCATTCAAAAAACTGAGGTTCATGGGTGGCCTCAGGTTTGATGAGAATTCAGTTTATGGGTTTAGCTTTTCGCCAAGGCTGGCAGGGATGCTGATACATAACGCTAAAACCTCCTCAAGGGCATCTGTGGGATTTGCTTTCAAGGCACCGCCGGCTTCTCTGGCTTATCAGTCGCTGGCATACAAAGGAGGTGTAAATCTTGACAGCCTGTTCTATCTGGCAATACCCAACCCCGGCCTTGAACCTGAAAAGTACATGTCTGTTGAAATGGGTATTATAAGAACCATGACTAAGCGAACTACCCTCAACCTGTCAATCTATTATAACGAAATCAGAAACCTGATAATGGAAAGGTCGGTTCCGCTGAGAGAGCTTGACCTGCCACTGGCTATTATGAGTACCGACACAGCCTCGGTGCTTACCAGATCAAATAATAAAAGAGCTGTATCGAGACTTTACGGGCTTCAGGCAACCTTTCTTATTAACGACCTGGTAAAGTCAATAAATCTTGATGCCGAGCTCAGTCTTACATTTGCAAAATCAAGTGAAACGTTTCCCGATGTTTTTGAACTGGCAGGAAAATTCATAAGCGATTTCAACCTTATGCCAAATCATTTCGGACAGTTGAAGATAACCATGGAACCGGCCAGAAACCTCCTTCTTAACATCACCTCAGTATGGGAAAGCAATTGGCTCAGAATAGTGATTCCCATTGAAGAACTATACAATGAATTATTCCGGAACGTTGACGGTTTCTATAGTATGGATTTCTCACTTACTTACAATGTAGGAAGTAATCTCAGCACCTTTCTGAAAGTTACAAATCTGTTTGATGAGAGGTATGGCGGACCAGTATATTCTGAATTGGGCACCTCGCTGCCTTTTAGTCCGCAGGCCGGCAGGACCATTAGTGCAGGACTAACATACAAACTTAACTGATGAGGCAGCCTGCAAAGATACTCTCACTGGTGCTGAGTCTTCTGACGACCTGTATTATTACACTCTCATCAGAACCGTCAGGCAATTCTCCTTTAATGGCAAAGCAGGATATGACTGACTCACTACTGGCCGTATCACTTATAAACAGGGCAGATATTTTTTCTGACGCAGGCATCTTTGACAGTGCAAGAATCTACTACCTCGAAGCCAGGCAAATATCTGCGGCAAGTCGATTACCATACACTGAGGCTTCAATCTGTGAAAGACTGGCAGCTCTTTATGACAAGAGTGACATCTGGGATTATACCCTGAGATTCATGCTTATGGCCTCATCCAGGTACAAATCATCATATGATTCAATACCTGCGGCTGCTATACATAACAGGATAGCAGCCAGATACAGATCTTTCGGTGTTCCTGCTCTGGCTGCCGGTCATTATATAAGAGAGTTCAGTATCTATGGCAATGAAAATAAGCTTAGGAAGGCTGTAGCTGCAAGGAGCGCTGCCGAGTCTTTTGAAGCTGTTCCTGACACTGCAAATGCACTTATCTGGTATGATGAGGCCAGACAGTTGTTTTCAGAGACCGGAGACGATGTCATGGTCTTCGATTTGAATAACAAGGTAATTCCGCTTCTTGCCGGTCGTGGCGATAACAGCGAGGCAAAGCAACTGGCAGCCTGGAACCTCGAACGTCAGTCCCAATCAGACCGTCAGGGAATGATACTGTTGAACAACAACTTAGGGTTCCTTAATTACCGCACAGGAGACCTGAGCTCAGCAGTAAACAGGTTTAAAAGGGCTGAAGAGTACTGCCTCACCGATCCAGTTGATGAGTTCAACCTGGCAAGTGTTTACAGCAATATGGCTATCTGCTACCAGGGGCTCGGCAACAATGAACTTATGTTCAGGTACTTCCGGGAGGCCCTCCAGTTAGCCGGCAAGACAGGTCAGTTGGCAGAAAAAGCACGGATAGAAATGCTGCTGGCGACTATCTACAACAACCGCAGCGATCTCTACAATGCAGAGATGTATTGTATTGACTGCATAAGCTCGTCGGAAGAATCGGAGAATTATGAAACGTTGCAGATATGTTATGCCCTTTACGCTGAGATACTCGAAAATGGCAACGACTTTATCAAAGCCCTTGAATATTACCAGAAGCATCTTAATCTGAGAGATTCGATAGCATTTGTTAGCCTTACAGAACAGGAAATGCAGGCTGACAGAAAAGCATATTATGAATCTGTTGAGCAAAATCTTAAGCTCGACATAGCCGACGAAGAGAAAAAGGACCTGGAGCTGAGAAGCCAGAGAGCAGAGCTTGAGAACCAGGAGAAAGAGCTTCAGCTCCTCTACAGCGAGCAGGAAAGAACCAGGATTGAAAGAGAGAATCTGATGCAGTCACTTGCCCTGAGCCGGGAAAGGGAGGAGGCGGAAAGGCAGAAAGTGGAGATACAAACCCTTGAGCAGGAGAGCCTGCGCCAGCAACTTGAACTTGAGAAGAAGACCAGGGACGAACGAGAGTTGCAGAGCCAGAACGAGCTGCTCGAATCACAGGCCAGGGAAAAGGAACTTGAACTCGAAAGAGAGAAGGATGCACGGAGGATGACCCTCGCCATAGCCATTCTGATGGTGCTGGTATCCCTGGTGAGTCTCTGGGCCCTGATATCGGTACGCAAAAGTAACCGAAGACTGGCTGCAAGCAAGAGGAAGATAGAGGAGATAAATGCCGATCTTGAAGAAAAAAACCGTGAGGTTAACAAGCAGAAGGAGATAATCGAACAGAAGAACCAGTCGATCACAGACTCAATACAATATGCTGCCAGAATACAGAATGCCGTACTGCTGCCTCCTGATTTTCTAAGTTCATGGGGTGTGGAAAACTTCATTTTCTTCAGACCGAAGGATATTGTGAGCGGTGACTTTTACTGGGGTTTCAGGAAGAAAGGCCGCATATTCATAGCAGCTGCTGACTGCACAGGACATGGTGTTCCGGGAGGGTTTATGAGCATGCTTGGGAACACCTTCCTCAACGAGATAATGATCACAACCGACTTCGATACTGCCTCAGAAATTCTTGACAAGCTGCGTGAGGAGATAATAAGGGCCTTGAGACAAAAGGGCGTTATTGGAGAAGCCAGAGACGGAATGGATATATCTCTTATCATACTCGACACAGAAGCAAAGTCGGTTCAGTATGCAGGTGCCAATAACTCAATCTATGTTGTCAGGAAAGATCAGCTCATAAGATATCAGGCCGACAGAATGCCCATAGGAATACATGTTACTGACATCACTCCGTTCAGAAATCATAATATAAAGGTTGAAAAGGGAGATGTTCTCTATCTCTTTTCCGATGGCTATGCTGACCAGTTCGGGGGAGCTTCAGGAAAAAAATTCATGTATAAACCATTTCAACAGCTTCTGCTCTCATTGTCACACATGCCAATGGAAGAACAGTTGGTCCATATCGGCTCAACGTTTGAAGAATGGAAAACTGGCTATGATCAGATTGATGATGTTCTGGTAATAGGCCTGAGGGTATAAGTGACTGCCATATGAAACCAACTATTGTAGAAACACTCGATGGCTCACACACCCTTTATCTGGCTGATATTGACGAACATTATCATTCGACAAACGGTGCCTTTGAAGAGTCATTGCATGTCTTCATAAGGGCTGGTTTTGACCAATGTCTGAAAACCACACCTGTAGTTTTTGAAGTCGGTTTCGGGACCGGCCTCAATGCCCTGCTGACGGCACTGAGAAGTGCCGAAAGAAAAATTAAAACAACATATATAACTATTGAAAAGTATCCACTTGATAATCAATTGTTATCGGCCCTGAACTATCCTTCGTTAACAGGATATGGTGCTGAAGCCATTTTCCATTTAATACACCAGTCCAGGTGGAATGAGACCGTCAGGATAACAGACTGGTTTGAGATTCAAAAGATTCACGGCGATATTCAGACTTATGACCCAGCCTTGCAGGCGGATGTTATCTATTTTGATGCCTTCGCCCCTTCCAAACAACCCGAAATATGGTGTCATGAGGTCTTTGAGAAGATGGCAGCGATACTCACAAGAGGCGGAACACTGGTAACATACTCTGCAAAAGGTGAGGTGAGAAGAATCCTGCAGTCGAATGGCTTTGTGGTAGATCGTCTTCCGGGGGCAAAAGGAAAAAGGGAAATGATAAGAGCCGTGAGAATCTGAAATTATATAGTATATTAGCGCCAAATTTTTTTACAAATAACCAAGAAAATGAAGATGAAAAAGATGGTATTGCTTATCGCCACTGTTGCGGTAATTTTTTCGGCTTGTTCAAGTAGTTCAATCCAGCAGGCCAAAATTGAAACAAAGGAAGATTCACTGGCTTATGCATTTGGTGTAAACACATTTTTCGCCATGCAGCAGGATAATTTCGAGATAGACCCGAAGCTTATGGCCAAAGGAATGGTAGATGCCAAAGAGGGCAAGAACGTGATGGACGAGATGTATGCCAGGGGGTTCATTATTACCTACATTCAGGAGAAGCAACAGGCAGACATGGCTGAAACATACAAGGATGTAATAGCTGAGAACGAGACATTCCTTGAAGAAAACAAGAAAAAAGAAGGCGTGATTACAACCGAGTCGGGTCTTCAGTATGAAGTCATCACAATGGGCACCGGTCCCAAACCGACAGCTGATGATGTCATCAGGGCACATTACAAAGGAGAATTAACCAATGGAGAAGTATTTGATTCCTCAATAGAATCAGGTCAACCCCTTGAGATAGCAGTTGGAGGCGTTATTCCGGGTTGGGTTGAAGGTCTTCAGCTAATGCCTGTAGGTTCCAAATTCAGGTTTTTCATTCCGTATAACCTTGGGTACGGCGAACAGGGTGCAGGAGGGGTTATTCCTCCCTATGCGACTCTGATCTTTGAAGTGGAACTGCTTGACATTGTTGAAAAGTGAAAAAAGCAGCCATACACACATCAAAAGGGGTAATGGTGGCATCGCTGTTTGATGATGATGCACCGGGTACGGTGGCCAATTTCGTCAAACTAGCTGAAGATGGATTTTACGATGGCCTTGCATTTCACAGGGTAATTCCTGAATTCGTCATTCAGGGAGGATGTCCCTACTCAAAAGACATGTCTGATCCGCGTGTCGGAACCGGAGGACCGGGTTACTCAATCAATTGTGAACTGAGTGGCCCGCGGCAGTTCCATGACCGCGGAGTGCTTTCCATGGCACATGCCGGCAGGAACACAGGTGGTTCTCAATTTTTCATATGCCACAGCCGCACCAACACCAAACACCTTGACAGGCAACATACTTGCTTCGGTATTGTTGAAGAGGGTGTTGAACTGATTGACACAATAAAAGCCGGCGATAAAATTGAAAAGATAGTAATCACTACAACTGAATAATATGGCTTTTGAGATTACAGGCAAAATGTTTGAGATATATCCTGTGGTAAATGTCAGTGATAAATTCAGAAAAAGGGAATTTGTCATTGAGAAGAAGGAGTCATCAGGAGGAACAGTATTTGTCGATTACATAAAATTCCAGCTTGTACAGGATAAGTGTGATATTATTGATGAGAGCTATATAAGGGATGAAGTCAGGGTACTCTTCAACATAAAGGGCAACCGCTGGGAAAAGGAAGGCAGGGTAAATTATTTTACCAACCTTGACGCCTGGAGGGTCGAGCGGGTAACGGATACAACCGAAACGGAGGAATTCACAACCCCGCCACACTCACTTGAAGATGCACCACCGGAAAACGAAGAGTTTGATTCACTTCCTTTCTGAAGAAAAAAAAACTGGCGCAGATGATTACCTGCGCCAGTTTTATTTTTCACTTATGTCATCAGTCTAAAAACGGAAGGTCAAGTCCATCCATAGAGGCCTTCAGTTCAGCTTCGGTTAGCTCATGATCAGGCAGATTACCCTCAAAGTATTTTTCGTACGCCGATATATCGAAATGACCGTGTCCGCTCAGGTTAAAGAGTATCGTCTTCGAAACACCCTCAAGATCGGCTTTTCTGGCTTCATCAAGGGCTCCGGCAATTGCATACGTCGACTCTGGAGCAGGCAGAATGCCTTCAGTACGTGCAAAGAGTACTCCCCCTTCGAAGCATTCACGCTGAAGTTTTGCCCTGGCCTCCACGAAGCCATCTTTCAGAAGCTGGCTTACGAGAACACCAGCTCCATGATACCTCAGTCCGCCGGCATGTATCTTCTCAGGAATAAAATTATGACCCAGAGAGTACATGGGAAGCAGCGGTGTCATACCGGCTGTGTCACCGAAATCATACATAAAGCGGCCCTTCGTAAGTTTGGGACATGAGGCCGGCTCAATCGTCAGCAATCTTACATCTTTGTTGTTCAGCAGCTTCTCACGCAGGAAGGGAAAAGCTATTCCTGAAAAATTGGAGCCACCACCGAAGCATCCTATTACTACATCAGGATAATCGCCGGCCTTTTCCATCTGAATAAGTGCCTCCTGGCCAATTATTGTCTGATGTAGAATAACATGGTTCAAAACGCTGCCAAGAGAGTACTTGGTATAAGGATCCTGAATTGCAATTTCCAGAGCTTCTGAGATTGCTATGCCAAGACTGCCTGGAGAGTCAGGGTTGGCCTCAAGTATAGCCCTCCCGGCACCTGTCATCTGGCTGGGTGAAGGTACAACTTTAGCATTGTATGAATTCATCATAAGCTTGCGTCCCGGCTTACTGTCATAACTTACCCTTACCATAAAGACCAGTAGTTCTATGCCAAAATGATTACAGGCAAAGCTCATCGCACTGCCCCACTGTCCGGCACCGGTCTCGGTAGTGATTCGCCTTATGCCTTCCTGCTTGTTGTAGTATGCTTGTGCTATCGCAGTGTTCGCCTTATGAGAACCTGAATAATTTCCACCCTCATACTTGTAATAAATCTTACTTTTTGTACCAAGAAGCTTTTCAAGGTTGTAGGCCCTGAAGAGCGGTGAAGGCCTGTAAAGGCGATAAAGATCAAGTACTTCATCGGGTATGTCTATATACCTCTCTGCTGACACCTCCTGCTTTATCAGTTCCATCGGAAATATCGCTGCAAGGTCGTCAGGGCCCACAGGCTGCCTTGTTCCAGGATGTAGAGGAGGCAGTGGCTTGTTTGGCATGTCGGCTATTATATTATACCATTGCCTGGGCATCTCCCTTTCACTCAGAATAATCTTTTTTCTTTTTTCCATAGCATTAATTATTAAGTGGTTAGTAAAATGTATTTCACAAAAAAAAGGCACACTGTGAACAGTGTGCCCCGGTAACTTTAAATATCTTATCCGTTATACGATGACAGGTTTCACAGCGTAACTAAGTAAGCTGTGCCAGCGCCAGGTGTATAACGATATTGTATTCATGGGAGCAAAAGTAGCGTTTTTTTCCAATAAATATCAATCATGCTGACTTTTTTGATTTTTTAACAATAAGGATGGAATGGCTTTGTTGCAACAGGCATCTTAATAAATAAGAATATATTTGCGAATTGACAGTCAATTCATAATTATGAGCAACATAAACCCATTATTGAAAAAATGGGACACTCCCTTCGGGGTTCCTCCCTTTGCCGATATTACAGTAGCACATTACATACCAGCTATAAGCGAGGCAATAAAGAAGGCAAAATCAGAGATAGACCAGATTACCGGAAGCAGCGAACCGCCCACATTTGCCAATACAGTTGAGGCACTGGAACGTAGCGGGATGGAGCTGTCGGTGATCTCACAAATATTGTTTAACCTTAACAGTGCCGAAACCTCCCGCGACCTGCAGGCAGCCGCAATGGAAGCGTCTCCCCTGCTGACAGATTACTCAAACGATATCACCCTGAACGAAGAACTGTTTGCCAGAATCAGCCAGGTTTACAGGAACCGGGACTATACCGTTTTTACGCCTGAGCAGAATATGCTCCTGGAGAGAACATACAGAAACTTTATTCTCGGTGGGGCAGGTCTGGAAGGCTACAGGCGCGACAGATACAGGGAAGTAACATCGGAACTGGCAATGCTGTCTTTGAAGTTCGAAGAGAACGTACTGGCAGAAACCAATGATTTTCAGCTTCATATAAAAAAGGAAGATGAACTGAAGGGCATCCCTGCTCAAATAAAGGAACAGGCTTCAGCAGAGGCCGCTTCACAAAACCTTGATGGCTGGGTATTCACACTTCATGCCCCCAGCTTTGTACCTTTTATGCAATACGCGGCAAACAGGCAACTGAGGGAAAAAATGTTCAGGGCCTATGCCTCAAGATCGTTCAGAAACAATGATCACGATAACAGGGAAATTGTAAAGAAAATAGTATGCCTGAGGCTTGAACTTGCAAAGCTGTTGGGATATAAAGACTATGCCTCACTGGTTCTTGAAGACAGAATGGCTGGCTCGGCTGAGGAGGTAAAGTCATTCCTCAATAAATTGATGTCTGCTGCCCTTCCCGTAGCAAATGTCAACTTCAGGAAAATATCGAAATATGCTGCAGAAGAGGGGCTTAAGGGTGATTTGATGAAATGGGACTGGTCATACTATTCTGAAAAATTCAAAAAGTCAACCCTCGAAGTTGACGACGAAATGCTCAGGCCATACTTCAGGCTCGAGTCAGTGAAAAAGGCTGTTTTCTCATTGGCAGAAAGACTTTACGGCTTAACCTTCAGGGAAGTAGATGAGATACCTGTTTATCACCGAGACGTAACAGTCTTCGAAGTACTTGACGGCAAGAGACACCTGGCCATTCTGTATCTCGACTTTCACCCAAGAAAAGGAAAAAGCGGAGGCGCATGGATGACAACCTTCAGAAACCAGTACCGAACGGACAAGGATGATATAAGACCAGTGGTTTCTCTCGTGATGAATTTCAGCAGATCTACACCCTCAGCGCCTTCCCTGCTTACCCACAACGAACTGACAACATTACTGCATGAATTCGGTCACGCACTCCACGCAATATTATCTGAATGTACATATGAATCGCTTTCGGGAACCGGGGTGGTGAGAGACTTTGTTGAACTGCCGTCGCAGATTATGGAAAACTGGGCATATGAAAAAGAATGGCTTGACACATGGGCAGAACACTATATTACCGGAGAGAAGATACCGGCACCTCTGCTCGATAAACTCAGGGCACTTTCAGTCTACAATGAAGGTTATGCCTGCCTGCGACAACTAAGTTTCGGAATGCTTGATATGGCCTGGCATACAATTAAAAACGACAACATCGCCGATGTGGATGCCTTTGAACGAAATGCATTGGTAGCCACAGAACTGTTCCACCCGGTCGAGGGTACCAATATCAGTGTGGCCTTCGGACACCTTTTTGGCGGAGGATACGCTGCAGGATACTACGGATACAAATGGGCTGAAGTACTCGACGCCGATGCCTTCGCACTATTCTCCGAAAAGGGGCTGTTTGACTCCAAAACAGCCTTGTCGTTCCGTAAAAATATACTTGAAAAAGGAGGAACGGAAAAACCATCAGTGCTATATAAAAACTTCAGGGGCAGAGAGCCTTCAATAGAACCATTGCTAAAAAGAAGCGGCTTCATGAAATAATTGAGGAATTTATTTGTCACGTATAGTTTTTAATCATACCTTTATAAGTGTATTAATTACATTTTAAAGAACTTCGTCAGAATAATATTCCTAGTATCTTAATCACCATGAAGACAAATAGAATCATTGTTGTTCTGTTAACGCTGGTGCTGTTTGCCATAATCACAGAACTTGGAGCACAGACAGTAAAAACCAGTACAGGTGTGGCTCAACAGAAGTGGCCTCACCCGGTTCCTGCAAGAATCAAGGATGGCCCTAACCGTGACATGTTTGTAATGACACTGGGAGATGTCACGACACCTATTGCCGACGGTATTTTCGATCCGGTCAGCGATGAAGTAAAGCTTAAAGACGGATCAGTAATCAGAAACTATTACCGCGACACACTTGGGATTAGATTTTACAAGCCTCTTGATAAGACTGTTTTCCCTGTCCCTCCTTCAGGTTTCTGCACCTGGTATTACTATTATCAGCACATAACTGAAAAGGAGGTAATGCTAAATGCCAAATGGATAGCAGACAATATGAAAGACTATGGAGCCACTGTTGTTCAGGTTGACGACGGGTGGCAGGCGCTGCGACCAGACGGACGGAAGGGGTCACGTGACTGGACCGGATTTGACGATACATTCCCCAACGGGATGGCCTCACTTGCAGAGTATATCAAGTCGCTGGGGCTCACTCCGGGCATATGGATAGCGCCGCATGGTCAGTCTAATGAAGAGGTGGTAAGTAAACTCCCGGGCGTATTCATTCTCAAACCTGACGGAACATCAGCCTCACGCACCTGGGAGGGTGACTGGCTTGTGGATCCCACGTCACCGCAGGGCAGGGATTATCTCAGAAAGCTATTTGAGACAATGCGGAGTTGGGGCTATGAATACTACAAAATCGACGGACAACCCATTGTGGTTAATGAGTACCGTGCTCACAGCCAGTATATGCACAAACCCGGAGGCAATGCCGAGGAGTTGTACCGTGAGACGCTCGATATTATGCGAGAAGCCATAGGTGAAGAGAGTTTCCTTCTTGGCTGCTGGGGCATGCCGGTTGAAGGTGTCGGAATTATGAACGGTTCGCGTACCGGTGGAGACGTCGTACTGGGTTGGAGAGGCGGTTTTGATGTAGCCCTGAGGCCTACCCTGCAGCATTTCTATCTTCACAACATAGTCTGGTACACTGATCCGGACGTCATGATGCTGAGGGCACCCCTCACTCTTGATCAGGCAAGGGCATGGGCAACTCTTCAGGGATTAACCGGACAGGCGCTGCTAATGAGTGACAGGCTGCCAGACCTGTCGGAAGAAAGGGTGGAACTGATGCGGAGGGTTTACCCTGCCGTCGACATACGACCTCTTGATCTCTTTCCGGCAACCATAAACAAAAAGATATGGGACCTGAAGATAAATCACCTCGGGAAAAACTACGATGTAGTTGGGCTGTTCAATTTCAATGAGGACAAAAACGAAACCATTGTACTGAACTGGGAGGAGCTTGGCATAACAGGAGCTGACAGGGTTCATGTTTACGACTTCTGGAACAAGGAGTACATGGGTGCGTTTGAGGCAGGAATCAGCATCACTGTCCCCACTACCAGCTGCAGGGTACTGACACTCCTACCGGTTACAGGTAATACAGAGCTTATATCAACCAGCAGGCATATTACCCAGGGTTGGGTTGACCTGGTATCATATTCGTTTGATGAAACGTCACAGACAGCTAAGGGAATCAGCAATGTCATAAAGAATGATCCTTACGAGCTTACATTCTCATTCCCTCCGGGCAAATACTATGAAATATCATCAGTCTCAGCAAAAGCAGGAAGAAAGAAGATTAATGTAAGATTCACCAACCATCAGGGTTGGGCTGTAGCCCGCATTGAACCGACCGAAACAGGTACGGTAGAATGGAGTGTAAGTTTCACTCCTGCCTATGCCTACAGATATGAAACGCGGGAGCCGGCGAATGTCTCAGTTACCCGCAACGGGATTACCGGAGCGGTTGTGACATGGTCGGCACAATACTATCTGAATTCCGGATACCAGGTCTTTCTTGACGGAGAGACAGTTGGATATACAGGAGAAACAAAATTCCCGCTGAACAACCTCGAACCAGATAAGAGATATGTTGCCGATGTAAGAACGGTATGGGACGACGGAACCCTTAACAGCAGGTCACCGGCCAGAGAAGGGGAGTCTCCGGGAGTAGCTTTCTCGATAGCCTCTCTCCTGCCCAACCATTTATCACTTAGTGAGTTAGATCCGGTTCCGGCCGGAGCAATCCAGAAACGACCGGCGAGGTCATCGGGGGTACTCTATGACAACACTGTTGTTTTCAGGCCCGGAGCAGCCATATATAATCTTCACGAATTGTTTACAGGCTTCACGGCTGCAATTTCTGCTGAGGATATTGTGGTCAGAGAAGGACAGGAACCACGTACGGCCGAATATGAAGTAGTTCTTGAAGCCGATGGCGAAGAAGTTTACAGAAGCGGAATGATAAAGAGCGGAGATCCTCCGGTAATGGTCGATATTAAATTAGGGAAGCCCTCTGTGATGAGAATTATTGTTACGGGCCGCCAGGGAGGCGCAACGGGGAGAGGCCGTTCCGGACCGGGTCTTATATTACATAATGCGTCACTAAAAAAATAGGCTACATCAACCCGGTCACTACTGACCGGGTTGATTTTATGTGGCATTTGGTTATATTTGCATTGCTGCTGCAATCAGACATATTGCAGCATACCGCCCTGTATATCAGTATAATAAATTATATTAATGATTCTTTTCTTTGAAACTCCCGGCAAGAGCATTATAGCTACCGGTTCAGTGAAGCCATTAAAGGCAGAAGATATCCGTAAGCTAATCTGGCTTTTCGGTCAGGCAAACCAGATCAATGGCGAAAGCGTATCCGGAACTTATATCGGTCCCCGGCGTGAAATGATAACACCCTGGAGCACTAATGCCGTTGAGATAACCCAGAATATGGGCATTGAGGGAATAACACGGATAGAGGAATTCTTCCCGTCAGAATCTGCCAATCCCGATTATGACCGAATGCTTCAAATCGTTTACAGAGGTCTGGATCAGCAGCTGTTTACCATTGACAGGCAACCTGATCAGGTTATTGAAATTGATGATATACCTGCCTACAATATAAAAGAAGGGCTTGCTCTTAATAAGGAGGAGATAGATTATCTTAACGATCTCTCGGCAAGGCTCGGCAGGAAGCTTACAGACAGTGAAGTATTCGGATTCTCACAGGTAAATTCGGAGCATTGCCGCCACAAAATATTCAACGGCAAATTCATCATTGACGGAGAGGAAAAGGAGAGTTCCCTCTTCAGGCTCATAAAAGAGACTACCAGAACTCATCCTAACCGCGTTGTCTCAGCCTACCGCGACAACTGTGCCTTTCTTCAGGGGCCGGTAGCTGAACTTTTTGCCCCGGCTACGCAGCACAAGGCTGATTTCTTCTCGGTCAGAGAAACGGAGACGGTTATTTCACTTAAGGCTGAAACCCACAACTTTCCTACGACTGTAGAACCCTTCAACGGAGCTTCAACGGGCACCGGGGGTGAAATACGTGACCGTATTGCAGGAGGCAAGGGGGCATTTCCGGTGGCAGGTACAGCCGTTTACATGACCTCATACCCGCGTAGTGAATCAGGCAGGATGTGGGAAGAGAGCACCGAACCCCGTCAATGGTTGTACCAGACTCCCGAAGATATTCTCATTAAGGCTTCAAATGGTGCCAGTGATTTCGGTAATAAATTCGGACAACCGCTTATTTGCGGATCGGTACTGACATTTGAAGCTTTCACTTCATTGCGTAAATATGGTTACGACAAGGTAATAATGCTCGCCGGGGGCATCGGATTCGGTCGGAAATCGGACAGTGAAAAATCTGTACCGTCAAAAGGAGATGTTATAGTGCTACTCGGGGGAGACAATTACAGGATAGGCATGGGCGGTGGTGCTGTCTCTTCGGTTGACACCGGAGAGTATCACAGTTCAATAGAGCTTAATGCTGTTCAGAGAGCTAATCCTGAAATGCAGAAGCGTGTGTACAACGCGCTCAGGGCACTGGCAGAATCTGATATCAATCCGGTTATTTCTCTTCACGATCATGGAGCCGGCGGCCATCTCAACTGCCTTTCAGAGCTGGTAGAAGCTACCGGAGGTGTCATCGACATAAGTAAGCTGCCGGTGGGAGATCCAACACTCTCTGCCCGTGAAATAGTGGGCAACGAATCACAGGAAAGGATGGGACTCGTAATTGCACGTACCGACTATGATACACTAAGAAAGATAGCCGATCGTGAAAGAGCGCCGGTATACGCCATCGGAGAGGTCACGGGAGACAACAAATTTACCTTTAAGAACCCGCTCACAGGAGAGAAACCCATCGATCTTGATCTGGCTTCATTTTTCGGCGACCCACCCCGCACCGTGCTGCGCGACAACAAGGTAAAGGCTGATTTCACTGAACTTAAGTACGATCAGGACAGACTGCATGAATACCTGGAACAGCTTTTGCAGCTTGAGGAGGTCGCCTGCAAGGACTGGCTTACCAACAAGGTCGACCGGTCGGTTACAGGCAGAATTGCGAAGCAGCAGAGTGCCGGAGAGTTGCAGTTACCTCTTAACAATACAGGTGTGATTGCCCTCGATTACCGTGGCAAAAGCGGCGTTGCAACATCGCTGGGGCATGCTCCGGCAGCTGGGCTCATCGATCCGGAGGCCGGTTCGGAGCTTTCTATTGCCGAGGCACTTACCAATATTGTCTGGGCTCCGCTTACCCACCGGCTGCAGGGAGTCTCGCTCTCGGCCAACTGGATGTGGCCTTGCAAAAACAGCGGCGAAGACGCCAGACTTTACGAAGCTGTCGAGGCTGCCAGCAGGTTTGCAATATCTCTTGGAATTAATATTCCTACCGGCAAGGACTCACTTTCGATGACACAGAAATATGATGGTGACACTGTTTTCTCACCTGGTACCGTTATTATTTCGGCTGCTGCCGAAGTGTCAGATGTCAGGTCTGTTATAGAACCGGTTCTTAGTAATGAAACCTCCCATGGTGTGATCTGGATTGATATGAGCTGCGATGAACCTTCCCTTGGGGGCAGCTCCTTTTCGCAGCTATTGGGAACGCCGGGTACCAGTGCACCCAGGGTTAAGGACCCAAAACAATTTGCACTGATATTCAATGCCATACAGGAACTTATCGGGGAGGGCATGATAATTGCCGGGCACGACATTTCAGCAGGAGGCCTTATAACGACCCTGCTTGAGATGTGCTTCTCCAATACAACAGGCGGATTGGCAATTAACCTTGAGTCTAAGGGTGAAAATGACACGGTTAAGCTCCTCTTCAGCCAGAATCCGGGTCTGGTAATCCAGGTAGCTGATGAAGTGTCAGCAGAGGAATTCCTTCTCGAGAGGGGTATTTCCTGTCACCTGATTGGGCATCCCGTAAGTGAAAGAAAGATATTTCTGAGAAACGGAGGGGTAGATTATTCTTTCGACATTGACAAGTTGCGTGACAAGTGGCTCAGGACTTCTTATCTGCTTGACAGGAGGCAGAGCGGAGATCTCGCACTTGAGAGATACAACAATTTTGGAGTTAACCCGCTTAGATATGACCTGAAAAAGTTCGAAGGAAGCTTCAGGGCACTTGGCACTGACCCCGGCAGAAGGGGACTGTCAGGTGTAAGGGCTGCAATAATAAGGGAAAAAGGAGTCAACGGAGACAGGGAGATGGCCTATGCCCTCTGGCTTGCCGGCTTTGATGTCAGGGATGTGCACATGACTGACCTGGTAAGCGGCCGGGAGACTCTTGAGGATATTTCCATGATAGTCTTTGTCGGTGGATTTTCTAACTCCGATGTTCTCGGGTCAGCCAAAGGGTGGGCAGGAGCATTCAGATATAATGAAAAGGCCAGAATAGCCCTGGAAAAATTCTACGCCCGGGAAGACACACTTTCGCTGGGTGTATGCAACGGCTGCCAGCTTATGGCTGAGCTTGGACTTATATACCCGGGACATAATGAAATGCCTAAACTGCTTCATAACAGATCACACAAGTTTGAATCGGCATTTCTTGGTGTCACGGTATCACGATCCCCGTCGGTAATGTTACAGGGACTTGAGGGCATGGAACTTGGCATCTGGGTTGCACATGGCGAAGGAAGGTTCTCATTTCCCTACGAAGAGGACAGATATCAGATACCGGTAAAATACAGTCATTCGGTTTACCCGGCCAATCCGAACGGGTCAGATTTTGATGCTGCAGCTGTCTGCTCAGATGATGGCCGGCATCTGGCGATAATGCCTCACCTCGAAAGGGCCTTCATGCCATGGCAATGCGCTTACTATCCAAATGCCCGACACAGCGATGACGTTACACCATGGATGAGGGCATTCGTTAATGCCTTTAAATGGTGTTCGCCTTAAATCTAGGGAATCTCTATGTTAAATGACATTCAGCATTTTTTGCTAAGTCTTTCAAATAATTACTATTTTTAAGGCCGATGTCTTATTTGATGCAAGACCAACTACTTTTTTAATACGAGAGAAAGTTAAGCTTTTCAAGGCGTTTACAGAAAGATTTTTATTGTGAGACCACTACCCAACAAGCGGTCACTACTCAGGCTTTACATAGCTTCCGTCTCCATGGTATTCTTAGTTATAATCATGGGGGCAGTGTATTACCAGGACCAAAGGAACAACCATTTCAAGGATACTTATCGCGAACTTGAAACAGTCTCCTATTTGAAGACTGCACAGATAGAAGAGTGGCTGACAGAACGTAAGAGCGATGCCATGGTGCTTGCTTCAGGACTGGATATCACAGGAGTATTTGAAGATTATGTAGAAGGAAGCGATGTAACCGGAAGGGTCGAAAGACTCGAATCTCATCTTGCCTACCTGAAGTTACATTATGGTTATGAAGATGTCTTCGTACTGGACAGCAAAGGAAAAATAATTTCAGGAACAGAGAAAGCTTTGGCACATATGGATGAGGTAACCCAACGAGTTCTGAGAGAAGCCGTCCAAACAGGCAATGTTGTTTTTAGTGATTTTTACTTCTGTCAGTCACATCAAAGGATACACCTTGACATTTCGGCCCCTTTACCAGGCAGTGCAGGAGAAAAGGGTATAACTGTTTTGCTCAGAATTGACCCGGAAGATTTTCTCTATCCGGCACTTAAAAGCTGGCCTCTGTTGAGTGAAACTTCAGAAACTCTTCTGGCCAGATGGACAGATTCTGACACCCTTGAGTTCATCAACGAGCTCAGATTCGTTGAGAACTCTGCACTTCGATTCCGGCTTAGTCGCTCAGAAAATGGTGAAACACCAGCGATTAAAGCAGCAACAGGCCATCGTGGGATATATCGCGGAACAGATTACAGGGGTGAGAGAGTACTTTCATGGCTTAGTCAGGTCCCGGGTACAAACTGGTTCATGATTAACAAGAAAGATATTAGGGAAGTGGTCAAAGAGTTAAGGTACAATGAAATTACAACAACAGGAGTAGTAGTGGGCCTTATTATAGTAATTGTACTTTTTACTGCATGGAGGTATAACCTCAGGTCTAAGCAGATTCTTGAAGAGAGCCTGGAAAAAGAACAGAAGATAAGCCATGTAAATAAGTTATTCAGGGTCACACTCTACAGTATAGGTGATGCTGTAATCACGACCGATTGTAGGGGAAAAGTCATTCAAATGAATCCGGTTGCCGAATATCTCACAGGATGGGCAGAGAAAGAAGCAAGGGATATGAACCTTGAATCGGTATTCGTGATCATTAATGAGGATACGCGTGATAAAGTCAGTAGCCCGGTTGAGAGGGTACTTGCAGAAGGAATGGTAGTTGGCCTTGCCAATCATACACTTCTACTGTCAAGAGATGGCAGGGAGATACCTATTGCAGACAGCGGAGCCCCAATAAGAAATGAGGAAGGTGAAATCACAGGTGTCGTTCTGGTATTTCGTGACCAAACGGAAGAGAGGCGGGTACAAAAATCTATTATTGATCATGCTGCAGACCTTAATGAAGCCAACAGAAGACTCTCCACGCTACTGGCCAATCTTCCCGGGATAGCCTACAGGTGCCATAATGACAGACAATGGACAATGGAGTTTATTAGTGAGGGCTGCCAGTGGCTTACAGGATACAATCAGGATGAACTCATCAGGAATGCGAGTCTTTCGTTTAATGATATTATATTGCCTATATTCCGCGATTATGTCTGGAATACTATTCAGGCTGCTGTTAAAGAAAGAAAATCGTACCAGTTGACATATAAAATCAGAACCAAAAACGGAGATGAAAAGTGGGTATGGGAGCAGGGAACACCTGTATTCAGAGACGGAGACATAGTTGCTCTGGAGGGGTTTATTTCAGATATTACTGAAAGAAAACGTGCAGAGGAGATACTTCAGGACAATGAAAAAAGGTTCAGAAGCCTTTTGGAGATATCACAGCAAGACACCAGAGATATTCAGGAACTCCTTGATTATGCTCTGCATGAGGCTCTCAAACTCACCTCCAGTAGCCTTGGATATATTTATCATTATGATGAAGAGAAGGAGGAGTTCATCTTAAACACCTGGTCGAGAGGAGTTTTAAAAGATTGCTCAATAACTGACCCACCTGACTGTTATGAATTATCCAAAACAGGTATCTGGGGTGAAGCAGTGAGACAAAGGAGAGAGATTGTCGTTAATGATTTTCAGGCTGAAAACCCTCTTAAGAAGGGATATCCGGAAGGCCATGCAGAGTTATTTAACTATTTAACGGTTCCGGTTTTTGACAAAAACCAGATTGTCGCCGTGGTGGGAGTAGCCAACAAAGAAGGTGGTTATACAGATATGGATGTAAATCAGCTTAAACTCCTGATGGCTTCAGTTTGGAAAATGACTGAAAGAAAGAAGTCAGATGAGTTGGTTTTACAGATGTCCAAAGCCCTTGAGCAGAGCCCTGTTTCTATCGTTATTACCAACAGTGATGGCAAGATTATTTACGTCAACCCAAGCTTCACATCAGTAACTGGATATTCACATGGCGATGTACAGGCGAGAATGTCAAGGATTTTGAATCAACCCGATAAGAACAAGCTCGAGGCAATATGGCAGACACTAAAAGCTGGAAGGCAATGGAAGGGAGAATACCGTAACCGTAAGAAGACAGGTGAACCATTCTGGGAGATGGTCTCTATACAGGCTGTTACTGACGAAACCGGTAATACTGTAAATTATGTAATTGTTTCTGAAGATATTACCGAGAGAAAAAACCTGATGGCCGAACTAATTGAAGCACGTGACAAGGCTGAGGAGATGAACAGACTGAAATCAAGATTTCTGGCTAACATGAGTCATGAGCTGAGGACACCGATGAATGGCATAATGGGATTTTCAGAGCTTCTGACATTGGAGGAGGATCAGGAGGAAATCAGAAATATGTCAGAGATAATCAACCGTAGCGCCAAAAGGCTTATGCAAACACTAAACAGTATACTTGACCTGTCAAGAATTGAATCTGGTGCCGGAGAACCTGTCTATTCAATGACAGATATCGCGGCCCTTACCAGGGAAACATTTGAACTTTTCAGGGCAGAGGCTGAAAAGAAAGGACTGATTCTCCGTATTGAAGGAACTGACTCTCCTGTTCTGATAAACACTGATCAGCGAATTGCTGCTGACATAATAAGTAATCTTATAAGCAATGCTGTAAAATTCACGTTTGAAGGCAAAGTGGAGCTCATCCTGAAGGGTACAGACAGAGAAGATAAGGGTTATATTACAATAGAAGTTCATGACACCGGCATAGGCATCAGGGAAGAGGACAGGGAGATGATATTTGATGAATTCAGACAGGGAAGCGAAGGATATTCCAGAAGTTTTGAAGGTAGTGGCCTGGGGTTGTCTCTCTGCAAAAAGTACCTTAATATGTTGGGAGGATCAATAACATTCACAAGTGTACCTGGTAAAGGCACGATCTTCTCTGTTACTTTGCCTGTTTAATAACTATACTAATTACTTCTCGATATTCATGGTAGCTGGTTCAAGATCAGCAACAAAGCTTGCATTAGATACCGTGTAGAACGCGTCTGTCACCAGCTCGGCAATATCTCTTACAGGTATCTCCGATGCCGGGGTGAATGTCTTCTTGCACAGCGGGCAACCGGTTGCTATTGTTGAGGCACCTGAGGAGACAAGTATTGCGGCTGCATCCTCAGTTATTCTGCGCCGCACTTCCCTCCCCGACTTAAAATTGCCCAGGCTTCCGCCACAACAGAGGCCCATCTCCTTCTCCTCAAGAGATTTACAGAGTTGCGCAATGTGCCTAAGTACGTTTCTGGGTTCATCATATACACCTGAGCCTCTTCCTAGTTCACAGGGGTCGTGCCAGACGACACTCCTGCCGGTATATTTCAGTCTCAGCCTGCCGCTGGTAATCAGGCTGTCGATATACTGTGAATGATGCATCACCTCAAGGCCGGAATAGTAGCTTTCCGAGAAGACTTTGTAGCAGATCGGACAGGGGGTAACCAGTATTCTGGCCTCTGACTCCCCGATTAAAAATGAGTTATGGTTTATCAGCTCTCTCGCTTCCTTCTCCTGCCCTGCCAGCATCAGTGGTCTTCCACAGCATACGCCCTTCTCTCTGTCGATAAATGTATAGTCAATACCTGCTTCCCTGAATATCGACTCCATGGCCCTTATTACAGAAGGCGTAAGGTGGGTCATGCAGCCTGCAAAAAATGCAACCTTTGATTTCCGGCCAGGCGTCTTTTTCAGGTAACTGAAAGAAGTGCCGTTGGTGCCGCTCACGTCCGTAAATCCGTTGGCGGGTATTTCTTTCCCATTACCGGTTGCCCCTGCCTGCCTCATGAACCCTTTCCAGATGCCCAGCATATCGTTGCCGGTGAGGGGTTCACGACGCTGTATCATCCTTATTGCTGTAGTTTCAAGGCCCACAGGACATATTTCCTCGCATCTTCCGCACATAAGGCAGTTAAACGCCACCCCGTTGATTTCACGGCTCTCCCTTATTTCCTTATGCAGGTAGAGCGGCTGCATATGGGTTACTCCGGCCGACAGTGCCATCTGGCAACTGTTCAGGCAGATGCCACAGGAGGAACAACTGTGTATCCCGACATCGGAAAAAGTACCTGACCTGTCGCCTGTACGTATGCCTGAGTTTCTCATGAATATCAGGAATAGTTCCACGGGAATATGCAGATACCTTGTTCGCGGAAGCAAAATAAAAAACGTGCCCAGCGAAATTGAATATAGCCACCAGAAGGGTATAGCCATTTGTTGCGCCGGCATTATTGCAACGAGAATGGCCCCTAGGTTCCCGGTAAGAAAACCGCCACTGCCGTATTGGGCACTGGTGAAGCTCTCTGCAAGCAGCCTGGAAGGAAATATCATCCACAACGATACAAGCGCGACCCTGTCTGTGAAGGTGTGTCTCGCACTCTTTTTCAGTCCTGCGATTTTTGACCTGAACCGCT
Source organism: uncultured Rikenellaceae bacterium (assembly GCA_964568875.1). Lineage (GTDB taxonomy): Bacteria > Bacteroidota > Bacteroidia > Bacteroidales > VadinHA17 > SLNP01. Next base: position 21,307 of record CAZMSH010000017.1, on the reverse strand, counting down.
TGATGATTGCCAGCAGGAGGCCGGAGAGAATGAAAGCCAGAATCAGGTCCATCAGGAATGTAAAGAAGATTTCGACCCTGCCTGAGGCCGGTTCGGGGTGGTAGAACCTGAAAAAGATTGCCTTGTGAGGAGGGTTGAGGTGACTGTCGCCGAATATATCTGCCTCAATTGTACCGAATACTATAAGCAGGAACCAGCCGAAGGCAAGGCTCATGTGCATATATCCGAGTACCGGGTTTACCCTGAAAATATTCCTATGCAGGAGGCTCTCCATGAATATTTCACGAAGACTCTGCACGAATGCCCTTCCGAAGAAACCTCTCTGCAGCCTTAGTTTGTCAGGACGCGACAGGTCACGAAACCAGATTATGCAGCGTGCTACGCAGTATACCAGTATGAACCAGAGTCCGATATTAAACGGTAATATGAATAATTCAATACGCATAACCATCGAGTACCTTTAGAGTATTACGGACAGTTAATATTATGTTCCTGGTATTTACCCCCATAGGGCAGAGCATTGTACATTTACCACAAAGCATGCAGCGGGCAATCTCCTGGCGCAAGGTATCATTCTCCCCGCGTTTCAGGGAAAGGTTTATTCGGCGCAGGCTGAAACCGGTATGCCCACCTGCGGTGCATGTGGCTCCACAGCATCCACAGGCGATACAGAGGGCAAGGCTTGGTTCCTGTTCCATCACAATCTCAGCAAGGCTGTGATCATTGGCATCGTAATCGATTAGCCTTCCCTTTGTTATTGTAAATCCGAAACGGTTCATGAGTCTATTCCTTTTTTCAGGTAATCAGACACCTCCAGTGCTGCACCCCGGGCATGCGAAAGTGAGTCTGTAATATTCATGGGCGCGATGCATGCTCCGGCATAGAATACCCCCTTTATTGCACTCTTATTAGTTCCGTAATGATGATCAAGACCAGCCAGAAATCTGTTCTTCCCGGTTGCAAGTCCGCTCCTTTTCGCCAGGTCAGCTCCCGACTTCGACATCACCATTCCCGACATCAGCACAAGCATGTCGAGCTCCATGCGAAGAGGCCTGCTTGCCAGAGTATCCTCCACCTTTACGACCAGTCTTCCATTGATGTTCTCACTGGCCTCCGACACTTTTCCCCTTATGAAATTAACATTCCACTTCTCCTGCGACTCACGGTAAAGCTCTTCATAATAAGGACCAAACATCCTCATATCCATATAAAAACAGAAAACCTGGGTTGCAGGCAAATGTTCCCTTATCTCAATTGCCTGCTTGACAGCAGTTACGCAACAGACCTTCGAACAGTGACAGTTGCCTGTCTTCTCGTCACGTGAACCTACGCAATGTACAATTCCCACTCTTTCCGGTTCGACCCCTGTAGTGGTCAGTATCTCCCCCTTACGAAACATGTCCTCGAGTTCAGCCGAGGTAATAACATTATTGTAAATACCATATCCGTACTCCTCTTTTTTGGCTGCATCGAAAAGATCGAAACCTGTAGCAACCACTATGACGTCAGCTTTTATAAAATCCACGCCTCCGGTTTTAATATGAAAACCTTCACCCTTGCGCGAGAAGCTCTCCACTCCCAATCCGGTTATTATCGTGACATTAGGATGATTTGCAAGCTTGTGCAGATAATCGGCAATCTCACTGCCCGGCCTGCGGTCAGGGAACAACTGGTACCACCGGGCCGCATGACCTCCTGTGCTCTCCTTCTTTTCAAGGAGTGTGACCCTGTGTCCCATGCGGCCGAGACGACCCGCACACTCCAGACCTGCAACCCCGCCACCGATTACCACCACATGTTTATCCATATTCTTTATCGATTTATTGTCTCCAATAACAGTCTCCTGCCCGCTGCCCTGATCCCTCTCCTCTCCGCTCTCCGCCCTGAACCCTCCGCCTAAACCATCAGTCCCTCCGGCTCCGACAGCCTCTCCCCTTCCTTTGAGATGAACTTCATGTCCCTGTCGAAAGGTATTCCCATCCTCGCCATAAACCTGTCGCTCTGCACATTATGATACTGAACGCCCAGCACCCACGGATCATTGCCAAGCACTATCCCGGCAAGCTCCTCATATGTCAGCACCGGGATGCCTGTCAAGCCGCCCTCGCCATACATTGTACCCTCCATCTCCCTTATGGTATATTGCCACCTGTCCATGAACATGGTACAACCGGGGCAGTTGGCGATTACCAGGTCAGGCTTGTACGGTTGCATTGATTCAAACTTCTTTTTTGCGTTGGCTACCGAGTAGCCCCTGTTCGCCTGTACAAGGTAGTGGCGGAACCCAAAGCCACAGCAATGCCGGCGCTCGGGATAATCAATCACCTCACCTCCCCATGCCTCTATCATTCCTGCCAGTACATGGGGGAACTCAGCCCCGCCAAAGCCATACTTCGGAAACATCTTCGCATAGTGACAGCCAATGTGCTCAACAATCCGCAGGGGTTTCCCCTTATACTGATCCATCAACGGATACTTCATCCGGGCAGCTATCTCATCACGGTATTTGTAAATTATATCACTTGCATGTGCTATGTATTCAGGAACTTCGAACTCGCGGCCCGTAGCCCTGAACAGGCTCTCCCTGGTCTTTTCCAGGGTCTCGGGAAAATGCTTCCAGGTTTCAAGTATCTCAGAGTAGATACCAAAAGAGGTAACACATGAGATTGCTATATTACGGTAACCCTTTGCCGTAGCCTGTGAAAAATGCCTCGCCACAACTGTCATTATGGTATCAAAAGGCACCACATCGCCGTGATAGCCAATGCCTGTACAGGTAGTATGCTCAGGGTCCTCGTAGATATCCTTGCCGATACTCCTGAGAAAGTTCAGAAAGAACTGTTCGGAACCTGGAAAAAAGGTCTGCCTGATACAGCTTCTCACAAAAAAATAGTGATCATCAGGAATATCTTTCTGATAATCTGCCCATATCCTCTTCTTACCAGTCTCCTTCATGGTCTGCATCGTGGTGTTCATGCACATGAATATGCCTGCCGTTATCTGTCAGATAAACATGTCTGAAATATTCAAAGTCGATACCTTTACTTCTGAATTCCATTCCCAATTCGGCAGCTTTCTTTTCCGAAGCCTCCTCAATTGCATCGAAGAGCTTCATGCCACAGGTCTCCCTGAAGATTCTGTCAAGTTCGTCAAGCACCTCGGGCTTTATCTTTCTCATCGGGCCCTCAGTACCGTTTAGCTCGCCTCCAGCCCTGGCAAAGAAAGCCTCAAGATTTTCGAAGGCATGGTCCCACATCGGACCCTGTTCGGGATGAAGATCAGGATGAACCACATATGCCGCCACACAATATCCATATTCCAGGATATTGTCTCCGACCGTACGCTTGACTGCAAACTGCTGCCTTCCTTTTTCTGAGTATATGAACAGGCCCAACTCCTGTGAAAGCTGTCGTAGTGCTGAAATGATCGAACCGGGAGTATTCCCCCGCGGGCACCTGGTTTTGCATGACATGCACTGTCCGCAATACCATATGGTTTCACTCTTCAGCAGTTCGAGAATTGCGTCATCATCCCTGGTCTGAACAATGTCTACAATCCGCCTGGGATCATAATTATAGAATTCTGCAGCAGGACAAATCGCGCTGCAGACGCCACAGTTCATACAGGCTTTGAGCCCCTCCTCGAACCTGACATCTCTCATCAGTCTTGTGTAAAGATCTTTCACGGGTTTTTCTGTTTATCGACTAACAGTTGATAATAGTCAACAAAACATCAAAGTTATCCTATACCGAAGAGAGTTGCATCGATATTAAAGCCCATTTAACTGTAGGTAGAAATGCTTAGGCGGTTAACGGTTAACGGTTAACGATTTATGATTTGGTATCTTCAGGACGACTGGCTGCCAGTTACACGCACACACGCACACACACACATGCACATGCACATGCACAAGCTCTCACAAACTTCTCTTCGGCAGGGCACAGAACTTAGAAGGAGACAATGCCGGCCTGTTTCAGGGCATTGAAATAACCTGTAAGGGCAGCCAGTGAAGTCTCTCTTGAATATTGGGCGTCAAGAATATACTTGATATCGAGAATTGAATTCTCTCCATTGACAAGTTTTATCGCTTCCTGTGGATCAGCAATTTCCCTGATGTTGAATTTCGCCATCTCCTCCTGAGGTATCCTGCCAATGATTGCCTGGTATGCCCGATAGCCCAGATCCCTGACAGGGGTCTTTATTACAGGCCTGATACCTCCTGCAACCTTCTCAGCATTATCACTCTTCAATGCTACAGGCTTTATTCCTGCTACAGACGCAAATCCGTCTGCCGCCTCATTAATCATCCTTACCTGTTCCTCTGACATCCTTCTGATGCCTGAAATATGTGCATCAACAGATGAGGCCAGGGCTTTGTCTTCAGGAGCTAGTTCACGGACAGAGTTGAGGACCATAATCTCCCCCAGGGCTGTTCCCCTGATCTTACCGGCTACCTGTTTTGTCAATTGCACCAGGTTCTCCCCGCTTGCACCGGCAATTAAATCATAAGCTACGGCATAGTTTATTGCCATTCGTTTGATACTGTTTGCGGCTACCTCTCCTGCTATAGCCATAGCTTCCTCAGAACCTGCTGATGCTATGGCATAAGCAGCTCCTGCCGTTACAAATACAGTTCTCCTGAGCTGCGTAGGGTCACATTTGTCGGCCAGATCTTCAGAGGTATGATAGAACGGATCGGGCCAGGTAATAATCATAATACCGGGAACCATAACCCCCAGATCATTGAATACCATATGATCAGATCCACCGCTGGCGCTCTCTATCTGGTAGTAAAAAGGATCATCTGTTCCTGTTGGAGCAATTATAGGCCTGAAAAACCTCGATCCTGACACAACGGAGTTTACCTTGTTGGTTTCTCCGGTATACCTGAAAAGGTTCTCCATTACGTCTCCCACATAATGGGCGTTGCCATATGAAGTACGGTGCAGAACAAAGAAGCTCCGCCATTTAGCCAGCGACAATCCGACCATATCAAGATTAATGTTGCAGAGGCTTCGGTCGATTATCTCCCTGTTACCTGCAACCCATGGTATTGTACCAGAGAATTCCGGCACCCAAAGGAATCTTATGCTCCGTGAGGGGCGCGGGACAGCTCCGCTCTCAATAAGTTTGTGAAGCACCCTGGCCGCTTCAAGTATTGCAGCCGATCCGCTTATATTGTCATTACCTCCTGTCTTGACATATCCTTCAAACACATGTGCAGTGATGATTATCTCTTCAGGATCAGGATCGGTACCCTCAATCAGGCAGCTTGTGACCTGCAGTTCTGCATCTACGGTTGCAGTTTTTGCAACTGCCCGTATCACGATTTTTTCTCCTGACAGCAATCGTTTTGTAAGGTACTCACCTTCTCTTGGTGATATCATAAAGACTGTACCCGGCTGGCCTGAACCCCTTCCACCTGCGGAGGTGGCGGGTATCATAAGTGAGTTTTCAAGGGGTCTCGGGGAATAATATGATATAACCGCAACAGCGCCTGCCTTCAGGGCACGAGGCAATACCGTCCCCGGTCTATCAGCAGTAAGTACTATCTTTCCGCGAATATCAAGATTATCAAATCCTGAAGCAATTAATGCTCCGTCAGCAAAAACCAGTGGTGCCTCTGTATCCAGATCAGCGCTTCCCGATGCCAGCATAAGAGGCGACTCCACAAGGTCTGCTATCTTTCGTGTCGAGGGAGATGTCTCCCAGAGTGAGGCTGAAACGCCCTGCCATGATCTTGTGGTTCCCAGCCTGTGTACGTTTACATTCTTCAGTCCATACTCAGTAAGTCTTTTAACCAGGTACTCAGTCTCCATGAGATCTCCGCTGAACTCAGAAATATCACGCAGTCGGGCATACCCGGCCATTTCGACTATGTGCTGAAACGCCCTCTCTCCTGAGGCTTCTCCTATTATCAGGTCAGCCGTATTCGATGAGGAGAGGATTGTGTACTGATGCCATGAAGGGAACTGTGTGTAGCTCTTTAATGTCACTCCTGCCATTACAATTACAAGAGCCGCTGCAATTCTGATATAACTTCTCATTATGCTATAGTTTCTCTGTGACAATAGATATTGAATCCAAAATTCTTTATCATGCCAATTTAAGATTTTCCTGCTGCCGAAAGCATAAAGCACTGAATGCTGTTTAACATATACAGCTCAGAGTTGCGATTTACTACGTAGCATTACCACTTTTCCCTCATTGCCGTTACCGTTCCGTACCTTAATACTTTGATCCATATCTTCAGGAATACAAAAAGCTGGGAGACCAGCAGGAGTAACAACAGGCCACCACCGGTAGCAGCCTTGCTTTGCAGGGTATATTTCCAGGCTATGAATCCTGCCAGCAGCGACAGCAGCAGTAAAAGTATCATTACCAGCCATGCCGGCCAAAACCGCTTTCTGACTTTTCGGAATCCCTTTGTCAATGCCTTCCAGGGACCAAGATATTTATCAGCTGTAAGCAGTGCTCGTGCGTAGTCGGCAGTAAGAAGCACTACCGGCATTGTAAGAATCAGCACAATGGCCGCCAGAGATCCGACAACGACGAGAAGCGTGTATCCTGCACCTGCTGCGATGGCAGCTCCCAGAGGTAACCCTGCAAAGATCAATACCAGCAGAATAAGAGCCACAGCGGCAAGAATGGCAATGAAAAGAAATCCCGTGAAACCTCTGTCAGCTCCCATTAAAAAGGTCTTCCATTTATACGGTTTTTTCCAGCTTCCGGCCAGTATTCTGAAAAGACCGGCTGTTACAAAGGTATTTGCCAGGAAAACCATTACGGTAACAAGAAGGAAAGATATAGAGAAAGATGCCAGTGCAGGCATCACCGCATGCATAATATCAGCGAAGACATCAATGTTGAAACCATCATATAGCAATTCAGATGCCATTGATCCGTCGAGCAGCCGGCCCAGATTTCTTTCCAGCGGAGCCACAATAAGAATTGATCCGGCGAGTGATATTATCCAGAGCAGGATGATCGTTCTGAATGATCTGACTGACTTGCGGTAGCCCTCGCAATAGATTGATAGTAATTTCATATGAAACTTATTAAAGCATTATCAAATGGAAGAACATCTGTACCATTAAGGTCAGTTTCCTGGCAAAGCGCAGCAAAGGTTTCCGGTCAGGGTCCCTGGTCAGGGAGTTATTCCTTATGTTTACATCCAACGGATTTCTGAAATCAGGATCCAGTTTAACCCATGCTACCGATTTATCCTCTGTGAATTCAAATACAAAATTCTTATACCTGTCCCTGCCGTCCCACATCATTGTTATCACCTCGCCATCGCTCATTCCTATTCTCACCTCAACAGGAAGGATGACTTCCCCCAGCCTCTGAAGTTCAACTACAGACCTGAATGTAATTATATTATCCGATCCTTCGCTTCTGAAGAGAACTGTAGTATCTCCCTCCCTCTCGATTCCGGAGTAAGGATATACTGACCTACGGTAGAAATTATGGACTTTATAGTCACATATACCGGTACTATAGAGAGTATTACGGAAAAACCAATCCATATTCTCACCGTATTTATCCCCATGTCTCTCCTTCACAACATCATTAACAACATCTATGAAATCCTGTCTGCCAGGGTGCCTGAAACTCCACCTGCGGTAATACTCCCTGAATATTTCATCCATCGTCTCTTCCCCTATAATTCCCATAAGCGAGTGAAGCCAAAGTGATGCCTTCTGATACGACATCATACCGTATGATCCTTGAGGATATTGCCAGGAATATGAGGTATTGTCTGTTACCTGCCTGACACCTGAAAGCACATATTGGGCGCGGCCAAATGAGCGATCTGATATTTTAAGCAGTCGGCTGCTTGCAAGGCCATAGCCATTACCATAATAATGATCCATAATCCGCTGTTCCCAGAAGGAATTGACTCCTTCGTCGAGCCATGGCTCCTCAAATTCATTTGATGCAAGTATTCCCATGAACCAGGCATGCCCCAGCTCATGTGCAGTCACTATTTCCGGAATATATGCCCATCGGGGCATATAATGGAGTCCCACCGATGTAAAAAGTGTGGTATACTCCATTCCACCCGACCCCATGCCTGATACAGGAGGATCTACAACGGTCATATGGGTCCATGGATAAGGGCCCACCCTTTCGGTCAGGTATTCAAGAGTATTCTTCACAGCTTCCATATGCCTCCCGACAAAAGCTTTTCTGCCTGGAGCTATCAGCAGGGTGATTGCAATATGGTTCCATCTGTCATGGTAGATTTCATATTGCGGCCAGGCTGTCCATGCAAAATCCACAATATCTTCAGCCCTGTACTTCAACCTCTTAAATCCATCGGGCAGACTTTCCTCGTTTAATATCTGACCACCGGCACCCACAACATATTTATCAGGAATTGTGATTGTAACATCATAAATACTGTGGTTTGAATAGAACTCTGAGTTGGGATGGAACTGGTGGCAGTTCCAGCCCCAGGTACCATCGTACCGGTTTGGCTCAAACACGCCAAATTTCGGGAACCACTGAGCAACGAAAAAGAAGTCTTTGTTATAACCGGTTCGCATGATGGTGGATGGCAATTTGGTTTCAAAAGATCCCTTTATCTCCAGGGTATCGCCCGGCGCCACAGGCACTGGCAGATCTATTTTAAGAACTGTCTTGTCATACTGATTTCCGTCATCAGGAGCTATATACTTCATTACCGGCATCAGGTCGTTGCCATTATTATCGTAAGCCTCAAGGAAATCAACCCACCCGTAGTCATCTTTTGATTTTGATGGTTGAGTTCCGGAAATACCGAAGTAAGTAGAGCGGTTACTCCTGAATGCATTCATGTACATATGAAGTCGCGCTTCACCTACCGTATCAGGAGAGGTGTTCACCCAGAAAGATTCAATGGAACCGGTGATAAGTGCAGACTTTTCGTCCAGGCTTATCTCCATCTTGTATCCAGTAATTCGTTGACTAAGCGGCTCGATGGGCAGCAGCCCCGCAAACAGGCCAGATGAAACGAAGAGGGTCATCAGTGCGAAGATGACCCTCCTGTAGTATTTCCTTTTCATAAGACTGATTTGGTAGTTCAGTCTGTTAATTTACGCAATAATATCATAACGGCATCGGTTTTGCCGTAATAATAATCCTATTGTTTAATGCGATTTGCCTCGAGCGGAATCTCCCCTCCACTGGTAGATGCTGTACCAACCAGTTTGTCCTCTCCGTTGAACTTCATGGTAATGATTACATCCTCACCCTCAACGTAGAGGTTGAACTTAAAAATACCATCAGTGAAAGAGACTTTCTCGCCTTTAATTTTATAGCCTATCTCTTCAAAATTCATTTCCACCAGGAAGTTATCCTCCTCCTTAGATATCGTCACCTTTGAGGTCTGGAAACCTTCAGGGGCATAATCCGATACAACCTTCCAGTTACCAATGGGATTAGGCTGTTGCATGTTCGTTGCCGATGAAAGGGCAATAACCATCGAAGCGGCAATAAGAACAGATAGTAATTTCATCGTAATTTTCATGTCAGAGCAGTTTGATTTCCGCTAATTTAGAAAAAACTATTCTAATTTATATCTCTTTGCCATTTTCCCGGATATTTTTTCCGTAGGATATTGTTTTGCAAATCCTGTCCAGTAATCAGTAATATTATCCTTTACTTCCCTTCTGAGAAGGAAAATACCTATAAGGTTGGGAACTGTCATAAGGGCAATTGTAATATAGGAAAGCGACCAGATAATAGTAGTGTCGGTGAATGAGGCAAAGAAAAATGCAATAACGTATACAATTCTGTAGTAGATCACATATTTCTGGCCCACCAGGTAGGTAATTGCCCTGTCTCCATAGTATGACCATGATATTGCCGTTGAGAAAGCGAACAGAAGAAGGCCTATTGAGACTATGTACTGGCCGTAATCGCCAAGGATACTTCTGCTGAATGCAACTGTTGTCAGCGGGGCACTGTGAATTAGCGACTTACCCGACACGGTTACCGGAACAGCCAGCTCCAGTTTACCCTGCAGCACACTAAGCTCGCCGTTATAATTCTCGCCGTCGAGGCTGAAGGTGTAGTCTTCCGCTAATGATCTTGAGTGAATAAGCGTTACATCTGTGTTCTTCATAACGCCGTCTTCAATAATGAGTTTACCGGTAAAAAGACCTATAAACTCTTCTCCGCTAATGTGATTGCCGAGTTTAATCCTGTCTTCCTCTACAGTATCATCATAGTAACCTGCAACAAACTGCATATCTGTTGGCTGAAACTGGTTGGGCACTTTGTCATTCCAGGTGTCCGATGCCAGTATTACAAGGCCTGTAAGTGTACAGATACATATTGTATCGATGAATGGCTCAAGTATTGCCACCATGCCTTCCGAAACAGGCTCGGGCGCTTTGGCAGCTGCGTGAGCAATAGGTGCAGAACCCTGTCCTGACTCATTGGAAAACAAACCCCTGTTAACTCCCCTGTTGATTGCAAATGCGAATGTCGCACCCAAAAATCCTCCGGTGGCAGCAGAACCGGTAAAGGCATTACTGAAAATCGAGATGAAAGAAGGAATGATATTTTGATAATTTGTGAATATAACAAGCAATGCTCCTATCAGATACAGAAGAGCCATAAAAGGTACCAGTACTGACGTCACTTTTGCAATCCTTTTAATTCCGCCTATTATTACCAGTCCAAGTGTTACTGCCAGGATTGCACCCGTAACTATGTGTTTGATGCCAAAAGTCGAGAAGATGGAGTTTGAAATTGAATTTATCTGAGGGAGGCTTCCGGTACCAAACGATGACAATACGGTTGCAGCGGCAAAGAAGGCTCCCATTATCACACCTGTCTTTATAAGCTTACCGCTTTTGGTTTTAATGTTGAGTCTCTTCTTCATGTAGTACATCGGTCCGCCCGATACTGTTCCGTCAGGCAGAATATCACGGTATTTATGAGAAATTGAGACCTCAACAAATTTGGTACACATACCAATCAGCGCTGTCACCAGCATCCAGAAGAGGGCCGCCGGGCCGCCCAGGTGTATAGCCAGGGCAACACCTGCTATATTTCCGGTTCCGACAGTACCCGAAAGTGCTGTTGTCAGAGCCTGAAAATGCGATGTATCTCCAACGTCGTGGGAATGATCATATTTTCCTCTTACCACACGCAGTGCATGCTTAAAATATCTTATCTGAGGGAACCCAAGGTAAAAAGTGAAGAATATACCTGTTCCAAGCAGAAGAAGGATGAACCACACATGCCCTCCGATATAACCATCGAGCATTATCAGAAACTCATTTACTTTATGCATATTAAAATGATTTTGTCAGGTTAGTATTTATATGAGCAGTGACAAAAATAAAGATTTACCCCAATTTACCCTCAACTGATGTTATAAAGCATTATGACTTCCTGAGTAGAATGTAGAAAATACTTTTTCTGCCCGGGGTATCGCGGAGGATAAAAGTTTATTCCGTTCATCTGTAATAGTTTTCAGCAACGCGGTAATATCAGTGCCACCTGCATGAGGGCGGTTTGCTGACACTATCCCATAAGCAACAGAAAGGTCATTGCATTTACCCAGGGTGGAACCAAGGGTATTGAGTTCGGCATGCATCTTTTCAAAATGTCCCGGATTGTAATCGGCAAAGAACCTCACCTGGTAAAGCAGATCCTTTACCCGTTTCCTAAACTCGTGGATAGCCTCCGGGGTCTTGGTTTTTAATGCTTTATGATATTCATTGTCAGCACGAAGAAATGAATTCCACAAACCATCCAGCAGAACCTCCCTGTCTATAGTCCGCAGATTCAGGAACCCCAGCCTGTACCACGCTCTTCTAAGCCTGTCGCCCGCCTCTGCCGCCAGCTCCAGCCTGACGCTCCTGCTGTCGGGAGGAGAAATGACATGTTTCGAGACCTCCGTAAGCCATGCTATTGCTGTATTATTGAAAGTGTCAGGATATTTTTTACTGAGATTCTTAAGGGTTTTCTTCAGCACATCAGCTTCGCGACTATGGCTGAAAAGTGCTGAAATATCCCGCAGTGCAGCATTCTCACGTTTGTAATACCAGGCATCAGGTGAGGCCCTGAGCAGTTTGAGTATGGCCCTTGCCCTTTTCATATTGACCCTGATGTCATGGACCTGCCCGGGACCTGGAAAGCCGGCCGCCGGTATCATCGCCTCACTCTCCCCCAATAATGACTGCAATACTCTTCTCAGATACCTGCCGGCCGAAACCGATAGCGACGATGAATCGGCAGATGAAATCAGGGCAGAATCAACCATACATTACATGAAATAACTCAATCCAAGCTCAGCAATCTTCTCCGGAAGAGGTTTTGATGTAGATTTATCCCATCCACGATCTTCATAGTATTTAGCCACAGTGCCCGCAAAACTCTCCCTGCTGACTACAGCCCCTTCAGCCGGCCCGTACGTAAAAGGTTCTGTAAAAAAGCGTTCAGGAAGTATATCATCTTCGCTGGTAAAGCCCTCTCTGTAATTGAAAAGTTTTTCGAGGTTGAATATCCTCTCTCCAGCCATAAGAAAATCCTTCTCACTCCACTCCAACCCGGTAATGGCAGCCATAAAATGCCTGTAATGCAGATCATTGCGGAACCATGACGATGCGAAACTGCATGTACCCAGCGAGTCGCGCAGGGCCATATTATCCTGTGAGGTTCTGCTTCCCCCTGCAAGATGGCATGCTCCGCGGGTTGACATGGTATAGGTTATCCCGTAACTGTTAGGGGAGCGATGTACATTCCACGCCGCCAGCTCATGGCCTTTAACATGAATAGCGAACTTTTCCGATCCTTTTCCTATATCACCGGCCAGATACTTTACGCCCCTGCATGCCTTTTCGCCTACGCCCTCGCGATATGCCATCTTCTTCAGCATTGCCAGGGTTCCCTCAACACTGCCCCATGTGAGGTCAATACCATCGAGATAGTTTATATCAATTAATCCTTTCTCATAGCACTCCATCAGGAAGCCGATAACATTTCCGGCAGAGATAATGTCAATACCGTAATCGTCGCCGTCGTAGATACATTTTTGCAATCCGTTGAGGTCAGATATCAGCAGGTTTGCTCCCAGCATTGTTCCTGTCTCATATTCTGGTCCGTCATGTACAAAAGTGGCATACGCTCCTTTTGCTATACCACTCTTTTTACAGGCAAGCGGACATGTGAAGCATGCAAAATCTCGCTTCCAGATTTTCTCACGGTTGACCTGGGTTCCTATCTTTTGTACTTCCTCGAATGTTCCCTCACGATAGTTTTTTACTGCCTGTGTGCCATTGTTGCTGCTTGAGACAATCATATCCGTGGTTCCTCCTGAGCGCCAGCGCCTGACACTATTGTCGAGTTGTGCAAAAGTCTCTCGTGACTTGTCAATCAGATCCAACAATCTGGCATGTTCGGCAACTGCTGGTTGCCTTGTGCCCCTGACAGCTATCGCTTTGAGATTCTTCGATCCCATCACGCATCCTGTTCCTCCTCTGCCTGCAGCCCTGGCAGCAGTGTTAATTACGCAGGCCATAGGAACCAGGTTTTCTCCTGCCGGACCAATATAACAGCTCTCAAATCTCCTGTCGCCCAGATCGCTGATAAATTCAACATCAAACTGATCGGTTTTCATACCCCAGTATTTCGATGCGTCGCGAACCTCCACCCGGTCATCTTCAATAAAAATGTATGACGGCTTCCTGGCTTTGCCTGTAACAATCAGCCCGTCATATCCGGCAAATCGCAACTCCGGACCAAAAAAACCGCCCATGTTTGAGTAAGCGATGCCTGATGCATGTTTGTACCGGGATTTAGCCGGGGTTGTACGTGGCGACTTGGTGATTACACATGTACGCGATGAATTTGGAATGGGCAGGCCGCAGAAAGGTCCCGGCATAAAAAGCAGCGGGTTATCAGGTGAAAGGGGATTCAATCCCGGCTTTTTTATTCTGTCGGTAAGTATCTTCATGCCCAATCCCCGGCCCCCTATGAAGTTCTTCAGGTCTTCATCAGGAATATCCAACACCCTCGATCTTCTGTTCGTAAGGTTAACCTCCAGCAGTTTTCCGTAATAACCATTCATGATGCGGTCAATTATTATATTGTTTCCAGTTGCATTTCATAATATTTCTCAATAAGCCTTACGGCTATTGTATCGGGGGTCATATTCCGAAGCTCATCATCCATTGTAATCTCCTGGTAACTGAGTGCTCCGTAGGGACAGTTCCTTACGCAGGCCGTACGGCCACCGCAAAGTGTACAAATCCTTTCAGGCTTGCCTGTTTCGGCATTGCGGGCAATAACTCCGCCGCGTGTAGAAGCACACACCTCAGCACAGGCTCCGCAGGCAATGCATCTTTCATAGTCAACCTTTATTGTTCCAAGTTCGGGGTCGCGGTATATCGCCTTTCTTCCCGTACCGGGGGCAGGCCCTACCGGGCAGGCCTGGATGCAGGGCACATCACTGCAGAGGAAGCACGTTACCGGAACATCAACATCGGGATTATAATGCCATACCCTGATATTTGACTTTTCAGGATTGCCAAGACCTCTCAATCGCTGGCCGTCAATTTCGACCCTGTTTTGAACTGACGAACAAACCGTCTCACATGTCCGGCATCCGGTGCATTTGTCAAAGTCGACAAATATTGCCTTTATCTGGTTTTGCCCGCTTATCTGTGCACCTATCAGACCTACTCCGCGGAATACTGCAATTGCTCCGGCTCCGACGGAAATGTTACGGACAAACCTTCTTCTGCTTTGCAATTCTTTCATTGCCATGATACGAATTTTTGGTGTTCCATAAAGACCAAATTTAACAAAAAAGTAACAATGGCTTCATTGTGTTATATCCTTTTCTGCTTAAAAATCAATAAATTTGTCGTCACAAAACGATGTCATGATAAACAGAGTTACGACAACGCAGAAGATCGGAATACTTACGGCAGGAGGCGACTGCCCCGGCATTAACGCAGCGATAAGGGGTGTGGGCAAGACCGCCATCATCAAATACAACATGCAGGTAATAGGCATCTCTGATGGTTTTACGGGCATGATAAACAAAGAGTATACTGAGCTGAATGAGAATGATCTCTCGGGGATACTTACCCATGGAGGAACTATCCTCGGTACTTCGCGTGAGAAACCATACAAGGGTAACGGTAAAGGCAAGCCTGACCTGAGGAAGCCACTTCTGATCAAGGAGCATTATGAACAAATGGGGCTGGACTGCCTGGTGTGCATCGGCGGTAACGGTACCATGAAGACTGCCAGCCTGCTTGCAAAAGAGGGATTGAATGTTGTGGGAATACCTAAAACAATAGATAATGATGTCTGGGGAACCGACAGAAGCTTCGGCTTTGATTCGGCAGTGAATATTGCAACCGAAGCTATTGACAGGCTTCATTCCACAGCCAACTCCCACAAAAGGATAATGATAATAGAGCTGATGGGACATAACGCTGGTTGGATAACACTCTATGCAGGAATTGCCGGCGGCGGTGATGTCATTCTGATTCCGGAAATCGACTATTATGAGGAGAAGGTTGCTGAATACCTTCTTAAGAGAGCTAATGAACGCAAAGCCTACTCAATTGTGGTTGTTGCTGAAGGTATCAGGGTTCAGGGCAAAGAAAAATCTGCGGCAGGATATCTGTCAAAAGTGATAGGCGAACTTACCGGACTTGAGACCAGGCAAACTGTTCTCGGATACATTCAGCGGGGAGGCACTCCGTCACCAATGGACAGAATACTTGCAACAAGGTACGGATCAGCAGCAGCTGACCTGATAGCCGGGAAGAACTACGGAAGAATGGTAGCCATGCGCAATAATACAATAACCAGCATCCCGCTCAGCGAAGTGGCGGGAAAGACCAGGCTTGTGGAACCCGACAACCCATTAATAGGCAAGGCTGTGGGAATGGGGACAAGCTTCGGAACATGAAAGGCCGGGGTTTAAGCCTGATTAATAACAGAATAAATAACAGATATGAAGAGGTTGATATTTGTCAGACACGGTAAGGCTGAAGATCACGATTCTGCATCGGGAGATTTCCAGCGATCACTTACTGTAAAAGGAAAATTTGTTTCATCACAAATGGCCACCAGAACGGCAAAAAGAGAAAAGGGAGATGTTACAATCGTCACTAGTCCTGCTTTCAGGGCAATTGAAACCGCTCTGATATTTGCAGGCGTTCTGAAAACCGGTTATGACGGGATTATAGTGCGGGAAGCAATTTATGGTTCATTTGGACTTGATTCACTATACCGTTTACTGGGCGAGATTGGTGATGAGAGGCAGACAGTAATGCTCTTCGGTCATAATCCTGCCTTTTCGCTTCTTGTTAACCATTTCCACGTCGGCGGACGGGGTTTTATGCCAAAATCAGGCGTGGCTTGCTTTGAATTCGATACCGACAGGTGGAAGGATATATCAAAATCTACCGCAACGTTGGCTTATTTTCTGAATCCCGATGGCTCAACAGATTAGGAACTACATACCCAAGGAGGTAAGCTGGCTCTGGTTTAATGAGAGGCTGCTGCAGGAGGCAGAGGACGAGTCTGTACCTCTGGGTGAACGATTCCGGTTCCTTGGTTTGTATTCCAATAATCTCGATGAATATTTCAGGGTAAGGGTGGCCACACTCAAGAGACTATCTGCTCTGGGTGCCAGGTCGGTTAAAGTACTAGGCTATGATGCTTCAGCCACACTCAGGGAGGTGCAGGATATTGTACTGGTGCAAAGCAGAAGATTTGACAGGATATTCAATCAGCTTACCAAGAAACTGGCTAAAAGCGGCATCCGTATTCTCAATGAGAAAAAGCTTAGCAGTGAACAGGCTGAGTGGGTAGCTGCCTATTTCCATAAGGAGGTCAGAACCCGCCTTATGCCATTTATGATTGAAGAAGGCTCAGGACTGCCGGACCTTAAAGACGATGCAATATATCTGGCTATCTGCCTTACAAAACATGGTTCTAAAAAGAAGAGATATAGTCTTCTGGAAATCCCTTCAAAGGTCCTTCCCCGGTTCGTCTCACTGCCGCCTTGCGATAAAAAGAGATGTCTGATTTTCCTTGATGATATTATAAGATTCGGGTTGAAAGAGTTGTTCTTTTTATTCGATTTTGATGAGGTTTCGGCATATACAATAAAGCTCACCAGGGACGCAGAACTTGATATTGCCGATGATATTTCTGAGTCTTATATTGAGAATGTATTGCGAAGTATTCAGCAGAGAAAGAAGGGCTCAACAGTAAGGTTTATTTATGATCAGGAGATGCCGGAGGAGCTGTTGAAGCTGGTATCAAGAAAGCTCAATCTTGGAAAAGATGATGTCATTATTTCAGGGTCGAGATACCACAACCTTAAAGACCTGATGAGTCTTAATAAACTTGACAATCCCGATTTCTATTACGCCCCTGAAGCCAACATTGACCATCCCGACCTTGAACCGGGAAAGAGTATCCTTTCTACCATAAGGAAAAAGGATGTCATGCTCTTTTTCCCGTATCACTCATTTGACTATATCATTGACCTTCTCAGGGAGGCTTCTATAGACCCTTTTGTCACATCAATCCAGATAACCCTATACAGGCTGGCCAGAAATTCATCAGTTATAAATGCGCTTCTCAATGCCGTCAGAAACAGAAAGAAGGTGACTACTGTGCTGGAACTCCAGGCCAGATTCGATGAGGAGGCTAACATCTACTGGGGTAACAGACTTCATGAAGAAGGCGTTAAGGTAATATACGGGGTACCCGGATTGAAAGTGCACGCGAAACTATGCCTTATTACCCGCGAACGCGACGGTTCGGTACAAAGGTATGCATGTGTCGGAACCGGAAACTTCAACGAGGAGACAGCCAGGGTCTATACCGACCATATCCTTATTACCTCTGACAAAAAGATAACCAACGAAGTACTGAAAGTATTCAACTTCTTCAATGCGAATTACAAAAAGGATAATTTCTATCATCTGATCCTCTCTCCGTTTTACCTCCGGAATAAGATATCACTACTTATCGACAATGAGATAAAAAATGCTGTTGCCGGAAAAAAGGCCTACATATACATTAAGCTCAACAACCTGACCGACAACGATATAATACAGCACCTCTACCAGGCTTCAGCTGCAGGAGTTGAGATTCGTCTAATGATCAGGGGCATGATTTCAGTAGTCCCGGGCATTAAGGGTCTAAGCGATAATATTCGTGCAACGGGAATAGTTGACCGCTATCTCGAGCATACAAGACTGATGATATTCTGTAATGACGGAAACGAGGAATGCTATATTACCTCTGCCGATCTGATGACCCGTAACATAGAACGCAGGATCGAGGTCACCTGTCCGGTAAGAGACCCTCTCCTCAAGCAGGAGATAAGGGATGTCTTTCGTATACAATGGAAGGACAATGTTAAAGCACGCGAAATATCTTCTTCAGGAACCAACAGGATAGTCAAAAAGTCACGTGAGCCAAACAGGTCACAGGTGACCATACGGGACTATCTTAAAGGCAAAACCCAACAACCCGGATAACCAACTCCGGCAATCATTTTGCCAGAAAGGCATATTTGTCAGGCTGCCAGTCAGTGCAGTTAGCTTATGCTATTTACTGCTGATCCAGTTCAGAACCTTTTCAGACATCGGCTTCTCCCTGGGAGTAATCACATCTGCCAGATTACCATTTTCGTCGATAAGGTATTTCTGGAAATTCCATGTTACGTCAGAGTCTCTGACACCGTTAAGCTCTTTTGTGGTTAGCCACTTATAGAGGGGATGGATGTCTTTACCCTTTACCGATATCTTACTCATCATTGGGAATGTTACCCCATAGTTTTCTGAGCAAAAAGCCTCTATTTCCTCATCTGTGCCGGGCTCCTGGTTCATGAAGTTATTCGCAGGAAAACCGATTATTACAAAATCACCAGATACACCATATGTTTTGTAAAGCTCCTCAAGCTCTGCATACTGAGGCGTCAAACCGCATTTTGATGCTGTATTGACAACCATTACTTTCTTGCCCTTCAATGATGCCAGATCGAATTCTGTTCCGTCTATTGCCTTTACCTTGAACGAGTAGAAGCCCGACGCAGGCTGCGATGTGGCTGTTGAAGCTGACAGTGCCATAACTATCACCATAAATAATGTTCTCATTATATCCTGAATTAATTTATAATTAAGACCTTGTTGTTAAAACAAAGATGCCGGCAATTATGTTTCCGGCATCCATGGTAATTTGTGAATTATTTTTTCCCGGGAACCGGGGGATCTGTATATCCGCCTTTCAGATACACGTCGCGTTGCGGAAATGGTATCTCAACCCCATGTTCCCTGAACTTTTCAAAAACAGCATAATATAACTGACTCTTCAGCACCTTTGGCTTATTACTATACTCGTTCGTCCAGACCCTCAGAATGAAATTCAGGCTACTGTCGCCGTACTCGTCAAAAAGCACATCGGGTGGTGGATTTTCGAGAACTCCGGGATTGGCCTGCGCCACTTCAAGCAATAATCTCTTTATCCTTGCCGGATCCTCCTTATAAGCGACACCAACGGGAAAATTGAACCTGACATTACGGTCATTCAGGCTCCAGTTGATGACAGTCGAATTAATAAAATCAGAGTTGGGAACCACCACCGCAATATTGTCGTTGGTTATTATTGTTGTGGCTCGCGCCGAAATTTTTATAATATCTCCTGATATATCTCCAACCTCCACCCTGTCTCCTACCTTAATAGGCCTCTCGAAGAGAATTACTATTCCACTGATGAAGTTATTGGTTATATTCTGAAGACCAAAACCAATACCTATACCCAAGGCTCCCATGAGAATTCCAAGGGCACTGAGGTCTATTCCCGAAGCCTGGAATATTATGACAAGTCCGACAACTACTATGGCATACCTTACTATCGCAGCAATAGATTGGCTCAGACCCTCGCTGAGGCCATACCTCGGGAACACTCTGTTTACAAGAAGTTTTTTAAGTTTGGAGGTAAGATAAAAAAGCAGGAACAGTGAGAATGAAAGAATTATAAGGGTCTGTAAGGTAAACGTAGTTTCACCAAGACTGAACAACTCCTTGCCCCATATAGATTTCAACCATTCAATGAATTCCATGTATGGCCTCCCTATGAAATTATTTTAATTCAAGATTACCTTTTATGGTCATAGTGAAACCGGCCTCCATCCCAAGGCTTACTATCTCTATCACCCCGCTTCCTGTGACGGATATGTCATATTTTACAACTATGCCTTCATTCGGATCAAAAAGGATTGTCTCGGTTCCCTTGAATGGCATTGACATAAGCATATCCATACCCTGTGAGTTGATACTGGCGTCTCTTTTCCCTTCAACGGTCGTCTCAATCTGTGCACATCTCCTTCCGGCGTGGGTCACATAGCCTGTAAAGGTGTTGTTGCTGCGTGATACAGATGTTGTATTCATCATGGCACTTTTAATATGACTGGTATCTGTTGATGGCCAGGTCTCTCCCGGAACTACCTCGTTTTTGCTGAAATATGGAAATATTTCTGCAAAAGATGCAGCCAGATCGCTCGCACCGGTTATATCGGTGCCAATATCAATCTTATCGGCACCGATAAGGGAACTGGTCTTCCCATTTGGCTTTATTGACATACTGAAGTTCTTACCCTTGACATCAGGATTATTAGCCATATCTTCCATCATGCTTGCCACGGTAATATTCATGCTGTCAAGAAACACTTTAAATGATATCTCTTGCTCACCAGGCTTGATCTCTCCTATTGAAAAGACCATAATGCTCTTTGACGAAACAGGCACAGATTGACCCTGTACCTCCATTAACTGATCGGTCAGTGTTGTCTGACGGTAAGTGTATCCCTCAGCCGAATTCATCTTATAGACAAGTGAAGCCGGGGCCTTACTGTCTGACTTTGCTGATTTTGTCGCAGAGCATCCGGCAGCCAGGATACTGACAACCAACGCCATCACAACTAGAAAAAGAGGGGATTTTTTCATGACTGATTGTTTTAAGTAAGTATGTGAAGTATGTTTAAGAACAATATTATAATCGGAATTAAAGATAGTATCTCATTTGTTGGAATTTTGCTTTATCAGGTAAAAGTAATCAGTTTGATTTAAATATGTCCAATACCCTTTGGAATTTCTGCAGGTTATTTTAATTTTGCACCGCCTTAGTAACAACATAACGGGGTATAGCGCAGTCCGGCTAGCGCACCTGCTTTGGGAGCAGGGGGTCGCAGGTTCGAATCCTGCTACCCCGACTTAACGAGACGAGTTGGTTTTTTGCCTTCTCGTCTTTTTCTTTTTGCCTT
>CAZMSH010000016.1:45473-89367 GCA_964568875.1 uncultured Rikenellaceae bacterium | reverse complement strand
GTCACTACGCCCTTTTCTATCGCCAGTGCTGCCGAACCCAGAATGGCTGCGTCAGATTCAGGCAGAGACGTGCTGATAATCCTGAAACTGTCACGAAAAGCATGCATCACCATTTCATTGCTATACTTCTCCAGTGGTTTTGTAAGCAATTCTCCTGCCTTTGCAAGGCCTCCGGCAAGTATGATTGCTTCCGGACTGGTAAAAAGGAGTGCATTGGTGATAGCCCAGGCCAGCATTTTTGCTGTATAATCGAAAACCTCGAGAGCCAGTTTATCTTCCTTTTCTGCATGCATTGCAATCAAACGGGCGGTCAGTTCCTCCTCCCTGACATCAGCGAGGCTGCTCTTATACACTCTCTTTTTAAGTAATTCTTTTGCTGTTCGTACTATTCCGGTTGCAGAGGCATAAGCTTCAAGGCATCCTTTTCTTCCGCACCCGCAATCACGGCCGTTTTGTATCATTGTAAGATGTCCGAGTTCACCTGCCAGGCCCGTATGCCCGTATATGACCCTGCCGTCGGCAACAATCCCGCTGCCAACACCTGTACCAAGGGTGAGCATAATAAAGTGTTTCATCCCCCGGGCTGATCCGAACATCATCTCTCCTACCGCAGCGGCGTTAGCGTCGTTGGTTACTGTAACGGGAACACCAAGAGCCTGTTCCATATCTTTCTTCAGGTGAAGGACGCCCTTCCAGACCAGGTTGGCCGCATTATTTATGTCACCGGTATAATAATTGGCATTGGGAGCACCTATGCCTACCCCGCTCAGGGTCACTCCGGCATCAGCGGCAAGGCTGCTGATTTCAGAGGCCATTTTCGAGGTAAAGTCGCTAAATCTGTTAAAAGAAGCCGTTTTGAAATCCGAACGGCCCGCTATTGCGCCGGAAACGCCTACGAGTCCGCATTTAGTATTGGTTCCCCCAATATCAACACCAGCCACATATTTCTCATTTTGCTTTTTCATGGGGTATTATGTCAAACCTCCTTAAGCAGAGAGGGATTATTTAAATAAGTATCAAATATCAGTTCACCAAATAATGTATTTGCCCAGGCAAACCATTTTCTGGTAAAACGGTCAGGGTCATTCGCAGTAAAAGACTCATGCATGAATCCGGTTCCGGCGTGGGTTTGCCTGAGCATTCTGAGAGCAGTTACTATTTCTGAGGGATTCGTAGCGGTGAGGGCCGTCATGGTGATGGCTATCGGCCAGATACGGTTCATACCTGTATGCGGACTTCCTACGCCTGATGCTTTGTTGCTGCTGAAGAACCACGGATTATCGTGAGACAGGACAAACTTCCTTGTAGCAAGATAGAGCGGGTCGCTGCCGTCAATAAGTCCGAGATAGGGCAGTGAAAGCAGGCTGGGGACGTTGGCGTCATCCATGAACAGTACATTGCCGAAACCGTCTGCTTCGTACGGAATTATTTTACCGCGATGGGGATGTTGTGCCACTCCGTATTCTTTGAGGGCTTTTTCAACCTCTCCTGCCAGGGCGAGGCACTCATCTGCAAATTTCAGATCATTGATTACAGTTGTGATTATTTCTGATATCTGTCTTAATGATTTGACAGCAAAGTAATTAGATGGTATGAGGAAATTATAGATAGTTGAATCGTCACTGGGCCTGAAGGTTGAACATATTAATCCGACAGGCCTGATTGGATTCCCGTAGCCATTGCCTGCCACAGTGTCGGTGAGTGTTGGAGTGACCCTCTGGAACCGGTATGGACCGGGGCCGTCTTTACGTTGTTGCTCCCTGAAAGTACGGACGATAAGTTTCATTGCCCCTATCCATTCCTCGTCAAAAACAGAAATATCCCCGGTTGTTTTCCAGTAGCCGTAAGCAAGCCTCACAGGATAGCAGAGAGAGTCTATTTCCCACTTTCTCTCATGAAGCTCCGGCTTCATGTCAGTCAGGTCGCTCATCCATTCGCTCTCCCCGGCTCCGTCATTGAAGGCATTGGCATAGGGATCAATATGTATGCATTTTGTCTGTCTGTGTATTACCCCCTTCAGCAATTTCATCAGATCATTGTCTCGGTTGGCAAGTTTAAGGTAGGGCCATACCTGTGCCGTTGAGTCCCTCAGCCACATGGCAGGAATGTCACCGGTAATCACGAAAGTGTCAGGCTTGCCGTCAACCTCCCTGTAGTTTACCGTTGTGTCAAGGGTGTTCGGAAAACAGTTTGCAAACATCCATGACAGTTCTGTATCGCCAAGATAGTCAGTTACTTCGTTAATCACATCCTCAACAGCCGTGCTGTGAAAATGTCTTTCCCCCAGAGGAGGCCTCTTGCTTACCCAGGTTCCCTGCTGCCATGCAAATGCCGGCACTCCTGCGCCAAGAGCCGCACCTGCAAGCATGCTGTTTTTGATAAAGCTTCTTCGGTTGCTCATGATAATCTGTTATCGTCGCTGGGGCGGTTTTGCCCTCAGTTTTTCATCTTTGAAATTGCTGACCGAGATGTCCCAATCCTGTGACACATCCCAATTACTCTTAATGTCAAGTATTTCGGGGTAAAATGAAACTTTCTCTGGTTGTAACCCTTTGGAAAAATCTCCGGGTGACCAGATGCCGTTTTCGTCGGTGTCATAAATAACTTTCAGCCGGTAGTTGCCGTTTTCAACAAACCTGAACACCACACTGCCGGGTGATGTTGCCTTTTTCTCCATTATGATTGCCTCGTTGTTGTCAAGCAACTGAACAACAACACTGCCTTCATATCCGTCAAGATTTGCAGTGAAGGTACCGTATGAATCCATACTCCTTACCCTGAATCTGATAAGTGTGGTGTCGTTAGTTTCACCGTAAATTGAGATCAGGGCTCCTGGCAGAAGCTGCATGACATATTCAGCTCCTTCATCCAGGTCCTGCTTAATTGTAATTTCTCTGGGGACAAACGGATCAAAGTCTGAGGTGAAAGGCAGCAGTACACCGGTTGAGTCATTATAAGGGTAAATGGTAAAAAGACTAAAATCTGCCGATTCTATTGGGGCGTTGGGGGTAATAATAATATCCCTGCCGGGCGGGATGCCTGTCCTTGAAGCATTAGTCGTCATTTGAAGGGCCTTAGACTGTGTTGTGCCACCCCTGGATCCTCTGGGCTGCACAAACCTCATCGGTATGGTGTCGGTCTTGTATACTAGTCCGCTGTCAATATCACTGAAAGGGTATGTTATTATGGTTTCAATAATTTGTGAATTGAATACCGAGCTGTCTCTGAGCCATATCTTCAGGCTGTCTCTTTTGCTGCTCCATTCGGCAAAATAGTTGTCGGGAGACAACCCGGGAGCCTTGAAAATGAAATCGAGAGTATCAGGCGGCAGTGACAGATAGTATTCCAGCAGCCTGGCTTCTCTCCTGGCTGTCGATGCGAGGAAATACCTCTCCTGGATCGCTTTGAATGCATACATAGCATACTCCGGTACACGTAACGGAACCTCTAGCCTGAATAGTGTATCCTGCGTTCCGTGATGAAGTGTGTCATGCAGATGCTGGTGCTCGTCTATGTCATGAGGGAGCGCCTCCGGATCAGGCCTGACTGTATCGGCAACAAACGGTAGATTCGATTCCACGGTAACCTTAACAGTGTCTGAGAGAAATGCAAAGCGTTCATCTGAAGGCTCATACTTCCTGTTGTTGTTTAAGTCTTCGAGGGCATAGATTCTGTAGGTTCCCGCCCTAAGATTGTTAATCGTGAAATAACCGGTCTGATCGGTCATTGAGATATAGTCGGGGATTACTGTTTTAGGGGCTGTATCGGAAAGATTGGAATGAAGCATTACCATCATTCTTGTGGGAACCTCGAGGCTGAAGGCATCATAGACCCTGCCGTCGAGCATAAGAGAGTCGATAAAGTCGCCTGTTGAAAAGACAAACTGATAGTTTTCCAGTATGTTGCCTTCGTTAAGATCTCTTATGGCATCCTGAAAGTAGAGTGTATAGGTGGTGCTGTCGCGCAGGTTTTCGTCGATTGAAATTATAACGCTTTTACCTCTTGTTGTTATTTCGGGACGCTCTTCAACAGGAGGTGAAATCATAAATTTTTCCTGTATTTTATCGAGGACAACATATTCGTCAAAGGTGATGGTGATACTGTTGCCAGTGAAGTTTGTTGTTCCGTTAAGGGGAGTTGACCTTATCACTTCAGGAGGGTCGGTGTCTTTCGGGCCACCTGACGGAGAGCCCTGCTTGGCACACGCTGCTGAGGCGATGATAATGATTACTGCAACGTAATTTCTGTATATATGAAGTCTTTTCATAGGTGCTGCGCCGACTGAAAAGTACAAACTTACATCTATTTTTTTAATCATCGTCTGCATATCGTACCTGCTTATGCTCTTGGTTTTAATACTTATTTCATACCTTTGGCTGTTGCAAATACTAAAAGTTATGATTTTTCAGATAATTCCGTGGGACCCCGATCCGGTTATCTTCACCCTGGGACCGTTGGCAGTAAGGTGGTATGGTGTATTGTTTGCATCAGGATTCCTTTTTGGCTACATCATAATGAGAAGAATATTCAGAAATGAAGGAATAGGTGACGTGGTGCTCGACAGGCTGACCATATATATGGCTATAGGTACTATCGTGGGAGCAAGACTGGGCCATTGTTTCTTTTATGAACCTGCATACTACCTGAGTAATCCGCTGGAAATCCTTTATATCTGGCACGGCGGACTGGCAAGCCACGGTGCTGCAATTGGCATATTGCTGGCCCTGTGGATCTTTGTGAGGAAAGAAAAAAAATCAATGCTCTGGATACTCGACCGGATCGTTATTGTGGTTGCGCTGGCCGGGGCACTCATACGCCTGGGAAACCTGATGAATTCTGAAATATACGGGGTGGAAACAACTCTTCCATGGGGTTTTGTCTTTCTTCGTAACGGAGAAAATTCCCCGAAGCACCCCACACAGATATATGAGGCTCTCTCATATCTTGCAATTTTTGTACTGCTCTTCCGTATCTACTGGCGAAACAAGGGGAAATTCCTCACCGGAATCAACTTCAGCCTCTTCCTGATACTGGTTTTTACAGCAAGATTCTTCATAGAGTATGTCAAAGAAGATCAGGTCGATTTCGAAGCCGCAATGAGGCTCAATATGGGTCAATGGCTGAGTATTCCTTTTGTTTTGGCCGGATTGCTCTTACTGATCTATAGTTACCGTAAAAAACCACTGCCAAAGACATAAGTCAGCCTCCCCGACATCTGAACCCCCTGCACCCTGTATGGCATTATGCCACTATGTCATTATGCCACTATGCCCTATATGCCCCTTATGCCTTCTACGCCTTTTTTATAAGTATCCCGTTAAAAAGCACATCGAGAATAGCCTCAAGCCGGTTGTCCATCTCCTGATGTCTCCTCTTCCAGAAGAGAGGCACCTCCAGGCCTTTCAGGGCTGTCTGAATGGCCATGGCAGTGAACTCACTGTTATTGGCTCTGAAGTATCCCCTTCGGGCACCGTTGTATACAATAAGTCTCAAAATCGCCAGTTCTTCACGGTCATATTTTTCCCTGACTTTTTCAATGAAATCAAAATGGTCGAGGTCTTTGTCAAAGATTGCATTATAGTAATTTGAAAGTTTTTCGAACGCTTTCATCCTTACGAACACATACGATCGTAATTTTTCAATTGGAGAATCAACTGATTTTATTGCCTTAGTAAGCAGATTTCTAAGGGTATTGGCCTCATATAAAACCACTGCTTCAAAGATCTCTTCTTTACTTTTGTAATAATAGTATAATGAGCTTTTGCCCTTATTTAGGGCTTTGGCTATTTCGTCCATCGTTGTTTTCCGGAACCCATACCGACTGAAGATATGTCCCGATATACGTATTATCTTTTGTCTAAAAAGCTCTTTATCAACCATATAGCAAATCCTGAAATTGAAGGGACAATTATGATACAAATATATAATTAAATATTTACATATAATTGTTATGGAATAAATTGGTCGATAATTCGAATTTTACATCTCTTGTTGTACAGCATTGCCGATTCATGCAGATGATTTTGCAATTATTTGTATTTTTGTAGATTGATTATCTGGAAGGTTTGTATTAAAGAATAGAGGGAACTGAAATTTAGACGGCGTTTTGTATGGAAGGAGTTGTTAAGTTCAATTGCCACTGGAATCAGTCAGGTGTTGTCATTAATGATGAACAGTACGAGATACTGAACTACTGGAGAGAGGTCCTTTTCAATATGGATCTTATAGGTGCCTATGAAAATGGAGTAGGATTCGGCAATCTCAGTATGAGATCAGGCAACAACAATCAGTTTGTTATTACTGCATCGGCAACAGGTGATATTCCGGAGCTTGAACCCGGACATTATGTCAAGGTGTTGTCAGTAAATATTGATGAGAATGCAGTTATGTGTTCAGGGCCGCTAAAGGCTTCATCAGAATCTCTGAGTCACGCTGCTGTTTATATGTCCGATCCCGGCACTAATGCTGTTGTACATGTTCATGATGTTTATCTTTGGGAGGAACTTAAGTACAAAATGCCGACCACATCTCCTGAAATGGAATATGGCACACCGGGTCTGGCAAGAGAGATCCAGCGTCTTTTCAGAGAGTCGGATGTCTTTGAGAAACGGATCATTATTATGGGAGGAGACCGTTCAGGTATAATAACATTCGGTCACGACATGGACGAAGCTGTTGGTGTTCTGATGCAATATCTTAAGAAATAGGTACCTGGTTACAGGTACCTGGTACCCGGCACCCGAACCGAGCTCACGACCGAATGGGAGCATACCTGACACCTTTTAATTTAATTCTTGCATATTCCGATACAATTATTTAATATTGCAGTCCGATTTTTATCGGGGGCCCATAGCTCAGCAGGTTAGAGCACCTGACTCATAATCAGGGGGTCGCTGGTTCGAGCCCAGCTGGGCCCACAAAACAAAAAGCCGCCGCGTGCGGCATTTTTGTTTTGTATGTCGACGGGCGAGAAGTTTATCCCGACCGAGCTTAGCGAGCGTCGGGAAGCCCAGCTGGGCCCACACTGTGAATAAACCACTTACAATTCATTTTGTAGGTGGTTTTTTCTTTGGCGCCAAGAATATGCCATGATTTGAGGTAAAAGGTTGGTGAGGATTGACACCTTTCCACTTTTATAAATAAACCAGTTCAGATGTTGTTTTACTTTAAATAAAACACGATATTTGTACTGTGAGTACTAATAATGAGATAAAAATAAAGAGACTTCTGGATTTGCATGTCCCAGGAACTGTAATTCTTGCATCATGGCTAGACAAGAACGGTTTCTCATATGACCTACAACAAAGATACAAAAAAAGCGGTTGGCTTGAATCCATAGGTGTTGGAGCATTCAAACGGCCAAATGATAATATAGGCTGGCAAGGGGCGATATATTCTCTTCAGCAACAGGCAAACTTGTCAGTGCACGTCGGCGGTCTTTCAGCATTGTCTTTATTGGGATATTCTCATTATATAAGAACAGGTGTCGAAATAGTTTATTTATTCTCCAAACTAAAGACAAAACTTCCAGCTTGGTTTGAGAAATATTTTTGGAGTGAACCTATCAATCATACAAAGACCTCTTTTCTTCCTGCTGAGAAAGGATTGGAGGAAAATAGTAGTGGGGCTTTTAAGATAAAGATAGCTAGTCCGGAACGAGCGATATTGGAATGTTTATATCTAGCTCCGGAAAAACAGGACCTTCTTGAAACCTATCAAATAATGTCTGGGCTGGTCAATTTGAGACCAGACATTGTACAAGTATTACTTCAGGAGTGCAAATCTGTAAAAGTTAAGAGATTATTCCTTTACATGCTTAATAAAGCGAATCATCAATGGGGTCAGTTTCTTGATTTATCTGAGGTTAATCTTGGAACAGGAGATCGTGAGGTTGTCAAGAAAGGTATATATGATCCGGAATTCCATATCACTATTCCCAAAGAATTAGCCCAGATATGATAGATCCAAAATACAGAACTCAGGTTGAATTACTACTTCAAACCATTCCGTATATAGCCAAAGAAGAAATATTTGCACTCAAGGGTGGAACTGCCATTAACTTGTTTATTCGCAGCCTGCCGAGATTATCAGTTGATATCGACCTTACCTATATTCCCAATAATGATAGAGAAACTGCATTAAGGGAAATTTCAGAAGGGCTGGGTCGAATAAAAGCAGATTTAGAGAAATCAATACCAGGAATTAGTGTCACAGCAGTTTCAAGGGCGGGAGAAGATGCTAAAATAAACTGTCAGTTACAGAAAGCACAAATCAAGATAGAAGTTAACACAACCACACGAGGAACTATCAATGATCCAAACCTGCTAAAGGTTGAAAAGAAAGTACAAGAGTCTTTTGGTAGGTTTGCAGCAATTAAAGTTGTGTCCATGGCAGAACTGTACGGTGGTAAAATCTGTGCGGCCCTTGACCGCCAACATCCCCGTGATCTATTTGATGTAAAATTACTGTTGGAGAACGAAGGTCTAACAGAGGAAATAAAGTATGGGTTTCTGGTTGCATTAATCTCTCATATGAGGCCAATCAATGAGCTTCTAAATCCTACATCCATTGATCAAAGAGATGCTTTCGAAACACAATTTTCAGGTATGTCAGATATACCGTTCAGCTATAAAGAATTTGAAAAGACTCGTGAAGAACTTGTCTCACAAATTATATCAAAACTAACGCTTGAAGATAAAGTGTTTTTAGCAAGTTTTAAGGAAGCCGATCCTATTTGGGAATTCTTTACTGTGGAGAAGGCCCGTGAACTACCAGCTGTTAGATGGAAACTTCAGAATATTGAAAGATTGAAACGAGAGAATCCCCAAAAGCATTCAAATCTGGTCAACACCCTTGACAAGGTACTGTTTGGCTAACTTACAATTTCCGAACCAATCCATTTCAGTGAGTTCGCCAAAATATAATAATCAACCACTTACAATTTATCTTGTAGGTGGTTTTTTCTTTTGCGCCAGTTTGTTGCCAGGATTTGGAGGAAGCTTTCATCCGCTTCAGCTGATAAAGATTCTGGCGAAAGCATTTTGAAATGCTCATGGAACTTTTCCGTTCAACAATGGTATTTTTCCGTTAGATCCGCCTGTATTTGCCTGATAATTTTGTTCTCAGTAATTAACCATAAACTTTACCATCATGAAAAAGAACAAGACGAAAATCGCAAATGTGGCTCTAATGATGGCCATAACCCTCTTCTTTTCAGCCTGTGCTCAAGCTCAAAAGGATGTCAGTAAGGAAATACAGGCTCAGAACGATATTCTGACTGAAGCCATTATCAATGGTGACCAGGAAACTGTAATGGCTTACTACAATTCACAAAGCACTTTCCTGCCACCCAACGGTCAGTCTTTTATGGGGGTAGAGACCATTTCCATGGTATTTAATCAGATGGCCACCATGGGAGTTGATGAAATCGTATATAATACAAAAAAGGCCGATCTCCACGGAAAGGTAGCCATTGAGGAAGGAGAGTACCAGCTTTTTGCCCAGGGGGAAGCTCTGATAGACGAGGGCAAATATATCGTTACCTGGGAAAAACAGGGAAATAACTGGATAGTCCTTCAGGATATATGGAATAGCAGCCTCCCTCTTCCTCCGCAAGCAGCAAAGGAAGACACTCTCTGCCTTATCACCATGAAGATCAAAGCTGATGCATGGGAATGGCAGAAAGAAATGGCTGATGATTGGCTGGCTATTTCGGAAAAAGAGAATCCAGATCTTGCGGCCAGATCTAACAATTATATGGACCTAAATCCCGATAAGAATGGGAATTATACTTTCCATTCCCTTGTGGCTCCCTATCACCATGGAAAAGACAATCTTGATATAAGGGATGTACTACTGTTGAAATATTCAGAGTCAGAAGCCGATGTCATTATGAATAAATTCAAAGAAGGAGTTCTGGAACATCGGGTACATTACATTAGATCACGATTCTAGTTTTTTGTATATTTAATCATCTAATTAAGAAACAAATAAACTATGGCAACAAGGAGCGGAGTCGCACACAGCACAAAGCAGGATTCTTATCTTGCGGGCCAGGAATTGGCCAATAAAGCATTACAAAATGCCGGAATAGAAAAATGTAACTTTGCCCTGGTCTTTGCCTCGGTAGAACACAGGGTTGAAAAACTTCTGGAAGGAATAAAATCAATCATAGGACCAGGCTCCCACATCATGGGAGCTACCTCTCCGGGCATACTAACCAATGATTTTCTTTCCTATGAAGGAATGCTTGCAGGTATTCTTGTGGTTGCTTCTGACTCAATTACTTTTAGCAGCTGCCGCACAGGCAATCTGAATGAGGGCTTAGAGATAATTGGAAAGCGCTTCGGGAAAGAGCTAAAAGGTCTGCTCGGTGGTTCCGATTCTAACCTCTTGCTAATTTATGATGCTATAGTTAAAGGAAATACTGAAGCAATGGATTTTCACATTGCCAGTCCCCTGATTTCAGAAATAGAGAGTGAAATTGGCAAATGGCCGCCTGTTGCCGGAGTAGGGATCGTCGACATTGTCCGACCACAGGAAATCAGAATGTGGGATAAAAATGCCATCGTTGAGAGTGAGATAATGGGGCTGGTGATCAAAGGAAATGTTAGAATGGATACTACCATCATGCATGGATGCAAACCGGCCTCTGATTACCATCGTATTACCAGGATGGAAGGCAACAGGCTGCTGGAAGTTAATAACAGGCCGGCCCTGGACCTGGTACGCGATTATCTTGGTGAGCCCGATGAAGTGGACTGGACATCGATCACCTCTCTCATTACCATCGGAGTGAACAGGGGTGACAAATATGGCCCTTTCCTGGAAGAGAACTATGTAAACCGGATGGTGGCTGGCATTGACAAGAAAAGTGGTGCACTGATTTTAGCCGAAACAGATCTGAAGGAAGGGGAGGAATTTCAATTTATGCGCAGGAGCATTGAGACTGACATGGTGGGTGTTGAAGCCCGGAAATTGCTTGATTCACTGGATAACAGGAAGCCTTTGTTTGCCTTATACATATCCTGTCTTGGCCGGGTTAAAAAACTCTATGGATCAGAAAATGAAGAGGGAGATAAAGTTCGTGAGGCACTTTGTGATATCCCGCTGCTGGGTATCTATTCGGGAGTAGAAATTGCCAGGGTCCGTGGCAAAGTCATACCACTTGACTGGACCGGGGTACTTTGTGTGTTCAGTGAAGAGAAATACTGATTATGAGCAAGAAAGAACGTATCGCTTACCTTGATCAAATAAACCGTGAACTTGTGAGGGAATTGCATCGTTATGACATTCTTATCACAGGGATGCGGGTGAGTCTCAGCATTCAGAAGAAAGCCCTCAAGCTACTGAATGAGCTCCAGCAAAACATTGCCATTGCCGAGAGCGAGCATGCCTTCTACAGGAAAGTCAGCGAGCTGGTCTCCCGACACCTTGAGATGACTGATTGCCGGGTAGGACATCCTAACGATCAAAATCCCGGATCAATCGTCCTGTTGGATAATAATGAGGTTCTGGATGTAAGTGCATTGGAGGATATAAAACAACCTTTTATTCTTAAGTCAGGGGATAAACCATTTCCCGGACAGAAAGAAATTTCCAGAAAACTGGGCCTTGCGAGCATGCTTTATTTCCCGCTTCTCCACAATAAGGAAATAAAACTACTTATCATCACTGGCAGGGCCAGCGTAGACCATGCAATGAAACAGGATGTGAACGAGGAAGACTTAAGTACACTTGAGGCTGTAGGAACCCTTATCTCGTCATACTGGAGTAAATCTGAATTAATCAAATTACATGAAACAGATAGGATCAAGACTGAATTTGTATCCAATTTAAGTCATGAATTCAGAACACCTCTAACACTTGTGCTGGGCTTGTTGGATGAAATGAAGAACAGTCTCTTGCCAATTATGGATGACAGGGAGAAAGAGTCTTTCGAAGTAGTCTACCAGAATGCCATTCGTATCAAAAAACTTATTCACCAGCTCCTGGACATCAGCCAGCTGGAAAACAGCCCGGAGAAGCTTCAGGTCGCCAGTGTAGATCTAGCACAATGGGCCGGAAATCTGGCTGCAACATATGCTGCCCTGGCCAGGAAAAAGGGGATCCATTTCAAGTATACCATAAATAGTTCTGTGGAGGAAAGCTGGTATGATGCCGATAAACTTGAAAAGATCATAAGCAACCTTCTTTCAAATGCTATAAAATACACTGACCGTCGCGGGGAGGTGAATTTAACTTTGGAAACAAAGGAGAGTAAGGGAACGGCAATGGCATTTTTCGAGATCAGTGACACCGGCCGGGGGATACCAGAGTCTGAACAGGAGAATATTTTTCAACGCTTCTATCGCCTTGAAGAGAAAGAGAATAATCATACCGAGGGAACCGGCGTGGGGCTTTACCTGGTTAAAATGCTTACTGAGCTTCACCTGGGTAAAGTAGAAGTCGAATCTGAGCCGGGCAAAGGATCATTATTCAGAATCATGATTCCCCTTTCAAGAGAATTCTATATTGACGATGAAGGTGAACCAGGGCATAGCGGGCAAAGAGCTCACAACGATCAGTTCAATGATGCTGCAAAAAACGACAGGGCCCTGGTGCTTATTGTTGAGGACAACCATGACCTGAACCTTTTCCTTAAAAGTAATCTCGAGAAACATTTCAATGTACTAACAGCTTTCCATGGTGAGGAAGGCCTGGCCATAGCCAACAGGGAGATACCTGATCTAGTGATCAGCGATGTGATGATGCCTGTAATGAATGGTGTTGAAATGAGCAAGCGTCTTAAAGAAGATCTGCTTACAGGACATATCCCCGTATTGATGCTAACGGCAAAGGTAGACAGAGACAGTAAGATCGAAGGCCTGGACTCCGGAGCAGAGGACTACCTGGCCAAGCCTTTTGATATGGAAGAGCTGATACTTAAAGTTAGGAATCATCTGGAAACGGCAAAAAAGATCAGAAAGCATTACCGCAGCATGCTAATTGAAAATCCTGAAGTTACTGATGAGCATACACCTGAGGACCGATTTATAAAAAGACTGGTGGAACTAATGAAGGAAAACCTGGCTGATCCTGACTACCAGCTGGACGGAATGTGCAGGGATTTGGGGATAAGCCGTAGCCAGCTCTACCGCAAGGTTGATCAGTTGACAGGTATGAAGCCCGGTGAGCTTTTCAGAAATTTACGCCTTAATACTGCAGCAGAATATTTTAGGTTCGGGCACAATAACATAACCCAGGTGATGTACAGAGTAGGATTCAATAACCTTTCAAATTTTGCCCATAGCTTCAAGAAAAGATTTGGGGCAAATCCCTCTGAATTCACCAAAGACGTACATTTAGAAAAGTAAGTCTTTTTCTACACGAACGCCTGCAATTGAAATAATGTTTGGATAAATGGTGCCAGTTTTTTCGCCAGTTTTCCTGATAATCCATGTAAAGCAATGGAATATTTTACATAAAATGAACAGTTATTTTTAATGAAGAGAAAACATAAATCCCTGTAAATGTTGGTGGTAACTCAAAAAACACGACTTTTTCAAAGCAAATAAAATATCGAAAAAAGAACACTCATAATCAGGGGGTCGCTGGTTCGAGCCCAGCTGGGCCCATAAAACAAAAAGCCGCCGCGTGCGGCTTTTTTGTTTTGTATGTCGACGGGCGAGAAGTTTATCCCGACCGAACTTAGCGAGCGTCGGGAAGCCCAGCTGGGCCCACCTCCGCCCTCCGAAGCTTTACGCGCCCCGCCGTCGGCAAGCCTATGGCGGCCGGCGGAAGGAGGGCTTTTTTATTTCCAGGAATGAGTCTGCCATTTGGACTGGAACCGTCACTTTGAAGACATACTATTTCATAAATTAGCAACTTTATTTGTTTCTGGTTGAGTTTAAAAATCAGATTATTCATATTTTAGAGGAAGCAAGAGCTTTAAAAAGAAATTTGAAACTTCCGATACCGGCAATTAGTTTTAAAGGGCAGTCCATATGAAAAACAATAAAAAAATCATCATAGCAGGCGGAGGAATAAGTGGCCTGGTGACGGCTGCCTCCCTTGCCAAAAGAGGTGCGAAAATATTGTTGATAGAAAAGAACGAGAAGACCGGAGGATTGGTGAACACATTCATTAAGGACGGATTTCTCTTTGATGGCGGGGTGAGGGCGGTGGAAAATGCCGGTATGATCAAACCAATGCTCGAAGAGCTTGAAATAGATCTTCCGCTTTTTAAAAGTGATGTTTCAGTCGGAGTAGAGAATTATGTGATAGGTGCAGAAAGAAAGGAAAGTGTTGATGACTATGAGATAATGCTTAAAAAGCTCTATCCGGAAAGCGAAAAAGAGGTAGAACGTGTTATCAACGTCATAAGGAAATATGACAAATACATGAATGTGCTATTCGGAAACGATAGCCCGTTTTTTAAAGATGCAAAAAGAGACCGGTTATATTGGTTTACAACATTCATAGTCTGGATTTTCAGGTTAATTGCAACGACAATTGCAGTGCTTAGAATGAGAATGCCCGTGGAGGATTTTTTACATAGGATCATCAAAAATGAATCTCTCATTGATATTATTGATCAGCATTTCTTCAGGGGAACGCCAGCCTTTTTTGCCATGAGCTATTTTTCGCTTTACACAGACTATTATTACCCTGAAGGAGGTGTTGGCAAGATCCCCGAAAAACTTGAGGAGAAAATTATCACCACCTGTGCTTAACGATCCAAATGCTGCGCCAGAAGGAAAAACAGGAATTATTGCCAGTTTCCTGTTTGATTATGAGCTTATAAAGAGAATCGAGAGAGACAGATGGTATGAAGAATTCAAGTCAGCTGTAGAGGAAAAAATCACGGCAGTACTAAGCGAATCAATTTATCCCGGGTTGAATAAGCATATCATTTTTAAATTCTCCGCCAGTCCCCTGACGCTTCAAAAGTGGTCAGGGAGCTCGGAAGGAGCTATTGTGGGATGGTCATTCGAAGAGGCCGTTCCGCTGAAAGGCAGCATGCTTAACATGAAGGATTCAGTCAAAACGGCCCTCCCGGATGTCATTAAGGCAGGACAGTGGTCTGCCAGTCCTGCGGGCATTCCTACATGCATTCTTACATCAAAACTGGCTGCAGATCTGGTTTACAACGAACTCTCCAAAACATGAGAAATGGCAGAATAATATCTGTGATTTTGCCTGTAGAGTCACCCATGATAAAAGCAAAATCAATGGATGTCACTAACAGATATTATATTTCTACTCAGACCTGATTCATTTAAGAAATTCATAATCAGGCCTCGCACTCACATTCACGCACTCGGAGGATTTAGCGCAGGAGGACCCTTCTTCACCCGCCATGGCAATCTTATGCCACTCTGGATAAGGTGTAAATTGCAAAGCAAAAACAAAGGGGCTGAGAGAAAGTTGGTCCGTTCCTCGGCTATACTCAGCCCCTTATCCTTGAAGTAACATATAATTCAACCAATCCGGATTATTATATTCAGATTCTGTGGATTCTTTTTTCCTTTGATCATTGGTATTGTATCTGCCCGGTGATGATATGGATTAGCATTAATGCATCAGTTTATTCATTTCAGATATCTTACCTGAGATTCTTGACCCGAGAGGTTCATCAGTGGTTGAGACATTAAAACCGGTAATAATATTGTCAGTCCCCATATTTAGCACGTTGTCAGCTACATTGCCACCCACAACAGTCCATCCGTGAGTGTTAGCCACCAGTAAAACAGAGGATCTGTAATACTCCGCCGCAGAGAAATTATTACCAAGGATAAGTCCTTCGGCACTGTACAGATCAAGCACTATACCATCATATGCATAGCCGCTCATTTTATTGTTGCGGATTACCATCCCTTTTGTCACCTGTGAATAAATAGCCCAGGGATAGTAGTCGGTCATGTTGAACAGGTTATTCTTAACCTGTATAGCCATCGGCTTTTCACCCGGATACAAAAAATGACGCTGATTCCTGAAATAGAGGCCATAATCTGCGCTAATCAGATTAAAAACGTTAAACTGTATATTGCAGATTGTGGTTTCTATTTCAGGTTCATTTTCCAGAAACTTGTAGTAGGGGTAGTCATTAACATCGAAGCCCCAGCAATATTGGGGAACATTAAATGTATTACCCTCGACGATGATCTTCATACCCCTGCTTTCCCATATTCCGCCTCCCTGCTCACATACATTAAACACATTACCGTTATTCGTCTCGCCTACAATTACTTCACTATTCTTCATTGCTTCCAGTACCACACCGTAACAGAAAGTATTAATATCTGAGTTGGTGATTTTAAGATTAATATTCTCCCTTGGAAGACCAGAGACACCAATGCAGTCCCAGCCCGTCCTAACCGCATACATGCAATTATATTTATACTTGTAGAAGCCCATACCTGCTTCATAAAACTGACCACTGAAAGAAACATTATCAATTACAGCATTTATTGACCGGCTTTGGTCACCCAGTTCATATATGGCATTATAGGCGGAGAAGTTAACAAGACATTGTATATGACCTGTTGCCATATCGCTGATTGCTCCTTCCGGGGTACGAAGGGTAAAATCACTTAAATAAACATCCCCGCCTACAAATTTCACCAGCTGCGGGTACTGACCCTGTGCTAACAAAGCCTGTGCCCCAAGGTTGTTCATTGCAGTAATGATTGTCTTATCCTTTCCTGCACCACGGAAAGAACCGTAGAAATCACGTATCTCAATAAGCCCGAGGTGGTATTCGCCCTCCACAAGCTGTACTACAGAGCCGGCACCGGCAGCCTTTGCATCCATGAATGCCTGCATTATAGCCGGAGTATCATCGCCTCCGCCCGGTTCAACAATAAACATGGGAACGGCAGAAGCCTTTTTCAGTTGCGCATTATTCATGTAAATGTCTGTCGCCTCTGTCGTCTCGAATTTGCTGCAGGCCACCATAAGGACGGCCACGCAGCTAAGAATCATTAAAATCAAGCCTTTGGTTTTCATAGTCTTAAATTTAGATTAAACAATAGTTGATTAAATACCCAGAGTGACAAATTTCGGCTATAAAGGGAGGGTAAACATAGCAGTCCCGTTTCAAAATGCTTAATTTTTCAGGGCACTCCTTAAACTATGTTTCAAGAATTAAAAAAAAAGAAAAGAAACAGGGAAGGAGAACATTTTCTATCTGACTTTCCTGGTATGGTAAGGAGCAAGGCCGGCTTTTTCGATTACGGAAAGAAAGCGGGGATCATCACGCAGAAAATCGAAATCGGGATTCTGTGCTATCAGGTTGAAATAATGCATGGGAACCTTCTCTGCTTCCACGGTCCTTTCAAACCAGTAGACAGATTCTTCCTTATCGCCAATAAGCGCATGCCACCAGGCCAGGTAATAGGGATTTCCGTTCAGCCCCTGCAAGGGTAAGGGATCATTAACATTAATATCGATAAGCCAATTAAAAATACCCGATATACCTGACTCTCCATATGCATTCATTATCCCTTCAGCCAAAGGTTCCGTTAAAGGGTTCTTTTTAAAAACATCCCTGAAAATCTTTGCAGCCTCTTCCCCTTTTCCCAGCTTGACATAATGAAGAAAGAACAGCCAATTGTTATCACTCGAATAGGGATTGAGGTCATAACCTGTAAAGCATGCTTCCAATCCCTCACTGTATCTTTCCTCGAAATAACAGACCCATGAATCGAGGTTATGCATTACCCAGAAAAAAGGTTCTATCTCAAGGGTGCGGTTAACATGCTTGCGGGCTTCTTCAATAGGGCCTGTTATCATCATCAGTTGTGCATACCACTGGTGAGCTGTTGAAAAGTTGGGATTCAGCTCAATCGCAAGCTGCAGTTCCTTCCGTGCCTCCTCAAAGCGTTTTTCCGGATAAATATGGTAAACTCCTTTTACGGCATGAGCCTCGGCACACCCGGGGTCTAACTCCAGGGCTTTGTTGCAGTAGGTCCATGCTTTCTGCACTCCTTCAAAATATGGCTGATACCATCCCCAGGCTGCCAGGTTGTACCATGCATTTGACAAGCCCGCCCATGCTTCTGCAAATTGAGGATCTATCTCAATAGCCTTCTCATAATACTGGAGGCTTGCAATCAACCCATCCTTACTTATATCGAATCGTTGATCATCATTGGCCTTATGCAGCAGAAAACGCCCCTTAAGGTAGTTATCATACGCTTCGTGACTGGCAGTGGGCCTTTCTTCAATATGACCCTTGTCCCCCCGGGATATTACAGTCTGCAGGGCACCCGCAACTTTCCCCGCTATATCGCTCTGAAAGTTAAATACATTATCCAACTCACCTTCGTATTTCTCAGAAAGCAGGTGCTGATCGTTTCGTGCATCAATAAGCTGGGTGAAGATTCTGACCTCCTCACCCTGTCGCTGCACACTTCCTTCCAGAACATAATCAACATGCAGCTTACGCGCTATCTCGGGGGAGGTCATCGGGCTGTTCCTGAAATATTCGGCACTAGTCCTTGATATCACCCTCAGATCTCTTATTCTGAACAGATTGTTCAAGATATCTTCCATGATACCATCGGCAAAGTACTGAGTTCCGGGTTCATCACTGAGGTTTTTGAAGGGAAGAACGA
Organism: uncultured Rikenellaceae bacterium; assembly: GCA_964568875.1. Lineage (GTDB taxonomy): Bacteria > Bacteroidota > Bacteroidia > Bacteroidales > VadinHA17 > SLNP01. Next base: position 70,768 of record CAZMSH010000016.1, on the reverse strand, counting down.
CAATGGATTTCTGTGGTTGATTAATTAGGGTAAAAAGGATTAAAACAGGAAGGAAGACACTTATTATGATCAATGAAGACAGCAGGATTTTTTTGCGCGTACTCTTTTTCAGGCCTGATTCGTCTGAAGGTTTTCCTTTTGGCCCTGCATTACCAGAAGAGCGGTCTCCTTTTTCATTGCTTTGATCATAAACGGGATGATCAAGGGGATACATTTTTTTCAGTTCTCCCGGCGGGTACCCATACTGATCATGGAAGCATTTAATAAAATATGTCGGACTTCCGAAACCTACCCGGAATGAAATCTCAGCTACAGTTCCCTCCTCTTTCTTAAGCAGTTCCATAGCCTTTTGCAGGCGAACCTCTCTTACAAAACGGCTTAGGCTCACCTTCTTAAGTTTTTTTATTTTACGATGAAGGGTAGTACGGCTCATGCCGGCTTTTTGAGCCAGTTGTTCAACACCAAAATTCTCATCCTGCAAATTATCGAGGACAATATCAGTGATTTTATCTATCAAAACCTGGTTCATCGAGAGGCCCCTCTGTTATAGCACTCATTAGCAAGTAAAAAGGTACAAAATATTTTTTATATGAAGTGTCGGCTACAACGATAAACTTAAAAGGCAGGAATTAACTCAGACAGGCAAAAACGCTCTAAATCATTCTTTAGAACTTCAACAGATATAGAATCTTAAATAAATTCCAACAATATGGCACAAACCAGGAAGGTTTCGTAGTTGAAACCAAAGATGAAATTTCAACCAGTCAAATTGTCAAAACTTTACAGCAGCAGTAAATTGAATAATGGCATATGACTGCTTAACAACCGACCTTAGGGATATTTCTGCCCTGGAAACATTAAAACCCAGACCTGCGAAAGGCATTACTGAATTGTCAGGATTAAGGCTGTCTGTTCCTCCGTCGGAGTCGTCTATCCTTGACAGGAACATACCTCCGATCTCAGAAAAAATCATACGTTTCAACTGTACCTTCAAAAGAATTGCCGGCGTGAAATAGGCTATTGGTTCCCCTCCGTACTGATCTTCAAGCAATGAGTAAGCGGCTTCACCATAGAAGCCAAAACTGGTAATTCTTATACCAGCCTGTGCACCAATATGATATGAAAGCGCAAGATTTTTATCTGCACTTTTTGAGTTCATCAGGTTAAGTCCTCCGCGAAGGTTCCAGTCAAAAGACTGGCTAAAAGATGCTACAGTAAACAATAAAGTCAGTAATGTAATTGACACTCTCTTTGACATAATAAAAATATTTTTGTACAGCTAATTTAAGAAAATCATCTTCAAGTATCATGCAACGGTTGAATAAAAACGGAGAAAACATAAATTTGCATCAGAATTTGATTGGTATATATGAGGTCATAACCTGTCTGGTAATGAAATACAACCCTTCCAATAAGAAGAAAGTAAATTCTGTCGAGGCACCGTGCAAAAAGACGATGTATAATTCACCGGAAGAGGCACAGGATATAGTTGACTATATAAGGGAAAACCGGGGAGGACCGGAGCTTCATATATATAAATGCGAAATATGCGGCTTCTGGCACCTGACCAGTAAAACAAAATAGACTCTTTACAATGGATAAAAATTATTTGTATAACCTGAGCCTTAACTGGCTTGAGAATCTTTGTCTGAAAATTTCTGACCGGTCGGTTGGCAGTGGGGGGAACCGTGAAGCTACCAGATTTTTTGAGGCCGAAGCCAAATTACGCGGGTGGAAAACCGAAATGCCGGAATTTGACGCAATTGACTGGAGAGATGGTGGTGCTTCTCTTTTATGCGGTAAGAGAGAATTCTTTGTTAGCGTAAGTCCTTATTCACCGGGTTTTAGTGGCGAAGCAGAACTGGTGACAGCTTCCACTGTTGAAGAGTTGGAAAAAGCAGATGCACGTGGAAAAATTTTGTTGGTACATGGTGATTTAGCCAGGGAACAGTTGATGCCCAAGAACTTTGTCTTTTATAACCCCGACGAACATAAAAGAATAATAGAATTATTGGAGAATAGCGGTGTTGAGGCAATAATTTGTGCAACAGGAAGAAACGCAGCACTGGCCGGAGGAGTCTACCCTTTTCCATTGATTGAAGATGGTGATTTTAATATACCGTCAGTCTATATGACAGAAGAAGAAGGCAGTGAGTTAGTCGGTTATGCAGGAAGTACTGTCAGCCTTATTTCTGAGTCTGAAAGGATACCGGGGAAGGGGTATAACGTAATTTGCCGGAAAGGTCCTGACAATTCTGAACGGATCGTTGTTACTGCACATATTGATTCCAAAAAAGGAACTCCGGGTGCAATTGACAATGCAACAGGGGTGGTAGTGCTTCTGCTGCTGGCAGAATTGATGCGTGATTATGCAGGGGATAAGCAGATAGAGCTGGTAGCTTTTAACGGAGAGGATTACTATGCAGTTCCGGGCCAGATGAACTATATTATGTCAAACCAGGGCAGCTTTGGAAATATTCAGTTAAACATAAATATAGATGGGGCAGGATACCTTGATGGCTTGTCCTCATTTTCACTCTTTGATCTTCCGGAAGCATTGTCAGAAAAGACCATTGAAATTATATCAAAATATGAAGGCATAACTGAAGGAATACAATGGCCCCAGGGTGACCACAGTATTTTCCTCCAGTTTGGAGTACCAGCAATTGCAGTCTCCTCAAAATGGTTTATTGACAATATTTCCACCCAGGAAATAACACATACATCCAAAGACAATATCAATATTGTTGATGCCAATAAGCTGGTTGAGATATCGATAGCAATAGATCATCTCATAAGATCAATCTGAACCATAAGTAAATGTATTATAGCTTTTTGGGTTCTTATTCATTAATTGTTATATTTGGTCGGATATAATCATTGGTGAACCAAACCTGACCTTAATATGAATTCAAATTTGCAATTGAAATCCGGCAGTTATTCACAAACAGCGATAAGACTCTTTCCTGTTTACATGGTTCTGATAATCCTGGCTGCAATCGTTCTTTATTCCGGATGCGGAGAAACTGAGGCGGAAAGCGAGGCCGAGGAAGCGTCCCTTCTTGACATGGGTTATCTCTTAAACAATAAGGACCTTCAGATATTGGGCGAGTTACTATTTTTCGATGAAAACCTTTCCGATCCGCCCGGACAATCATGTGCAACATGCCATGGCGAGGAAGTGGGATGGACAGGTCCTGATGAGATTATCAACAGGGATGCTGCAGCTTACCCGGGGGCTTTTCACGGACGCGAAGGAAACCGTAAACCTCCAACAGCAGCATATTCAACTTATAGTCCGCTTTTTCATGCAATTGTTGAAGATGGAGAAATATTATTCGTGGGAGGCAATTTCTGGGACGGCAGAGCAACAGGCTATATCCTTGGTAATGCAGCTGCAGACCAGGCCCAGCAGCCATTCCTGAATCCAGTCGAACAAAATATCGCTGATGCAAAAGGCGTAGTAGATAAGGTCAATAGTTCAGCCTATGTCAATCTTTACAGGAAGGTCGCAAATGATATTTGGAATCACCCTGATATTTCCTCCTGCGAGGACGTCCATCTTCAGTTTGGTATCATAGGACTGGCGCTGGCTGCCTTTGAACACTCTGAGAAGGTCAGTCCTTTTACATCCAAATTTGACTACTATCTTAAAGGAGAAGCCGAGTTAACTGATGAGGAAAAATGGGGGATGGACCTGTTTATTGACAAAGGTTTATGTGCTGATTGTCACCCGATTGATATTCTCGAAGATGGCACACACCCGCTATTCACCGATTTTACCTATGATAACCTTGGCATTCCCAAAAATCCTCAGCTTCCATGGTATTCTATGCCTGCAGAATTCAATCCCGATGGGGAAAACTGGATTGATCCCGGTCTCAGTGATTTCCTTAGGCAGATGCCTCATTATGCATTGTTTGCAGAAGATAATTATGGTAAACATAAAGTGCCCACTCTTAGAAACGTCGATAAGCGTCCTTATCCTGAATTTGTAAAAGTATTTGGTCATAATGGTTATTTCAAAAGCCTTGAAGAGATAACACATTTCTACAATACACGCGATGTATTGCCCTCTTGTGAAGATGTGGCCGATCCTCAGCCGGGAGTAAACTGCTGGCCAAAGCCTGAAGTAACAGAGAATCTGAACGTCGACGAGCTGGGCGACCTGCAACTTACACCAGAGGAGGAGGCCGCAATCGTGGCGTTTATGAAGACATTGTCAGATGGATTTGTTCCTGAAAAAAAGTGATTAAAGTTCTTTTCATGTAACTTAATTACGCCATGAGCGTAAAAAGCTAAATACCAAAAAAATAGTATTATGAAGAATCTGACAAAGATTTTATTTTCCGCTATTCTGGTCGTTATATTAGCTGCAACTACCGGTTGTGAAAAACTCACCGACGAGGAGCTGCTGATTGAAGATGTCTGGACATGGGATAAGATGACAACTAACTCAACCAATGAAGATATCAAGGCACTGGTTGCCTTTTCAGATGCATTAATGACGGGAGGTAAGTTTAGCTTCCGGCCCGATGGCACTTATAAGGTTACCGTTGCAGCTTTCAGTTATGAAGACAGTGGTACATGGGAACTTCTCGACAGCAAAACCCTGAAGCTGGATGATGATGAAATGGAGATAATCAAGCTTACAAAGGATGAACTGGTTCTCGGAGGCGAAGAGGTTAGTAACGAATATGGGACCTACTCTACAACAACCTATATGATTAGATAGAATAGGTGTAAAGGTTATTACTGGCGGTAATTTGCATCATTATATTTATTTTTGGCTTAAATCATATTATTGATCATGGCTGAAATTACTATTCTTGGCGCCGGCATGGTCGGCAGGGCCATGGCCCTTGACATGGCGAAAAAACACAGGGTTCTTGCAACAGACATCAGTGCCGGGGTGCTGAATTCGCTCAGCGTATACCGTAACATTAAAACCCTTCAGCTTGATGTGACCGACATCAGAGCTCTTGATGCTGCCATCAAAACCGCAGATATTGTAATCTCAGCGGTGCCAGGTTTTCTCGGCCTGCAGACTATGACCAGGGTAATAGAACAGGGTAAAAATCTTGTTGATATCTCTTTTCTGCCGGAAGATGTCAGGTTTCTCGATAACCTGGCAAAGGATAAGGGGGTTACTGTGGTAATGGATTGTGGCGTCGCTCCGGGCATGCCAAATTATATTGCAGGTTATCATAATGAAAAAATGATAATTGAAGAGTTTGAGTATATGGTTGGAGGGCTCCCGGTGGTTCGCTCTTTTCCTTTTGAGTATAAGGCTCCCTTTTCTCCCTGTGATGTGATAGAAGAATACACCCGCCCGGCCCGCTTTGTTGAAAACGGAAAGATTGTGGTAAAGCCTGCGATGAGCGATCCTGAGCTTGTGGACTTCGAAAAGGCAGGCACACTTGAGGCGTTTAATACAGATGGATTAAGATCATTGATATATACTCTCCGACATATTCCGCAAATGAAGGAAAAGACCCTGAGATATCCGGGTCATATCAGACTTATACAGGCATTTAAAGCAGCCGGATTCTTTGATAATACACCGCTGGAGATTGACGGAAAGACTATCACTCCCTTTGACTTTACATCACGACTCCTGTTCGATTCATGGAAACTCGGAAAGGAAGAGAGAGAGTTCACAATAATGAGAATAAGACTAAAGGGAAAGGAAAATGACAATCCAGTAGAGATATTCTATGATCTCTATGATGAATATGATACAGTTGAAAATATATCTTCCATGGCCAGGACAACAGGATTCACGGCGACCGGAACAGTTGAGATGATTCTTGACGGTCTTTTCACGGAAAAAGGAGTCTTCCCTCCCGAACTTGTTGGAAAAGACGCAGCATGCTTTGATTTCATAGTAAGTTACCTCAGAGAGCGGAATATCCTTTACAGAATTACAGCCTGACGAGGGTCAGTTTATGGGGGTTCATAGCATATGCCTATGGCCCAGAAAATACAGCACAAAAATATTATATTGATATTGAGGCGAATACAAACTTAGTTCAAATTTTGGCATATCTTTTGAATTGCCATAATTGAAGAAACAATTCTTCAACAAAAATTTGAGAGATGAAAAAGTTAATTATCACATCGGCTATCGCACTCCTGCTCGCAGGAGGGAGCACAATCACGGCACAGGATTTGCCTCAGGAGTACCTGGGCCTTCCGGGCGACAATCTGAACCTGTACGCTGTGATGAATCTTTTCCAGGAATCAGCAACGCTTGAAGGATTTGAGAGAAGTCTCAACGATCCGGAATCCAGAATCAATAACCTTGACCTCAACGGTGATAACATGGTTGATTATATATTGGTTTTCGACTATGTTGACGATAATGTACACAACATTGTAATGAGGGTAGCGCTAAATCAGAGTGATTACCAGGATGTTGCTGTTTTCATTGTTGAGAGGTTCAAAGACGGTTCGGTTCAGATACAGCTGGTTGGAGATGAGGCCCTCTATGGTAAGAACTATATCATCGAACCTATTTATGACGAGACTCCCAATCCGGGCTATACTGGCACGGCAGGCAATGCGGTCAGGGTAGCCCCGGCACGTACCACATATTATGAAGTTTCTTACTGGCCTGTAATAAGCTACATCTATCATCCTACATACGTAGTATACCGTTCGGCGTGGTACTGGGATTACTGGCCTGTTTACTGGTCGCCATGGCGCCCTCACTACTGGCACTTTTACTACGGATATCATTACAACTGGTTCCCGCACTATTATAATCGCTACCGTATCTGCACAACAGTAAGGTGGAACAGGTACACTACCTACTACTATACATCAGTCCGCAGGTACTCACCTCTGGTAGTAGTAAATATCAATAGCGGAAAATACAAATCCACTTATTCGCGGCCTGAACAGAGAAGGCACGGCGAGGCTCTTTATGCAAGCGTACAGTCACGAAGAGCTACAGGATCACAAAGTGCAACTGAAGTAGCCAATCAGAGCAGAAGGTCGACCGGTACTGTAACCAGTAACACTTCAGCCACTGGAAGGGCTGCCGGTAACAACAGAACAGCAGTGCAGGGTAATTCTGCAGACAGAAGGGCAGCCTCAGGCACAACTTCAAACCGTACTTCGGTAAGCAACACATCACGCAATTCCGGAACCGTTTCAACAGCTAATACCGGACAGAGAAGGGCTGCCACCTCTACTCAAACACAGAGAAACACTTCCACGGCTGTCCAGAGAGGTAGCAGCACGGGCAGTAATAATAGTACAGGAAGAGCAACAACTATTCAGAGAGGAACCAGCAGCAGTTCATCCCGTGGAGCAGCAACTGTTCAGAGAAATACTACCAGCAGTTCATCGAGAGGAGCAGCAACGGTACAAAGAGGCAGCAGCAGCAGCTCATCGCGAGGTACCACAACTATTAACAGGAACACCAGCAGCAGCTCATCGCGAGGTACCACGACTATTAACAGAAACACCAGCAATAACTCATCCCGGGGATCGGCAACTGTCAGTAAGGGAAGCAGCAACAGTTCATCCCGGGGATCGGCAACTGTCAGTAAGGGAAGCAGCGGTTCATCACGAAGCTCCGGAACGGTAAACAGAAGTACTGGTAACAGCAGCAGCTCAAGAAGTACGGCAACCGTTAAAAAAAGCAGCAGCTCCGGGAGAAGTGCTGCCGCCACCAGTTCAGGAAAGAGCAGCAATAGCAGTAATAAAAGCAACAGCAGTACCGGCAGAAGGACAACCGGTAAATAGACCAATACAGATCACATAAAAACAAAACCCGTCAAGGCATACACCATGACGGGTTTTTTCATTGATTATCACCGGCGTTAACGGTGTAAGTGATATTAAAACTGTTCCTCGCCGAACGTGGCGACGCTTCTCTTAAGACTCTTTCCGTTTATGTTGAATGCATAGGTAATGCCTAACTCTGCAATCGGTCCGTAACGTGTATAATCAGTCTCCTGAAAGAAAACCTGCTGGCCTGTGCTGTTGTATGCACGGGTCGACCAGTTTGTTATATTGGTTCCAAGCAGGTCAATGGCCCTTAGAGAGAAGTTCCAGCCCTGCCACTTTGCGGGTGAGTAGTTTATAGCTGCGCCGCTGATGAAGGTCATTTCATTTTGCCCTTGTGCTGTTACCGTTGCTGATTTGAGATCGAAATCTGCCACAAAGCGAAGCGATTTTGTTGCAAAGATGTTTATGTTTCCTTTCAGGCTCCAGTTGGTGCTTGAGTTATCCTCTTCGTTCCCGAAGAATTCACCCCTTACATTGAAATGGTATAGAGAACCTCCCAGAAAAATCCGGGCTACCGACCCCAATACCAGGTTTGTATTTAATTCTGCCCCAATCGCTTTCGAATTCCCGGCATTGGTATAGCTGCGGATAAGAATATTTTCTTCAGGGTAGACTGTATAGATACGGAAGAGAGCGTTATCGGTTCCCCGGTAAAAACCCGTAATGCGAAAATTGTTGTTGCCGGCTCTCTTCAGATATGATATCTCGAAATTGGTTAGGTACTCCGGCTCAAGTGCCGGGTCTCCCACCTCATATACTTCATGATGCCTCCGGTAGAGAAACGGAGCCATATTCTGTGTCTGCGGCCTGTTAATACGCCTGCTTGCTGCAAAGGTAATGTCGTCGGTTTCAAACACCCTGTAACCCAGATGCAGTGAGGGAAAAAGGTCCAGCCTGCTGAGGGTGTAACGTGATTTCGTCTCGCGGTCGAAAAGACTGAAATAATCCGGGTTCCTGATATCCATGACCTGATCGGTATACTCAGCCCTAATACCGGCCATGAATTCCAGTCCCCCGGTTTTTCCTGCATAATTTAAATATGTTGCATAAATTCCACGCCTGAGCTCGAAATCGTTTTCAAGGCTGCTGTAGGAACCCCAGGTATTTGTAGCTACGTCGAGGGTATCATAGCTGAAGGAACCGTTATTTCTGAGGTACTGGGGCTGGAAGCCGGCTCCGATACTGTGTCCGTTCAGAAGCTCCTTATTATAATCAATGTAGAAACGATATCCGGTCAGCGGAGTATCATCAGACTGCCTGATGTTCTTCTGCAGATCTGTTATGCGGTCGGCTTCCTCGTCGTAGTTGTAGTTGGGATTGAACAATTCCCTTATCAGGTCAGATCTCTCCCAGACAGCAGACAGGTTAAGATCAGATCTGTTCTTCATTTTCAGGCTATAACTCATAGTTGCAGTATTTATTATACCATAGCGGTCACCCTGGTTCGGATTGAATGTGTAGTAATCCCGCGGGTCATCACCGGGATTATCAACGATTCCTTCTCCCTTGTAAAGGTAAAGAGCCGATCTCTTCTCGCTTCTGTAACCGTGGAAATATGAAAAATCAAGTTTTGATCTTTCAGAGATGTTGAGTATGAGTCCGGCATTGGCAGAATAGTTTTCATTAAGTTCAGGCCTGCTTCCGGTTCCAACCAGATTATAGTAGTTGCCGTTTTCCTGAAGAATGCGTGCATTGCCGTTACGCACACCGTTAACATTTTTCTGGTTGTAGTAGAGGTTGGTGTAGAATGAAACGATATTGCGGTTGTAGAGCAGGTCGATGCTTCCGCCGTACATGTCGTTATTCATGCTGTAGCCGGTATACGGATCACTCTTTTTACCCCAGGGTGCTGCGCCGCCTGTGAGGTTTGCCGATACTGAAAGTCCTTCCACTCCTCCTCTTCTGGTCGTAATGTTTATAATCCCTCCTGAACCCTGCGCATCATACCGGGCTCCCGGAACGGTAATTATCTCAACGCTCTCAATAGAGTTTGCCGATAACTGGGCAAGAAGCATTGAAGGTTCAAGACTTGTCGGCCTGCCATTCAGATAAACCAGAAAATCAGATGTACCCCTGACAGACACCTGGCCGTCGGCATTCACCGACACAGATGGAAGTTTGCTTAATACATCGGTAGCCGTGCCTCCGCGGGCTGTCTCGAAGTCGGCGGCCCTGTATGTGGTGCGGTCAATTCCTGAAGATGATGTTCTCGCTTGTGCTGTCACATCTACCTGTCCGAGATCTGCTGCAGACAGACGAAGGCTGACAGTACCCAGGTTCAACAACGGAGACTGACGACTGATCTGAATCTCATCCAGCTCAACAGACTCATAACCGATAAAGGATATTACCACCCTGTAATTCCCGTAATCAAGCCGGTCTATCGTGAAGTTACCCTCTCCGTCTGATATCTCCCCTTTTGCAGGTATTGCAGAACCCACAGGGTAGACTGCTATGGTGGCAAAAGGTATCTTTTCATTGTTTGCCGTGTCGGCTACAACCCCTGTTATGCTGCCTGTCTGTGCAAACAGAGGTGTCATCAGCAGTATGAAGAATATGCTGACCAGTAATCTTGTTTTCATTTTATCGATCGGTGCTGTTTAAAGGTGTATTATACATAACTTAGTAATACAACGAACCAACCTCGGCATTGTTCATTAAAATTCTGTTTGCAGATATTCTTAAAAAACTGTAACTTATTCAGCGAATATAATTTCAATCTCATTTGTGTATTATCTCCAGTTAAAAATTTCAGCTATGAAAAAGAAATTATGCACCGGCATTTTGGTACTTCTCTTTACCGGACTTACAAGTTTTGCACAGGAAAGTCCTCTATGGTTAAGATATCCGGCTATTTCGCCCGATGGTAAAACGATTCTCTTTAATTACAAAGGTGATATTTACAAAGTCCCCTCATCAGGAGGAACAGCTATACCGATAACATTGAGCGAGGGCTACGAGTACTCACCTGTCTGGAGCAACGACGGGGAGAAAATTGCCTTTGCATCAGACCGGTTTGGTAATTTTGATGTTTTCGTGATGCCGGCTACAGGAGGTGAAGCTACCAGGTTAACGTTTCATTCAGGCAATGAAAAGCCCTCCTGTTTTACTAACGATGACTCTGAAATTGTTTTTACTGCACTTCGCCAGGACCTGCACACTAATGTGCAGTTTCCCACCGGTGTTATGCCCGAACTTTACAGTGTTCCGGTTGATGGTGGCAGAGTAAGCCAGATACTTACCTCACCGGCACATGATGCCACTTTCAGTCCGGATGGAAAGAATCTGATTTTTCACGACCAGAAAGGGTATGAAAACGAATGGAGAAAGCACCACACGTCTGCCGTGACACGTGATATCTGGGTTTACAACACAGAAGACAAATCATACAGGCAGTTATCTGAATTTGAAGGAGAAGACCGCAATCCGGTTTTTGCCGACGATGATAAGTTTTATTATTTAACTGAAGAAAGTGGCTCTTTCAATGTTCACCAAAGCTCTTTAAGCAATCCGGTAAAAAATGTTGCCATAACCAGCTTGAAAAATCATCCGGTCCGGTTCCTGACAAAATCAAAAGACAATACCTTGTGCTTTAGCTACGACGGAGAAATATATACATTAAGGGAAGGAGCGCAGCCTGTAAAAGTTGAGATTCAAATTGGCTACGACGGAAGGGGAACACTACCCAAACCGGTACCGGTAAGCAATTTTACCGAGGCAAGATTATCGCCTAACGGGAAAGAATTCGTTTATGTTTTCAGGGGTGAAATATTTGTGAGCAGTATAGATCACGGCACTACAAAACGAATTACCAACACTGCCCGCCAGGAAAGAAGTGTAAGTTTCAGTCCCGATGGAAAAACGCTGATTTACGCAGCCGAAACCGACAGCAGCTGGAATATCTACACCAAATCACTGATTCGCGAAGAGGAACCCTATTTTTTCATGTCAACCATTCTGAAAGACGGCGTAGTGACGGCTACCATAGCCGAGGAGTTTCAGCCTGAATACTCCCCTGACGGGAAGGAAGTGGCTTACCTTGAAAACCGAACAACACTGAAAGTTATTAACCTTGAAACGAAACAATCGCGGGTCGTTTTACCACCCGAACATAATTACTCTTATTCTGATGGCGACCAATATTTTGCATGGTCGCCTGATAGTAAATGGTTGCTGGTAAGTTTTGGTCCAAAGGAAAATATTTTTCAGAAGGAGGCAGGTCTGGTGAACGCATCTGGCAACGGAGAAATTATAAACCTCACCCGGAGCGGATATGATGAGGTCAGGCCAAAATGGGAAATGGGAGGAAAGATGATGATTTATGGCTCAAACCGGGAAGGAAATAAGACAGAACAGGGAAGATCGGGCAGCAGAGATGTGTATGGGATCTTTTTCACCAGGGAAGCTTACGACGAATTCAATTTATCAAAGGAAGAAGCAGAACTTGCCAGGGAACTGAAGGAAAAGGAAAAAAAGCAAGCCGCCGATATTGCTGAATTGGGAAAAGACAAAAAGGATAAGAACAAGAAAGAAGAGTCTCTTAAAGAAGGAGAGCCTAAAGATTTAAAATTTGATTGGGAAAATTTAGCAGATCGGAAAAAGAGATTAACCGTGCACACTTCTGATCTTAATGACTGGTTGTTATCGAAAGAAGGAGACAAGCTTTTCTACCTTACCAGCTTCGAAGCGAGAAACAATCTTTGGGTTACCGATTTAAAAACAAAGGAAACCAAACTTTTTTCAAGGATCAATTCAGGAAGAACTTCAATGGAGCTTTCTGATGATGGAAAATTCATTTTTGTTCTGGCTGATGGAAAACCCCTGAAGATAGATATTGCTGACGGGAAAAGTACGCCTATTAATACCTCCGGAGAGATGATACTGCAGACCGACAGGGAGCGTTCCTACATTTTTGAGCACTGCTGGCGGCAGGTTCGTGAAAAGTTTTATGTAGAAGATCTGCAAGGAGTGGACTGGGATTACTACTATTCCGAATACGAAAAATTCCTTCCTCATATCAACAACAATTACGATTACGCTGAATTTTTAAGTGAAATGCTGGGCGAACTCAATGCTTCACATACCGGAGGAAGATACCAGCATCAGGCAGAAACAGGCGATAAGACCTCTTCTCTCGGATTGTTTTTTCGGTATGATCACAGAGAAGATGGTCTGAAGATAGCTGAAGTACTGAAAAAAGGACCTGCTGATCGTGCTGCTTCCAAAATCAAACCAGGTCATATTATCGAAAAAATTGATGGCAATGAGCTTACTTTAGTTGTAGATTTTTACCAGTTTTTAAACCGGAAAGAGAATCAAAACGTACTTCTGGATTTGTTTGATCCTGACACCAGGGAACGTTGGCAGGAAGTTATTAAGCCTGTTTCGCTGGGTGAAGAAAATCAGCTTTTATACGAGCGTTGGGTTGAATCGAGAAGAGAGGAGGTTGAAAGACTTTCTGGCGGAAGATTAGGCTATGTGCATGTTCGAGGGATGAACGATGCAAGCATGAGAACGGTTTACGAAGAAGTACTGGGAAAACATATTTCTGCTGAAGCTCTTGTGGTTGACACCCGTTTCAACGGAGGGGGTAACCTTCATGACGTGCTCTCTGATTTTTTGAATGGTAAAACATACATGGATATAATTCCGCACGGTCAGTACATAGGCTCACAGCCTTCAGACCGATGGACAAAACCCTCTATTGTGGTAATGGGAGAAAGCAATTATTCCGATGCGCATTTGTTCCCCGTGGCCTATAAAATAAAAAATGTAGGCAAAAACCTTGGTATGCCAGTGCCCGGCACAGGGACTTTTGTTTGGTGGGAAACACAGATTGATCCGACTATAGTATTCGGAATTCCAATGGGTGGATGGAAACCGATTGGCGAGCCTTTTTTGGAGAACAACCAGCTTGAACCGGATATTCGCGTGATGAACGAACCCGATAAAATGGCAGAGGGCAGAGATCAGCAAATTGAAGCAGCAGTGAAAGAGCTGTTGAAAAAAGAGCCGTGATCGAAAGTAAGCATGAAGTATCAAATCCGTTCCATCATTAATGTCGGGTATTGTCGGATGGATAATTGGTGCTGAGGGTTAATGATCAGAATATCAGGATATAAACAACAGGGATTGGCCTGAAATAATATTTATTAGTATATTGGAAAAAATTAGCTTCTGTTTGAAGCTAAAATATATACTAACTAAAATCTATTATTATGGAAGAGATACAATCGATGCTCCCTTCGACAGATAAGCTTATTGAGCTTGCAGCAACTTATGGTGGAAAACTTCTGCTAGCGATAGTAACACTGGTATTAGGACTATGGCTTATCAGAAAGTTCATCAGAGTGCTTAAGAGGCTGTTTGATGCGAGGGAGTTCGAAAAAACACTTCAAAAATTTCTGTTGAATCTTATTGGTGCGATACTGAAAATACTTCTTTTCATCAGCGTTATTACCATGGTGGGAGTACAGATGACATCATTCATTGCCCTGCTTGGTGCAGCAGGTCTGGCTTTTGGTATGGCCTTGTCAGGAACTCTCCAGAATTTTGCCGGTGGTGTTATGCTGCTTATATTAAAACCTTTCAAAGTCGGTGACTATATTGAGGCAGGGGAACACTCAGGCTCGGTGATGGAGATTCAGATATTTCATACCGTACTGAATACTCCCGACAAAAAAAGAATAATTATTCCTAATGGAGGATTGAGCACAGGTTCAATAATCAATTATTCTGCCGAGCCAAAAAGAAGGGTGGAGTGGACCTTTGGCATCAGTTATTCAGACAGCATAGACAAAGCCAGGGAGATTATACTTGGTGTTATTAAATCAGATGGAAGGATTCTTGACGACCCTGCTCCTATGATAGGAGTTATCTCCCTTGGAGACAGTTCAGTAAATCTGGTCACCAGGGTTTGGGTCGAAACCCCTGACTTCTGGGATGTATTTTTCGATGTTAATGAAAAAGTCAAGAAAGAGTTTGATAGCAAGGGCATATCAATTCCCTTTCCGCAGCATGATGTGCATCTCTTTCAGCAGAAATAATCATCAGAAGATCTGATTAAAAGTTCAACTAAATAATATCGGCCCATGTCAAACTTTCCTGATGTTATGAGCAAGATACTGTCTGTAATCTTTATGATTTTGGTCTTTTCAATAGCATATGCATACCTGAAACCGCACAGACTCCACAAAAGGCGGCTTGTATCGACACTTTTGCTGAAAACATCCTACCTTTTATACGTTCTTGTGCTTTTATTTGTGGTCTACAGGGCAATATTCCATAAGGGAGGTCTTGACAAAGTGTTTCTTGAAATAGAGTTCTTTGCCTTCCTGCTGGTGCTGTTTGCGCCGACTATTGGTGTTTTTGCGCGAAAACTGGGCTATTTCAGCAAGCAAAGAGACAGCTACAACTACTTTTTTAGCGTGGTCAACGTCCTGAGCATTGCTTCGTTGTTGTTAATGTACATATTTTGACAGGAGGAATTTATGGCTGGTGTTTTGCATACTAAATACCGCTCTGGGTACATTCTGAAGTCTTAAATAAATACCTTTACGTTATAATTAAACCTCATCATATGATCAAAGAAAGACTAATCGGCTACATTGAAGAGAGCATCAGGAAGAACTGGGAAATAGAAGCTCTTTCAAATTACAGGGAGAAAGGTTACACCTACCGTGAAATAGCGGCTATGATTCTCAAGCACCACATAGCATTTGAGGCTTATGGAATAGAAGAGGGCGACAAGGTTGCTCTTATAGGCAAGAACTCAGCCAACTGGTGTGTCAACTACCTGGCAACGGTGACATACGGTGCAGTAACTGTTCCGATACTTCCCGACTTCAAGTCTGAAGACCTTACAAATATCATCAATCACTCAGACTCGAAACTTCTGTTCGTTGACGACAAGATTTGGGAGACTCTTGATTTTGAAAAGCTTACCGGCGTCATAGGTGTCTTTTCACTTGATACCTTCGGCATGCTGAAATATCGCAACGACAAGGTTAAGAAAGCTTTTGAAGCTGTTGAGGGAACCTATGCCTCCCGTTTTCCGGAGCTGAAGCCGGAACACGTAAAGTTCTCAGAGATAACCAACGACAAACTCGCTGTTATAAGTTATACTTCAGGAACCACGGGCTTTTCGAAGGGGGTAATGATACCACATAACAGCCTTGCCGCAAATGTCAGGTTTGCCCAGAAGCACATGCCGCTGGAACCGGGCGACCCGCTGGTGTCGTTTCTGCCTCTGGCTCACACTTACGGCTGTGCTTTTGAGTTTCTGTTTCCATTTACTTACGGCTGCCATATTACAATACTTACCAAAACACCCTCGCCACAGGTTATCCTGCAGGCTTTCGGTGAAATCAAGCCCCGGCTGATATTGTCGGTGCCATTGGTAATTGAAAAGATCTATAAGAAAAAACTGCTTCCGGTAATCACTAAGCCTCATATGAAGGTACTGCTTAAAATACCCGGACTCAATAAGGTTTTGCATAAGAAGATACGCGAAACTCTAAATGACAGTTTCGGGGGCAGGTTTAAGGAGGTTGTTATCGGCGGAGCTGCACTGAATGCCGATGCCGAAAAATTCTTCAAAAAGATAGGCTTCAGGTTCACTGTTGGCTACGGAATGACGGAATGCGGACCGCTGATCAGTTATGCCTCGTGGGATACAACAAGGCTTGGAGCTTCGGGAAGGTCTGTTGACACTCTGGAGGTTAAGATAGACAATCCTGATCCAAAGACAGGCGAGGGCGAAATAATCCTCCGCGGAGAGAATGTAATGCTGGGCTATTATAAGAATGAGAAGGCGACAAAAGAGATGATCGACGATGAAGGCTGGATGCATACAGGCGACCTGGGATATATTGACAATGATGGCAATATCTTTATCAGAGGCAGAAGCAAGAGCATGATCCTCGGTCCCTCAGGCAAGAATATATACCCCGAAGAGATTGAGTCTGTATTCAACAACCAGTACCTGGTTATGGAGTCACTGGTAGTTAGCGAGGACAATAAACTTGTTGCCCTTATTTTTCCCGATACGGAAACACAGCAGAAGGACGGAGTCAGTGATGAGAAACTTCTCGAAATACTTGAGATTACCCGTAAGGTCGTGAATGAAAGGCTTCCTGAATATATGGCGGTGCATAAGATACGTATCCACCCTGAAGAGTTTGCCAAGACACCCAAAAGGAGTATCAAAAGATTTCTTTATACAAAGGAGTGACGATATAGCTTCGTAATGAAAAGGTATGTGCTTATTGTTGCCGGTGGAGCAGGCCGCAGGATGAACTCTGTGCTGCCCAAGCAGTTTCTGCCTCTTGCCGGCAGACCACTGCTGATGCACACTGTTGAAACAATGTACCGACTCTCCGGCAATGCAGCTGTTACAATAGTCCTTCCGGAAGATCACATAGATCTTTGGAACACCCTGGTATCAAGGCACCGTTTTGCGGTTCCGCATAATACCACAGCGGGTGGAGAAGAACGGTTCTTTTCGGTAAAGAAGGGTCTTGAGACACTGCCTGACGAGGGGTTGGTTGCAATACATGACGGTGTCAGGCCGCTTGTTTCGGAAGAGACTGTGGCAAGGTGCTTTGAGGAGGCTGAGAATTCAGGTGCGGCGATTCCGGTCGTTGCCCCCCGCGAGTCGGTTCGCATGGTAACAGTAAGAGGATCGCTGCCGGTAAACCGCGATGCCATAAGGCTGGTACAGACACCTCAGATATTCAGACTCGACCTCATCAGGAAGGCTTATGAAACTGATTTTAATCCACTGTTCACTGACGATGCCACGGTAGCTGAACAGGCCGGCATTCCGGTCAGTATTGTCGATGGAAATATTGAGAATATAAAGATAACCACCCCTCAGGACCTGCAGTATGCAGAAATGCTTCTCAGGCAGGCTGGCAGGGAAGAAACAAATATTAACCGGCTATGAAAAAAAGACTTTTGATTTTGACTTCAGCAATGCTGCTGCTGGCAGGATGCGCTGAACTTCTTAAGATTATGGAAACGGTGGGTACTGCCCCTCTCACGGAACAGGAGGTTGTCAATGGCCTTAAAGAGGCACTTATCACCGGTGCAAAAAATTCAGCGGGCAGGCTCTCGGCCACAGACGGTTATTACCGCGATCTTGCAGTAAAGATTCTTTTACCTGACGAAGCGAAGATAATTATCGATAATCTTTCACGTATTCCCGGAGGAGATAAACTTGTTGAGGATGTGATAGTACGTATCAACAGGGCAGCCGAAGATGCTGCCAGGGAAGTGGCCCCGATATTTGTCAGTGCTGTTACGCAAATGACCATTGCAGATGCCTTTGGCATTCTCAGGGGTGAAGACAATGCTGCCACGATGTATCTGAACCGCACCACATATGATGATCTCTATTCTCTTTACAAGCCCAAGATTCAGGTGTCTACAGAGAAGAAGATTGTGGCCGGCATCTCTACAAAGGAGTCGTGGGAAACATTGACAGAAAAGTGGAACAGTATGGCTAACAGTGTGGCCGGGAAGCTTGCAGGCCTCAAACCTGTTAACACCGAGCTTGATGATTACCTGACCCGCAAGGCTCTTGACGGCCTCTTTTTGAAGGTTGCCGAAGAAGAGTTGAAGATAAGGAAGGATGTGTCTGCGCGGGTGACTCCGCTTTTGCAGAGGGTTTTCGGTTCCCTCGATACAGTTTAACAGCAGCTTGTGAAGGAGAGGAAGATCTGTTGTGATGATTCTGCCTGTATATCGGGCTTTGAATTTTCATGATATTGTTTTTTTCAGACATACGGCATATATTTGCAGACACTTACAAAGGGTTGTTAGCTCAGTTGGTTTAGAGCATTACCTTGACAGGGTAGGGGCCACTGGTTCGAATCCAGTACAACCCACAATAAAACATCAGACCGGGGGCATTTGCCCCCGGTTCGTTTTTTGCAGAGTCAACAAACTTGTTTGATTGACTATATGCAAAAAACGAAACAATATTCGCCATTTGGCGAATTGGTCAAATGTTTTATTGTAAGGAACACCCAGGAAGGATCGCGCAAGCAATCCAGCCTTTTATTGGCCACAGGCCAATAAGCCTTTAGTTGGTTTGTAAGGGACTCCCCTCCTGGATCACGGCAGTTGCGAAGAAGTCGCAGCTGCCATAATCCGATCTCATTCGCCATTTGGCGAATTGGTCTGATGTTTTATTGTAAGGAACACCCAGGAAGGATCGCGCAAGCAATCCAGCCTTTTATTGGCCGCAGGCCAATAAGCCGGGCGAGGTTGCGACCGAATGGGAGCATACCTGGCACCTGGCACCCGGCACCCTAACCGAGCGCAGCGAGGTCGCGACCGAATGGGAGCATACCCGATACCCGGTACCCGATACCCGGTACCCGGTACCTGACACCTTTTTTCTATATTTGCATCTTTCATACACTCAGTTTACAGTAAAACTAAAAACCTGATTATTATGTCACGAAAAGAGAGTTATCGCGTAGTCGTTCTGACAGTAATGGTGGTATTGATATTAACCGTTATTACCATCGGATATATGGGCTTGTCTGGTCCCGACCAGCCGGCCGATATGGTCATAATGAACGGTACAGTAGCTACCGTTGACGAGGAATTCTCAATAAAAGAGGCTGTTGCAGTACTTGACGGCAAGATTGTTTTCGTTGGCAAAAGCCGTGTTGCAAGGAGGTTTATAGGCGATAGTACTAATGTTATAGACGCTGAAGGAAAGCTGGTACTGCCCGGCCTTATCGACGCGCACGGTCATCTGCACTCACTGGGTGAACAGCTTGCCAACCTTGATATTAATGGAACCAAAAGCTGGCAGGAGATAATCGAAAAGGTAGAGGAGAGAGTTAAGACGGTAAATCCCGGAGAATGGATAGTCGGCGGCCGGTGGAACCAGAACGAATGGCCTGTAAGAGATTTTCCGGTGCATGATGAACTGAGCAGGGTCTCTCCTGACAATCCGGTTTACCTAATCAGGGTAGACGGCAATTCAGCTTTTGCCAATAAGAAAGCCATGGAGCTTGCCGGCATAAACCGAAATACCCCTGATCCGGAAGGCGGCCGCTTTATCAGGGATGCATCGGGTGAACCGACAGGCGTGCTTATTAACCAGGCCATGAACTACATTAAGCGCATACTTCCTGATAATACTCCTGAGATGAAGGAGGCCAAATTCAAACTGGCTGTGCAGGCATGCATTGAAGCTGGTCTGACAGGAGTACATGAGGCTGGTGTTGGTCCGGAAGAAATAGCAATGTACAAGGAGCTGATAGATCGCGGTGAGCTTGACATGAGAATGTATGCCATGCTTGGAGAACAGGAGAATCCGGTGCTCGATTTCGATCTGGTCCCCTATTTCCTTGAAAACCGTATTCCTGAATATGGAGACCACATGCTTTCTGTAAGGGCAATTAAACTCTTTTTCGACGGGGCTTTGGGTTCACGGGGAGCTGCATTTTTCGAACCCTATGCCGACGACCCTGAAAACACCGGCTTGTTGAGAATATCTCCTGAATATATCGTTAAGGTTACCAAGGCTGCTCTGGAAGCTGACATGGGTGTGGCAACACATTGTATAGGCACCAGGGGTACCAGGCTATGTGTTGATGCCTATGAAGAAGCCCTCAGGGCTGTACCAAAAAAAGATCACAGGCTAAGGGTAGAACATGCCCAGATAGTTCGGCGTGAGGATGTCGAAAAATTTGCTGCACTTGATATCATTCCTTCGATGCAGCCTACACATGCCACCTCTGATATGTCGTTCGTAGCCGACAGGGTGGGTGATGAGCGTGCTGAAGGAGCATACGCCTGGAGGTGGTTTCTGGAAGCCGGACTACCCATTCCTATGGGATCGGACTTTCCTGTGGAGTCTGTAAATCCGCTCTATGGTATCTATTCTGCAGTAACGCGCCAGAACCACGAGGGGAATCCTCCCGGGGGATGGTTCCCGCAACACAGGCTTACCATTGAGGAGGCAATCAAAGGCTTCACTATCTGGGCTGCATATGCTGCATACCAGGAAGATGTCCTTGGTTCCATCGAAACCGGGAAGCTGGCTGATTTTACAATTCTAGACAGAAACATACTTGAATCAGAATCGTCAGAGATACTTAATGCCAGGGTGATGTACACGATTGTCGGCGGCACGATAAGATATCAGAATCAATAGCACGGCAACAGATAGACCTAATTATTAAACCGGTACATTAACCAGGACAGATAAAATAAGTGTAAAAACTTTTGCAGGTAAAACAAAAGAGCTATATTTGCCACACGAAAAAAAAACAATGATACTCTTTACCACACATCATCATCATCATGTTTCTTGCCCTGCGGCGAGCTGATGATCTTTGTGT
This sequence comes from uncultured Rikenellaceae bacterium, assembly GCA_964568875.1. Lineage (GTDB taxonomy): Bacteria > Bacteroidota > Bacteroidia > Bacteroidales > VadinHA17 > SLNP01. The sequence goes on along the minus strand of CAZMSH010000016.1, from coordinate 49,601 downwards.
GTTTTCTCTGAGATATAAACAAATAAACGATACAGGCCCGCCAAAAATGGCGGGCTTTTTTCATTTAAATAACTTTTTGTAAAATGAATCTTAAAATTGCAGTGCAGAAATCGGGAAGGCTCCATGATGAATCAATAGCCCTTCTCAGAAATGCGGGGATAAGGATTGAGAATGGTGAAGACAAGCTGCTTGTCAGCGCCTCCAACTTTCCCCTTGAGGTTCTGTTTCTACGGAACTCAGATATACCACAATACCTTGCCGACGGTGTTACCGATATGGCAATCATAGGTTCAAATCTGGTAGCGGAGACAGAACATCAATGCCGTATAGTTCATCAACTGGGTTTCTCGCGATGCCGTCTTTCTCTGGCTCTTCCGCGGCAATCTGAATACACCGGTTTGGCATGGTTCAACGGGAAGCGTATAGCAACCTCATATCCTAACAGTCTGAGCCGTTGGCTTGATGCCAATAGCCTTGAAGCAGAAATACATATAATCTCAGGTTCGGTTGAAATAGCACCGAACATAGGACTGGCAGATGCAGTGTGCGATCTTGTAAGCTCGGGAAGTACTCTTTTCCGCAACGGACTTCGTGAGGTAGAGACCATACTTGACTCAGAGGCCTGCCTCGTTGACAGCGGCTCACTGGCCCCGGCAAAGCAGGCAATAGCCGACGAGTTAATATTTAGGATAAAGTCAGTTCTGGCCAGCCGAAACAGCAGCTACATACTCATGAACGTACCCAACGACCGTATTGATGTTGTCAGCCGCATTCTTCCCGGAATGAAAAGCCCTACGATAATGCCGCTGGTAGAACCGGGCTGGAGTTCTCTGCATTCGGTAATCGGAGATGATGATTTCTGGGGTGTGATAGGCCGTCTAAAAGAAAACGGTGCCGAGGGCATCCTTGTAATTCCGATTGACAAAATGATAATGTAACCTAACTATAAAGAGATGAAAATCATATCATTAAAAGATCAGCCACTGGAAACCGTACTGGAGTCACTCCGTCGTCCTGTCGCTGAAACAGCCTTGCTTGAAGAGACAGTAACATCTGTTTTTACCGGTGTTCGTCAGAGCGGCGACAGTGCGTTGCTTGATTATACTCTCAGGTTTGACAAGGCCAACCTCAATACCATCAGGGTATCTGAAGATGAAATTGCAGAAGCCGGCAGTCAGGTATCTCCTGATCTGAAACAGGCTATCTCAAGGGCTATTGAAAATGTCGAAACATTTCACCGCAGCCAGATAATGGAGGAAAAAATAGTGGGGACTATGCCCGGGGTATGGTGCTGGCAGCGCTCTCTTCCCATCGAAAAAGTAGGTCTCTATATTCCCGGGGGAACCGCGCCCCTGTTTTCGACTGTAATTATGCTCGCAGTACCGGCTCGGGTAGCCAGTTGTGGTGAAACGATCCTTTGTACCCCGCCACGTCGCGACGGCACTGTCGATCCTGCAATTCTGTGGACAGCCTCTGTTACCGGCGTAAAATCAATCTTTAAGGTAGGCGGTATTCAGGCAATTGCGGCCATGGCTTTTGGAACAGAATCGGTTCCCAGGGTTGACAAGATATTCGGACCGGGAAATCAGTGGGTAACGGCTGCCAAGCAGATGGCATCGAAGGAAGGAATTGCCATTGATCTTCCTGCCGGTCCCTCAGAAGTGATGATAGTGGCTGACGAAACTGCCGTCCCGGCATTTGTTGCTTCCGACATTCTGTCGCAGGCAGAGCATGGCGATGACAGCCAGGCAGTACTGGTAACTACTTCGGCCAGCCTGCCTGTGGAAGTAATGCAGGAAATAGAGAGACAGCTTACTTCACTTGAACGTCAGAAGACAATTAAAAAGGCCCTGGCCAATTCTGCTGTCGTTGTTGTGAATAACACCGATGAGGCTGTAATGGTAATGAATGCCTATGCCCCCGAGCATTTGATTCTTTCTGTTGCTGATCCCGACGGAATGGCATCCAGGGTGGTCAACGCCGGTTCAGTCTTCCTTGGGAACTACAGCCCTGAAAGTGCAGGCGATTATGCTTCAGGAACAAACCACACCCTTCCTACCAACGGATTTGCAAGAGGTTGGAGCGGCGTGTCGCTGGATTCCTTTATGAAGAAGATAACTTTCCAGAATATAACACCTTCAGGTCTGATGAAGCTGGGTCCGGTAGTTGAAACAATGGCCAGAGCCGAACAGCTTGATGCCCACGCAAACGCTGTAAGGGTGAGAATAAATGAGATATCGAAACAGTAATACAATTTTACAGGTAATGACAGACATACTATCGCTTGCACGGCCCGAACTTCTGGAACTTAAGCCATACTCATCAGCCCGCGATGAGTTTAAGGGAGAAGCAGAAATATTTCTTGATGCAAATGAAAATCCTTTTGGATTCAGGTACAAGGGTGTCCCCGACCTTAACAGGTATCCGGCGGCGCTGCAAAAAAACCTCAGGGAGAAACTATCTGAAATTACCGGAATCTCCGCCTCCAGCATTTTTACAGGCAATGGCAGCGATGAGATCATTGACCTGATGATAAGAGCCTTTTGCATACCGGGTAAAGATTCAATAATTATTACTCCTCCCACCTTTGGCATATATGAAGTGCAGGCCCGCGCAAATGCAACACGAATTGTGGAAGTTCCTCTTACCTCTGAGTTTCTTCCCGATGCCGGTGCTATTGTCGCAGCTGCGGCAGATTCTGCATCCAGCGGATCACAGGTGAAAATTGTTTTTCTATGTTCGCCAAACAATCCGACAGCTAACCTGGTTCCGGCAGACCTTATCGAAGAGATTGCTGCTACTTTTCCCGGACTGGTTATAGTGGATGAAGCCTATATTGAATTTTCAGGTACCAACGGTGCAATGGACTTACTGCCGGTATACAAGAACCTTATGATACTTCGCACCTTTTCAAAGGCCCGCGGAATGGCAGGAGCCAGGCTTGGAGTTGGCTACGCCTGCCAGGAGGTTCTGTCGGTGCTCAATAAGATTAAACTGCCCTACAATGTGAACACGTTGACCCTCGATGCGGCCCTGAAGTCGCTTGATGCTGAAAGGGAAACCGCTCAACAGGTTGCTGTAATTATTGAAGAGCGCCGTAAGCTGGCTGATGAATTGCAGACTGTTAAGGGTGTTTTGAAGGTATGGCCCTCAGATGCCAACTTCCTACTTGTAAAGGTCGAAGATCCTAAGGGGCTATACAGATACCTGGCAGAAAAGGGCATAGTCGTCCGGGACCGCTCTTCAGTTAAGGGGTGTGAGGGCAGCCTCAGGATAACTGTTGGAAGGCCTCCCGAAAACAGATTGCTGCTTGAGGCAATACGTGGTTTCATGGAGGGAGCAGAGACAGACACAACCGTCAGGAGAGAGAAAGCCAAAATACGCCGAAGAACAACAGAAACAGATGTAATAGTTAAATTCAGTGCTGATGGCCGGGGTATCGGTGATGTGCAGACAGGACTTGGATTCCTCGACCATATGCTTGAATTGGTGGCTTTTCACTCCGGTTTTGACATGCTCATAAGAGGTAACGGCGATCTGCATGTCGACGCTCATCATCTGGCTGAGGATGTTGCTATTACGCTTGGACAGGCAATTGCTGATGCGATGAAGGAGAGACAGGTTGAGAGATATGGTTTTACACTTCCCATGGATGAGAGCATTGCCAGTGTGGCTGTAGATATGAGCGGAAGGGCTGTGCTCGTGTGGGATGTTGAATTCCGCTCTGAAATGTTGGGAGATATGCCAACACAGATGGTGAGTCACTTTTTCAGGTCGCTTTCAGCATCGGCCCGCTGTGCAATTCATGTCAAGGCTTCTGGTGAAAACGATCATCATATTGCTGAAGCTGTTTTCAAGGGATTCGGAAGGGCATTGCGTATGGCCCTTAAAGCAACGGGAGGAACATCGGTTCCCAGTTCAAAAGGGGTGATATGATTACGGCAAACGGTTTACGGTATACGGTAAACGGTATGGGAAATTCCAATACAACCCCGGCGGGGTTGAATATTCATAGCCCATATGGCCACCCCCCACCTTTGTGCGGCGCGGGAATCACATTCAATACAACCCCGGCGGGGTTGAATATTCATAGCCCATATGGCCACCCCCCACCTTTCTGCGGCGCGG
>CAZMSH010000016.1:31672-45373 GCA_964568875.1 uncultured Rikenellaceae bacterium | reverse complement strand
GCGGGGTTGAATATTCATAGCCCATATGGCCACCCCCCACCTTTCTGCGGCGCGGCAATCACATTAAATGCAACCCCAGCGGGGTTGAATATTCATAGCCCATATGGCCACCCCCCCCACCTTTCTGCGGTGCGGCGGAAACGTCATTTTGCATAATTAAATCTGAAATTTGTGATGGATAATATTGTAATAATTAATTATTCTGCGGGCAACATCTTTTCGGTGCAGACGGCATGCCGGCGATTGGGATATGAACCGGTTATCTCAGACTCTCCGGGAGTAATTGCCGGTGCCGACAAGGTCATTATTCCGGGTGTCGGCAGCTCTGGTCCTGCAATGGAATCACTGAGAAATGCAGGACTCACCTGCCTGATACCCCGCCTTACCCAGCCGGTGCTTGGAATATGCCTGGGGATGCAGCTGATGTATTCGTGGCTTGAAGAATCAGACGAAGCAGGTTTGAAAATCTTCGGTGGCGGGGTGAGTCTTTTTCATTCTTCTGAGCTGCCGGTTCCGCATATGGCTTGGAACAGGGCAACAAAACTGAAGGGTCCCCTCTTCAAGGGTATCGGGGATGGCGAGTGGTTTTATTTTGTTCACAGCTATAAGGCTTCTGTCGGAGACGAAACCATAGCTTCATGTAGCTACGGAGAACCTTTTGCTGCCGCCGCCTCACGGGACAATTTCTTTGGTTGTCAGTTCCACCCTGAAAAATCGGGTTCTGCAGGGCAGCATGTCATTAAAAACTTTCTTGAACTATGATAGAGATTATTCCGGCTATTGATATTATTGATGGTAAGTGTGTCAGACTTACAGGTGGAGATTATTCACTGAAGAAAATATATGGCGATGATCCTGTACTGATGGCACAGCAGTTTGAGGAGCAGGGATTCGGCAGGCTGCATGTTGTTGATCTTGACGGAGCCGCAGCAGGCAGGCTCGTGAATATTCCGGTAGTAAAGGAAATATGCCGCTCTACATCTCTGTCAGTGGATTTCGGAGGTGGCGTAAGAACGCGCGACGATCTTAAGGTTTTATTTGAGTTGGGAGTAAGGCAGATCACAGCTGGCAGCATGGCAGCACGTAACAGGGAACTGGTTCTTGAATGGCTGTCTGAGTTCGGCCCGGAGAAAATCATTCTCGGAGCTGACGTTCGTGGCGGCCGCATAGCAGTAAGCGGATGGAAGGAGACTGTTCAGGCTGACGTAATTGATTTTATAGAGAGTTATGTTAGAGAAGGAATCATTACGGTAATCTGTACCGACGTGAGCAGGGATGGAATGATGAGCGGCCCGGCCACAGACCTGTACCGTAAAATCCTGAAACGCTTCCCTGATCTCGATCTTATTGCCAGCGGGGGAGTCTCATCAGCAGCTGATCTTAAAGAGCTTGAAGCAGCAGGCATTAAAAGCGCAATAGTTGGAAAAGCCCTATATGAAAAAGGCTCTGCCTTTACGCCCTTTACGCCCCCTACGCCCCCTACGCCTTCTATTCGCATCATTCCCTGTCTTGATGTTAAGGATGGCCGTGTGGTTAAAGGCACCAATTTCGAAGGACTCCGCGATGCGGGCGATCCTGTTGAGCTGGCGGCCATATATAGCACAGAGGGTGCTGATGAGCTGGTTTTTTTGGATATTTCTGCTACTGATGAGGGAAGAAAAACAATGGCCGGAATGGTCAGGCGCGTAGCTGAGGAGGTTAATATTCCATTTACGGTAGGTGGGGGTATCAGCTCTGCTGAGGATGTCTCACTCCTGCTTTCAAACGGTGCTGACAAGGTATCGGTCAACAGTGCTGCGGTCAGGAGGCCAGAACTCATATCTGATCTGGCTGAAAAGTTCGGTAGCCAGTGTGTTGTTCTGGCAGTTGATGCGGGACGGCAGCCTGACGGTTCCTGGAAGGTATTTGTGAACGGAGGCAAGGTGCCTGTTGATCTTGATTTGTTTGCATGGGTTGAGCGTGGTGTTGAACTGGGGGCCGGTGAGATTCTGTTCACTTCAATCGATAATGACGGAACAGGCAAAGGTTTTGCCGTTGAAGCACTGGCCGGTGTTGTTTCAAGAGTTAAGGTTCCTGTAATAGCCTCAGGTGGTGCGGGAAGGCCTGAGCACTTCCTTGAAGCCGTTACAAGAGGCAGGTCTCACGCTCTTCTGGCTGCCGGCCTCTTCCATTACGGCAAACTCTCAATACCTGATCTTAAGAAGTATTTGATTGATAATGGAATAACAGTGAGGATATGAGGTGTCAGGCTACACGCCAAATAGAGAATGGAAATAATCCATTACCCAGTAGGGGTATAATATTAATATAGCATGGAAAGACGACCAGCTTTTTAGAGAGGAGACAGAATATTGAAAAATCCATTACCCAGTAGGGGTATAATAATAATAGCATGGAAAAGACAACCAGCTTTTTAGAGAGGAGACAGAATATTGAAAAATCAATTACCCCATAGGGGTATAATAATAATAGCATGGACAACGCCCCCCCTTTATTGCGGGCGAAAATGAAAAAACAATTACAACAATGAAAACAAACATTGAAAACCTGAAACCAGCGATAATTCAGGATGCTGATACAGGCCGGGTGCTAATGATGGCATGGGTAAATGATGAATCGTTGCGTGTTACACGTGAAACCGGCCGGATGACATTTTACAGCCGGTCGAGAAAGAAGCTATGGATAAAAGGGGAGGAGTCTGGCAATTATTTATATGTAAAAGAGATACTTGACGACTGTGATAATGATACTTTTCTGGTTAAGGTGAAACCGGCCGGACCGGCATGTCACACCGGCAGCGATACCTGCTGGGGAGAGAGCAACGTTCCATATGGGGAGTTTGCAACCGGATTTACCTCAGAACTTGAAAGCATTATTGAATCCCGTCGGGGCTCTGATCATGAATCATCATACACTGCAAAACTGTTTGCTGGCGGACCTCGTAAAATAGCCAAGAAACTGGGGGAAGAGAGTGCCGAACTGATTATAGAAGCATTCAACGACAATGACGATCTCTTCCTGAACGAAGCAGCCGATCTTCTTTATCACTATCTGGTACTTCTTCATGACAGAGGGTTCACACTCACCGATGTTGAGAAAATATTGCGCGATCGTCACAAGTAACAGCTGGTAATTACATTTGCCAGGTTAGGGCGACAGAGCTGCAACGATAGAAGAAGATTCCTCTTTCCAGTAATGCCAGAGTAAAATCAAAAATCCTTTGTGATGCAGCATTTATTGCAGCAGCAGAAAAAGCAGGTTTGCCTTGTTGTCGGTATAGTACTCTATGTTTCCTGTTGATGAAGTAAACAGGGTGGTTACTCCCGGACCATGGCCAGCAATAACGCTATTGCTGTGGGTTACAACACCAATTGTAATGGCTCCCGTTTTAAATATCCTTCCGTATGAGTTGTCGGCATCAATAATCGCGACAATGTCTCCAAACCTCAGTTTATCAAGTCCGTATTCCCGGTTAACCTTTTCATCGAACATCTGGATGTCATAGTCTCCTGAATAGACATGGTCAGAGCCAAGTCCTGAACCCATGACCTTCGCCGGTACAGTAAGCGCTACGGGTATTCTCAGCTTTCCTGTGGCAGTAATTCCCATTCCGGCCCTGGTAAGAGCATCCATCAGCTGGGGACTCATGTTCATTGCCTTGACATCCTTAATATTTGTAAGTTCCATTCCGAGACCCCATGAATAGACGACCATTTTGTCACCAGGGATCATATTCTTCATTACCTCCGGATTGCTGAAGTCAACCATCACATGTTCCGATCCTCCGTGTTTGCCAATAACCACACCGGTGGCTCCTTTGGCTTCACCTGTAAGGACCTTTACCTCGTTGCCTACACATGAGAAAATGTTGAAAGCACGGCTTTCCGAACCACTGCGGTCGTCAGAATAATATAGCGTTACAGCAGGTTCAACATGATCACCGGCCAGATTTACTGCTGAATCGCCTGAGCGGAAGTTGAGAGTCACACTACCGGTGGCCGGCAGGATGGAAACAGAGCCGTCGGCACCAAGCCGGTAAGGTGTGGTACCTAACCTTGCCGGAGCTATGGTTCCTACAACAACGTTCTGTACCAGTTGCTCTTTATTGTACTCAACCTTTTTCAGGCCTGCGGATTGACCCACCGCAAATCCGTTGAATACCAGAAACAAAGTTAAGGTGGCAATGCAAGTTCCCATTAAATGCTTATTGGAGTAATTCTTCAGAAACATGGCTCTTTATTATTAGTAAGGTTTGGTAATTAACATCTTCAGCACGTAAAGATATCATCTTTGTTGAAATATGAAACGGTTTGCAGTCTACGGCACCCTGTACCCGATACCCGGCACCCTGTACCCGATACCCGGCACCTGGTACCCGATACCTGGTACCCGACACCTGGTACCCGATACCTGATACCCGACACCCTTCCCCGTATACGCATTTATACCCATTTTCAATCACAATTATTGCTGAGGGTTTTATTATCAATAATTTATTCCTTTGTCGGGCTGAAAAAAACAACATAATCAGGGAGGGTATTTCCATGAAAAAGATAGATCTGAGTATTCTGAAGACAGAGATAACCGGCACTGATATAGCTGCCAATCTGAACAGGCTGATTACACATTTCGCAGGCAGGGTCGTCTTTACCACCAGCTTTGGAATAGAAGACCAGGTAATAACCGATATTATTTTTCGCAACGACATTGATATTGACGTGGTTGCAATAGACACAGGAAGGATGTTCGAAGAGACATACAAGGTTCATGCAAACACACTTAAGACCTACAAGAAGCCGATAAGGGTATATTTCCCTGAACGTGATGATGTTGAAAAGCTTATGACCGAAAAGGGGCCATATAGCTTTTACAATTCTGTAGAGTACCGCAAAGAGTGCTGCCACATACGCAAGGTTAAACCTCTTGGCAGGGCTCTTGAGGGAAAACGTCTCTGGGTAACCGGAATCAGGTCAGAGCAATCGCCGGGCCGCTCTTCAATCGGTCATCTTGAATACGATGAGGGTCACAGGATTTTCAAGTACCACCCTCTCTTTGACTGGACACTCCAGCAGGTTGAAGATTACCTTAAGAAGTTTCATGTTCCGCACAATGAGCTTCATTATCAGGGTTATGTAAGTATTGGCTGTGCTCCCTGTACCAGAGCCATTAAACCAGGCGAGGACTTTCGTGCCGGGCGCTGGTGGTGGGAAGACCAGTCTGGAAAAGAGTGCGGGTTGCATGAAAAATAGAAAATGAAAGATGTTATGTCAATGGAAATCAACACACGCCACATCAGGGATCTGGAAAACGAAGCAATATTTGTAATTCGCGAGGTAGCTGCCCAGTTTGAAAATCCGGTTATTCTTTTTTCAGGTGGTAAAGATTCGATAGTTCTTGTTCACCTCGCGAAGAAGGCTTTCTGGCCCATGAAAATACCTTTCAGGTTACTTCATGTAGATACCGGGCACAATTTTGAGGAGACACTGATATTTCGCGATGAGCTGGCACAGGATCTGGGCGTGGACCTGATAGTTGCCTCGGTACAGGAGTCGATTGATAAAGGAAGGGTAGCGGAGGAGAAGGGGTATAACGCCAGCCGCAACAAGGCACAGAGTATCTCACTGCTCGACAAGATAGAGGAATTGAAGATTGATGCTGCAATTGGCGGTGGCCGCCGTGATGAAGAAAAAGCCCGTGCAAAGGAGCGGTTTTTCTCGCATCGTGATGAATTCGGACAATGGGACCCCAAAAACCAGCGTCCAGAACTATGGAATATATTCAACGGCCGCAAGCATCCTGGTGAGCACTTCAGGGTTTTTCCGATAAGCAACTGGACAGAGCTTGATGTATGGCAGTACATACTAATTGATAATATACCTCTTCCTTCACTCTATTACACTCATCGCCGCAAGATATTCAAACGCGATGGTGTTTACCTTGCCTGGGCTCCTTTCATGATGCTCAAGCCCGGCGAGGAGGTAATCGAAACCGACGTCCGTTGCCGTACAATCGGTGACATAACCTGTACGGGGGTAACCCTTTCAAAAGCGGACAGGCTTGAAGATATAATAGCCGAGATCGCAGCCACCAGGGTAACCGAACGCGGCGGCCGCTACGATGACAAGCGGTCTGAGGCGGCAATGGAGGAACGCAAAAGGGAAGGTTATTTCTGAATGTGCAGCAGCAGAATCAGCATTTGATAAGCGGGCATCTGCAGAAAAGATATATCTGGCAATAAGAAGAAAAAAATCATTATGAACGAAAATCTGAGCCTCTTAAGATTTACTACAGCCGGTAGCGTAGACGACGGCAAAAGCACACTGATCGGGCGCCTTTTATATGACAGCAAGTCAATTTTTGAAGATCAGTTTGACCATATAGTTGAATCATCACGCCGGCGCGGCAAAGAGGATGTCGACCTCTCACTGCTTACCGACGGCCTGAAGGCTGAACGAGAGCAGGGAATCACCATTGACGTGGCATACCGATATTTCGCCACACCGCGCCGCAAGTTCATAATAGCTGATACGCCAGGACACATACAGTACACACGAAATATGGTAACCGGTGCTTCAACAGCCGACCTGGCCCTGATACTTGTTGATGTGCGCAACGGGATTGTAGAACAGACCATACGTCACTCATATATTGCAGCTCTTCTTGATATCAGATATATAGTATTTTGCCTGAACAAGATGGACCTCGCAGATTATAGCGAGGAGGTATTTTCCTCCCTTCGCGAGGGACTGGAACTGCTTGCCGGCAAGCTGGAAGTCAAAAACACTTTTTTCGTTCCAATAAGTGCCAAACTCGGGGATAATGTTGTTGATCGCTCAGAGAACATGCAATGGTACGATGGGCCTACACTTATCGAATTACTTGAAACAGTCGAGATTAACGGAGACAGGCATAAAGTTCCTGCCCGCTTTCCCGTGCAGTATGTGGTAAGGCCATTATCTCCTGAGTACCCCGATTATCGAAGCTATGCCGGACGAATTGCAGGAGGAAGCTTCAAACGCGGGCAGAAGGTCGTCGCAATGCCTTCAGGCCTTGGTTCCACCATTAAAAGCATAGATTTACATGGTAAGAGCTTTGAGGTTGCCGGGTCAGGTGAGTCTGTGGCTCTGGTGCTGGAGGATGATATCGACATAAGCAGGGGCGATATGATAGTGCCTGCTGATGAGGTACCTGTGATGACCACTGATATTGTGGCCCGTATCTGCTGGTTTAGTGAAAAGCCGTTGCAGGTGAACGGCAAATATATACTGCGGCATACGGCAAATGAGGTCAGGTGTGTTGTTAAAGAGGTGATATTCAGACTTAACGTTAGTTCTGTTGAGCGCGATACCGTTAATCTTGACGTGAAAATGAATGATATTGCGCGCGTGGAAATACGCACTGCAAAACCGCTTTTCACTGACCCTCATGTCGTGAACCACACCACCGGAAGCTTTATTCTGATTGATGAAGGTACCAACAATACAGTCGCGGCAGGTATGATTATCTGAAGAATGCCGTTACACCCTGAAGCCCAAAACTACAACGTCATCGGTTTGCTGGTTGTTACCCTTCCATTTCTTAAATTCTTTCTGAAGCCTACTCTTCTGTTGTGATAATGGTAGTTTGTGAATTTCTTTCAGAAGATTCTTAAAGGGAGTGTATTTGAATTTCTTGTTCTGCGGACCACCAAACTGGTCGGCAAAGCCATCGGAGAACATGTAAATCATATCGTCCGGCGCGGTGTGAATAATAGTACTTGAGAAATTTTTGACTGAATAGTCGAAGATACCTATTGGCATGCGGTCGGCCTCGTACTCATTGATGGTTCCGTCAGACAGATGGTAGAGGTTATTATAAGCACCTGAATACTGTATAGTTTTATTTTTTTGATCAATAACACAGAGGGACAGGTCCATTCCATCCTTTGCCTCTCCCTTTTCCCCTCTCTGGCGGAGTGCTCTCTGAATCTCTTTTCTGAGCTCATCGAGGATAACTCCGGAATCGGTAATTTGATGATTGTTGACTATTTCTTCAAGGAAAGAGACGCCGAGCATACTCATCAGTGCACCAGGGACGCCGTGTCCTGTGCAGTCGCCTGCAGTTATCACCAGCTTGCCCGCCACCTCAGAAAACCAGTAAAAGTCACCGCTTACAATATCCTTAGGTAAATAGAGAATGAACAGGTTTTTCTTCAGACCTTTAATATCAGCCGGATCTGGCAGCAAGGCCGACTGAATGCGGCTTGCATAGTTGATACTGGCCATAATGTCGCGGTTTTTCTCTTCAATAATATCATAGGCCTTTTTTAGTTCTACATGCCTTAGGCGGAATATTTCTTTTTCCTGTTCTGATTTTTCAATTGCATGGGATATCTCAATATTTCTGAAGCGACTTTGAGCCTCCTCACTCTGAACCGATTCCTTTGTTTTTTGAAAGAGCTTGTAGTATTCAAGAGCGCTTATTACGTTACCCGAAGATTCGTAGTGTCGGGCAAGTGCTGAATAAGCCTCGGCAACCAGTGAAAGAGCCTTTAGTTCCTGAGCTATTGTCAGCGATAGTTTAAGCTGTTTCTCAGCTTCAGACAGATTCCCTTCCCGGCTGTTAATCCTTCCCAGTCCCAGCATGCACTGAAGAGTGCAGCGCCTGTCTCCCCCCGACAATCCTCTTTCATAGTAATCGAGTGCTGAAACATTGTCATGCATTTCCTCGTATGTGCTTGCAATCCCTAGCAGTGTCCATGGTATTGAGGTCTCCTGCCTGTTCTTCCTTCTTATTTCGAGGCTTTTGAAATAGTATTCAAGAGATTTTTCGTGCTTTCCGGTCAGGCGCATCAGCATTCCCATCCTGTTCAGCGATGAGGCCATGCCGTTTTCATCTCCCGTCATTTCCCTGATAGCAAGGGCTTCGCTGAAGCATTCATCAGCCTTTCCAAAATTGCATAGCCGTGTATACAGCAGCCCTAACTGGCTTGCCGCTTCTGCTTTTGTCTCATTTTCATTGTTTTGTGCAGAAAGCTTAAGTGACGTCAGGAACAACTCCAGTGATGTTTCATAATCACCAAAACTTTCGTAAATACTTCCTTTAAGAAGGAGAGCCCAAATGTATCCCGTTTCATTAGTATTTCTTTCGAACCAGTGTAATGAATCGGCCAGATGCTTAAGGGCTATGTCGTTTTTTGACTGGTAGAAGTGTGTAGTGGCAATATTCAGGTTAGCGTAGGCTATTCCCTTCTGATAACCTGCATTTTCTGCTATTTCAAGGATTTCGAGGGCATCAGAGATTACTTTTGATGAATCATTAAACCTTGATTGCCAAAGCAATTCATTGGCATTATCGATATCAGTTTCTTTTATACCCATGAATTATACCTTCATGTACATATAAAGAAAGTTAATCTATTCCTCTGTACGGGGGCGTATTTACCCGTAATCTTATGTTTCCAGGGCTCTATTTAATAAAAACCTTGTAAAGTATCCGAAGCACATCGCGTTGCACAGGAGCGAAATCGTCAACATACCTGGCGTAGTCGCGGGTGGTACCGTTGGTCATCATCACCAGGCCGAACTTCTTTTCAGGCTCAAAGAACATGGCGCTGTAGAGGCCGTATGCCGAACCTGTATGACCTGTCAGTTCCTCTCCGGGGATCAGGTTCGTGGTACGCTTCAAAGCGAGGCAATAGTGATTCGTTTCATTTACCTCCACCATAGCAGTCTGCATCATCGTTGCATTCTCCTCGCTTATTACCCTTACGCCTGTAGCAGGGTCAATGCCGTAATGCATGTGCATTATCATGTAACGGGCCAGATCGCGCGCCGACGTCTTCATGCCTCCTGTAGGTGAGAAAACGGGGGTGCTGTACCCCATAATGTAGCCGGTGTCGATTCTTGGGGCCGGACTGTCATAAACACCCTCTGAAATGCGAAAGTTTATCTTTCCTGTTTCAGCGAAGCCGGCAGTGTCTGGGTGGCTGAGGGGAACGAATGTAACACCGGGAAGGTCGTCAACATTGAAGCTTGCAGTAAGGTTTAGCGGATTAATAACTACTTCCCTTACATATTTGTCAAACCTGACCCCGGATATCCTTTCGATTATGGTGCCAATAGTGTTAAAACCAAGGTTGCAGTACTCATATTTCGATCCGGGCTCATATTCATTCCAGCATTTTGCATGGTCGGGATTTGTAGCAGGATTAAGTGTGTTGAGTGTAAAGTATCCTTGTGAATCGTTCATTGATGATGAGTGAGAAAGAAGCATCTTTATAGTAACGGGGATGTCGGGGAAAAGAGGATTCCTTACAGTGAAGCCTACCAGGTCGCTGACATCGTCCTCCAGATTTACCTTTCCCTCTTCAACAAGTTTCATCAGGGTTGTGGTGGTAAAGGACTTTGAGATTGATGCGATTCTGAATATATCTCCATCCTGCAGAGGAGTTTCGTCGTCAGGACTCCTTTGTCCGAAGGAGCCAGTATAGATCAGGGCACCATCCTTCACTACCGCCACAGCAAGGCCCAGTGTTCCCGATTCTTCAAGAAACGCATTTATCTCTCTTGCAGCTTTCTCCTCCTTTGTGCTGCACGACACCAAAATGCCTGCCACCATCAGAAGCAGGAAAAATTTCATAAATGAATAGTTGGTTTTTGACATGACTGGTTATATTTTTCAGGTTTAACCACGAAGTTAATAAATATATGTTGATTCACATTGTCATGTTCTGACCGTGAACGACATTATTGCTGATTTCTTATTGTGAACCGGGTAACCACAGTATAGCCCTTTTCATCGATAGCTGTTATCTTGTGTTCGCCCGGTGCAGTCATCACTTCAAACTGGTGAATGAATTTTGTTTCCCCAAGATATATGTCATCGAGATGCCAGAATATCCGTATGCCTGACTCCCGGTGGACAATTTCGGCTACGAACCTGGTGGCTTCGCCTGTGTGATCACGTGGTATGAAGATGCCTGCCTCTCCGGGAGGATAGATGAATTCCATCTCGGGTATCCTGCTGTCTGCTTCACAGCCCGCAGCCATTGGGGGAAGTGTTTTGTAAGAAGGATTACGGCGACGGTAAAAATATTCCATGGCAGGTGGCAGTACAAACCACTGTCCGGTTACCATCTCTGCCGGTGAGGCACACAGACTGTTGACCCTGGCGGTGCGTTCGCTGTTGAGGTGTACAACCGTATGATACGGACATGCCTCTGTCTTTAGTCCGGTCACGGGGATCCACATCTCAGTCATTCCGACACAGTCAGGGCCGGCTCTGTATCCGCTTTCACTGCAAACTTCGGTAAGGGTCAGCTCATCGCTACCGGGCCTTTCGAACCATCCTGAAGGATTGAGCCAGCTAATCAGGTCAAACAGTATCGGTCCGGCTGACGAAGCCCCGGTAAGTCCTGGCCTCCCTTCTCCACTCGCATTTCCTGTCCAGATACCGACCACATAGTCAGGCGTCGTTCCTACCGCCCAGGCGTCTCTGAAGCCGAAGCTGGTACCTGTCTTCCAGGCCACGTCAGGAGTACGCCCGGTAAATTGCCATCCAGCCTCGGTATCGGGACGGTTAACTTCACGCAGAGCCTTGTAGGTCAGCCATATAGCTCCGGCCGACAATGGCGGATTTTGTTCATGCCTCATTTCCGGCCCGGAGATATTCCCTGACTTTCCGGCATTGTCATATCTGTCTCGATTGCTTCCTGCTTTGCCAGTCGTCAGCACAGGCGGATGGTAACTGTCATCCAGGTAGGTTCCTGCGTTGCTGTAATTCTTCAGCACCCTCGACATTGACGCATACATGCCGGTAAGCTCCCACAGCGAGGCCTCACCCCCTCCCAGTATCATCGAAAGTCCGTAATGGCCGGGTGTTTCCCTGAAGCTGGTGATCCCGCATCTCGTAAGCAGGTCGTGAAATCTCGCAGGGGTGTACATTTGAAGCATCTTCACCGAAGGTATATTGAGGGAACGCGCGAGCGCCATTGATGCCGGTACGGCTCCGGCGAAGCTGCCATCGAAATTTTTGGGAGCAAATCCCGGGTACCGCACAGGTATGTCAGGAAGAAGAGCTTCGGGAAGCATCTCTCCGGAAGTAAGCAGGCCGGCATAGAGCAAAGGCTTCAAAATACTGCCTGTACTGCGCAGCGATCTGATTATATCTACCTGATGTCCGTTTTCTCCGGTAGTGTCGGCACTGCTGTTGCCAACGTAAGCAAGAACCTCTCCTTTGTCAACTGAAACTATCAGACAGGCTGCGTTATGGATAAGGTTGCCCCTCAGCTCTCTGGCGTGCTGATTGACAATCTCAGTTGCTTTCTTTTGCAGAATGGGGTCAATGGTAGTTCGCACCCTTCTTCCGGGTGCAGTAATATGGAGCCAGTCGGTGAGATGAGGTGCATCGGCAGGAAGCGGATGAGGCTCAGGAATTACAGGTTCTTCAAGGGAAAGCTCCAGTGTGAGCGAATCGAAATATCCTCTGCGGTGCATTTCAAGAAGCAGCATGTCACGTTTGCCACGTAAAATCTCACGGTTACGGCCCGGGTGTACCAGCGAGGGAGAGTTGGGAAGAACGGCATAGGTGGCCGCATCGGCCCATGACATACTATATGGTGAGTATCCTGAATATTTCCATACCGCCGCCTCGAGGCCTACAATATTACCACCGAAAGGGGCATTGGCAACATACATTTTCAGTATCTCCTTCTTTGATCTTAATATCTCAAGTTTAAGGGCAGAAAACATCTCAATAATTTTCCTGGTATAAGTGCGGACAGGATTACCGCCTGCAATTCGTGCAACCTGCATAGTGATGGTGCTGCCTCCGCTGACTATCTCGCCTCTGCCAATATTCATTTTCAAGGCCCTGACGAGCGAAACAGGATTAATACCAGGGTGTTGATAGAACCATCTGTCCTCATACGTCAGCAAAGCCTTCTCAAATTTATGAGGTATCGAATCGGGAGCCGGAAACCGCCACTGTCCGTCCCCCGCAATGCGTGCCCCCAGCAGTGAGCCGTCAGAAGCCTCTGCCACCGTAGATAGCGGAGACATGAAACGGGGCAACGGAGCCAACAATACAGCCAGCAAAAAAATCGCCGTGGTACTGCCGATGATTTTAATAAAAGGTTTCATTCAGGTAGTAAAAATAGGAATAAAAAGGTATCGGGTATCGGGTATCGGGTATCGGGTATCGGGTATTAGGTATCAGGGATTTTCATATATTAGATTGTTAAAAAATCGCTGTGTATGGGAAAATTTGTCGAGCTAAAGGTATGGCAACTTGCCATGGATTTATCTGTAAGGGTATATCAAATTACACGTAACGGTCCTATTTCAAAGGATTTTAACTTAAGCGGTCAATTACAAAAATCGGCTGTTAGCATTGCAAGTAATATTGCTGAGGGCGATGAATCTGGTTCAAACAGAATGTCCATCAAGCAATTTCATATTGCAAAAGGATCGGCAGCTGAATTGATTACCCAGCTCATTATAGCAAACAGGATTGGCTATGTTGAAGACAAAGTTTCAGATCCCCTGATAGCTGATTGTCAATCTATAGGAGCAATGCTGAACAGATTGATCCAAAAAAGAAAAGTTTAACTTTTGAAGACTGGTTTTACCCGGTACCCGATACCCGATACCCGGTACCCGATACCCGATACCTGATACCTGATACCCGGTACCCGGTACCCGATACCTGATACCTGATACC
>CAZMSH010000016.1:21818-31572 GCA_964568875.1 uncultured Rikenellaceae bacterium | reverse complement strand
GATACCTGATACCCGGTACCCGGTACCCGATACCTGATACCTGATACCTGATACCCGGTACCCGGTCCCCGGCACCTGATACCTGATACCCGATACCTGATACCTGATACCTGATACCCGATACCCGGTCCCCGGCACCCGATACCTGATACCTGATACCCGGTACCCGGTACCCGGCACCTGATACCTGATACCCATTTTTTACTATCTTTGCACCGAAACCAATTTGTTTTTAGCAATGGACGATGGCCCTAATTTATGTAGTAGGCTGAATTTAATCACCTGTCTGTAAGGGCTTTATCACGCTTCCTTACAGGCCAAAAATGTAAGGAGGCACCAAAATGGTTGACATAGCAATCAATTTTGAGGAGTTAATCAAACAACGTAACTGGAAGATACTGCGCAGTGAACTGGCAGAAATGGACCCGGTTGATATTGCCGTAATAATAGAGATGCTAAGCGACGAGGATGATGTCATCCTCTTTCGCCTTCTCTCCAAGAAACAGGCTAAGCTTACTTTTCAGCTTCTGTCACACGAAAAGCAGGAGCAGATTGTAGAACAGCTGGCACGCAGTGCCGGCAGGGTTGCATCACTGCTTAATGACCTCGATCCTGACGACCGTACCGCCTTCCTCGAAGAGCTGCCGGGCAGTGTGTCGCAAAAGCTTATTCTATTACTTTCACCTGAAGAGCGCAAGGTGGCTCAGACTCTTCTCGGCTACCCCGAGTACAGTATAGGAAGACTTATGACTCCTGACTATGTCGCAGTTAAGGCTAACTATACAATTGAGCAGACCCTCAGGCATGTAAGGGAATTTGGCCATGACTCTGAGACCCTTAATGTTATCTATATAATAGATGATGAATGGCATCTTATCGATGATATTCGCATCAGGGAGATACTTCTTGCAAAACCAGATCAGAAAATATCTGATCTGCTTGATAACAGGTTTGTTGCACTTAACGCATTCGATGACCAGGAGACTGCCATCAAGGTTTTCCAGGATCATGACCGCATAGCCCTGCCGGTTACTGACAGCGAAGGGCACCTTATTGGAATAGTCACGTTTGACGATGTGATGGACGTGGTGGAGGAGGAGCACACCGAGGACTTCCACAAGTTCGGTGCTTTTAAAGATACCGTAGTAAATCCTCTAAGGGCCGGAATCGCTTACGTTTATAAAAAGAGAATCTTCTGGCTTTTCACACTTGTGTTCATGAATGTCTTTTCCGGTGCGGCCCTGGCTCACTACGAGAATGTCATTCAGTCGGTGGTTTCACTGATTTTCTTCCTGCCCCTTCTTATTGGCAGCGGAGGAAACGCAGGAGCTCAATCGGCAACTCTGATGATACGCTCCCTGGCCACAGGTGATGTTGAGCTTTCTGACTGGTTCAGGCTGGTAGGACGAGAAATACTGGTTTCATTCCTGCTGGGATTAACCATGGCTGCAGCCGTATCTCTTGTTGCATCGGTCAGATCACCCGAGATCATAATTGTCGTCTCAGCTACAATGGTTGCAACTGTAATGGTGGGAAGCCTTATCGGCCTTTCACTGCCATTCATTTTCACCAGGCTGCGCCTCGACCCGGCGACTGCAAGTGCACCCCTCATCACTTCAATAGCAGACATCACCGGAGTGATTATCTACTTCTCGATAGCAACATGGTATTTTTCAGGCGTTGCGTAATGGCCTTTAATGGCTTGTAAGGCGTTAAGGGAGTATTATGAAAATACTTACCTGACTACTTTCACGTTACCTCCCGGAATACGTGCATAGTAGTTCGCGTCATACATAGCCTCGCACCACACTGCCGGCTGGTAATAGTCACCGGCATATGATGCATTCAGCAATGCCACGAAAGTCTTTGTCTCTCCTGCTTTCAGGGTAAAATAGGTGTAAAGCCTGTCATCGCGAAAATCGCGGTAGTCAAAAGCACTCTCCTTCACCGGCGTCTCTGCCTCAAACAGCCGGGTGTTACGAATCTCCCACCCCGACGGCACCATCTGGCTCAGCGCCACATTGTCAATTGTCCTGAAAGAATTGTTAGTGATACGCATCACCATCATAAAATCAGTCCCCTGCTTTAACTCCCTGTGATCCAGCACCCTGCTCTCCATATCGGTATACTCCACCCTCATCGTCATATTCCTTGAGGCTGCTGTTTCATCTCCGGCCTGTGGTGTTCCTTTCATCACCAGGTTAACATACAGTGGCACCTCCGATTCATTCTCCACAAGCAGGGTATTGGCGGAACCGAGGGGATCAGCCACCTGGTTAAAGACCCGGCTGCCGGTGAGACTCTGCCGGCTCCTGTTGCCGTTAAACGTAACTGTAAACCTGGCCTCGTCACCTGCTTTTCCTCCATAAGCCTCAACATACTTCATATAGGCAAACAGTCCCCATGCCGTAGACTGGGTACTGTACCAGCCCTGCCCTGAAAGGTCATCGCACAGATCTCTCAGCACCATCATGGCCTGTTCCTCCTGTTTAAGCAGGAGCAGCGTATGAAGAATTACAGCACGGTCTCGTACCGCGCCACCATAATAGTAATACATGTACTCCTCTTCGGTATTCGTCGACCTGACATCGACCAGTCCGGTTGCCGCTTCGGGGCGACCCGATACGGCATAGGCCCCGGCCAGTAACCACCCCGCCAGCTTTGGTATTCCGGTAGTCTCCCGCAGCCTGTTCATCGCCCCTCTTTCAGGAGCACCTGCCAGCGCCAGGGTATACAAACGGTAAGCCTGTGCTGTCGCGGTCTCCTTATATTTGGGGTCCCATCTCCATTGCTGGGCCTCGCGCCTCTGGTAATTTGTCCACCGGCTCATGAATCCTGATGGAATATTATATCCCTTACGGCTGGCTTCAGTCATAAAATGCCCTGCGTACGAGGTTATCCACGCATCGGGCTGGTATGACGACCCGGGCCACATGGCCAGCCCGCCGCCGGCCATCTGCCGCGACACAATCAGATGGATAGCCTGCTGTACGTTCTTTATCGTCGTATTCATTATCTCAGGCTTGTCGCCGTAAAGATCTTTCAGATATAGCTGCGGAAATGCTGCCGAGGTTATCTGTTCCGTGCATCCGTGGGGATAGCCGGTAAGGTATTGCAGCCTCTTCTCCAGGTTCACCGATGGCAGTGCAGAAACCTCAACCACAGCGCTGTTGGTTCCTTCAAGACCGAATGGAGAGAAGTTCTTCTGATACTTTTCTCCTGGTTTGATAACCGCAATCTCCGACCTGGTCTCAGGCGGATTGGGACTTCGTACTTCAATCTCAATTGTATATTCAGCCCTTTCTCCTCCGCCTTCAGCTATAACCCTTATTTCGCCCTTTCCCTGCCTGTCGGCCACGGTAAAGGTAAATTCAACATCCTGTTCTCCGATGCCCTTGACCGGTACTTCCTGCTTACTACCGGCAAAGGTTATCATTTCATTGCCTGAAGCAGTAAGCGTGACATTACGTATCTTCTCGTCCTGAACAAACAGAGTCACCGGCAGCGATACCTCTTCGCCCGGACTAAGCACCCTTGGTGCTGTGGCCAGCAGCATCAGGGGATCACGGACAAACACAGATTTTTCTGCCGACCCGTAAGCCCTGGAACTTCCTCCTACCACCATTACACGCACTGCGCCGGTGTACCTGGGCATCGAAATACTATGAGTATTAGTCCTTCCTGCTTCAAGTCTTACCGGCCCTATAAACCTTACCACCGGCCTGAAACGATTGACTTTTTGTCCTGACCGGTCGGGAAGCGCCTCGTCACCACCAATGGCGAATATCTTCTCCAGCTTGCCTCCAAAGGCTCCCAGAACATAATCATAAATATCCCAGGTCCTTACCCCCAGGGCCTCACGGGCATAGAAATAGTCCCATGCATTGGGTGTCCTGAACCCGGTAAGATCAAGAAGACCCTCATCCACAACTGCCAGGGTATAACTCATGGCCTTATTTGCCGACTCACTGACTTTTACTTCGAACATACGTTCCGATCTTACTTCATCGGCCATGGTAATAACAGGCTGCAGTCGTGTGCCCGGGTCCTCAACCATTACCGGCACCACCCCATAAAGGCGTACCGGCATGTCGTTGCTGGTCTGTGCGTGCTGTTGTATCACAGAAATATATACATATATGTTTGGGGCCATTCCAGGAGTGGCCTTTATGTTTACCGTAGTGGCAGGAGCTTTGGTATCAACCCTGAAGCGGTCGATTACACCAGAGGCATTTTCCATGGTGACGATTGCCTTTGCCCCCCCGGGAGACGGGAATGAAACCTGTATGTTGTCACCGGGTGCATATTTCTCTTTGTCTGTTGTCAGCGCCAGTACAGTTGCTCCTGAGCCTCCACCCTCTTTCATGCCGTAATCCCAGGGCCAGTCGACCAGCAGAATCCTTCCTGTACCGTGGCCGCCGGGAGCAGAGGCTCTTATAAAGTAGCGTCCCCACTCTTTCTTCGGTATAGTGAAATTAACCTTTCCCTCTCCGTTTGACGAAGTGGTGATCTTTTCCGTGAAGACAGGTTTGTAATAGTTGCCGGAAACATAGTATCCGAGCTGTTCTTCGCCCGACTCCCACCACCAGCGGTACGACAGCTTGAATATCTTAACCTCAACCTCCGATTTGACAGGCTTGCCAAGATGGTTAACCGTCACCAGCCTTATTTCATTGTCAGCATCGGTGAAAAGCATGCGGCTGCTGCCCCTTAATCCCGGAAAATTGATACCTACAAATACCGGATAAGGAGCATACCTGACAGTTGTTTGGGTAATGCTTGCGTCTCCACCCTTCTCGAATACCCTCGTTGTGAACTGAGCATTCAGCATACCGGCTGATTTTATGCCGGAACCGGGGCTTACCCTGAAGGCAGCATCGCCGTTGTCATCTATGCTGCCGTCGAAAACTGTCTGTGTCTCTGAGTAAAATGTAGTGACAGGACAGTCGAAGTTGTACTGGCTGTACCCGTCGAAGGTGGTTCTGGCAGGACGCATCAGCATTTCGACTGTGCTTTTCAGGTTTCCTGAGACGGCGCCACTCAGCCAGCGGGCGTTAAGGTCTGCTCTGTTCTCCTTCTTGTCGCCGCCAAGTATTTCACTGTCAAAGGTGAGATTAATTTTAAGCCTGTTGGGCTTGACGGTCTCGATGCGCAGCCTTTTGGTGAAGGAGGCTCCCCCGATGCGAACCACGGCCCTGTAGTTTCCGGTCATGGCATCTTCAGACGTTCGCGTGATGAAGGTAAGCAGGTTTCTTCCTCCTATTGTCTGTACCTGAAAATCAACTCTCTGGTCATTCGGATTAAAAAGCTCGAACTGTACCGGATGGTCCTGCGGAATATCGAGGTTCATCTCCTTCACGAACATGGAAAGAAATATGGAATCGCCCGGACGCCATACATCTCTTTCCCCGTATATGTAAGCTTTAAGACCCTCCTCAGGGGTGCTGCCTGCTATGTCGAATGAACTCAGTGATAACGATGAGCCATCGTTAAGTCGCAGGTAGTTTTTATCAGTAGCTGTTGAGGCTACAAGCAGAAAGGGCTTGCGAACAACAGGCAGTGAAGCGAAGCCATCCCTGTCACTCGTTGCCGACCCTATAAGCTGCATCTGAAGGTCGTAGACTTCTATCTTTACATCAGCCATTGGCCCGGCAGTAATGATATCACTGGTAATAACATTAAGCTGGTTGTCACCTCCCTGTTTGGCTATGATACCTATATTGGTAGCCAGCAGGTTACGGCGCAGCTTTTTGTCAGGATCGTAGTATGCGTCGGAACACGGATTTTCACGTTCGCGCCAGTCGTAGGCATACTGGTAGAATAATGAAGATTCTTCAGTGCCCCAGTATTCACCCGGACTGTCCCAGTATCCCGATTCGCCAAGCCTTTCGAGAGCTTCTTCGTACTTGCTGTCGGGAGAAGTGCCCTGGCATGCAAGCATGGAATAGGATCTGCGCATGCCTAGCTCAACCCTGTAGATGGCCCCCGGTTCCACCGAAACATAATCAGAAATGTTTATGGTGAAGAGGTTCCAGGTATTGGAGTTTATGGAGGGATTTGTGATCAGATCGACGCGACCACGGTATACAGGCCGTCCGTACTGCCGTAGGTAATCTGACCCTGCGAGATCGTTCATTTGCAGGAAGTAGGGAATATTGTTATTGTAAATTTTGATTATGGTTAGGTCTGCCGCACGCAGGTTGGCAGCGCGGAACGGAAAGATAAGTCCGGCCGAGGCAGGTACGATGACGCCTTCGCCTACAGCCCTCAGGCCCGGATTTATTATCGTGAAATTGAAGCTGTGACTGCTTGATGTGCCCAGTTGTCTGCCGCTGTCATTGCGTATTGAACTCTCAACATTAAGTTTCACTTCTCCCTGCAGGTGATCGACAGGGTAGGCGGTGACAAGATTGCCTGCACTGGCAAATGCCAGGGCACGACGCGGCTCAAGCCATATGAGGCCGTCGAGTTCCTGTGACGGATCGACAGGGTCGGAAAATACCAGCTCAAAACGCTGCGTCTCGTCGGCAATGACACTGGCGCTCACAAGTTTGAAGTCGCTGATGGCCGGAATGGTCACTGTCGTTGATCCCTTTTCCTTTATGCCTGCCCTGTTACCATCCCATTCAATTATAACCTCCTGCTCTTCTTTAAGGCGCTCAATGCCCTTTGCCGTGAATATATGATTGTTGGAGGTTTCCGGATGGTCCCAGGTAACTGGTAGGTCAATCCTTCCGGCCCTGACCGTAAGCAGCTGCTCCACTTCGTTGCCGGGCATGAAGTCTGAGGTTATAAGTTCACCTCTTATGGTGTATGTCTTTCCACCGGGCATTTCGGCTTCAAGGCCGGTTACCGAAACCCTGAAATCGCGCTTGAGCGTCTCTATGCGGAAGGGGAATGCTTTCAGCCTGTCTGCTACATCGCCAAGGCGGCCAAGGTTGAAACTGCCGGTGTAGATGGTACCCGGAGTCAGAGGCCTGGCAGGCTTGAAAATAATAGTGAAGTCGTCGGCCCACTCTGTTGTTCCCTTTATTGCAGGATTGAAGTAGAAGAGGTTACCACTCTTCTCTTTTGAAATGGATGCAGCAAATTCCGGGACAAAATGTATTTCAATATTGCCGTTGGAGGGTATAACCCCGGAAGTATAGGAAGCTATGTATTCTGCAAAGCCTGCGTCTGGAGGCATTTCCGGATACATGGTTACGGTATCGGCTGCTTGTTCTGAGGCTCCCCGCCTGTTGCAGCTTGTGGTTTGCAATAATATAAATACTGCCAATGCTGACAGAAGGATTGATGAGGTCCGGTAATTCATTGCGTTTCTGTTTTGCAGGATAAATGTTATTCAAACTTAAGCAAATTTGACGGAAGCCCGGTTTAAAGCCAATAGGAAAACCAAACTTTTTTTAACAATTTTAAACCTTCCCTGCGAAGGAGGGGAAATAATTGTAAAAACACATTGTCATGAAGAAAATCATTATCGCATCAGTAATTTCCGTGCTGTTGTTCTCGTGTGGTATACTTAGTCACCAGACAGGCTCGCGGGCAGAACAGAATTCTTATCTGAGGAGTATATCCCATCTAGCAGGGGAAGTAGTCATCAGACGAACTGAATATGGAATTCCTCATATTTATGCTGATAATATAAAGGCTGCAGGTTTTGCTCTGGGGTGGGCGCAGGTTGAAGATTATGGTGTAACTGTCGCAGAACAGCTGTTGAGAGCTCGTGGTGAGTGGACCATGTACAATGAAATAGATTCCGACAGGCTTGAGGCGGCAATAGGCAGTGATGCCACAAACAGGAGGTCATACCTGAGGGCAGTTGAAACATGGCCAATGCTCGGGAGTGACACCAGGGATTTTCTCGAAGGATTTGCTGCCGGTGTCAATATGTATATTCACCGTAATCGCAAAGAGTTTGAAGGTTGGGTCAGGCCATTTTTTACAGGCTATGATGTTCATGCACGAAGCATTGTTACTCCAAACAGCGCTGTCGTAAGGAGGTTTGTTGAGATACGGGAAAGAGAAAGAGAGATGCAGACAATCACAGACGCTTCAGTAATTGAACCTGCTTCAGATAATGATACAAGGTGGGTCATACCCATTGATGATGATACTTCTGAATATGTTCCCGGACCAGAAGATGGCTCCAACGCCTGGGCCCTCAGTCCTGACCGCACAAGGCAGGGACGCGCAATTTTGTTGCGCAATCCGCATCTTTCATGGACGGCAGGTTACTATGAAGCACATATAGTTGTTCCCGGCAAGCTTAACTTCTATGGAGACTTCAGGGTAGGCTACGGACTTGGAATAATTGGAGGGTTTAATGAACGGCTTGGATTTGCTACCACCAATAACGCCCCCGATCTGGATGACATATACTCTTTTTCAGTCGATAATACCGATTCACTTGCTATAATAGTTGATGGTGAATCAGTGCCGGTTAAAAGGGAAACTATAGAGGTGAGATATAAAACGGGGAAAAAACTGGCTGCCGCGACAAGGCATTTCTATTCGACACCCTGGGGGCCCGTGATATACAGGGATAACGATACACTCTTTATCATTAAGTCTGCGGGCGACGGCGAATACCGTAGCGGTGAACAGTTCCTGAAAATGATGAAGGCACAGAACTTTGAGCAGTGGGAAGAGGCAATGAAGATGAGGGCAAAGGTAAATTCGAATCTTACATATGCCGATGGAGACGGCAATATATATTATGTCTGGAACGCTACTATACCTGTCAGGCCCCATGATCCTGTTGCCGACACTGTGGCCGTACATGTGGAGAGGGCAGAGCAGATGTGGCATGACATTGTTCCGTGGGAAGAACTGCCGATGCTGAAGAATCCTGCCGGTGGTTATGTAAGAAATGAAAACGATCCGTTCCACCTTACAAACCTTAATGAGCCCCTGCCTCCGGAAAGATTTCCTTCATATTTTCCTGAACCACGCCTGAGGCTTCGCAGCCAGCACTCTCTCGAACTGCTGCATAATGAACAGCGGTTTTCTCTCGGGGAGATAGTGGAGATGAAGCACAGTATGCGAATGATACTGGCAGACAGGGTCAAGGATGATCTTATTACTGCGTTGGAAGACGACATGCCTGAGGGTGAGGTTGCCGAAGCCCTTGAAATGATAAGGGAATGGGATAATAGTGTTTCAGTATCAAGCCGTGGGGGACTATTGTTTGAGACGTGGTGGGACAGGTATGTTGCTACTGCAGACAGCGTAAGGGTTCCCGGATCACCAGCATCAGTGGGTTATGCAGCAACCCCTGAAAAACTCTTCAGAAAACCCTGGTCGTATGATGAGCCAATGGCAACGCCGTCAGGACTGGCAGATTTTGATCGTGCCGTGAAATCTTTCAGGTGGGCTGTCGCGGAAACAGAAAGGTTGTATGGTAAGTGGGACCTTCTCTGGGGTGAGGTGCACAGGGCGGTGAGAGGAGATGTCGATGTGCCTGTCGGTGGTGGCAGCGGTCTTCCGGGCTGCTTCAGAGTGGTTAACTTTACCAGGCACCGCAGTGATAGAATGAAAAGAGAGGCCAACGGAGGAGATGGCTGGATAATCGCTGTTGAATTTACCGATATTCCAAGAGCATACTCGGTGCTGGCATACGGACAAAGCAACCGTGAGGACTCACCATATTACAGCGATCAGATAAGGAATTTTGCCGAAAACAGACTTACCCCCGTGGCATTCACATATGACGATGTAACAAAGCAACTTGTCAGAGAGTACCGTCCGGGAGCAC
>CAZMSH010000016.1:15486-21718 GCA_964568875.1 uncultured Rikenellaceae bacterium | reverse complement strand
CAAAAGAAGTGAGCGGCCTGGGTTAGGATACCCATGTGCCGCCCACAGAGAGAAAGGGGAATTGAAAAAAATGAAATCGTTGTTACGGATCAAAAATAGATTGAAAGGTTGGGTTTGGAGTTTCAAAAGGTAAAAATGTTTTTTCAAAAGGTAAAAACTTTCCTGTCAAAGGACAGGTATCTCAATTATGGAAAAAGACAATTTGACTCATTATGAGGGTATTAATATGCGTAGTGGTTTTAATAGCAATGAATATTCAAAAAATTACTATCTTAACAACGAAAGTTAAATTAACAAACCTGATTTGGAAAAGCTGGCAATTACAATATTCTTACTGAATCCGGTTTACGTTGCCTTTTTTTGGGCGATAGTACTTCACATCCCCGGAGATGAAAGAAACAGGGCCAGAAGTTTTCTTGGAAAACTTATGATAGTTGCTTTTGTGAACTACCTGTCTCATTTCTTCTTTTTTGAAAAGATGTATGACATTTATATATGGCTTGATTGCTTCTATCACCTCGCAAGCCTTTCTCTGTACCCGATGTTTTACATCTACGCAAGATTGCTGGTTGCCGACGAAAAATTGTCTTTTCGTAAACACTACAGGTATTTTGTGGCTCCCGTTTTTGTTTTTGTTGCTTTGGCAGCAGGATATATAATGATGGAATATGAGAAGGATTATTATTTCATATCAGAGGTACTGTACGGGGTAAGTTCGGGAGAACCCGAGTTAAGGTATATGCAGCTTATACTTAATCTTGAACGCATCATATTTATCGGTCAGGCACTGGTCTATGCATATCTGATTACCACAATTATTATAAGGCATCACAAGATGTTGCGTGACAGGTATTCATCGACAGAAAAAATGACGGTACGGTGGGTGCAGATATTTAATATTACTCTCTTCCTTTCTGTTTTGGCCAGCTCGGCTCTTACCGTCATAGGACGGACATCGTTCGTTGATAGTCCGCTCAGGCTGCTCTTTCCGTCAATTATTTTCTCAGTGGTATTGTTTTCTCTGGGTGCATTGGGTAATTATCAGAAGCAGGTAATTGTGCGCGAGTCAAATGAAACTTCAGATCCGCCAGAGGCAATCGATGCCAGAATACCTCCAAAGCTTAAGGAAGAACTGATAGCCTTCTTTGAGAACAGGAATGCCTTTCTGGACAAGGATCTTACAATATGGGATGTAGCTGAAAAACTTGGTACCAACAGAACTTATGTGTCACGTATTATTAACAGGGACTTCGGGCTAACCTTCTCGGCATTCGTAAACCGGTACAGGATTGCCTACATAAAAAGGCTGCTGGATGAAAATCCAAACTATCCGGCTGACGACCTGGCTGATATTGGAGGATTCGGTTCCCCGACATCACTCTACCGTGCATTCCTGACGGCTGAGAAAATCTCTATGTCAGAGTACCGTAAATTATTGAAAATTAACAATCTTGACAGTACTGCCTGAGAGGTAGGGTCACTGCCGTAATGTTTTAACCGGGTGTTTGCCATCTTTTACGTTCACCTTCTATTCCGGCAAGATCAAGAATTCTCTCTACAACCGTTAATGCCAGATCTTCAATAGTTAAAGGCTTGTGGTAAAATGAAGGGGTGGCAGGACAAACTATTCCGCCCGCCTCTGTTATTACTTTAATGTTGTTTATATGTATAAGGCTGTAGGGTGTTTCGCGCGGCACTACTATCATTCTTCGACGTTCTTTTAGCATAACATCGGCGGCCCTGGTGATCAGGTCGTTACTTATGCCGCCAGCTATGCGGCCTATAATACCCATAGAAGCCGGACAGATAATCATGGTGTCCCAATCAGACGAACCTGATGCAAAGGGAGCATAGAAATCGTTGTTTTTGAACAGAGTAACGCCCTCAGGGACCTCGAATCCGCTGCCAAGTTCATATTCCCATATCTCCCTGGCATTATCAGAAAAAATAACTGCAATCTCTGCACCCTGCTTACTGCTCTCCCGACCTTCTGTGCGGGACTCCGCTTCGCTCCGCCTGCTCTCCGCGTTCAATAGCTTGTTAAGCAGAAGCTTTGCATATATTGCTCCGCTCGCCCCTGTTACTGCTAGTATTATCTTTCTTTTATTCATATTTCAATTAAATCTTAACCTGACCGGATGCATCTCTTATATTCTGTATCCTCTATCCATTATCCTTTATCCTTGTATACTATATAAAGTCTTAAATCCTAAACCCTAAACCCTAAACCCTAAACCTTAAATCTTAAATCCTAAATCGTAAATCTTATATCTCAAATCGTCTACCCTTCCATCTGATATCAGAACCGAGGCCATTGACCCGGTACTCGACTTAAAAGGAGAAAGTCAGAAATCAGCTATCCTTTCCGAAAACACCTTTACCCCTTCCGAAGCCCCCTTTCTGATAATCTCATAACGCCTGCTTACAGGCACTATCACATGCTCCGGATCGATAACCCACACCGATGCTTTTGAAGGTGCGTATGAAACCAGTCCGGCTGCCGGGTACACATTCAGGGAAGTCCCGATAACCATGAATATATCAGCTTCCGAGGCTATTCTTGCAGCCTCCTCCATTGCGGGCACCTGCTCTCCGAACCATACTATATGGGGCCGCAGCTGACTCCCCTTCTCGCACTTGTCTCCTATACTGATGTCGCGATCACCTATTTCGTAAATGAGAGTCGGATCAGCCGTGCTTCTGGCTTTGGTAAGCTCTCCGTGCAAGTGAAGAATTTTTGTGCTGCCGGCACGTTCATGAAGGTTGTCTACATTCTGCGTAATTATGTGAACATCAAATCTCTTTTCCAGGTTTGCCAGTCCATAATGTCCTTCATTAGGCTCACATGTAAAAAGCTGCCGGCGACGTTCATTATAGAAACGCAGCACCAGCTCCATGTTCTTGTGCCATGCCATTGGTGTGGCCACTTCGGTAACATCGTACTCTTCCCATAATCCACCCATTTCGCGGAACGTCCTTATTCCGCTTTCGGCACTCATCCCTGCCCCCGACAATACAACAAGTCTCTTCATAATAACCTCTAACCTTTAACCAGATAAATATCAAATTGTTTCAAAAATAGGAAAAATACGGTAGACGGTAACCGCAACCCGCACCCGCACCCCGCAACTCGCAACTCGCAACCCGCAACCCGCACCCCGCAACTCGCAACCTGCAACCCGCACCGCCCCACCCTAACCACATAAAAATCAAATCTTTTCAAAAATTAGCTAAATCCGTTTACCGTTTCCCGTCCACCGTTAACCGTGAATACATATCTTTGATGTATGATTGATCACTACACCGTAGATCGTATTCTCGATGCTGCACAGATAATTGATGTGGTACAGGAGTTTGTCACCCTTAAAAAAAGAGGTGTCAATTATCTCGGCCTTTGTCCGTTCCACAATGAAAAGACACCTTCGTTCACAGTGTCACCGGCAAAGGGTATATTCAAATGCTTCGGCTGTGGCATGGGAGGCAACTCGGTTAATTTCATAATGGAGCATGAGCACCTTAGTTATCCTGAAGCATTACGTTACCTGGCCAGAAAGTACAATATTGAGATACAGGAGAGGGAGATAACAACAGAGGAGAAGCAAAGGCAGACGGAACGCGAGAGCATGATGGTACTGACAGCTTATGCCTCGCGGAAATTTTCGGAGTGGTTGTTTCATAGCGATGAAGGTATATCGGTCGGACTGGCATATTTTACACAGCGGGGTTTTCGTGATGATATTCTGAAGAAGTTTGAAGTGGGGTACAGTCCTGAAAAATATGATGCCCTCACCTCTGCTGCAATTGCCGACGGGTACAGGAAGGAGTACCTGGTTAAGACAGGCTTGTCAATTGAGAAGGAGGAGAGGATATTCGACAGGTTTTTCGGACGTATAATATTCCCTATCCATTCATTATCGGGACAGGTACTCGGTTTCGGCGGTCGCGTGCTGCGTTCTGATGCAAAGGCTGCAAAATACCTTAATTCACCGGAGTCAGACATATACCACAAGAGTAAGATACTCTACGGTATTTACCAGGCACGAAAGGCCATAGTACAGCATGATAAATGCTATCTCGTTGAAGGCTATACAGATGTATTGTCTGTGCATGAGTCTGGCATTGAGAATGTTGTCGCCTCTTCGGGAACGGCCCTTACACAGGAGCAGGTAAGGCTGATTAAGCGTTTCACCCAGAATATTACTATATTATATGATGGCGACGAGGCTGGAATCAAAGCATCTCTGAGGGGTATAGACCTGGTTCTCGAGGAGGGCATGAATGTGCGCATTGTGTTGCTTCCTGAGGGTGAGGACCCAGACTCATTGTCAAAGAAACTCAGTGTCACAGAGTTCAGGAAATTTCTGGCAGACAATGAAACCGATTTCATACGGTTCAAGGCTGAATTGCTGTTGAAGGATTCCGGCGGCGATCCGGTAAGAAGGGCAGAAGCTATTCGTGACATTGTCAGGAGCATCGCTGTCATCCCCGAGCTGATCAACCGGACGGTTTTCATCAAGGAGTGCAGCTCTATTATGGGCCTTAGCGAAGATGTCCTCTACAACGAAGTAACCAAGTTGCTGAGGCAGCAGCAATTCCGTGACAGAAACCGCTATCCCGACGCGCACGATCTGCAGATTGCTACGCCCCGTGTTCCGCAGAAGCCTGAGATAAAGGAGGCGTCGTCATACTATTCCGAAAAAGCATTGGTGCGGCTGCTGTTGAAATACGGTGCAGAGGTTTACGGGGAAAAGGAGGTTGAGGGAACCATGGTTGTTATGACGGTTGCTGATTTTATTGTGCATGAGATTGTCAGCGATGAGCTGAGTTTCTCTGACAAGGTGTTTGGCGAGGTTTTCAATGAGTATAAATTTCATGTTGAACAGGGAATATTTCCTGGCGATCAGCATTTTGTGAGGCACCCCGATCCGGAGATTTCGAAACTTTCGGTCGATCTGCTTGCCGAATCGTACGAGCTTGCACGGATATGGCAGTTGCGCCAGTCGTATGTTGAGTCGGAGGACAGGATGCTGAAGGAGCTGGTGCCTGAGTCTGTACTTAAGTTTAAGAGTGACAAGATAAAGGAGAGGAGAGCCGGTTTGCTTGAAGAGATCAGAACAGCATCAGAGGCCGGTGATATGGAGATGGTGGGTCGGTTGCAGAAGCAGATAACAACTCTCAACAAGGTGCTGAACGGAATTTCGATGAACCTTGGCAAACGCATTGTGCTGTGATAATTTGCTGCGGTATGTAATTTTTTATTACTTTTATTACCCGTAAACAGAAAAGGGTCGTTTGCAAATGAGATTAAGGGGTTTAGCAATTGTTATTACGGTGATCGTGTTCGTAACAGCCGGCTCTTGTGGCAGAAAGAGCAGGGATACAGAGCCTTTTGTACCTTCCTTTTCTACCTATAAAATGCAGCAGGTACCGGAAGAACCGGTTCCGCCCGAAAAAAGAGAGATTTTCTATGGCCTGCTTACTCCGGTAGAGGTATGCAACATTTTCAACAGGCTTGGAATACCGTATGATGAAGCTTCGCTGAATCCGGTAATCAATGCCGAGAACTACCTCAGCAGTTTCAAGACTGCCCTTAACCTGGGCGTTTATGGTGTTGATCTGGGCTATCTGAAAATCTTCCGGAAGAATCAGGATATGTTCAATTATATGCTGACGGTTCGCAAGCTCGCCGGCAGGCTGGGAATACCCGAATCCTATATCACTGAGCCTATCCGTCGTGTTGAGACAGATATGGATGATCCTGATTCAATAATGGTAATAATGAACCAGGCATATAAGAAGATAGAGGATCATCTGCGTAATGACGGCAGGGAAGGAACTGTAGGGCTGATGCTTATGGGGGGATGGATTGAAGCTCTCTATCTGGCCACCAGCCTTACCTACGACGAGACAAATCCAGACCCTGAAGTGGTGCAGAAGATTGCCGAGCAGAAGTATACCCTTAACTCACTGCTCAGCCTGATGAAGAACTACTACGACGACCCTATGGTAGTATTCTATACCAAGAAACTGCTGTTCCTGAAGCGCTACTTCGACACTTTTGATATTTACTTCCGGACAGGCGACCTTGAGATTGACACTGTCAGACAGACGCTAGTCTCAAGCGGCTCTGAAATGACCGTAACCGTCCAGACCCTTAACAATATCCGAGACTACGTTGCCCAGCTGCGCAACGAGATCATCAACTGATTTTATTGAAATACAATCGCACCCC
>CAZMSH010000016.1:9677-15386 GCA_964568875.1 uncultured Rikenellaceae bacterium | reverse complement strand
GTAATATCAATTACCACCCTCTCTTTGTCACCGCCGGAACGGTACAGAGTGCATTGAGCAGGGCGTTCGTCAAAAAAATTTGTCTTGTGTTAATTGGTTTCTTAACTTTTCATATTGAATAAGTTAAAGATTTCAAGCCAAACCAAACACATCGTCAAATGAAAGCAATTATTCTTCCACAAATGGCTATCCGCTTTGCGGACAGACACTGCTTGCTGTTGAGAATACTGTTTATTATAGCATTCTTTACCCTGATCACCGCGCCCCCTGCCCTCAGCCAGATCCCGCAGGGCTTCACATACCAGGCCGTGGCCTTCGATGATGCTGGTGTGCCGATTCGTAATGCTGATTTGCCCGTACGCATCTCCATTGAGTCTGACTCCCTCGGCGGCACCCTTTTCTGGCAGGAGCTGCACTCCTCCGTTACCACAAACGCCACGGGGTTCTTTTCACTCATAATTGGTAAAGGCGCCAGGCAGGCGGGAACCGCAGCCTCCTTCGCTGAAATTGACTGGAGCGTGTTACCGAAGTTCATACGCATTGATATCGACCATGGTGGATGGAAGACAATGGGGGCATCACGTCTGTGGAGCGTGCCTTACGCCATGGCAGCAGGCGATCTGACCGGCACTTTGAAAAAACTCGAAGTTGCCGGAGAGGCAGCAGCAAACGATGAGGCCCTGTTCGAGGTCAAAAACAAAAACGGACAGACGGTCTTTGCCGTCTACAATGAAGGCGTACGTATATATGTAGGCGACGGCGAAAACAAAGCTGTCAAGGGTGGTTTTGCCATCGGCAGCATGGAGGAGTCAAAGCAGGAACCCGCCGACCTATTCATTGTGAACCGCGATTCGGTAAGGATTTATCTTTACGAAGACCTCCTGGGGAAGCCTGTTAAGGGCGGCTTCGCCATAGGCAGCATGGAAGAGAGCAAAGCCAGCAACCAGGAGTTTATGCGGGTCACCCGCGACAGCATCAGAATGTATATAGCGGAAAATAAGGAAGGCAAGCCGGTAAAGGGAGGCTTTGCCATTGGAAGCATGGAGGAGTCAAAAAACGGTGACGGGAGCAGCAAAACACTGACCTCTAATTATCTGAGCCTGACACCTGACAACTATTTCATAGGTCATAACAGTGGTCAGTTTTTAGCCGGAGGTCGCTATAATGCTACCATAGGATATGAGAGCGGCTATAATCTGATTTCCGGTTCCAGCAACTCCTTTTTAGGATACCAGAGCGGCTATATGAACCGCTACGGGTCGGGAAACCTTTTCCTGGGATATAAGACCGGCCATAGCAATACCGACGGGAATTACAATACCTTCCTGGGATACCTGGCAGGCAGTTCAAATACCGATGGTGTACTCAATTCATTTATGGGAAGCTTTTCGGGATTTTCGAACACGATTGGAAGCAACAACACCTTTGTCGGTGACTCGACAGGCTATTCAAACCTCACCGGTAATAATAATGCTTTCATCGGCACCGGTACCGGATTAAAAAACACTGGCGGCAGCTCCAACGTATTTATAGGCAACAAAAGCGGGGCAAACAATACAAGCGGTACCAATAATATTTTTATCGGAACCCTGGCCGGGTATAACCATACCAACGGTGAGGAAAACATTTACATTGGCAATAACAGCGGCTTCGGTACGGTAAGTACCTGGGGAAATGTTTTCGTGGGATTCGAAGCAGGTAAGAACACCTACGACGGGAGTGCCAATACCTTCCTGGGAGCAAGTACCGGTTTTTCCAACAAGACGGGCTTTTCGAACACTTTCCTTGGCATTAATGCAGGCTATATGTTCGACGGCGACTTTGGAAATGTCTTTATTGGGGACAATACCGGTTATAATGCTTTTAAAAGCCATAAGAATGTCCTTATCGGTGCTTTCAGCGGATTCAACCATAATCTGTCAGAAGAAGACAGTTTCTCAAATGTTTTTATTGGTAACGGAGCAGGATATAACAGTGTGGCAGGCAATGAAAATGTCTTTATCGGTTTTGAGGCCGGATTCAGCAACGTACTCTCCTATGCAAATGTTTTTATGGGTAACCATAGCGGATTTAATAATAAGACAGGGAATTCGAATGTGTTTGTAGGAAATGAAACCGGATTTGAGAATACATCGGGTTTTCATAATGTCTTCCTGGGAAATCTGAGTGGAAAAAACAACACAACAGGATTCGAAAACGTATTCATAGGTAATGTAAGCGGAGAATCAAATACCACTGCAGTAGGAAACACTTTTATAGGGACATATAGTGGCGGCAATAATACTACGGGAGAGATGAATGTATTCGTGGGGATACACGCAGGTCAGAACAACACTGAGGGAACCGCAAATACAATTGTCGGAGGTTGGGCCGCTGCTGATAAAATTTTGGGTGATAATAACACTATCATAGGCGCCGGAGCCGGCAGGTACTCAGAAGGAACCGGCAATGTGTTCCTGGGATTGGATGCAGGTTTTAACAATAGTGGTAATTACAACCTTTTCCTGGGAAATTTTGCCGGAGCAAATGAACCTGGTTCACATAAGTTATACATTGAAAATTCCGACCGCGACTCCACAGGAGCATTGATATGGGGAGATTTTGACAAAAGATTGTTGCGGCTTAATGCCGGCGTCGGAATCGGGGGTAACCCGATAGATTTTGCCAATCTTTCAGTAAATAGTGGTGATGGCTGTGGTGTTTTTGCAATAAAAGGGACCGCATCACATAACTTTGCCCAGATAAAACTAATGGCCCAGGAGGAACTTAAAGTACAGTACTGGGAGATAAACCATGCCCTGTTCAATGATTTTTCTGTCAAGTACCACGACGGTAACGGGGTTGACTGGAGGGATTATCTGAATATCAGACCAGACGGTAATGTTATTATAGGCATGGATGCTGCTGAACCCGTAATGCTCGATGTAAATGGAAATGCCAGGTTCAGGGGCGTGCCTTCAGGAGGTGGCATCAACACACTCTTTATAAATGCTGAAGGAGAACTGCGCCATTCAAGTTCTGATGTCAGGC
Organism: uncultured Rikenellaceae bacterium; assembly: GCA_964568875.1. GTDB lineage: Bacteria > Bacteroidota > Bacteroidia > Bacteroidales > VadinHA17 > SLNP01. The sequence goes on along the minus strand of CAZMSH010000016.1, from coordinate 12,356 downwards.
TAAAAACCGATATAGCGCCAGTCAGTAACGCTCTTTCTTCAGTAATGGGGCTCAGAGGTGTGTCGTACCGGTGGATTGAAAGCAGTGAGCAATCACAACATTTAGGTTTTATCGCCCAGGAGGTGGAAAAGGTCCTTCCTGAACTTGTATTTATTAATCCGGTTGACGGATACAAGGGTATTAACTACTCTGAAATGACGGCAGTTCTCGTTGAGGCAATAAAAGAGCAGCAGGCTGTTATTGAACGTCAGCAGGCTGAGATTGAAGCCCTGAAGGCAAAACAGTCAGATGCCGGACAAATGAAGCTTATTACCGATGAGGTTGCCAGCCTGAAGCAGGAACTGACGTTGCTGAAAGCCTTAATTGTGAATGAGAATAAGACACCTTAGTGATGTTTACCAATCTGATATACAGCTGATTTTAACCTGGCTGCAGCTACGGCCAGGTCGGGTTCTTCCTTTAACTCGCTTGAGGATATCCTGGTTCCGGCAATAAGCCTGATGCCTTTGGGCGTTGCATGCAGTAAGTTGCGCAGCAACAATATGCGACGCAAACGTCTGGGATAGAAATAGAAACTACGCCTGAGCCTTCCCCTGATATACAGAGGCAGGATATCGGTATTATAGTCACGTGAGAAATGCACGACTCCCTTTTTCCATTGCCTGTCTCTGATACCCCTGAGGGTCATTCTTGATACGCTGCCCGCAGGAAAAATTACTACTGCCTCCTCTCTCTCAAGGCACTCTCCTATTGTTCTTCGAGTCTCCTGGTTTGAATCTGCATGAGTGTCAATGGGAATTAACAGGTCACTCATATTTGCCAGGAGAGTGTAAACATGCTTGTTGATCACTACTCTGACATCGCTGCGTATATTTCTTACACACATCAGAGCCAGGAGCCAGTCTGCTCCGCCAAGAGGATGGTTTGCCACGACGAGGATTCTGCCCTCTGCAGGGATTCTGTCACTGTTTACACATTCATACTCCAGTCCGCAGTAACCGATCAATGATTTCAGCAGATCGGTACTCTTTTGATCTTTAAGCTGTTCTGTAAGCCTCAGAACCTCCTCAGCGCATAATAACCTGTTAAGGGTATTCCAGATAAGCGGATGTCTCAGGTACTTGAAAAGGTATTTCGGCAGATGCTTTTCTGAGTATTGAATGAACTGCTCCTGCAAATTGGGATCCGGGATGTCCATCTTGTGCCTGTTTTGTTACAAATATCAAATAAAATCCTGAGTTCAGCCATGCAACATAATAATATGTCCGGAATTTTCCACTGACAATTCATACCAATATTCCGGCGAAAGTTAGTAGTTTTAAAGGCACTCAAATTTCAGATTATGAAGAACCATTTTCTTTTCTCAGTACTGATAACCTGTCTGACTCTGCCATTGGCAGCCCAGACACGTGATATCGACAAGCCCACCCTCACCCAGAGGCAGCAGGCTGATATATACAATAAAAACCTTGAATGGAAGATCGATAATGCTCTTCCTGAAATTATGCGTCGCGAAGATCTTGACATGTGGATTATTATCAATTTTGAATATACCGAGGATCCTGTTTATCGCACCCTCACCACCCGTCCCCTCGATAATGCCCGCCGCCTGTCGATACTTATATTTCACGACAGCCGTGACGGCTTTAAAAAGCTTTCGGCCACATGGCACGGTCCGGGTGCCTCGGGATATATGTACGAGGGTATCTTCACCGACCGGGCTTCTGGGGCCGAGGCCCAGTTCACCGCTGTGGCCGACTATATCCGCAAGGCTGATCCTCGTCGCATCGGCATCAACTACGACCCTGAGGTGATTGATGATTTCAGCCATGCAAACGGACTCTCGCACCTTTACTATGAGAGACTCTACAATGCCCTCGACGCTAAATACCGCAGCCGCCTGGTATCAGCCAAGAAGGTCGTTATCGGATGGTACGAAACCCGCACCCCATGGGAGGTGAGTTTCTACAGGCACCTCTGCGGCATAGCCCATGACCTGATAAAGGAGATGTACAGCAACGCAGTTATCACTCCCGATGTAACCACTGCCGATGATGTACGCTGGTGGACCGCCGAAAGAATCAAGAATATGAATATGGAGTACTGGTTTTTCCCGTCGTTCAGCATAAAGCGTTCCCCTGAAGCACAGGCAAAATATGGCAATGACAATGTAATTAGGCGTGGCGACATTCTCCACTGCGATGTGGGCATCAGCTATATGGGACTCACCACCGACATGCAGCATAACGGTTATGTTCTGCTTCCGGGAGAGAGTGATGCACCTGCAGGGCTGAAGGCGCTCTTCGAAAAACACAAGAGGTTTCAGGATATCTGCCTTGAGGAGATGAAAGAGGGCCGCACAGGCAACGAGATACTCAAGGCAGTCCTCGACAGGGGCAAGGCCGAAGGTTTGAATCCGGTCATGTATTCTCATCCCGTCAATTATTTCGGACATGGCTCAGGAATGACTATCGGACGCACCGACAATCAGGAGTTTCTGAAGGGAACCGGTGAGCATAAGCTTTATAACAGCACAACCTATGCCCTTGAATTCAGCGTTGCAGCCGAGGTCCCGGAATGGGGCAACCAGCGGGTAAGCCTTGGTTCCGAAGAAAATATAATTTTTATTGATGGAAAGGCCCGGTTTGTTGATGGCCGCCAGGAAAAGCTGTATCTGAT
>CAZMSH010000016.1:4313-9577 GCA_964568875.1 uncultured Rikenellaceae bacterium | reverse complement strand
CCCGATACCCGGTACCCGATACCCGGTACCTGACACCTTTTTTCCTATCTTTGCCCCAAATCAACAATTAAACCATGTTTTCAGGAATAGTAGAAGAAGCAGCAAAAGTCGTAAAACTGACACGCGAAAAGGAGAACCTCCACATAACCCTGACCTGTTCGTTTGCACACGAGCTGAAGATAGACCAGAGCGTGTCGCATAACGGCGTATGCCTTACTGTGGTGTCGGTCGAAGGCAATAGCTACACCGTTACCGCCATCAAGGAGACCCTCGATAAAAGCAACCTCGGAATGCTCCGCGAGGGTTCAAAGGTAAACCTTGAGCGCAGCATGCGCCTCGACGGCCGTCTCGATGGTCACATGGTACAGGGACACGTTGACCAGACTGCAGTCTGCACTTCGGTGCGCGAAGCCGAAGGAAGCTGGTATTACACTTTTGAATATGAGCCGGCACAGGACGATTATATAACGGTGGAAAAGGGTTCTGTAAGTGTTAACGGCGTCAGTCTCACAGTTGTCAATTCGCGCGAGAAGTCGTTCGAAGTCGCTATCATTCCCTTCACCTGGGAAATAACAAACTTCCACGAGATAGAGGCCGGTACAGTGGTCAACCTCGAATTCGACATTATTGGCAAATACATCGCACGCATACTCAAGCAGCAGCTTGGTAAGTAGAAAAAAACCAATGGATCTCTCAGACAGTGCAAAGCCTGCAGGTCTGGTGAGTAACAAGGCAGATTCACCCGGGGTGGCGTCACTGCTCATCACCCTCATTATCACGTTGGTAGCTGTCGCTTCTGTAGTCATTTTTTCCGGGGGAACCGGGACCATTGAATTTACATGGGAGGTTGCAGCTGTAGCATTGGTAACGGCCGTAACCATATTCTTTCTTATAAGATTTATCATTAGCCGTTTTGTACAATCTCGTTTAGATGCGGTATACCGGATAGTAAACAGTGTTACTGACAGCCGGCGTAAGCGCAGTCTGAAGAATGTGGAGAGACAGGTGCTGGAATGGGCCAGGGAGAGAGAGACGGAAATTAAGGAACTGAGAGACACGGAGGTGTGGCGCCGCGAGTTCATAGGTAACGTCTCACACGAACTTAAAACGCCGATTTTCAATCTGCAGGGCCTGGTACTAACCCTGCTGGATGGCGGACTCGAAGATGAATCTATAAACCGCCTCTATCTCAAACGAGCCGAAAAGAGTATCAACCGCCTGATTGCTATTGTAGAAGATCTGCAGACGATAAGCCGCCTTGAAAGCGAAGCCAACACCCTCAGGATTAGCCGCTTTAGCCTGCTGAGGCTGATCGAGGAGGTGATCGAAGCAAATGAGGTGAGGGCAGCTGAAAAAAAAATAAGTCTCAGCATCTCAGCGGGCAGGGAACCCTGTATTGTGGAAGCAGACAGAAAAAGGATATTTCAGGCACTGACGAATCTGGTTGTAAACTCAATCAACTACGGCAGATCAGGCGGCTATACCGATATATCACTAACCCAATTCGGGGAAAAGGTGCTGGTTGAGGTTGCCGACAACGGAGTAGGCATAGAGGAGGAGCATCTGCCACGTATTTTCGAAAGATTCTACCGTGTTGAGAAACACCGCTCCCGCGACACAGGAGGTACGGGACTGGGTCTCTCAATAGTGAAACATACAATCGAAGCTCACGGACATAAGGTTATGGTGAAAAGCAAACCCGGAGAAGGCAGCACCTTCTCATTTACCCTCACCCTCGCCTGACCCATCCACCCCATGCCCCATGCCCCCTGCTCCATGCCCTGTCAGCCGAAGCCTCGGCGTAGGCTGGCCTCATGCCCCCACAATATAATATGTCTGATAATAGTTATCTTTAAGAGATTATTGTATCTGAAAAGCTGATCTGTCATGAGACTTCTGTTTATTCTGTCGCTGACGATACTGACTTCGGTTATGAGGGCTCAGGATCCTTCGTTGCAGAACATGCCTCAGAATCAAGTAGACGAAAAGGAGATAACAGCTGTCGATCCTGATAAAGTCAGACTGGAACTGGCCATGGACCCTGCCGCAATTCTCATCGACGCCAGAATGAAGTTCGAGCACCGCAGGAGAAGGATACCGGAATCGGTTAACCTTCCAAACAGCAGGATCCTTAATGAATTCGCGGCTTCCACATCAAAGGGAAGACCGCTTTATGTCTATTGCACTACCGAGCCTAGAGCCCGGCAGGCTGCAGTATTGCTTAAGAAACACGGATTTGACAAGGTGTTTATTATTGAAGGAGGATTCAATAAATGGCGTGCCTATAACCTCCCGGTGGTCAAGGGACGGAAGGGCAGAACTCCATGATCGGCAGCCCACCCTTTGCATTCCGCATGCTTTGTACATTCCGGCCAGTTTGATTACTGCCTGAACACTTGTCAACCTGCTCGCCGTGACCACTCTGGCTTACTCTTTAACTCAATGAATTATACCAACTTTATGAACTTAAAAACCTTATATTTCATATTGAAAATAATGCTATCTTTACGCATCGATTATTAAACCCGATGGCTATGGCAGAGAAAACGAGGTATAATGATGAGGAGCTTGAGGAGTTCAAACAGATTATCCTTACCAAGCTCGAGAAGGCGAAGAAGGACTATGAAGTGCTGAAGGCCAGTATTACCCATGAGGAGAGTAACGACACCATGGATACATCCCCCACGTTCAAGGTATTGGAAGAAGGTGCAACCACACTTTCGAAGGAGGAAGCCGGTCGTCTCGCCCAGCGACAGCTTAAGTTCATCCAGCATCTGCAGGCTGCGCTCATCCGTATAGAGAACAAAACTTATGGTGTTTGCCGCGAAACCGGACAGCTGATAAGTAAGGAACGGCTCAGGGCCGTGCCACATGCTACCCTCAGTATGGATGCCAAATTGAAACAGAAGTAAAAAGGGATTGCCTGTCATGATCAGGCCGGCTTGTCCGGTAGTAATCAAAGACTAAGAAAACCTGTAAAAGACCGCCGAAAGGCGGTTTTTTGTTGAGTTAACCCATGATTGATAATCACATTTTTATACTGCCAGGGAGGCCAGATAAACTGCATAGATAACTACCAGTATGCCGGCTTCCCACCTGTCGAGGCGTTTCCGCACTCCGGTGAACATGGCAATAAAAAGCAGCACAGTTCCGCCGGCCAGAAACAGCATGTCAATGTTAAATCCTGGGTCCCAACCCAGAGGTCTTATCACACTGCTTACTCCAAGAATCAGCAGTATGTTGAAGATATTGGAACCTATCACATTCCCAACCGCAATATCAATATTCCTCCGGTATGCCGCCACTACCGATGTCGCCAGCTCGGGCAGCGATGTTCCCCCTGCCACAATGGTAAGTCCGATAAGCTTCTCGCTCATCCCAAGCATACCCGCTATAATAACGGCATTGTTCACTACCATCCTGCCTCCGAATATCAGACCGGCAAGGCCTGCCGCAATGTAAAACCAGGCTTGTTTCGGCAGGGTCGCGGCAGTTTCAGATTTGTCATCTTGCAGCGCCGTCAGCTCCGTACTTCGGGAACCCTGCCCTCCTGGCACAGTCCGGGTTGCCGGATCAGCATCCTTACGGGCATCTCTGAAAAGATACCACAGGAAACCTGAGAACAGCAACAAAAGTACAACGCCATCGAGGCGTGAAACCATTGTCGTATTGCCCTTATTGATTAAACCTGCCAGAATGAACAGAATCACAGCCGCAGCCAGCGAAACCGGTATTTCACGCCATACTGTCGTTGATTTTACCACCAGCGGACGGATCAGTCCTGCGATGCCCATAACCACGAAGAGATTGAAGATGTTGCTCCCAATCACGTTTGCCAGCGACACTTCTTCCAGACGGTTTACCGCTGCCACCACACTTACAACCAGCTCAGGAGCCGAGGTTCCGAAAGCAACAATTGTAAGACCAATAACCAGGTCAGGAACGTTATAGCGCCTCGCCACCATCGAAGCCCCGGCCACCAGCCAGTCAGCACCCTTTATCAGCAGCGCAAAACCAACCACAAGTAATATTATCTCACTTGCCATGGTTTTTCAATTATCAGAACCACCTTTTTTTTCTCAGGTACCATAACATTCCTCCGACACATAACAAAAATACCCCCCATACTGCAATATATCCGAAACGCCAATCAAGTTCCGGCATATTGGAAAAGTTCATGCCATAGATTCCGGCAATAAAGGTCAGCGGTATGAAAATCGTTGCAACGATGGTGAGAGTCTTCATTATCTGGCTCATTCTCTGATTTTGTACAGAGAAGAAAAGGTTGATATGGCTTACTATCTCAGCTTCCATTGTTTCACAGGACTCGATCAGCGTTATGCACATATCTTTAAGCTCAAAATAATATTTGAGATGCCGGAGTTCAATAAAACTGTTTTCCCCTCTTTCAACTATCTGGGCAAACTCCCTGACCGGATATAGTGTCTTTCTTATCATGCTTACATGACGGCGATATAGCTCCATTGTTTTGAGTAATGCTGGTGAAGGATCGGTCTTTGTGTCAATCAGATTGAATTGATCAATGTCCTTCTGAAGCATCTGCAATGTTTTAAAGTAATTGTCAAGTATCGACTCAAGCATTACAAACATCAGATAATCAGAGCCTTTCTCTCTCACAGTGCCTATGCCCTCGCGCAACCTGGTTCTTATATGATCGAAATAATCAGCCCTCTTCTCCTGAAAAGACACCAGAAAACCCTTGCCCATTATAAAGCTAATCTGCTCAGATTCAATCTCCGGATATCTTGAGGGGAGTATCGATTTAATGGTGAAGAAATTGTATTCTTCAAACTCCTGAAATTTAGGCCTCTGGTTAACATCCAGAATATCCTGTATCGTCAGGCTGTCAATGTTTAGTTTTTTGCAAATCGATGCTATTGCACCTGTATCATGTATTCCGTAAATATTCAGCCAATCCATTTGACCGTCATTACTCAGACTTCCGATGTCTTCAGGTTTCATTCTTTCAGTTTCGGTTAACATTTCCTTAGTGAACCTGAATAACTGAATGTCTATCTCCTCAACCTTGCTCTCTCCTGTGAAAATGAACTCATTCGGGTCTTTCTTTTTTCGGTTAAGAATGCTGAATTTGATCAGGGGAGTACTGATCAGAGGTATGTTGTTCGGAATTTTCATACCCAAAGTTATTTAATAATTCTGATTAACCTGCCCGCAACCGGGCCTTCCGCTCTCCGCCCTGCACCAGGTTTTTGCCGGCAACAGAGGTTGGGGGGTGGTCTGTC
>CAZMSH010000016.1:0-4213 GCA_964568875.1 uncultured Rikenellaceae bacterium | reverse complement strand
GCGTATCATGTCGTGATCTTCAATCAGTACCGTTATCTTGTCGGTGACTTCAAAGCCGCTCTCCTTGCGGAGATTCTGTATTCGGTTGATGAACTCCCTGGCTATCCCTTCGTGGCGGAGCTCTTCGGTAACGGTTATGTCTAGTGCTACCGTCAGCTTACCTTCGTTAGCCACAAGCCATCCGGGGATGTCCTCCGAGATTATCTCCACATCGGTAAGCTCAAGGCGGTACTTCTGGTCAGCGGCTTCCAGCTCAAACGATCCCTCCTGTTCAAATCTCATAATATCCTCCTGACTCATGGCTGACACTGCTGCAGCCACGTCTTTCATGGCCTTGCCAAACCTTGGTCCCAGGGCACGGAAGTCGGGCTTTATCTTTTTTACCAGTATACCTGCGGTGCCGTCGATATATTCTACCTCCTTTACGTTTACCTCGGTGAGGATGAGGTCACGCACCGCCTCAAATTTCTTACGGAAGGACGGGTCGATCACCGGCACCATAATTTTTGCCAGGGGCTGCCTGACCTTTATGTTTACCTTTTTACGCAACGCCAGAATCATTGAGGACACGCTCTGGGCTATGTCCATCCTCTCTTCCAGATCCTTGTCTATCAGGGCAGAATCCCATGTGGGAAACAGCTCCAGATGTACAGATACATGGTTTACGGTACCTGGTTTCCGGTTTCCGGTATCCGGTGATTCTGCGTCGGCGGCGCCAGAAAGGGTGGGGGTTGTATCACTCCCGGCACCCGGTACCCGGTACCCGGTACCTGATACCTGATACCTGGCACCTGATACCTGATACCCGATACCTGATACCAGATCCACATACAGCCTCTCCATATAGAACGGAGCCAGCGGCGCGCCCAGCCTGCTTACCTCTGTCAGGCATCTGTGCAGCGTCTGATAGGCTGCCAGCTTGTCGCTGTCCATATCACCACCCCAGAAACGCTTCCTGTTAAGCCTGACATACCAGTTGCTGAGATTCTCGGTGACGAAATCCTGTATCGCCCGCCCCGCCCGTGTAAGGTCATAGTCTTCATAGCAATCTTCAACCTCTCTTATCAGCGAGTTAAGAAGTGACAGTATCCATCTGTCAATCTCCTGGCGACTGGCGACTGGTACCTCGGGTTCCTCACCGGTGAAACCGTCAATATTGGCATAGAGAGCGAAAAAGGAATAAGTATTGTACAGTGTTCCAAAGAATTTGCGTCTGGCTTCCTCAACGCCTGTCATGTCAAATTTAAGGTTATCCCACGGCTGTGCGTTGGTAATCATATACCAGCGGAGCGGATCGGAGCCGTACTTTTCAATTGTAGTGAACGGATCGACCGCATTGCCGAGGCGCTTCGACATCTTGTTACCGTTCTTGTCGAGTACCAGCCCGTTTGAGATAATATTTTTAAACGAAACGGAGTCTGATATCATCACCGCAATGGCATGCAGGGTGAAGAACCATCCGCGTGTCTGGTCTACTCCTTCGGCTATGAAGTCTGCCGGAAAACGGTGGTGGAAGCTGTCCGCGCCTTCAAACGGATAATGGTCCTGTGCATAGGGCATCGCCCCCGAGTCGAACCATACATCTATAAGGTCCTCCTCGCGGCGCATAGGCTTGCCTCTGTCGCTCACCAGTATTATCTCATCGACAAAGGGTCTGTGCAGGTCGAAGGATTCGTAGTTCTCGCGGCTGTTGTCCCCGGGCACGAATGCTGCAAGCGGATTGCTTTTCATATGACCTGCGGCCATCGATTTTTCAATCTCCTTTTTCAGCTCTTCGGCCGAACCAATGCACTTTACCTCTGTGCGGTCTTCGGTGACCCATATCGGCAGCGGCGTGCCCCAGTACCGTGAACGGCTAAGGTTCCAGTCAACGAGGTTCTCGAGCCACTTGCCGAAACGGCCTGTACCTGTCGAGGCCGGTTTCCAGTTGATGGTGTTGTTGAGCTCTATCATGCGCTCCTTAAGTGCCGTCGTGCGTATGAACCATGAGTCGAGCGGATAGTATAGTATAGGCTTGTCTGTACGCCAGCAGTGCGGATAGTTGTGTATGTGCTTCTCGATGCGGAACACGCGGCCTTCCTGCTTCAGCCACACGGCAATGTCTACATCCAGTGATTCATCCTTGCCGTTGTGGTCAGCATCATACTCGTTTTTCACGGGCCTTCCTTCGAAGTCTGCGTAACTGTCGGTATTAACCATGGTACGCACGAACTCTTCGTCCATGTCTTCTATGGGAACCATATAGCCACGCTTGTCGACGAGCGGACCGGTAGTGCCGTCCCTGCGCCTTACCAGCAGCGGCGGTATGCCGTTCTCTTTGCCGGCGCGGTAGTCGTCGGCGCCGAAGGTGGGGGCTATATGTACCACCCCGGTTCCATCTTCTGTGGTTACGAAGTCGCCGGTAACCACACGGAAGGCTCCTTCGCCCGGATTGACCCAGTCGAGGAGCTGCCTGTATTCTATGTCTTTCAGTTTTTTACCCTTGAATTCTGCCAGTACCTTAAAGGGAAACTTTTTGTCCCCGTGGACATACTCTTCGAGTTTCAGTTCAGCATTGGCATCGGGGAAATAGACATTCTGCAGTGCCTTGGCCAACACTACTGTTGTTGGTTTTCCGGTATATGGATTGACGGTACGTACCAGAACGTATTCTATGTCAGCTCCTACGGCCAGTCCGGTGTTCGACGGAAGCGTCCACGGAGTCGTTGTCCAGGCCATAATATTCACTTCTGCGGTATCTGTGGCCTCGAACAGGAACTGCGATCTTGCGTTCCTGACAACATTGAAAAGAGCGACACAGGTGGTGTCTTTGACGTCGCGGTAGCAGCCGGGCAGGTTGAGTTCGTGTGAGCTGAGGCCGGTGCCGGCGGCGGGCGAGTAGGGCTGGATGGTGTAGCCCTTGTATAGCATGCCCTTGTCGAAGAGCTGGCGCAGTAGCCACCAGAGCGTCTCGATGTAGCGGTTGTCGTAGGTGATGTAGGGGTCGTGCATGTCGACCCAGTAGCCCATGCGGCGGGTGAGATCCTCCCACATGTCAGTGTATTTCATCACGTCTGTGCGGCAGGCGGCGTTGTAGTCGGCGACGCTGATTTTGGTTCCTATGTCCTCTTTGGTGATTCCCATGGCCTTTTCCACACCCAGTTCTACGGGCAGGCCGTGAGTGTCCCATCCTGCCTTGCGGCGCACGTGGTAACCGCGCTGTGTCTTGTAGCGGCATACGGCATCCTTGATGGTGCGGGCCATCACGTGGTGGATGCCGGGGATTCCGTTGGCAGAGGGCGGACCCTCGTAGAAGATGAAGTCACCGCGGCCGTCGATGTCACGGAGGCTGCGGTTGAAAGTGTCGTTTTCATCCCAGTATTTGAGTATTTCGTTGTTAACCTTCGCGAGGTCAAGCCCTTTGTATTCGGGAAATCTCTTTGCCATCATAGAAAACCGTTACTGTAAAAAATCGCACAAAGATAGGAAAAAACGATGAACGGTAAACGGAGAACGGAGAACGGTATCAGGTATCAGGTATCGGGTATCAGGTATCAGGTGCCGGGTGCCGGGTATCAGGTTCTTATATATGGCAGCCGGCTTGCCTGTGTTCTATAGCCATGAGCCATAATCAGGCTCGTGGCGAGGTTAGAAACCGTACCCCTCGTACTGGTACCGGATTAAAAAAAACCATAAAATGCACATAAAAAGTGCAAAATAGTTACTATAATGCACAGTAAATTAGCACAATTTTGAGATGGTCAGCTGTTGAACATTTCCAGCCTGGCAAATGATATAGGTATTAACAGGAACAAAACAAAGGAACTGATAAAAAGTCCGAAGACATATCTCACTGACCTTGGACTTAAGAATGCACTCCTCAGAAATTTCAATCCCTATCATCTCCGTCAGGATAAAGGAGCCATCCTTGAATCTTTTATTCTAAGTACCCTGATTCAGAACGGTAAGAAACCAAGCTTCTGGAACGAATCGAATCAGCACGAAATGGATTTTGTACTTGAAGAAAAGGGTCGGATTACCGGTATTGAAGTAAAACCGACACTCACTGACGTTAAATTGAGCCCATCAGTAAAAGCATTTATCAATAAACATAATCCCCATACCATTTATATTTTCAATCACAATATCCGTGGTAAAGAGAAACTGGGCAAAACGGAAATAATATTTACCCATTATCTGAACATATTCAGTCTTACTTTTTGATCCCGACATT
>CAZMSH010000015.1:82475-89576 GCA_964568875.1 uncultured Rikenellaceae bacterium | reverse complement strand
ATTATATCGTTGATGAGATAGAGTATACTGCCACGCTTGCCAATGGTACAAAGTCCCCGGTTAAGTGGTATCAGTTCAAGGTTCCGATTACTGATCACGAAAGGATTGTCGGTCCAATCAGGGACTTTAAGTCAATAAGGTTCGTAAGGATGTTTCTGAGAGACTTTGAAGAGGAGGTGATACTTCGTTTTGCCAAGCTCGATCTTGTAAGAGCGGAATGGCGAAAGTACAATATTTCCTTTATGGAGGGAGGAGAGCGGATTACTTCCCCCGATCCGGCCGATGCAAGCTTCGATATCTCTTCAGTCAGTATTGAAGAAAATGCCGGCAAGGAGCCTGTGAATTATGTTTTACCGCCGGGATTTGACAGGGTTGTTGATCCGCAAAACCCACAGTTAAGACAGCTTAATGAGCAGTCGATGGTACTTAAGGTGCAGGATCTTGAGGATGGAGATGCCAGGGCAGCTTTCAAGAATGTAAGCCTTGACATCAGGCAATACAGGAGACTGAGAATGGAGGTTCACGGAGAGGCTATTAGCGGAGAACCCCTTGCAGATGATGAGCTTACGGTCTTCATTAGAATTGGTTCTGACTACAGGGGCAATTTCTATGAATATGAGATACCTCTTAAACTGACCTCTCCCGGCAGGTATAGTAATGAGAGTGATGCACAGAGAGCCATGGTATGGCCTGAAGAGAATCAGTTTAATATTGATCTCTCTGTTTTCCAGGAAGCCAAGCAGGCGAGGAACCTGGCGCTACAGGAGCAAGGCTCAACACTGTCGGTTTCAGACGTATATGTCTACCCGATTAACGGACACAGGATTTCTGTATCTGGGAACCCGAACCTGAGCAACGTAAGAGTGATAATGGTTGGAGTCAGGAATCCGATCAAGACAAGAGGAGTGGGTAATGATGACGGATTGCCAAAATCGGCAGAAGTATGGGTCAATGAGTTGAGACTAAGTGATTTTGTTGAAGACGGAGGGTGGGCGGCCAATGCACACCTGCAGACAAGACTGGCCGATCTTGGGTCTGTCGATTTTGTAGGTCAGACAAGTACACCCGGTTGGGGCAGCATTGATAAGAAGGTTAATGAGAGAAGCAAGGAGAATGTCATCCGTTACGATGCTTCCTCAAACATTGAGATGGGCAAGTTTTTTCCTGAAAAGGCAGGCGTCAGATTGCCGGTTTACATGGGATATTCTGAAAGCCGTATCAGACCTCAATACAATCCGTTAGACCCTGACATACCTCTTGATGTTGCCCTGAAATCAGCTGTAACAAAGGAGGCAAGAGACTCAATAAGAACGATATCGGAAGATTATTCAAGAAGGAAAACGATTACAGTCAGTAATGCAGGGGTAACTGTCAGGGGAGAGAAACCACGTCCATGGGACCCTGCAAATCTGACCGTCAATTATACGTATAGTGAGGTATACCGCAGCAATACCCGTACGGAGCTTGATATTGAGAAGCTTTACCGCGGAGGAATCAATTACGATTACGCAACGAACCCCAGGAATTTCACTCCTTTTAGCAGCATAGGCCTTTTTAACGCACAAATATTCAAAGCCATAAAGGATTTCAATTTTTACCTCTTCCCCAGGAATATTTCTTTCAGGACAGACCTTACAAGGTTTTACAGCGAACAGAAGACAAGGAACATCAATAATCCGTTCCTTCGGGTTACTCCAACCTTCCGTAAGGATTTTGAATGGACAAGGTATTATGATGTTAAATATGACATTACACGACAGCTCAAGGTAGATTTTACTGCAACCAATATCGCGAGGATAGATGAACCTCCCGGCGGGGTTGACAGGGAGAGGCATTCATATAACTATGGTGAGTGGCGTGATTCTGTGATGACGAATCTGGCCGGATTCGGGAGGAATGTTAATTATTTCCATTTCATGAATGTCAATTACAATCTGCCGGTAAATAAGTTGCCACTCCTTACCTGGATGACTGCAAACCTGAGGTACGGATCGAATTACAACTGGCTGGCCGGGCCTCTTTTTGCAGATTCTCTGAATATTAATCTTGGAAACACTATTAAGAACAGCAGCGACCTGACCTTTAACCTTCAGGGTAATATGGCTACCCTTTACAACAAATCAGATTTTCTGAAAAGAATAGAGAACAATACCAGACCCGGAGCCCCGAAGCCGAATGCAGGTATAGAGACTGTCGTTTACACACGTGATAATAACAATTTCAGGTCGGGCCAAAGACGTTTTATCAATCATGATCTGAGAACACGTGACATTACAGTAAGGATGATGAAGCCTGACGGATCACAGCTGAAGGGGAAACTAGAGATACTTTCAGAGAACAGGATCGCCTTCACCGCTGAAGAGGATGCTGATAATGTAAGGGCCATTATTGAGGGACGTGTTGTCAGGAAACGCAATCCGCTGATTGTGGGAGGGGAATATCTCATAAGGGGACTGATGGGGGTAAGGAATATCTCGCTGCAATATCGTGTTGAAGATGGTCAGATATTGCCGGGGTACCTTCCCGAAACAGATTTTCTGGGATCAACAAATGTAAATGACATACTGGCTCCGGGCCTGAAATTCATTGCAGGTCTTAATGAGAGTGATTTCTTCGATAAGGCGATGTCATACGGATGGCTTACCACCGACACACTGCTAAATACACCGGCAGTTTCGAGAAGAGCAACTTCAGTAATACTGAGAAGCCAGGTGGAGCCATTTCCCGGTTTCAGAATAGATTTGAATGCTGAACGCAGATTTGCCGAGTCTGTGTCATCATATTATCGGGCCGACAGGTATGGTAATTTCCCTGACAGTACCCGAAACAGAGTGGTCAGCGGTAATTATTCAATTACTATTCTGTCATGGGGCTCGGCCTTTGAGAAGATCAGTAAAGATGATGATTATGTTTCAGAGACTTTCGAGAAATTCAGGAGTAATACTGTTATAATCAGCCGCAGAAGAGCCGAGATAAGACAAGAGGTTGATCAACTGTATGATCCCGATATTGACCCGTCTACAGGAGATCCTATTGAAGGCGAGTATAAAAGCGGATACGGGCTGACATCAAGAGAGGTTCTTATTCCGGCATTTTTTGCAGCCTATACAAAAGGTGATCCCGAGAGAGTCTCTCTGGAACCTTTCCCCTCGGTGCGCTTTATGATGCCAAACTGGAGGATAAATTTTGATGGTTTGTCAAGATTTCCGCTGATACAGAGATATTTCAGATCAGTGAATCTTACGCATCAGTACCGCAGCACATATACCATAGGTTCATATACTACCAATCTGGCGTATGATGAAGGACTTGAAGGAGTAAGCCGTATCAGGGACATGCAGAATAACTACATATCACCGTTTGATATCAACGTAGTTACCATCAACGAGCAGTTTTCTCCTCTCATCAATGTTGACATGAACTGGAGAAACAGCCTTACCACAAGGATTGAGTTCAAGAAGAGCAGGACTATAACACTTAATCTGACGAGCAACCAGATAGCAGATATCAGGAATGATGAGATGATAATAGGTGTTGGTTATCGTTTCAGCGATGTTCAGATTATTGTACGCACCGGGGGTGTTCAGAGACCATTAAGAAGTGATCTGACGGTACGTCTTGATATATCAATGAGAGACAACAAGACGATGGCACGTAAATTAATCGAAGAGGTCAACCAGCCTGTGGCAGGACAAAAGATGATGAGGTTTGGTGCGACAGCAGATTATGTACTTAGTGACAGATTCAATTTGCAAATATTCGCAGATCATTCACGGAACAATCCTTTTGTCGCCAATACATTCCCGACTTCAAATACAAATGCCGGTTTCAGCCTGCGGTTTACGCTGGTACAGTAGAACCGGTTCCCCAAAAAATGTTGAAAGTCAGGATTAATGTTTGAAAAAATATCTATTTTTGGATCATACTCCGATCATATTTAACAATTAATTCTAATAAACTGACTCATAATGAATGTACCTGGAAATTTGAAGTACACAAAAGACCATGAATGGCTTAGAGAAGAAGGTGAATACGCATATGTTGGTATTACCGATTTTGCACAGGGAGAGCTTGGTGATATAGTATTCATCGAGATTGAAACCGTTGGGGAGACTCTGGAAAAGGAGGAAGTCTTCGGAACAATTGAAGCAGTGAAGACTGTCTCAGATCTTTTTATGCCGGTAGGCGGAGAGATCGTTGAGAAAAACCCTGCGATTGATGATACACCAGATATCGTCAACAAGGATCCCTATGGTAAAGGCTGGCTTATTAAAGTGAAGATTACTGACAAGACAGATCTCGACGAATTACTTGATGCCGAAGAATACGGCTCTTTAGTGGGCTAGTGCTCTGTTTATTAAGAAATTAAAAAACCGGTATTCGCACTGATACCGGTTTTTTATTTTTGGACCGCTAATACCAAGGTAATAAACGGCCCTGATCATATGCTGAAATGAATTGTTAAAGAGTTTTTCTGATTTCAGTTATCTTAAATGATTCAACAAGATCGCCTACTTTGATATCGTTGAAATTCTGGATATTCAGTCCGCATTCCAGTCCGCTGGCTACCTCCCTGACATCATCCTTGAAGCGTTTAAGTGACCCCAGTTCACCGGTATATATTACAATACCGTCGCGTATTACCCTCACTTTAAGTGATCTGTTGATCTTGCCTTCCCTGACCATGCATCCTGCGATGGTTCCTACCTTGGTAATTTTAAAGACTTCACGTATTTCGGCGGTACCTGTTATCTCCTCTCTCTCTTCAGGCGAAAGCATTCCTTCCATTGCTGACTTTATCTCTTCAATAGCTGAGTATATTATTGAATAAAGCCTTACATCTATCTGTTCGCTCTCGGCAAGTTTCCTCGCACTTATTGAAGGCCTTACCTGGAATCCCACAACAATTGCGTTTGAAGCTGCTGCCAGAAGTATATCAGACTCTGAAATCTGTCCTACGGCCTTGTGGATAATGTTAACCTGAATTTCAGGCGTTGAGAGCTTTATAAGAGAATCACTGAGAGCCTCTACCGAACCGTCAACATCGCCCTTGACAATTATGTTCAACTCCTGGAAGTTGCCGATAGCAATTCGGCGTCCTATCTCATCAAGGGTAATGTGTTTCTGTGTTCTCAGGTCCATCTCCCTCTGCAGCTGTCCTCGTTTGTTGGCTATATCCTTTGCCTCCCTGTCACTTTCCATGACATTGAATTTGTCTCCTGCCTGAGGGGCTCCGTTGAGACCAAGGATAAGTACCGGCATCGCCGGTCCGGCCTCTTTGACCTTGTTCCCCCTTTCATTATGCATTGCCTTGACGTGTCCGAAGCATGTCCCTGCAAGTATCACATCCCCTACACGGAGGGTTCCTGCTTTCACAAGAATAGTTGTTATATATCCGCGACCCTTATCAAGAGAGCTTTCAATTACTGTTCCTACAGCCGGCTTTTCAGGATTGGCCTTCAGATCAAGCAATTCTGCCTCAAGCAAAACTTTATCGAGAAGAAGATCAATATTCAGACCGTTTATGGCCGATATCTCCTGAGACTGATATTTTCCTCCCCAGTCTTCGACCAGATAGTTCATTTGTGCCAGTTCCTCCTTTATTTTCTCAGGGTTGGCAGTTGGTTTGTCGACTTTATTAATGGCGAAAACTATCGGCACACCTGCGGCTGATGCATGGTTGATGGCTTCTATGGTTTGGGGCATTACTCCGTCGTCGGCTGCAACGACGATGATAGCCACGTCAGTTATCTGTGCTCCCCTTGCACGCATTGCAGTGAAAGCCTCATGGCCGGGTGTATCGAGGAAGGTTAGCCTTCTCCCGTCATCAAGAGTCACATGGTAGGCTCCAATATGCTGCGTGATGCCCCCTGCCTCACCTGCAATTACATTGGTACGCCTGATAAAGTCGAGAAGTTTGGTTTTTCCGTGATCGACATGACCCATGACCGTCACTATCGGAGGTCTTGGAAGCAGATCCTCCGCCTCATCTTCAACTTCCCTGACAAGGTCCTGCAGCTCTGCACTTACGAACTCAACCCTGAATCCGAATTCTTCGGCTACGAGGGCCATAGTTTCGGCATCCAGACGCTGGTTTATTGAGACAAAAAGCCCCAGGTTCATGCAGGTGGATATTACATCAGTAACAGGAATATCCATCATTGTTGCCAGTTCATTGACTGATACGAATTCTGTTACCTTAATAATATTTTTTTCAAGCTCTTTCTTCTCTACTTCCTCCTTTTGCCTCTCTGCAACAAAATCACGTTTCTCGCGTCTGTACTTTGATCCTTTTGATTTCCCCTTTGCCGTAAGACGTGCCAGTGTTTCCTTTACCTGTTTCTGAACATCCTCCTCGTTTACTTCGGGTCGTATAGGCTTTTTCTTTTTCTTCTTCTGTAACTGCTGCTGTGTATCTTTCTTCTCGTCGGTATCTTTAAGGGTGATTCTCTCCTTGTCTTTTCTTATCCTCTTTCTCTTCTTCTTTTTTCTCGCCTCAGCAGAATCACCATGAGCAGTATCGTCAGACTTCTTCTTCTCTTCTATGGGGAGTTCAATTTTTCCAACTACCGTAGGGCCTGAAAGTTTTCTGACTTCGGTCTTGAATATCGGGGTTACTGCCTTTTCTTCCTTTTGCTCTATAATCTCTTCTTTGATGTCAGCTACCTTGTCAGACTCATCTTTTGCAGTCGCGCCGGTCTCTTTCTGAGGTGTTTCCGTAACTTGTCCAGCCGGTTCAGTCTTTTCCTCTGCCTTCTCATCTATCTTTTCCTCTGCCTTCTCCTCTGTTTTCTCTTCCTTCTTCTTGCCTGATTTGGGTCTTGTAAGTGCGTCAAGATCAATCTTTGACACCACCTTTATTCCCGGTTTCTCAGTTTTGGAAGGAGCCTCACTCTTCTCGTCCTCCGCTGTATCTTTACTTACTTCAGGGGTGATCGCCTGCTTTCCTTCAACCGGTTTCTCTTCAACACCCTTTCCGGCATCAGATTCTTTCTCTTCGGCCTTCTTCTCTTCGGCCTTCTTCTCTTCAACCTTCTTCTCTTCAACCTTCTTCTCTTCGGCCTTCTTCTCTTCGGCCTTTGGCGCTGAAGATTTGCTGAC
>CAZMSH010000015.1:28508-82375 GCA_964568875.1 uncultured Rikenellaceae bacterium | reverse complement strand
CCTTCTTCTCTTCGGCCTTCTTCTCTTCGGCCTTTGGCGCTGAAGATTTGCTGACTTTATCGAGATCTATCTTTCCGACGAGTTTCACATCAGGTTTCCTGACCTCGTGAGTGAAGTCAGCGGGGGTGCCTGTAGTCCCTTTGATAATTATCTCTTCTTCAGCCTCTTCTTCAGCTGCTTCAGCTGAAGGCACATCATCTATTGAAAGAGTCTCCTTTTTACGGTGCAGATCTTTAAGGATCAGTTTTTCCGACTCCTTTTTAACACTGATGTCGGAGCTGTATTCCTTAACCAGGAGGGCATATGCCTCTTCGGGGAGTTTAGTATTAGGGTTAGGGTCAATATTTACCCCTTTCTTGTGCAGAAACTCCACAATGGTAGTTATCCCGACATTAAACTCCCGGGCTGCTTTACTTAATCTTGTTACCTTCCTGTCTTCTGCCATATTCTAATAAGACTTTTGTCTGTCTGTCAAGGCTCTCTCTATTCAAATTCGGCTTTGAGAATATTAACCACTTCCCTTACGGTCTCCTCTTCCAGGTCGGTCCTCTTTACAAGATCCTTGATTGTCAGATTGAGAACGCTTTTTGCAGTATCACAGCCGATAGCCTTTAATTCTTCAATTATCCACTCGTCTATCTCATCGGCAAATTCCTCGAGATTGACATCTTCATCGTCTTCAGTATCCGCTTCGCGATATACATCTATTTCATATCCTGTAAGCTGGCTTGCCAGCCTGATGTTGAGTCCGCCCTTGCCGATAGCCAAAGATACTTCGCTGGGCTTTAAGAATATCTCAGCTCTTTTTGTGTCCTCTCTGAGTTTTATTGATGTTATCTTAGCCGGACTAAGCGCTCTGGTAATGAAGAGCTGTATGTTTGATGTGAAATTTATGACATCGATATTCTCATTCCTCAATTCCCTAACGATTCCATGTATACGTGAACCCTTCATGCCGACACAGGCGCCCACGGGATCGACCCTCTCATCGTATGATTCAACAGCCACCTTGGCCCTTTCGCCGGGCACTCTTACTATATTCTTTATTGTGATGAGACCATCAAAAATCTCCGGAACCTCAAGTTCGAACAGTCTTTCAAGAAATACCGGTGAGGTTCGGCTTAAGATGATAGTAGGGGTATTGTTTCTCATTTCAACCTTTATAACAACGGCCCTGATAGTATCTCCCTTTCTGAAATGGTCGCTGGGTATTTGCTCCATCTTCGGCAGTATCAGCTCGTTACCGTCATCATCAAGAACCAGTATCTCTCTCTTCCATACCTGGTACACTTCACCTGTTACGATTTCCCCTATCCTGTCTTTATATTTATGGTAGATATTGTTCTTTTCAAGATCAAGAATCCGTGCCGTAAGGTTCTGCCGAAGTGCAAGTATTGCCCTTCTTCCAAAATCGAGGAACCTGACCTCGTCAGATACTTCCTCACCCACCTCATAATCTTCGTCAATTTTTTTTGCCTCAGAGAGGGATATCTGAGTGACTGGATCAGTAAGATCTTCATCTTCAACAACCTCCCGGTTTCTCCAGATCTCAAAGTCTCCTTTGTCAATATTGACGATAATGTCGAAGTTGTCTGCGGAACCATATTTCTTTGCAAGCATGCCCCTAAAGACATCTTCAAGCACGCTCATCATGGTCGGGCGGTCAATATTTTTTAACTCCTTGAATTCCGAGAAGGTGTCGATCAAATTAATGCTTTCCATCTGACTAAACCCATTAGTTATTTAAATGCAATTACTGTTTTAACGGTTTTCACCTGGTCGAAGTTGAACGAAGAGTCTCCTTCCGATTCCAGTTCAAAACCACCTTCTGTCACATTTTTAAGGATACCGGTATGGCGTTTTCCTTCAATGTCAATTACTTCAACTTTTTTACCCTGGTTCTTTTCATACTGCTGCAACACCAGGAATGGCATCTCAAGACCGGGAGAAGATACCTGCAGCTCAAAATCCTCATTATCGCGATCAAGCCTGCTTTCAATATGTTTGCTGAGCCTGGCGCAGTCATCAACAGTAATGCCCGACGATTTTCTGTCAAACAGTACCGTTATCTTTGATGCAGCACTTACCCTGATATCAACAAGGAACAAGTCTGTTCCCGCGATATGATCTTCTACGATCTCTGCTATGTACTTTTTATCTATCATATTTTTTTCGGGCTAATAAAACAGGGGACGCCGGTCCCCTGAATTCATTTCTTCCCCTCAAATCGGGGGCAAAGATAAAACAAAAATGCTAAATCGCAATAGGATAGTAGATGAATACTTAAAATGCCATTCCCTCCGGGGACCTCTTTGGAAGATTTACATGAATTTTTCCCGTTTTTGCAGGTTAAAGAGGGCTGCCAGCAGAAAAAGGATAGTTGCAACAGCCTGAATAATCCTGTTATCGGTGGTTATTGACTTCCAGGCAACGTCGGAAACGCCTGAGGGGGCTTCGAACGGATTGAGGAATACGTTCCATCGGCTCTGTTCGAGGGGGTCACTCAGGATCATAAACAGCAGGCCGAAGATAATCATTACCACAGCTGTTCCATTGCCGTTTCTTATTAATGTGGAGGCCATGAAGGCCATTGTACCCAGGAGCAGTACAGGCACCATCACCTGTGCAGTCATATCAATTACCCTGAACCTGACAATCAGTGTTGAGGATATAGTAGAGAATACCCCTACCGTAATGAATGCCAGAAGATAGATCATCAATATTCTCACCAGCCACACCTTGTACCGGTAATTGGGTATTCCGAAGAGAATCTCTATTGTCCGGGCATCCTGGTCGTTCTGAATGCCGAATACTGAGGGGTAGAAGACGATAAGGATACCTGAAAACAATAAGATACCGTACATGTCCTGCATTCTCATCTGGTCTTCATTGAAGATGTATATTGCCGATAGCAGCAGGTAGAATCCTATTGAGGCTACCAGGAACCACACGAATTTATTGGCGAAGACTATTCTGAAGTTGAGCTTTATCACCCTGTATGTCAGGCTGGAAAGGCTGAACACTATGTTACTGTTCATTTTCTGTATGCTTTAAATTCTGACTCTGCCTCTTTTTTCTTAGCAGCCAAAGGTATGCATCTTCGAGGTTAGGCTTGACCATGACGGCTTCTTCAGCCGGCTTTTCTTCAGCGATACATCTGACTCTCACCATATTTCCTTCAGTCATATGGTGAACTATCATATGATTTTCGGCAACATTCCGGAATGCTGCAGAAGGCACATGGAACTGCCAGACATGGTTTTCGGCTGCCTTTGTCATGTCTATCGGAGCCCCCAGGTATACCAGGTCGCCCTTGTTAAGCACGGCAACCTTGTTACATGAACTTGAGATATCTTCTATTATATGGGTTGAGAAAATTACCACCCTTTCGCGGCTGAGTTCCACCAGCAGATTCCGGAATCGGATCCTCTCCCTTGGGTCGAGGCCTGCTGTGGGCTCATCTACAACAAGTATTCTTGGCAGGTGCAGCAATATCTGGGCAATACCTATGCGCTGCTTCATGCCACCGGAATATGATCCGATCTTTTCATGCCTTCTTTCTATCATATGTACTGCATTGAGCACATAGGAGACTCTCTCTTCCCTTACCACCGGATCAATAATATTTTTAAGCATGGCCATATAATGCAGGTAATCGTGGGCTGTCATATTTTCATAGGTGCCGAACTCCTGCGGCAGATACCCTATCAGTCCCTGCAGCTCTTCTCTTTTCTCCTGTGTGTCGATGCCATTGACCCATATTTTGCCATAGCTCTGCTCAAGTATACCGCAGACAATCCTCATCAGTGTTGTTTTGCCTGCACCGTTAGGTCCCAGTAGCCCGAACATTCCTTTCCCGATCTCGAGCGAAACGCTGTTAAGTGCCTTGAAGGGACTCTTCTTCTTCCCGATGACAGGCATCGCCGCCACCATTTTGTAGAAGCCTTTTCTCAATCCCCTGAACCTTCCCTTCAGCCTGTAAATATCAATTTTATCTCGCGTCAGCTGAATCCCGGTCCGGTAGATAAGTATTGCTCCATACCACAAGAATCCTGTTATTATCACCGTGGCCAGGTTATTCCAGGTAATCTGAAACATAACCAGATTAGCCAGGGGTATAAACCAGAAGATAATGGTACCGGTTATCCTGGCGGTTTTTAGCAGAAGGCGCCTGCCTGAACGCGCAGAGATATTTTCGAACAGCTTTCTGAACGGTTCCCAGATTGCCAGCAGGGCAAACCATGATCCAACACTGAAGAGGAATATCCAGAATCCTGCTTTGAGATGGAAATATGTGAAATAGACAAGAAAGGCGAATAACGGAATCTGCCAGATCACCTGGTCCATTTCCCTCCATGAGTTGTACTGTTTCTCGATACCCAGCCTCTCCCTTATTTTTCTGCCGGCTGCCCACTCACGGGCGAATCGGCTTTCTCTTTCATATATTTTGACAAGACTCTGTATCGATATGGTAATTGGCTCGTTGGGACCTATAATGCTTACCCTGGCACTGGCAAGACTTGTCATGATGAACCATGTAGATGCAGGAACGAGGATCAAAGTCAGGATAGTAGTTATCAGCTTCCAGATAAACAGGTTTATATAGCTGTATATCAGAAATATGAAAACAACAAAAACGATCAGTTGCAGTAGTTTAAGCTTCCAGTTGAGCGAATAAATCCATGCGAGAGCATTTTCGAGACCAGAGTAGAACGTAGGTATGAAAATTAGTGTCAGCATTGTACTCAGAGTCAGCCCGCCGATAACAGTAATGGCAAATGCAGCACCTATGGCAGATACATATTCCGACTTTCCGAGCGCCAGAGGCATCAGAGCCACAATAGTTGTAGCTGCAGTAATCATAATAGGCCTCACCCTTGCAATTCCGGCCGACATCAGTGCCCGTGACCTTCTGTACCCCTGCTTTCTGAGCAGGTTGGTATAGTCGATAAGTATTATGCCATTATTCACCACCACCCCCAGCAGAATAAGGAATCCCATCAGTGTGTTTGCATTCAGTATCGAGTTGTTGGTCAGTATCAGGGCTATGAGGGAACCCAGGGCTGCCAGCGGAATAGAGAACATCAGGACGACCGGAGTGGTAAGTGATTCGAAGACGGCGGCCAGAATCATGTATATGAGCAGAAAGGCGATTCCGATAAGATAATAGAATTCTTCGAACTCATTCTCTTCGTGTATTACCTCTATTGCTACACCTGCAGGAATGATCATTTCCCTGACTACGTTGTCGATGTCGAGCCTTGCTGCTTCCAGCAGGTCTTTCGATTCATTTATCTCGGTGTTGAAAGAATAAGTGAGGTTAATTTTTTTCTCCTGGTTTTCCCTCTGAATGTTACCAAGACCCCTGGCAAATATTATATCGGCCAGATCATTCATCTCTCTTATATTTGAACTGCTTCCTACTACCGGCAGTTCCCTGAGATCATCAATGGTTTTGGTCCGGTCAGCTATCTCTTCAGGAGTGTCGTACTTAAGTATAATATCATATTCTTCCGTTCCCTGCCTGAAAGTGGCTCCTGAAGCATATTCACGTCCGAAAGTGCTCAGTGCCGTAGATATGCTGTTAAGATTCATATTGTTGGCAAGGATTGTCTCCATATCGAACAGCAGGTGCACTTCCGGTGTATTTTCCCTCACGTTAACATTTGAGCTTCTGATTATTTCAAGCTCGTCAAGAACTGCCTTGAGATCGTCTGCTACCAGTTTCATCATATCAAAGTTACGGCCCTTGATTACGATACGTTCAGACTGGACACCCACACCCAGCATGTTCATGAAGCCTGCCCCTGGGTTAATTCCGCCACCGCCGCCACCGCCTGATGTGAAGCCACCTGAAGCTGACATTTCACTCATCGAGACGCTTGCTGTCCGAAGATTTCTTACTCTTTCCCAGATATCATTTTTTATCTCAGGAAGCTCACGGTTGAGCTTTTTCTCCCAGTCAGACGATAGGTTTACAGTAACTGTTGCCGATGTTTCCGTAATGCGGCTGATGATATCCTGTTTTTCAGGAATATCTTCAAGCCGAGATTCTATATCAGCAACTATAATGTCTGCATTATCAAGGGTTGTACCGCTTGGCATGGTCACTGAGAGCCTGAAGCTTGGAGTATCAACTTCACGGGTTGCACTGACGCTCATCGTAAGGCTTATCAGCAGTGCTGCGAAGAAGACAGTGAGTGACCCGATAATGGTTCCGGCCGGGTTTCTCATACTCGCCTTCAGGGTCATGTAATATGCCTGGATTATCCTGTTATGTATTGAGAGCTTCTTGAATATTTCAGAGCTGTTGTTTTTTGATGCCGAAAGAATCAGGTGCGTACCCATCGGTATAAGCAGTAACGCAACGCATAGTGATACCAGAAGCGTTGATACAATTGACACACCGACATTTTTACCGATTATGGTAATCATAAAGTTGGAAGAGAATACAAACGGCAGGAAGACCGTAACAGTAGTCAGGGTCGCTGCTATTATTGCCTTCCATACCTCTTTTGTGCCTTTTTTGACTGCATCATCGGGTTCCTTTCCCTGCCCCGCCAGCCGGTAAATATTTTCCAGAACCACCACTGAGTTGTCAATAAGCATTCCTATAGCCAGTGCCATACCGACAAGAGTAAGGCTGTTAATTGATATTCCGTTGGCATAGAAGAAGTTGAATGCAACGTAGACTGATACCGGTATTGAAACAGCAATTATCGACACCAGTCTGATGTTCCTCAGAAAGAACCATAGAATGGCAATGGCAAGTAAACCCCCGGTGATGGCCAGCTTGATTATCTGGCTGATGTTTTTTTCCATCACCTCGGCATTGTTATTCTGCACCACTATCTCGATCTCATATTGCTTCAGCTCTTCGTTAAGGCGGTCTATTGTAGCAATGGTCTTGTTTGAGAGGTCAATGAGATTGGTCTGGTTGTCATTGATCAGCGATATCGTTACCGCTTCCATTCCGTTTACCCTGCTTATGTTTGTGACTTCCTTGACACCGAAGGTTATTGTTGATATGTCACTTAGCAGTACCGGTCCTTCCTGTTTAACGATCAGGTTTGCCAGTTGGGTTATATCGGTATATTCTGAAGATACCGTAACGTAGTATTTTCTGTTTCCTTCTGTAGCCCTGCCGACGAAGGTGCGGTCCTGGCCTCCCGAGCTAATAAGGCTCCTTACCTGGCTCAGGGCAATGCCGTATGCTTTAGCGGCTTCCTCGTTGATGACAATTTCGACTGAGCTCTGCTGTCCGCCCGATACGTCTACACCGGCAATGCCGTCGATGCTTTCAAAAACAGGCATAATATCGCGGTCGGCAATGTTCCTTAAGCGGTCAATGCCCCCGGTTCCCCTTACCTGTAATTGCATGAACTGGCTTGTTGCCATTTCGAGGTCAACCCTGGTGACGTTAACCCTGAACTCTTCAGGTATGGTATTTCGTACCATTGCTATCTTCTCCTGAAGCTTCAGGTTGGCGAACTTCATATTGGCCCTGTTGCTGTAATAGATAAGAATGGTGCCGTTACGTGATGTGACAGTTGATTCGATTTTCTCTATTCCCTCGAGAGTGCCTATAGCCCCTTCGAGCGGTATCACCGCCTGAGATTCAATGTAGTTAGGGTCCATTTGCAGGGTGGAGGTGACCTGAACGATAAGTGTCGGAAGCTGGGCATTTGGGAAGAGCTCCACCGCAAGTCTCTTGTATGAGACATAGCCGAGCAGGGTGAGCCCGATGAAAAGCATCGAGATTAGCGTCTTCCTCTTTATTATAAAATCCATTCTATGCGATCTGTTAACCTTTTAAATCGTGTAATCCTGTTCACTGCGTTTACCAGTTATCATATCCTTTAATGAATCGAGAGCCCAGTATACGCAAGGGATTACTACCAGTGTCAGTATAGTCGAAGTAACCAGTCCCCCGATAACGGCCAGGGCCATGGGCGAGCGCAGTGATGCACTCTCTCCGAAGCCTATGGTAAGGGGTAATAGGGCCAGTATTGTGGTAATACTCGTCATTAGTATCGGTCGTATTCTCTGAGACCCGGCTTCAATAATTGCCATCTTACGGGCGAGTCCTGCCGCCCGCAACTGGTTAATACGGTCAACCAGTATTATCGAGTTGTTGACGGCAATCCCTGCCAGCATTATAAGTCCTATGTATGCCATCATATTGAATGATCGTCCCAGTATGAAGAAAGTCCATACCGTACCTATGCCGGCAAGGGGTATTGTGAGCAGGATGGTAAAAGGATGGACCAGCGACTCGAATTGTGATGCCATTACCATATAAACGAGAACAATTGAAAGGATAAGTGCGAATGTGAGATTTGACATTGATTCCTTCCTTTTGAGTTCTTCTCCGGTGATTTCAATTCTGTAGTCAGTAGGTATCACTATTGATGAGAGCAGTTCTTCCGCATCCCTGACGATATGGTCGAAGGGCTTTCCTTTTCTTACCATTGCATATATGTAGCCGGTGCGGCTCTGGTTTTTCCTGGTAACCTGTCTGGGTGTTGTTGAGGTCTCAACTCTGGCGATCGTGCTGAGGGGGAATCGTACGTTCCCTGCAGTTATTATTATATTCTCAAGGTCGGTAAGTGAGACATCTCCAAGCTTGATAGTTATGTCTTTTATTTCTCCTTCTTTTTCGAAGGAACCGGCTTCTGCACCGCTCAGATAACTCCTTATCTGGCTGGTAACGGTATTTACATTAAGATTGTAGTAGCCTGTCTTAAACCGGTCAATGACAATGTTTACCTCGGGTGTTCCCTCATCAAGTGATGTAGTCAGGTTATAAATATATTCATTGCTTCCGAGGAGGCCTTTTGCTTCGTTGATTATTCGCTCTATTTCTTCAAAGTCCTTGCCTCTGACCTCTGCAACGAACGGGGCTTCGTTTGTGCCCAGGGTCGTCTGTACGGCCGATTCCTCCCTGCGGAAGGCTATATTCAGGTCAGGCACCTGGCGGAAATACTCTTCAACGATTGCTATGGCGCTTTCGGTTCGCGATGCAAGTGTCGTTGAAAGGAAAACCTTGACAGTTGCCTGATTCTCACTTCTTATAGTGCTTGTTGAGGAGAGAGAGCTTCCTGTCGAGCCTCCGGCCTGGCTGTATATCATTTCGACATCCTCTCCCAGGAGGCTCCTGACAACGTTTTCTGTATTCCTGACCGTGCTGGCAGTAAGGTCGAGGGTAGAACCTTCAGGCAGGGTAAGTTCCATTGTAAACTCCGGTGATTCGGCCCGCGGCATGAATTCACTACCAATCCTGGGCAGAACAAATGCCGTTACAGCAAGCAGGACAACAGAGAGTAATATTACAGTTTTTCTGGCATTGAGTATCTTTTCAAGACTCTTTGAGTACCATGTAATTTTTACTGAGCGCGGTTCTTTTTTCACCGACTCCTTGTCACGGAAAAGATGAGCCACTAACGATGGTATAACCAGCATGGCTACGAAAAGCGAGGAGATCAGTGAAAAGGCTACTGTCCACGCCTGGTCTTTGAACATTTCCCCTGAAGCCCCGTGAAGGTATACAATCGGAAGAAAGACTACGATTGTGGTTATTGTAGAAGCAGTTATCGCGGCGCCCACCTGCCCCGTTCCCTCAACAGCTGCTTCCCGGAAGGTAACACCGCTCTCTTTGATTCTGAATATATTCTCCAGAACCACAATTGCGTTGTCGACGAGCATTCCGGCTCCGAGGGCCAGTCCGCCCAGGGTCATTATGTTTATGCTCAGGTCGTTGAAGTACATAAGGTTAAATGTTGCAATTATTGAAATTGGTATTGCAACAACGACAACCAGTGTGGTTCCTATCCTTCTCAGGAAGATAAAGAGAACAAAAACTGCCAGCAGTATTCCGAACAATGCAGTTTTCTGCACCTCTCCGATAGACTTGTCGATATACTCACCCTGGTCCTGAACTACTGTAAATTCATACCCAGGCAGCGCCCTTCTTAATGAGGTAAGAGCTGTATAGAGATTATTGACAGCTTTAACGGTATTGAACCTGGGCTCTTTGTATATCGAAAGGCCTATGGCTCTCTCGCCGTTGAGCATCACAATGTTCTCAGGATCCTTATTCTGCATTGTGATTGTGGCTACGTCGCGGAGGTATACGGGCACCCTGGCGTCAGCTGCGATTGCCGATGCCACAGAAGAAGATGTGCCTGAAGCTGCACCTGCCTGCTTGAACCCTACTATGATATTTGCGAGATCCTCAATGCCTGTTAGAACACTTACACCCTTTACGGTATACTGAGTCCCCATGTCAACAATAGAACCACCAGAAACGTTACGGTTATAGCTGGCTATCTGCGATGCAATAGCATCAGCTGTGATTCCGTAGGAGTCAAGAAGAAACCTGCTGGTCTCTATTACAACCTCACTCTCCTCTTTTCCTGTAAGTTTGACATCGGCTATACCATCGAGCCTTACCAGTTCATTCCTTATGTAGTTTTCTGAAATCTTCCTCAGCTCATCCATGTTGGTCATGGTGTTGTGTCTGAGGGCGACAACCATTACAGGAGCTGCATTGGGGTCATACTGAGTAATAGAAATCTCTTCAACCGAACTGTTCTGACCGAAAGTGTTAAGGTCTTTCTGGATGTCAAGGAATGCCTCGTCCATATCCTTGTTCCATTTATACTCTATAATGATACTCGCGGTTCCGACTTCACTGACTGAGGAGACCTGAACAACGTCCTTCTGACGCATGGAAATAGATTCAATCTGGTCGACGAATTGTTTTTCCATCTCTTCAGGAGGCCTTTCACCTGCCTTAATCTCTATATAGATCTTAGGGTTGTTTAAGTCGGGAAAAAGGTCAGTGCCCAGTTTCCCGAACGAGATAATTCCCAGGAGAATAATACCCAATACCAGCATCATTATTGTTACCGGGTAGTTGACTGAGAATCTGGCTAGCTTGTTCATAGTACTATCTTATAATTTGAACCCTGGTGTTGGGCCCCAGTGTTTCATACCCTGATGTAATCAGGCGTTCATCAACGTTCAATCCCCTCAGGACCTCCACCTCAGTATTTGTTTCCAGGCCGGTCAGGATAACCCTTTCCGTTGCTCTGCCCTGGGTTACAACATAAACTGTTTTTCCTCTCTGACGTGAGAGAATAATCTCTTTTGGAATAACTATAACTGAATCCTTGCGGTTAACAACTATATCAGCCTTAACGAACATACCGGGACGAAGGAGATAGTTGTTGTTATCAGCGGTTATAATGCCTTTGAATGTTCTCGATTCAGAGTCAATTGCAGGAGATGTCTGGGTAACAGCCGCAGCAATTGTGTCGTTGGGGATAGTGTAATTGGTAAGTCTTGCCGGCTGGCCCTTAACGATCGTTCCCAGGTACTTCTCAGGTATTTTGACATCCATATACATGGTCTTATAATCCATTATCTTCACTATTACAGCGTTGGTCTCTATTTGTGTTCCCGGGGTGTAGTAGGGGAGGTCCACAATCACTCCTTCTATGGTTGAGATTATCTGCATTCTTTCCATCTGCAGTCTTGCACTTTCGAGGCTGTACTTAGCATTTATAAAGCTTACCCTTGCATTATTCAGCTCCCTGAGTGTTACGCCGCCTTTTTCGTAAAGCGACTCCTGTTTCTGGAGTTCGCTTTCAGCCAGTTCCAGATTTAGTTCCTGAGCTTCAAGTCTCACTGAATTAATAAACTCCCTGTCTTCGAACCTCGCAATAACATCACCGGCCATTACCCTGTCTCCCATCTGCCACTGACGACCGGTGCGCGGATTCCTTTCAAGATAGTATGTTGCCGATATTCTCGATCTTAATTCAATAACGCCCTTGGGATACACAGTACCTGTGGTGGAGATGATCTCTTCAATAGATTTGCGGGTTACATCTGTAACTCCCACAGGAACTTCAACATCAGCCTGGAGTCTCTGTTCCTGTTGACGGCAGCCTGCTGCAAAAATCAGAGCGGCCAGTGAAATGTAAATAAGTCTTTTCATTTTATCTTCTGATTATTATTTGCTTGTTATTGGTAATTTGACATGGGAGCTATAGGCTCTCCTTTTTCGAAATCGTATAGTGTCTGTATTTTCAGGTTAAGTAGTTCAAGCTTGTAGCTTATCAGTGCGTTAGTATACGATATCTGGGCCTGTGAGAGCTGTTCCTGGAACCTGTTGAGATCTATGCCTGTCAGGTCACCATTACGGTATTTCTCAAGGTTAATCTGGTAAGTCAGGTTAGCATTTACAGACGATTGACTGGCTATTTCTATCTGGTTTCTGAGGTTTAGAAGGTTCCTGTACACCTTTCTTATACTTAGAACGATATTGTTCTCTTCATCTTCATATGCAATCTGCTGCGTTTCTATTGAGGCCTCAGTGGCTTTGATCCTTGACTTTTTCTCGCCCCAGTCCCAGAGAGGTATCGTAAGGCTCAGAGATACAGACTGATTGGAATTTGGATTTTCATAAACGTTAAATAAGTTCTCATCATCTCCTGTCAGTCCGACAGTGAGTCCTATTGAACCCCTGAACTCATTCAGGGCCATAGTGCGTATCAGATCAAACTGTGATGTCTCAACAGATATCTGCCTCTGCCTGAGTTCAAGCCTGTTTTTCATTCCCTGATCGATGGCGAAGCCTATATCTATTGATATCGTGTCAACAGAGATGTCTGGTATTACCATGAAATCATCGAAAAGGCTCATCCCGACGAGTATCTTGAAGTCATCTTTAATATTCTCCAGGCTCACGAGTCTGTTTTCGTAGTCAGACCTTGAATTTGCCAGGTTGAGTTCTGCCTGATAAAGCTCTACATCAGCAGCCAGGCCTGCTTCAGCCTTGGCACGTGTGATTTCGTAGCTCTCCTGCATGTTCTTGTAGGCGTTGAGAGATATCTCGAGGCTTTGCTGCTGCTGGTAAACTGCATAGAATGCCTGTGTTACCTGTCTCTCAAGCTGCATCCGCGACAGTGCATGTGATATCTGGGTATTCTCGAGATTGAACTCAAGCTCCTTCAGTGTCAGTTTTGTACGGTTATAGGTGAAGATAGGCTGATCGAGTCTGAGACTAAGCCTGTTGTCAAATCCTTTGGTAGTACTCTCATACAATGTCGGAACCTCTCTTTTTGTGTAGAAGTCGTTATAAGCAAAAGTGTTTGTCAGCCTTACGGTAGCGTCGGTGGCAACAATCGGCTGTACAATGCTGAATGCCGTTGAGCTTGAGAAGTTGCGTGATGTGGTGTATGCTGCAAACTGGTCATTCAGTGTCCTTCCCTGTGAGAAAGAGACTGGATTGACTGTAAGTGAGAAGGCTGATTTCAGTGCTGCTCTCTGGGCATTAAGGTTTTCCTGGCTTCTTGTCAGGCTCAGTTGACTTCTCCTTATTGAGGGGCTGTTGTCTTCCGCAATCTCCAGGGCATTCGGAAGTGTCAGTCCCGACTGCGAAAATGCCATTTGTCCTGACATTGCCAGGATAAGCATAATTTTCAACCCGTATTTGTAATAATGTTTGATTTGTGATTTCATCTTTATTGTTGAATTGATCGTTAGTTTGCTGGTTGCTTGTTGTTGGCTTATTCCCTTAGGTTATAAGCTCGTCGCATTATCTTCTACCATGCGGTTGTAAGCTTTTCGCTTCGCTCGTCGGTTCTGGTTACTGGTTTATACGTTTTACCCATTTTACTGCGTCGCCTACGACCATCCGGGCTGTCGACTTGTTGTTAAGCTCTATCCTGGCGGTGTCGGAAGAGAAGTACCATGAGCCGAGTTTGTTCCATCCCGGTTCTGCAGTCTCAAAATCGAGTACAATCTCTTCACTGCCATCATCATGAAAAACAGTATAGGGAAACTCCTTCATCATGGGCGTCTGGCTACCTCTTTCGCCCCGTCTTCCCTGGGCTTCAGTTATTGTTACTTCTCCACCTGGTCCTCCTCCAGGTCCTCCACCTGGTCCTCCAATCACTACCTGGCCTCCCACCTGTCTGAATGCCTGCATCATACGATTACCGGATTTTGGAATGTATGCATATACATCGTAGTAGCCCGGGGCCGGTATAAGTGCCTGCCAGGAGACCTCACGTTCCCCGTTTCCACTTCTTGTATAGACAGCTGATTTAACATACTTGCCGTAATAGTCGTTCATCACTACCGGCTGCCAGTATTCAGGGAGGTATGTTGGTCTCATCTGTGCATATCCTTCTCCGTCATTGTTTGTTATGCCCAGCATTCTTTTTATGGGACTGGGTTCAAACACCTGGCTTCTGGAGAATCCGGGGTCTTCATTATCGACGATTATTTCGTTCTCTTCAATAAAGAGAGGCAGTGAGGGCAGAATCTCTTCCCCCTCGGTGGGGATCATTCCTCTGGGTGCTTTTTCTGGCTGACCGAAAATGAATGTCATCTCTCCCGGGATGTTTTTTGCCATAACCGTGTTAATGACCATAGCCCGGGGTTGGGTTTCACTTATAAGGCTGATTCTTTTTGCCTGGTTACCTTCCATAAATACTATCCCGCTGATATCTGCGACATTCATACCTCTGCCCTGCACCGCAAATTCAACTCTTTGCATTGCACCTCCACCGCTGGCTGATACGAAAGCCATTCCACCACCACCGCCGCCGCCGCGACCACCACCGCCACCCATACCTCCTCCGGTACGGAATGTTATATTGAATAATCCCGGAACCGGTTCCGGATTGGAAGCCGTAAAAGTGACAAGGTACCTTGAACGCTCATCTATCACCACCTCGGTCACCCTGGGATCGGTAATTATGAAGCCTGGTATGTCATGACCCTCAAACCAGTTGGGAAGATGTTCTGACAGGCTGAATCCGAATGATTCCATAAGGTCACCATCGAACTTGCTTATATCTATCCTTGTGAACATATTATCATCAAGGTAATCTGAGAACCATTTTCTGAATTCATCAATTCCGGCCTGTGCCCTCATCATATTAAAGAGATAGTCTCCTTTAACCGTAAGTATCATTCTGAGCGTGTCGGCAGAAGGCGATTCATTTAGTATCTCTTTAAGGCTTTTTCCTTTCAGGTACAGATTTGCTATGTCGGTTTCAGACAGTCCGCCCATGACTCCCTGAACACCTCTCATCATCTGTGTTGTTACTTTTTGCAGGTGCGATTCAAAGACTGAGTTTATGACCGGAAAATCATCGGAATAGAAGTTGTTCTTGAAGAAATAGAAGCTTGGGCGAAGCAGATATCTTGAGGGTTCGTTAATCACATTACCTCTTGTAAATCTGAAATTGCCGCCACTGATGAAAGTTTGCCTGGCAAAGTTACTGAATAGTCTTACCTGCAATTCCTTATCGGTAATAATCTGGTTTTGTCTCTCCATTCTTCTCTTCTGCCTTTTGAAGTCACGGCTGAAACCGGCCTGTCTTATCGTCACAAGTCTTTCAGGAAGAAGGATAAGCGATGGCTGTACTTCAGCCCTTGTCTGTGTGTTTCTTCTGGGATAGCTGAAAAATTGTACCGGCACTTCAATAAATGACAGCGTCGGGAATGGATATTTTGTTGAAAAGCTGGTTTCAAGGTCTGTCATGAGTACATTAAGCAGGCTTGGAAGGGTGTCTGCTAATTCAGTAAATACCTCTTTGTAGTAATCATTACCCGGAAAATAATGTGTTTTGTATGTTATTTCACCAGCGGTGATGGTATCGGTGACGTAATTCCCTATGGCCAGTGTGACCCCTGACAGGGGATTGTCATGTGCTATTTGCCAGTTGCCGTTACTGCCGGTGGTCTTTCCCTGTGTAACTGCTGTCAGATGGGTTTCGGTTTTTACAGTGAGGGTATACTCGGTGAAGTCTATCTTGATCCGGGCCGGATTTGACGGGTAATAATTAAGAGCTGCAACAGGATACCAATGCGTCTCGGGGGTGAGCAATACATAGTCGTCAGTAAGGAATGCCTGACGTTTATTGATGTTGACCATTACTATGCGCGAGGGGTATTCCCTGATGTCATCAGTATAGTATGGATAACAGAATGATTCATTGATTTTACCATCGTAGGTAACAATAATAGTCTCAGATTCTCTCTCTTCAAGATGTGTTGACGGTTCTATCTCAACTATGTTGAAGTCTCTGATGAACTTCATCTGATTGCCATTTGCATCGGTGATGTTGCTGATTTTCAGATCTGGATTCAGGGAGAGAATATACTTGTTTATTGGCAGATTATGATCATTTCTGAGCGTAAGGCTTGCTGTCACTGCAATTTCGTCGCCCAGATGTTCCACATTCAGATCGGCATGACTGATGGTTGCAAATTTTGTTGATTCATACCTGGCATTTGTTTCAATAACCAGCCTTTTGTCTCTTTTGTCACTCGTGTAATCATCGAGAACCCTCCATGCAGAAAATGCGGCTGTAACGGCAAAAATTACCAGCAACACCCTGGTAACAGTGTTCTGGACCGCAGATTGTGGTAACCTCTTAAAGATGATAATGGTGATCATCACGCACATCATCCCTGTTGAGAAATACAACAATCTCTGAAAGAGTATGAATGAAATATTACCGTAACCTATTACCGTTGACTTAAATACCGGAAGCCCGAATGCCATATAATCGAATATGTAGCCTGTTCTGTAAAAAAGGTAGAAAATCACCAGGGCTGCGTATCCCAGCAACAGGAGGAAAGTGATTGCCTGGTTTCTGACAACCGACATGATAAGAAAAGCAAATCCCAGGCTGAAAATGATAGTTGGCACACTGATAATAAGGAGGTGGGACAGATATGATGCTATATCAACACTCGCCACAGGGGAAATAATATTAATCAGCATTGCTATCAGAAGGATTACCAGATTAAGACCAAGGAAGAGTCTCAGTATTCCAAGAGTTTTTCCAAGTACATACTCCATGTTTGACATTGACCTTGTATAGAGCACTTCATTGGTGTCTACCTTCTTGTCTCTTTTGAGAAAGTCAGCGGCTAAGAATATGACTACTATAGCCTGGGCGATGTTCAGAAGGTAAATATTTATATGAGGCAAAGCGGATGCGATGCCCAGTGATTCCCAACTTTCGTCTCCGGCCGGAGAAAACATTCCGATATTGAGCATGGTGAATATCAGCAGGGCGCCTATTGAGAAAAGCCTGAAGAACCAGCTCCTCCTTAGTGTCTTGGCCTCATAGTGGGCAACAGTCCTTATGTTATGTACAAATGCCATTTTTGATCAATTTACCGTTAAACATTCTCATTTCCCATAGTCTCCATCTCCATATAGTAAACATATGCGTGTTCCAGGTCAGGCTGGATCTCTGAATAATCATGGATTGGCTTCTCTTTAGCTACGATCTGTACATCCCAGCCGATGTCGGTTGGTATGGTAGATATTATATGGTATTTGTCCTTAATAATCTCATACTCTTCTACAGTCACTGAGATATTGTAAACATGGCCGTTTGCTTTATCTACCAGCCTTTCAGGTGAGCCTGCGTATATTACCTCACCCTTGTTCAGCAAAGCCATGTTGTGGCATGTCGATGAGATGTCTCCTACTATGTGGGTAGAAAGTATTATAATAACATCCTTCTGGCTAAGATCTGAAAGTATGTTCCTGAATCTTATTCTCTCGTCGGGGTCAAGACCAGTTGTCGGTTCGTCAACAATTATCAGCCGGGGATTTCCGATTAGGGCCTGTGCAATTCCCAGTCTTCTTTTCATCCCTCCCGAGAGTCTGTTTGCCCTTCTGTCACGCGCCTCGAATAATCCGACCTTCTCAAGCAGAGAGTCTACTTCGGCCATACGTTCCCTGCGGTTTTTTATTCCGGCGAGGGCACCCGAGTAGTCAAGAAATTCCCACGTTTTAAGGGCAGTAAAAAACCTGAAGTCCTGCGGCAGATAGCCTAATATTTTACGTACCTGGCGGCGGTGTTTATGAATATCCCTGCCATCAATAAGAACTGAACCTGATGTCTGTTTCATCAGGGTGACAAGTATTCTCATAAGCGTTGATTTGCCTGCCCCGTTCGGTCCAAGTAATCCGAACATGCCGTTTTCAATGTCGAGAGTGACATTCTTAAGGGCTTGATTTCCATTTCGATAGATCTGGTTCAGGTCTCTGATCTCTATCTTCATTTCTTAAATTAAATTATAATATTGAATTATGGTGATTTTGCATTTGACCCCGTAAGGGTATTAAATATTTCAAACTTGCAGAAAATAAATATGTTTAGATCATAGTTTTAACATACTTTTAGGAAAATAGCAGCATTTTAACCGAAATGTTATGAGTCATTAACAAACGAAGAATTGAAAATTTTTAAAGCACAAACTTATTCATAATTTTGGTGAGTTAAAATAAGAATCGAATTGAAAGAGTCTGGTACAAAGAGAAAAATAATCAACGATCCGGTATACGGTTTCATCGATATCCCGTCAGGATTCATTTTTGAGCTTGTTGAAAGCGTGTGGCTTCAGAGATTAAGGCGTATCAGGCAGCTGGGCCTGACAAATTATGTCTATCCGGGAGCCAATCACAGCCGTTTTCAGCACAGCCTGGGGTCACTACACCTGATGTCGACGGCAGTAAATACTCTGCGGGCAAAGGGAGTTGAAATATCGCATGAAGAAGAGGAAGCCCTGTACGCGGCCATACTGCTTCATGATGCAGGACATGGTCCTTTTTCTCATGCGCTTGAATTCTCAATCACTGATGGTCTTAATCATGAAATCATTTCCTCCTATATTCTCGAGACTCTTAATGAACATTATGACGGCAGGCTTGGCATGGCAACAGAGATTTTCACCAACAGTTATTCCAGGAAGTTTATGCATAGTCTGATAGCTGGCCAGACTGATATGGACCGGCTTGACTACCTTACACGTGACAGTTTCTTTACCGGGGTTATTGAAGGTTCGGTCAGTTCAGACAGGATTATCAAGATGCTGAATGTTGCCGACGACAGGCTCGTAATAGATGAGAAGGGAATATACTCGCTCGAAAAGTTTCTGATTGCCAGACGGATGATGTACTGGCAGGTATATATGCACAAAACTGTTATTGCAGCTGAACAAACCCTGGCCGGAATGATAAGAAGGGCGAGAGAATTAAGCCTGTCAGGAGAAGAACTGAATGTTAATAGCTGGCTTGAATTCTTCCTTACTGATAATATTTCGGCTGAGATGATTGCTGCCGGTGGCAGTTCATACAGGGATGAGGTACTGAAGAACTTTATCATGCTTGATGATAATGAGATATTTCAGTGTGCAAAGGTATGGATGGATCACCCTGACAGAACTCTTTCATTGCTTTCGTCGGGACTGCTTTTGAGGAGACTGCCTGCCGTTGAGTTAAGCAGTGAACCTTTTGATGAAAACAGGGTTGCTGAGCTGAGAAAAATGGCAGGGAATTTGCTGCATTCCGGACCTGACCTGGCCGGTTATTTCGTTTTTACCGGTGAGGTCTCTAACCGGACTTATGCTCCTGAACATGGGCCTATTGGT
Organism: uncultured Rikenellaceae bacterium; assembly: GCA_964568875.1. Lineage (GTDB taxonomy): Bacteria > Bacteroidota > Bacteroidia > Bacteroidales > VadinHA17 > SLNP01. The sequence continues at coordinate 62,896 of CAZMSH010000015.1, read as the reverse complement.
ATCAATATGAAGAGAGAAGGAATCCGCGATATTTCGGAGGTGTCTGACATTTTTACCCACAATTTGCTTTCACAAGACAGGATTAAATACTTTCTTTGCTACCCGAAAAATTTACGTCTGACAGATTAAAAAGCACAACCGATGGAGTTTACTGCAGGAATGATAGCTGATTACCTTGGAGGTACCGTGACAGGTGACCCGGGAGTAAAGGTTAATACCATTGCCAGAATTGAAGAGGGTTTTGAAGGAGCTCTCTCTTTCCTTGCCAATCCGAAATATGAGCAGTATATCTATACCACTGGCTCATCAATAGTACTGGTCAATGAAGATTTTACGCCATCTTCCCCGTTAAAGGCAACAATAGTGAAAGTTAAGGATTCCTACAAAGCTTTTGCATCTCTGCTAACGCTTTATGAACAGTCTAAACCTGTCAAGAGGGGCATACACAAGACAGCTGTGATTGAGGAGTCGGCAAACATCGGCAAGGATGTTTACATTGGTCCTTACGTCTATATCGGTGAAAATGTAACAGTTGGTGATAACTGCAGAATCTACAGCCATGTCAGCGTCGGTGATAGTTCAAAACTGGGCGATGGATGCAAGTTGTTTTACGGTGTAAAAGTCTATCACGAGTGTATCATCGGTAATAATTGCACAATACATGCCGGAAGTGTCATAGGTGCTGACGGATTTGGCTTTGCACCACAGTCAGAGACGGAGTTTATGAAAATTCCACAGATAGGCAACGTGATTATTGAAGACAATGTTGAGATTGGAGCCAATACATGCATCGACAGGGCAACCCTTGGTTCCACCATTATAAGAAAGGGCGTCAAGCTTGACAACCTGATACAGATAGGCCATAATGTAGAGGTTGGAGAAAACAGTGTTATGGCAGGACAGACAGGAATTGCAGGGTCTACTCGTATCGGTAAGAATTGTATGTTTGCCGGGCAGGTTGGAATAATGGGACACATCGCTGTTGCCGATGGCACAAGGATAGGTGCACAGGCGGGGATAGCCGGTCAGGTTAAAAATCAGAATACTACACTGTTGGGTTCTCCTGCTATGGATTACCATAGTTTTATGAAGTCGTGGGTCGTATTCAGGAAACTGCCCGAGATAAAGGCTGCCGTGGAAAAATTTGAGAAGTACTTAAAAGAGTCTGATAATCAATAATTATTACTGGCAGTCTAAAAGAAAACTGTTGAAATAAACCATGTTAGGTGGCATTTAGTTATGTGGTTCGAAAAAAAATTATTTCTTTTGTGCCATTCAGTAAATAGAATGAGGTAAGATGACAGAAAAACAGCGGACCCTGGCAGGAGAGGTTAGCCTTATTGGTAAAGGGCTTCATTCAGGAGTGGATGTGAAGGTGACTTTCAAGCCTGCTCCGGTTAATCATGGGTATAAGTTCTGCAGGGTGGATTTGCCCGGTAAGCCGTGGATAAATGCGATAGCCGATAATGTTACCGATACATCGAGAGGCACGACCCTGGTTGAGAACGGGGCCTCAGTTGCTACTATAGAGCATATTCTGGCTGCTTTCAACGGAAAAAGGGTTGACAATGCAATTATCGAAATTGACGGGCCCGAGGCTCCTATTATGAAGGGCAGTTCGGCCATGTTTGTGAATGCAATCAATCAGGCAGGTGTTGTTGAGCAGAATGCTGACAGAAATTACTATGCCATAAGGGAGAAGATCACATTCTCTGATGAGGAGCATGGAGTAGACCTGATAATATACCCTGATGATCATTTCAGCATTAATGTACTGATAGATTATAACAGCAGAATATTGGGCAACCAGTATGCAATACTCGATTCTATTGATGACTTTGAGGATGAGATAAGCTCGAGCCGCACCTTTGTATTCTTTCATGAGCTTGAGCCTCTTTTCAAGATGGGTTTGATAAAAGGAGGCGATCTCGACAATGCGATAGTAATACTTGAGAAAGAGGTTCCTCAGGAGGAGATTGACCGCATTGCAAAGCTCTTCAACAAGCCCGGAATCACAAATCACAAGGCCGGAATCCTCAATAATACCGAACTGCGTTTCGCAAATGAACCGGCACGTCATAAGCTTCTGGATATTGTTGGTGATCTTGCACTTGTTGGTCAGCCGATAAAGGGGAAGGTTGTGGCAACAAGGCCCGGACATTTCGCTAATACCAGGCTGGCGAAGCTGATCAGGCAGGAGATCAAGAAAGCCGGAATGAAAAAGGATATTCCGGTGTATGACCCGCTTGCACCTCCCGTGATGACAGTTGAAGATATAAAGCGGCTTCTTCCTCACAGATATCCTTTCCTGTTGATAGACAAGATTATACATCTTGATGATACCATGACGGTGGGATTGAAAAACATTACCTTCAATGAGTTCTTTTTTCAGGGCCACTTCCCCGACGAACCGGTAATGCCAGGTGTGCTTCTGGTTGAGGCCATGGCCCAGACAGGTGGGATTCTGGTGCTTAAAACAGTAGAGGAACCGGAAAAATATTCAACCTATTTTCTTAAAATTGATAAAGTTAAATTCAAGCAGAAAGTGATACCCGGCGACACGGTGCTGTTTAAACTTGAAATGACAGAACCGATGCGAAGGGGAATAGTTCAGATGTACGGCCAGGCTTTCACCGGTGGCAAACTGGTTGCCGAGGGAGAGCTGACTGCTCAAATAGTAAAAAACAGATAATATCAATGATCTCTTCACAATCTTATGTCGATCCGCATGCCCGTCTGGGTGAAAATGTAACTGTTGACGCATTCGCCTATATATATGGAAATACTGAAATAGGCGACGGCACCTGGATTGGTCCGGGAGCAGTAATTATGGAAGGTGCCAGAATCGGAAAGAACTGCAGGATATTTCCGGGAGCGGTAATTTCGGCAATACCACAGGATCTCAAGTTCAGGGGTGAAGATACTGTCGCCGTAATCGGTGACAATACGACGGTGCGTGAGTGTGTCACCATAAACAGAGGTACCGCGTCATTTGGCAAGACAGTGGTGGGAGATAATTGTCTTTTAATGTCTTATGTTCATGTGGCCCACGATTGTGTTATCGGCAACAACTGTGTTCTGGTGGGTTACACGGGCCTTGCAGGCGAGGTGCATGTCGATGACTGGGCTATCCTGGGAGGGGGCACCGTAGTTCATCAGTTCGTTCATATCGGCGGACATGTAATAATTGGTGGCGGGTCGAAGGTGAGGATGGATGTCCCGCCATATATCATGGCCGACCGCGATCCGCTGTCGTATATGGGAATAAATACCGTAGGACTTACAAGGCGTGGTTTCACCAAGGAGAAGATGGACCAGATAGAGAAAGTTTATCGGGCTCTGTATAAAAATGGCATGAACACTTCTCAGGCTCTGGCATTTATTGAAAGTGAAATAGAGCAGACCCCAGAACGTGATTATATTATTGGTTTCGTAAAGGACTCCAAAAGGGGAATAATAAGGTCAAGGTAGCCTCCATCCCTGTGCTCTGAGCTCAACAATGGCATCATCGGGGGTAACAAGGAGGCACCCTTCCGAGCTGTCGGTAAGATACCCTATCATAGTGAGACCCTTAGTATCACTGACACTTTTGACCTGGCTTACAGGTATCAGCATCAGGAATTCAAAGTCATCACCCCCGTTCATTGCAGCAACAACAGGGTCGTAGTTCATTTCCGAGGCATTTCTGTGTGTTGCCTGGTCAATTGGAATCTTGTCATAATAAAGGCGGCAACCCAGGCCTTTCTCCCTGCAAAGACCCATAAGTTCAGTGGCCAGACCCTCCCGTACCACCGTCACAGCAGAAGGAGTGACACCTTTTGCTGACAGATCGTGAATCAGGTCACTCCTTAATTCGGGTTTCAGCTGCCTGCCAATGGTGTATTCATAATCTGAAAGGTCGGGTTGTTCTCCCGCTCCATCGCTGAAAATCCTTCGCTCTCTCTCAAGTACCTGCAGTCCTGTAAATGCCGCACCCAGATCACCTGTTACACATATCAGGTCATTGACTGCCGGCACCGGCCTCTCTGCTCCATTATCTTCCCTGTGCCCCCAGGCAGTGCATGAAAGGGTCAGCCCGGTCAAAGAAGTTATGAAATCGAAATGTCTTATCACAGCCCCATATCTTTCCGTTGCCATCATAATACCTTCGATCAGATCCTCTGTTTCCGCCTTGCCGAATCTCGAGCTCATACCCACAGCAAATCGCAGCCCTTCCGGCTTTCCTCCTGATGCAAATATCCCTGCAATTGTCCTGATAACAAGCTTGTAGCCCAGATGCTTCAATGGAAAATAGACAAGGCTGAAATCGATACCCTCAAGCATAATCTCATGGCTGATAAGCATATCTTCTCCACCTTGAACCGTTGAAGTTCCGAATGCCGTCTCCTCTCTTTTCAGTCCGGTCTTTCTGGTAATATGCTCGAATAGATCATACCTGCCCAGCCCCCTTTCTTCCTGTTCCTTTTCGTTGTCTTTTGTCATCTTCCTGATCACTCAAGTATTACCACTTTGTCTTTAGGATATCTTACCGTATATGTCAGTACCAGGGCCCTGCTCTCCTGCGGTTTAAGATCAAACTCCCATGTAACCAGTCCGCTGACATTGTCAACCCTGCCACCCGTGAGTTCAGTTGCCTCAACTGTTATCTCGCTGTTTGTAGAAACAGGTATCTGATCATTTATTCTTATGGCGACGGTTTCGTTCTTGTTGTTCCTCAACGTAATTACAAACGATCTTGTGTCAATGCGGTTGTTCCCCAGGAGCCTCCGTGCAGTGGTCTCAACCTGCCTTTCCCGCTTGACAGTAATTCCTCTGTCGGAACCGAGGCCTATCTTCATGGTATCTCCGAACTGCGCGGGAGAGAGCCAGCTGTTTCCCACGAAAGTGTTTTCGAAGTAGAGGTTGGCTTCTCCGCCGATAATATTAAGCTTTTCCCAATCCGCTATTCTTCCTGTAAGGTATACCCTGGGATCAAGCTTTGGCACCGACTCCCTCACGAATGAGGCGCTGGTTGTAGTACGGCCTATCTCTATGGTCTTTGTTCGTCCGTCTGATAATATATCTGACGGAACCGTTACATCAAAGGAAACAGAAGTGGTACCCTGAGTAACTACTACCTCGGGAGCCTCAGCTGCCAAAGCCATATATTCTACTTCAACAGCTTTATCTGCAGCAGGCTGCGACCTTGAAGCAACTCCTGCAGCCTTGCCTCTTATAAGCATCTCAGGAGGCTGATAGAATGAGAGATACCATGTATTCAGCATGGGTATCACACCCGGTTCGGCGGGTGAGGCATTTGTGAAGCTTAGCTTTACACCCTTCCAGTCGTTACCGGTACTCTGAAAGACATTTGCCTTGTAGACAAGAGCTACCGGCTTGTTGGTGTCATCGACCCTTATATCGTAAGAAGGAGTCCAGCCGGCATTGGTAACCACATAGCTGACCATCAGTTTCCCGCTGACGGTCGACGGAGCCGATACGGCCACTGCTATTTCCCCTGTTGGCAGCCTTTTCTTTCCCATACTCTGGTTTAACTGGTTGTTCAGATCACGCAGCTGCTGCTCGTATTCCTGTATCAGCCGGTTCTTCTTAAGTACAGTTGTCCTTACCTGATCGATACTCGATGAATATAGTTCAAGCATAGCCCTGTACTGTTCAGCCGTAAGTGTTCCTTCCCTGCCTGTAATTACCCTGTTGGCAACCAGGAAGTTTTCTCTCTCACGCAATACCTCTATCGCGGTTTTTTCATCTTCAACCTTCCTGTTGAGAGCCTCAATCCTTGCTTTCAGTTCCTTCACTTCCGGAGATTCACCCGTCGCCTCCAGAAAATTGTTTGAATGTGAAACACCCATTATGGTAAATCTGCCTTCACCGCTGACCTGTATTGAAGAACGGATTATATGCGGCGACAGACCCCTCAGCATCAGCATGGTCTCGCCCGCCGGAACGGAAACTGCAGCCTCGCTGCTTACCTGTGCCCTGTCGGTATAGAGTGTGACATGTTTTATCTCACTCCTGACATCTCTTTCTGAATTACCCTGGCCCGGGAGTGCTGTAACATTAAGGACCAGTGCCAGAGATATTAATATCAGTGGTCTCATATGACATCTGTATTTGGTTTAAAGTTTAAAGATACCATCTTTTATCAAGCTATTCACACTTCTCTCGTAGCAACGTTACAATACAAAACCCGGACCAGAATGATTTTCCGGTCAGCATTTCATCATCTGACCATATTCAGCGGTTATCTTTCTGCTTCTGAATAAAAGATATTTATATCCGCTTTTATTGCCTTAATCGCATGGATTGATTAATTTTGCCGGGTTCTTTTATTTAGATTAAATCAATTCTGTTCAACATTTGCCCTGCTGGCTTGTTTAACAATTGGATAAGTTTCATCATAAAGATGATATGGAAAAGGATAATGACAAAATACTCGATGAAGTAACCTCCGGCGAATACAAGTACGGATTCTATACCGATATTGAGGCAGACCAGATACCGAAGGGACTAAATGAAGATGTGGTAAGGCTTATCTCTGAACGTAAGGGAGAGCCTGACTGGCTTCTGGAGTTCAGGCTGAAGGCTTTCAGGCACTGGCAGAAGATGACTATGCCCGGGTGGGCAAATCTTAAGATACCGGAGATCAATTATCAGGATATTATATACTATTCTGCTCCGAGACAAAAGATTACGCCAGGCAGCCTTGACGAAATTGACCCTGAACTGAAGAAGACATTCGACAAGCTCGGTATACCCCTGGAAGAGCAAAAACGCCTTACAGGAGTGGCTGTTGATGCTGTTATGGACAGTGTTTCAGTTGCTACCACATTCAGGGAGACGCTTGCTGAAATGGGAATTATATTTTCCTCATTCAGTGAGGCTGTAAAGGAGTACCCCGATCTGGTAAAGAGATACCTCGGTTCGGTGGTGCCATACACCGACAACTATTTTGCAGCTCTTAATTCGGCAGTGTTCAGCGATGGTTCGTTCTGCTACATACCGAAAGGTGTACGTTGTCCTATGGAGCTTTCAACATACTTCAGGATAAATGCAGCCAATACAGGTCAGTTTGAGAGAACGCTGCTGGTGGCTGATGAAGAGAGTTATGTCAGCTATCTTGAGGGATGTACAGCACCGATGAGGGATGAAAACCAGTTGCATGCTGCAGTGGTAGAGATCATATCAGAGAAAAATGCCGAGGTAAAGTATTCAACGGTTCAGAACTGGTATCCCGGGGATAAAAACGGCAGGGGTGGTATCTACAACTTTGTTACCAAGAGAGGTATCTGCAGGGGCGACAATTCGAAAATATCATGGACACAGGTGGAGACAGGCTCGGCCATTACCTGGAAATACCCCTCATGTATCCTTCGCGGTGACAACTCAGTGGGGGAGTTCTATTCGGTAGCTGTAACAAATAACCACCAGCAGGCTGATACCGGAACAAAAATGATACACATAGGCAAGAATACAAAAAGCACCATAGTGTCAAAGGGGATTTCTGCCGGAGTCAGCCAGAACAGTTACCGCGGACTGGTTAAAGTACTGAAAAATGCATCAGGAGCTCGAAACTTTTCACAGTGTGATTCTTTGTTGCTTGGAGACAGGTGCGGGGCACACACATTCCCATATATTGAGGTCGACAACCAGAGTGCTGTAATAGAGCATGAGGCTACTACCTCCAAGATTGGAGAAGACCAGATATTCTATTGCAACCAGAGGGGTATTTCGACTGAGGATGCTATTGGGTTGATAGTAAACGGCTATGCGAGGGAGGTTATTAACAAACTGCCCATGGAGTTTGCCGTAGAAGCACAGAAGTTGTTGCAGATAAGCCTCGAAGGAAGCGTGGGGTAGCGGATATAAGATGTCAGGTTTACGATTTACGATTTACGATTTACGATTTCAGATATAAGAAAACAATAAAAGATAATATACTTATAAGAGATGCTGGTTATAGACAATTTAAAGGCTTCCATAAACGGAAAGCAGATATTGAAAGGGATCACATTGCATGTAAAAGAGGGTGAGATACATGCCATAATGGGGCCCAATGGTTCGGGAAAGAGTACCCTCGCATCGGTGCTGGCCGGAAGGGAGTTTGTTGACATTGACGAAGGCAGAATTGACTATTTTGGCAAAGACCTTTTTGAGATGGCCCCTGAAGACCGTTCACGCGAAGGAATTTTTCTGGGATTTCAGTATCCTATTGAGATTCCCGGGGTGAGCATGGTTAACTTCATGAAGACAGCGGTGAATGAACAGCGAAAATACAAGGGACTGGAGCCACTGTCGGCATCAGACTTCCTTAAGCTCATGAGAGAAAAGAAGGAACTCGTTGAGATAGACTCTGCTCTTACAAACCGCTCGGTGAACGAAGGCTTTTCGGGAGGTGAGAAGAAGAAGAATGAAATTTTCCAGATGGCTATGCTGGAACCAAGGCTTTCAATACTTGACGAGACTGATTCAGGACTTGATATAGATGCACTCAGGATAGTGGCCAACGGGGTAAACAAGCTAAAGCGCCAGGATACCTCCGTAATTGTAATTACACATTATCAGCGCCTTCTCGATTTTATTGTCCCAGATGTAGTACATGTGCTTTACGACGGACGCATTGTTAAAACAGCAGGAAAGGAGCTGGCCCTTGAACTCGAGGAGAAGGGATACGACTGGATCAAGAGAGAGGCTGAAAAAAATGAAGTGGCATGGACAGTAAATCCGAAATAAACAACAGGTATATCGACCTTTACCGGAACAACATCGGGAGAATAGAGTCGCAATCGGCACCATTTGTAAACTCCCTGCGCGAAGAGGCAATAGAAAGGTTCTCATCGCTGGGTGTTCCTGACAGGAAAAATGAGTCGTACCGTTATACGAATCTCGATCTCTTTTTCAGGCATCAGTACAAAAGTTATTTTTTGCCTGGTCCTGATGACTTCGAAAGGGCAGAAAAATTCAGTTGTGAGGTCGAAGATCTTGATGTGCACAATCTGGTGTTGCTGAATGGCTTTTATCCGACAAACAATGGAAAGCTGCGAAAGCTTGAGTCGGGTATTACCATAGGCAGTCTCAACGAAGCTGCCGAAAAGATGGGTGATATTGTTTCGGGTCATTATGGCCGGTATGCATCGAGTGACACTGACGGACTTATCCATCTTAACACGGCGATGGCATCTGACGGGGTGTTCATTCACGTGCCACGGAACCAGGTTCCTGACAAACCAATTCAGATTGTTAACCTGGTTTACTCTGCAGAGGATATTTTCGTTCAGCACCGAAACCTGATTGTTGTTGAGGACAATGCCGAAGCTACTCTTATTATATGTGACCACACCCTGTCACCGATGAAGTTTCTCACCAATGCTGTTACCGAAGTCTATGTCGGCAGGAATGCCAGATTTAATATCGTAAGGGTGCAGAATGAACACAATAATGCAGCTAAACTGACACATACCTTTATTCATCAGGAGCGTGACAGTTACGCGTCGTCAATAAACATAACCCTTCACGGAGGGCTGGTAAGGAACAGTACTTACCATTACCTGGGAGGAGAAGGTGCCTCGACAAATTCAGCAGGTCTCTATTTGTCAGACAAGTCACAGCACGTAGATAATTTCGTAAATGTCGATCATGCTTTTCCAAACTGCACCAGCAACCAGCTGTTTAAAGGAGTGCTCGATGATATTGCTACCGGTGCCTTTAACGGACGAATACTTGTCAGGCAGGGGGCCCAGGGCACAAGGGCATACCAGAGCAATAACAATATTCTGCTTACCGACGATGCCAGGATGGATACCAAACCCCAGCTTGAAATCTTTGCCGACGATGTAAAATGCAGTCACGGAGCTACTGTAGGCCAGCTTGATGACGACGCTCTCTTTTATCTCACTTCACGTGGCATTGGTAAACGTGAAGCCAGGCTTATGCTTATGTTCGGTTTTGCGCATGAAGTAATACAGGAGATACCAGTAGAGGCACTTCAGGAAAGAATGGACACTCTGGTTATGCAGAGACTGAGGGGAGAATTGTCAAGGTGTGCAAGTTGTATGGTTAAATGCGGGTAACAGGTAAATAATGATTGATGTCGATAGAATAAGAAGCGATTTTCCGATACTCTCTGAAAAGGTATACGGTAAGGATCTGGTATATCTTGATAACGGAGCAACAACACAGAAGCCCAGGATAGTTGCCGACACCCTGACGGAAGTGCTCACCAGATACAATGCAAACATACACAGAGGGGTACACCGGCTCAGTGATATTGCTTCCGAAGAATATGAGAAGGCACGTGAGACGGTTAGAGCATTTATAAATGCAGGTTCAACCGACGAGATTATTTTTAATTCCGGCACTACTGCAGCAATAAACAATATAGCCTTTTCCTTCGGAGAGCGGTTTGTGAATGAGGGAGATGAGATAGTTATTTCAGCCCTTGAACATCATGCCAACATAGTTCCGTGGCAGATGCTTTGCGAAAGGAGAGGGGCAAAACTGAAAATCATCCCGATGGATGACAATGGAGTGCTTGACCTTAAAGCATATAAAGAGCTTCTTAATGGTTCCACAAAAATAGTCGCTGTGACACAGGCCTCAAATGCTCTTGGGGTTATTACCCCCCTGAATGAGATAATTGCCGGGGCTCACAGTAACGATATACCCGTGCTCGTCGATGGTGCTCAGGGTATTCAGCATGGAGTGGTAGACGTACGGGAAATGGATTGTGATTTCTACGTCTTCTCGGGTCACAAGATATATGGTCCGACAGGAATAGGGGTTCTTTACGGAAAGAGGAAGTACCTCGATCTGATGCCCCCGTGGCAGGGAGGCGGCGACATGGTGAAGAGCGTCACTTTTGAAAAGACAACCTACAATGAACTGCCATTTAAATTTGAGGCAGGAACCACAAATTTTCCGGGAGCCATAGGCCTTGCAGCTGCCCTGAATTATATTAGCGGAACGGGTAGGGAGGCAATTGCTGAAAGGGAGGCTATGCTGCTTGAATATGCCACAACAAAGCTAAAGGAGATTGAAGGCATCAGAATTTATGGCGATGTCGAGAACAAGATATCGGTAATTTCATTTTTAATAGACGGCATTCATCAGTACGATGCAGGAATGGTACTTGACAAGATGGGGATTGCCGTCAGAACAGGAACCCATTGCGCACAGCCGGTGATGGACCGTTTCGGGATTGATGGCACTATAAGAGCTTCATTCTGCTTCTACAATACCACCCGCGAGGCAGATCTGCTTGCAGATGGAGTCAGAAGGGTAAAAGAGATGTTTCTATAATACCAAAAACAGGATAATGACAATTAACGAAGTACAGGATCAGATTATTGAGGAGTTTTCACAGTTCGATGACTGGATGGAGAGGTATGAGCTGCTGATAGAAAACGGCAAGGATCTTCCTCCCATCGATCCGGCACGAAAGGTTAATGATTATCTTATTGAAGGATGTCAGTCGAAGGTGTGGCTCTATCCTGAGTTTGACGGTACGGATATAAGCTTCACGGCCGATAGTGATGCCATAATTACAAGAGGCATAGTCTCTTTGCTTATAAGGGTTCTGTCAGGCCGTACGCCTGAGGAGATAATGAATGCTGATCTCTATTTTATTGACAGCATCGGACTGAGGCAGAATCTCTCTCCGACAAGGTCTAACGGATTGCTTTCTATGGTCAGGCAGATCAAGCTTTACGCAATAGCATACAACGCCAGGGTAAATAAATAATAACGGGAGGTCACAATATGGATATAGAGGAGAGACTCGAACTGGAAAAGAAGATTGTAAGTGTTCTCAAGACGGTCAATGACCCTGAGATACCGGTGAACGTTTTCGATCTCGGACTAATCTATGAGATCGATGTTGATGACGATCGTGTCGCCCATGTGAAGATGACACTGACGGCGCCGAACTGCCCTATGGCTGACCAGCTTCTTGAGGATGTCCGCTATTCTGTCGGAACGGTGCCCGGCATTGCCGAATGCGACCTGAAGCTGACCTTCGATCCTCCCTGGGACAGAAGCATGCTTAGCGATGAGGCAATGCTGGAACTCGGACTACTATAGTAATACAGCCGGCAATGTCGCCCGGAGAGATAACATCTATTATTAAGAGCGAAGTTCTTGCTGCTGGTTTTGACCGGTGCGGGATTACTGAGGCAGCAGAGCTGTCACGTGAGAAAGCCCTTTTCATGAAATGGCTTGACAGAGGATGTCATGGCGGCATGAAATGGCTTGAGCGTAATACTGACAAGAGAGGGAATGCGGCTTTACTGTTCGAAGGAGCCAGAAGCGTGGTGGTGGCGGCGCTTAACTATTTTCATGAAGCTGACCCTCCCGCTGACGGCACTCCTGTTTTCTCAAGGTATGTATCGGGATCTGATTACCACATGGTTGTCAGGCAAAGGCTTCAGCAGGCATTGAATGCAAGCATAGCGAAAATACCCGGACTGAAGGGCAGGGTGTTTACCGACTCGGCACCATTGATGGAGAAGGCTCTTGCTGTAAGGGCCGGAATAGGTAGCCAGGGCCGGAACTCGCTTCTGATTGTGCCCGGAGGAGGTTCATTCCATTTCATGGGAGAGATAGTCATTAATCTTGAGGCTGCGTATGACGCTCCATATGAGACAGATATATGCGGCTCGTGCCGTAATTGCATTGATGCCTGCCCGACAGGCGCAATAAGCGGCGAGGGCTTTGTCGATGCTGTCAGATGCATCTCCTATCTGACCATAGAACACAAAGGTGACATACCTGCCTCTTTTGCCGGAAAAATGAACGGCCGGGTTTTCGGTTGTGATATCTGCCAGGATGTTTGTCCGCATAATGCTTCAATACCCCTTACCAATGTGCCTGAACTGATGCCTGATCTGCAACGATGGGAGATGACTGCCGGTAGTTTGCAGAACCTTAGCCCTGAACGTTTTGACGCCCTGTTTTCAGGAACGGCAGTATTGCGATGCGGGTATGAATCGTTTGTCAGAAACCTGCGGTTCCTGCAGAAGGAGAATTAAGAGTTAGTTTTGCCGATGCCGGTAAAGATTTTTATCTCTTGTCTGCCGGTCAGATACCTCGCTGATTTTAGCGAACCGGGCAATACGGTATGTTAAGGTCAGTATATCAGAATTTAACAGAAAAACCAACGCCCAGAACCTGCTTGAACTGTGTGCGCGGACCGAGGTTGACTCCCTCGGCGTCGATGTAGTCGACGTCATCGTCGTACAGCAGGTGTGTACTGAGGTTTGCTGAGAGGTATTCATTGATCTTCATGGTAATGAGGGCCTTCCAGCTGATGTCGATATTTCCGGGCTTGTTAAGGAGATTTGAGAAAAAGTCTGCCGAAGTGTTGAGAGTAACGTTTTTCATGATCTCGTGGATAAGCATCACTCTTACGGCAGCACCCATCTCTGCCCTGAACGACTTGCCAGGCTCGACACCGAAGGCTCCGGCTGCTGACAGATCTTCATTTGTAACAATTGTTGCTTTTCCACCCAGCGGGGCTATCAGAAGATAGAAATTGTCATGTGGTTTGTATTCCATACCAAAGTTGACATTTATATAGCCAGGTGACATGAACTCCGAGATAAGCGTCTGGGTCTCTCCTGTCCCTTTGTAACCCTTGTCGAACTGGGTCTTGAAATTGAAAAGACCGCTTATGAACCAATTATTAACCGTCTCATAACCGAATTTTGAGATAAAGTCGATATAGTCATTGGATTTTCTTGCAGGCAGGTCGCCGGCTTTTTGTATGCCATAACCCATATCAAGGGCATTACCCCATGAAGCCTTACCTTTATTATAATTCAGATTGATGAGCCCGATTGCGTTAACACCCTGGCTGTTGTCTCCACCCTGAGCCCAGTTGAAAAGGGCTACCTGTGAAAAGTTCAGCGCACCCATACCGTTAAATGTCCACGGTCCGGTTTCAGTAGTTTCTTCCTGCGCAATGGCAGCAACAGTTATTGTCAGGGCTGAGATAATAAGTAGTACAGACTTTTTCATGGAAGTGTGAGTTTAGTGAATATCAGTCCAATATTAATGTTGAAGCGATAAATTATACAGATATGTAAATTTAGCTGTTCTGATTCATAATAACAAAATCATAAGCTGACAGTATCACTTTACTATCAGATCATTTAACTGTCTGCTTTATTTATGATATATACCTGGTCAGAATTGGCTACGGGCGGAATAGATTTCTTAAATTTATACCAGTAAATCGTTCTCTGTATAAAGAAGGTTTCCGCTGGCAGAGTTTTAGCAGGAAGATAAGGTAAAAGGCTACAGGTATTCAAATATTTAACCTTTGTTCTGAAGGCATTTTAATTGATAAGTCCAATTCAATGGAAAGCAGAAAAATAATTCTATTTATTGCACTGGTTGTGATACTTCATGGGTGTGATAAACCTGAGACGATAGTTACCAATATCGTTCACCCGGATGGTTCGGTTACCAAAAAGGTAGAGATGCGCAGCAGAAACAGCATAAGGATTGATCAAAGCAGGGTTCCAATTGACACGACATGGTTGATAAACGATTACGTTGACATCTCAGAAGAGGGAGATACAACATTCGTGATGACGGCGGAGAAGCTGTTTCAGGATGCAGAAGAAATTAATGAAGAATACCGGAAGGGGAATGATGTAAACTCCTTTATAACAAGGAGTGTCTGTTATGAAAGACGTTTCCGGTGGTTCGTGACATGTTACCGTTTTTCAGAGAGCTTTGAAAAAACCATTGACGGAGGGCTTCCGCTTAAAGATTATCTGGAGGTTGAGGAGCTGGAGTTCCTGGCTCAGCCTGACTTTGTCTCAGGATTATTCCTCTCTGGTCCTGACAGCCTAAGATACCGGGCGTTGTCGGAAAGAATTGATTCAGTGGTGTTTGAGTGGATCAGGCTGGGTCTGATATCCAGTTTTATTCACAATGCGACCGGGCTCCTTGAAGCGGAAGGTGCTGACTGGAAGGTAATTGAGGAATTCAGGTCGAAAGAGGCGGAGTTGGCTGAAATGTATGTTTTCGATATAGATACGGATTCGATTGTCGGAATAGTTTTCAGAAAGATTATTGAAGCCGGATACAGAGGTGTAATTGACAGTGCCCTTATGGTTGTCTCAGATGGAATTGACAGGCACTGGAGCATCAGATCATATACCCTGAAGAGTGTTATGCCAGGAAAGCTTAAGGGGGGAAATGGTTATTTTGAAAACCCTGGAGAGGTTGCATGGCAGGTAAAGGGCGAGTTGTTTCTTTTTGATGAATTTGAATTCCGGGCTGAGTCGTACCGTCAGAATATATGGGCCTGGGTCGTTTCGGGAGTTATTGTGCTGATTGTAGTATCTGGACTTTTGCCACGGAGGCTTTCTCGCAGACAATGAATAGGCTGTTCAAAAAAAATAAGCCGGCTTAAATAAGCCGGCCCGGGAAAATGAATACAAATAAACCCTGTAATTCTATGCTGATTAACGGTCGTAGTCCCTCAGAATGTTCATCAGTTTCTGACGTGTGAAGAAGATGCGGCTCTTCACCGTTCCTATCTTCAGATTGAGTTCGTCGGCTATCTCCTTGTACTTATATCCGTCAACATGCATTCTGAAAGGAATGCGAAATTCATCCTCAAGTGAATCTATTGCTTTTTCAATTTCAGACTCAGAGTAGGATGAGTCAGGGGATATATAACCCTTGTCATTGGTAAGATTGACGTAGTAAAGATCCTGAGTTGAATCAATAAGAGTGTTTTCCTTGATGTTACGGCGATAATTGTTAATGAAGGTATTCTTCATTATTGTGAATACCCATGCCTTCAGATTTGTATAGTCAACGAATTTGTCCTTATATGATATTGCCTTCAGGTATGTGTCCTGCACCAGGTCGTCGGCTTTCTCGTGGTCACTGGTAAGTGAAAGTGCGAATTTTTTGAGGTTGCTCCTCATCTCTATCAGACTGTTGTTGAATTCATATGTTGTCATGTCAGTATTTTTTAAGGTTGTTGATGCAAATATATGCCGTAAATAAAGGATATCCAAATCTTAATATCTTAATATACTTAAATACTGTGGAGTTTCTAATTTAAAAGGGATTGGGTTGGGTCTTGTAAATATCAGGATAACAGAGCGATGGAAGTTACAGGTATTTGTGTGGTCTAAATAGGTTCTAAATTGCGATTTTTCTGTTTTTATTCATTTTTCTTTTTTTTATACCTTGTGTTGATTAGGACAAATCATCTGGTTAACTTTATCGAAAAATGGATATATGGATATTTCATTTAATCTATCGGATGGCACGACCTCAACAGGAAAGATTATTAAACCTGTTGGCATATGCAGGGGAGTAATAATTCTGATACATGGTCTCGGAGAACATTTTGGCCGATACGGGATGTGGAGTTCCCGGTTGGCAGATATGGGATATGCTGTCGCCGGAGCTGATTTGCCCGGGCATGGCCGATCGGGAGGTAAGAGAGGACATGTGGCTTCTTACAGCTTGACAGAAGAGATAATAGACAGCCTGACGGAGCAATCTGGAGGCATTTTCCCGGGGGTGCCTGTAATATTGTACGGTCACAGTCTGGGGGGGGCGATAATACTTCGCTACCTTATCAGACGGCAGCCTGAAATATGTTGTGCGGTGGTGACTTCTCCATGGCTAAGACTCTCTTTTGAACCACCCAGGTTCAAACTTTGGCTTGCAGCCGCTGTCAGGAGTATTGCGCCGTCTATGATCCAGCCTTCAGGACTGAATGTTGACCATCTTTCACGCGACCGCGAGGCGGTAGCAGCTTATGTAGCTGATGAACTGGTGCATGATCGGCTTTCTGTATCCCTTTTTAACGAAGCTGTCTCGGCGGCTGACTATTCTATGAAGAATGCGGCTCTGCTTAATGTACCTCTTCTGCTGATGCACGGCAGCGGCGATATGATTACCTCTCCTGAGGGAAGCAGAAGGTTTGCCGGCGATGCCTCGTTGGCAGAGCTTAAGATATGGGATGGTGGATATCATGAGCTTCACAATGATATAATCAAAGATGAGGTTTTTGGCTATCTCGCAGGCTGGCTTGCCAAAATGACTTCTGAATAAAGTTATATTGTATGGATTTCCGTACCGAGATACATATTGAACCGCAGAGCAGGCTTATTGATTACTCTTCTCCTGTTATGTTTATTGGTTCGTGTTTTTCAGATGAGATTGCAGCAAAGATGAAGGATGGTTTTTTCCCGGTGCTCTCAAATCCTGCAGGAGTGGTTTATAATCCGGTCTCCGTTTCATCCGCCCTTCGAAGTTTAATATCCGGAAAGACCTATACCGTGGAGGACCTCTGGTTCCATAACGGTAAGTGGCTGAGCTTTGCTCATTATACTGATTTCTCGCACCACGATAAGGATTCATGTCTTGAAAAGATCAACAGGGTGGCATGTGAGGCTGCTGGTTTTCTGAAAACCGCAGGTTTTCTGTTTATTACCTTTGGAACTGCATGGATATACAGGCGTGCCGATACCGGAGATCCTGTATCAAACTGTCATAAGATACCTGCTTCATTCTTTCAAAGGGAGTTGCTAAGTGTATCATCTGTCGTGTCAGAATGGAAAGAATTGCTAAGGGAGTTATACACTGGTTACCCTGACCTAAACATCTGTTTTACTGTTAGTCCGGTACGACACTGGAAAGATGGGGCCCACGGAAACCAAATTAGCAAATCGGTTCTTTTCCTGGCTATCGCTGAGTTGCAGAAGATTTTCCCTGATGCTGGCTATTTCCCCTCATACGAATTGTTGATGGATGATCTGCGCGATTACAGGTTCTATGCCAGAGACATGCTTCATCCTTCAGATTCTGCTACAGATTACATCTGGGAAAAGTTCAGCGGTGCTTTTATTGAGAGCAGTGCTATGAAGTTGTGTAAGGAAATATCAGAAATATCAAAAGCCCGAAGGCATAGAATTACCTCCCGGTCGAAGAGCGAGATAGGATCATTTGCCGATAAGATGCTGGAAAAAATAGACAAGATTGAATCAAAAGAGCCACTTGTCGATCTCTCTCCTCTGAGGGAGTACTTCCTGTCAGTTAAGTGAGGAAATACATTAGCTGTATTAGTGTTGTTCAGTTTATGTTAACAAGTGGCATAGTAACTCCATCCATCATTGGCTGATTGAATTTGAACTTCTGAGGTTGTTCATTGTTAGTTAAAAAATATTGAACGCTAAAATGTGATGAAACGATTATTATTTATATCAGCAGTATTATTCAACTTCCTGACAGGTATCACAGCTCAGGAGAATCAGGGAGTTATCAGGGGCCGGGTTTACAATGCCCGCAACAATGAGCCCGTTCCTTTTGCCAGTGTGGTAATATGGGGAACCACTACCGGGGCAATGACGGATTTTGACGGCAGATTTCTGTTTACCGGTGTCAAGCCCGGCTTTGTGGAGATAAGGGCTTCTTCGGTTGGGTTTAAGCCATATATATCTGAATCAGTAATGGTTACCAACAGCCGGGAGGTGAATCTTGAAATACCACTGGAAGAGACAACAGTAGATATTGATGTTGTGGTTATCAAAGCTTCTCCCTTCAGGAGGAGAATTGAATCTCCGGTATCATCACGAATTATTGGTATTGCTGAAATTGAGAAGAACCCGGGTGGTAACCGGGACATATCAAAGGTAATCCAGTCATTCCCGGGAGTTGCCTCAACCCCGGCGTTCAGAAATGATGTCATTGTAAGAGGTGGGGGGCCTAATGAGAACAGGTTTTACATTGATAATGTTGAGATACCATATCTTAACCACTTTTCCACCCAGGGAGCCTCTGGCGGTCCTGTCGGTATAATAAATGTGGACTTTGTCAGGGAAGTCGATTTTCTCTCAGGAGCGTTCCCAGCTTCCCGTGGCAACGCTTTAAGCAGCGTGCTTAATTTCAGTCTTATAGACGGCAATAGCGAAAAGTTCAGGTACCGTGCAACGATTGGTGCCTCAGACCTTGGACTTACCGCAGACGGGCCCGTAGGTGAAAACGGATCAATGATTTTGTCTGTCAGAAGGTCATATCTTCAGTTCCTGTTCAGTGCAATAGGTCTACCCTTTCTTCCGACATACACTGACTTTCAGTACAAGTATAAGGTGCGTTTTGGAAACAGAAACGAACTTACACTGCTGGGTCTGGGTGCTGATGATGATTTCAGGCTTAACCTTGATGCCAACGATACTGAATACCAAAGATACATACTCGATTATATTCCTGTTCAGGAGCAATACAGTTATACAGTAGGAGCTGTATGGAAGAGATTTCGTGACAATGGTTTTGATACCTGGGTGATCAGCCGGAACTATCTCAACAATACACAATTTAAACATATGAACAATATTCCTGTTGACAGTCTTCTCATTCTTGACTACCGCTCTGGTGAGGGAGAGAATAAGTTCAGGTATGAGGGAGTATTTATTGGAGACAACGGGTTCAGACTTACATATGGAGCTGGATATGAGAATGCATTATACCGGAATTCAACCTTCAGAAAGATACCGGTTGCAGATGTTAGTGAGGAACTCAGATACGAAACGGCACTGCGGTTCAATAAATACTCTGTTTTCAGCCAGATAAGCCGTGGTTTTTTCGATGAAAGGCTCAATATTTCTTTTGGACTGAGAACGGACTTTAATGACTATTCTTCAGATATGTCCAATCCGTTAAAACAGCTCTCACCCAGATTGTCGGCATCGTACAATATTACGTCCGACTTTTCCCTGAATGTGAGTACCGGCAGATTTTTCCAGTTGCCCCCCTATACAGCTCTTGGGTACAGAAACAATGAAGGTTCGTTTGTTAACCGCGATAACGAACTCAGCTATATTTCAGCAGATCACTATGTTGCCGGAATAGGCTTTGCCCCCAATGAAAACAGCCTCTTTACGCTTGAAGGTTTCTATAAAAACTATTCCTCCTATCCGTTTTCAGTTGATGAAGGGGTGCCATTGTCGGGCAAGAGTGCCGATTACGGAATTTTTGGAGATGAGGAGTTACTCCCTGTGGCTGAGGGAAGGGCATATGGTATTGAGTTGCTTGGACGGCTGAAAGAGTTTAAGTCTACCAATATGGTTTTTGCATACACCTTTGTGAGAAGTGAATTCAGGGGGCCTGGGCAGGATTATATTCCAACTGCATGGGATAACCGCCATCTATTCAGTCTGACTTCAACATCCAGTCTTAAACGTAACTGGGATATAGGTGTAAAATGGAGGTTTGTTGGAGGAGCACCCTATACTCCGTTTGATGAGCAATTCTCCTCTTTGCAGGAGATATGGGATATCACCGGCCAGGGTGTACCTGATTTCTCAAGATATAATCAGTTAAGGCTTAAGGCATTTCATCAGCTCGATATTCGCGTTGATAAAGGATTCTACTTTGACAGGTGGACATTGATGCTGTACGCAGATGTTCAGAATGTATATAATCATCAGGCCGACCAGCCACCTATACTGGTGAGGGTGACAGATGAAAACGGAAATCCTCAGCCTGATCCTTCCGATCCTTCAAGATACAGCCTGAAATATATAAGCGGTACACTGGGAACAGTATTGCCCTCTATTGGTATAATAGTTGAGTTTTAAATAAATCGACAGAAATGAATAAGTATTCAATATTCCTATTAGTTGCTATAATAAGTTCTTGCGGGTCATACCGCGATAAAACCTCAAGATCAGATACCTCTGTACAGACGCAGTTATCTGCAAATGATGAAGGCAGTGGACAGATATTTAAAATCGATTTCAAGGCGGGCGATTCATTCTATTATCCTATGATGGCATTCTGGCTGGAGGATATGGACGGCAACTACATTCAGACCCTTTACGTAGCACGATCGGTAGCAACCGGAGTCTTCAGGTATGGAAAACAGGATGGTAAAAAATGGGTTGAATCGTCAAAGAGGGCACCTCAGACACTTCCCTACTGGGCTCACCAGAGAGGAGTTAAAGCCTCTGACGGATTATTCATGCCCGAACCTGCTAATCCTGTCCCGGATGCATATACCGGAGCAACCCCGGTTACCGGGTTTGTCCTGACAGCCAGAAGCGATGAGAAATTAAGAGGTAAGGTGAGGCTTTTAATGGAGATAAATCAGAATTGGGACTGGAACAGGTACTGGACAAATGACAGGTTTCCAGGAGACGAGAACTATGCAATGTCTGCGCAGCCTGCAGTTGTGTATGAGGCAGTTATCGATGTTGATACAGATGGCGGGCCTTACGTGTTGAAACCTTTGGGGCATAGCCACTGGTCAGGCACGACAGGCGAGCTGTTTAAGGACCTTACAACTCTTACAACGGCACTAGAAATAACCCGATATTTAACTGTCACTGTAAGTGGCAACTGACTACCTGTATTTCTCAATGGCGTTATAGAATGACTCCGGAGTCGGCGTCACAATAATATTATTGAATGATGACACATCTTCATCATCAACTCTGTTGGTAATAATGATTTTATTTAGTCCCAGCATCTTCCCAAGCTCGCTGTAATAATCAAGCGACCTTCCACCGGGTGATGTGCTGTTATAGCCCATCACCAGGACATTAAACGGTCTCATTTTATGAATCATTGTAATTTCAACTGCCGGCAGATGTTCTCCCGGGTATATAACATCGAATCCCATTGATCTTATAACATACCGGCAGAAGAGTAGATGAATATCAGCATTCTTTCCGGCGGCATTTACTACTGCGAATAAAAAGCGGTCATCGGTAACAGGTGTCTCAATTCTGTAATACTCTTCAGTGATCAGGTCCCGTACAATGTTCCTGATAAAGTACTCCTGCGATCTTGACAGGCTTCCTGTCTGCCACAGTATTTTAGCATTTTCAAGCAGATGGAGAAAGAATCTCGAATATGTGATCTCAAACCCATGGTTTTCCAGGTATGGATAAAGGGTGTCGAGAAAACTGTTTTCCTCAAAACGGATGGCGGCCATCAGGGCCTTACCGGGATGAAACTCCTGATTGGGATCTCCGAATTTACTGCTTACAGATAAAACAGTACTGTTAAGCTCATCCTCGCTCAGTTTTGCTATTTTAGATATCTTCAATCCGTTGCGGTTAAGGTAAGCTACATTCAAAAGCTTCTTTAACTCATCTTCGGTATACATCCTTATATTTGAATCTGTCCGCTGGGGTTCCAGTATGTTGTATCTCTTTTCCCAGATTCTGATAGTATGGGCCTTGATCCCTGTATGATATTCCAGGTCCTTGATTGAGTAAACATCCGATACTTCTTTCATGATTTTGCTATTACATAATATGTTTCAAACAATATTCATTTCTGAAACATTTCCCGAACCGTATTGTTTAAAAACAAGCAGTAAAATTGATTAATAATATAAAAACAAATAAGAATCTTCAACTGGTATCAATTCAGATTCGAGATATATTTCAGAGGCTTGAACACCTCAAATATAGTTAAAATATGTAAAACGCAATTTATTTTTTTTCAGGGAACCCGGGGTGTGGATATACAACTACAGACTCTCAATCATGATCTTTCTCACCACTCGCGAATTGTCTGTGAATAGCACGGTTACCAGGTAGAAGCCACGTTGCGGGTTGTCAAGCAATATCCGTGTAGTCAGAACAGGAGAGGGGAATTTTGATCTGTATATTTCCTGGCCTATGATATTGGTGATACGGATCATAGATATCTCTTTCTCAGAGGATACTGAAAAGCTGTTGTCTTTTACCGGAACAGGGAATATCTTAAGGGTTGTCTGGTCAGTTTCTGATATAAGAGTCTCACGCACTGCAGCTCCTGATGAAACAGTAACAGGGTCTTTCTGTGCCATGACAGAAAGGTAAGAGAATATTATAAGCACCGTCAGTAATGCTTTTTTCATGAGTAGCCTATATCGGTAGAGTTCCACAAATATTGTGCTAAAAGTTCAAAGATAGTATTTTTTTATAACATTATTTTTTCTGTCAAACAATTGGCTCTTCAGGGTCATTCCCTGTGTGGTATTTTATCATGTCCTAAAAAAGAAGTAAATTCGCATGATCTTTAAGGTAGTATGAAAGAGTTGCAGAGCATAAAGCAGAGGTTTGGTATAATTGGCAATGATCCTGGCCTGAACAGGGCAATTGATATAGCTGTTCAGGTTGCTCCTACTGATTTGTCTGTTCTTATATCAGGGGAAAGTGGCGTGGGTAAGGAGTCATTCCCTCAGATAATTCATTTCTTCTCGACAAGAAAACATGGTCAGTATATAGCAGTGAACTGTGGCGCAATTCCTGAGGGCACAATAGATTCGGAGCTCTTCGGACATGAGAAGGGGGCCTTTACAGGTGCCACTGACAGCAGAAAAGGGTATTTTGAGGTGGCAGACGGCGGGACAATATTTCTTGATGAGGTGGCTGAACTTCCGCTCTCCACACAGGTACGTCTCTTAAGGGTTTTGGAAACGGGTGAGTTTATAAGGGTAGGCTCATCGAAGGTCCAGAAAACTAATGTCAGAGTAATTGCCGCCAGCAACACAGATATCACAGTGGCTGTTGCTTCTGGGCGTTTCAGGGAGGATCTCTTTTACAGGCTCAACACAGTGCCCGTGAAAATCCCCGCCTTAAGAGAGAGGGGTGAAGATATGGTGCTTTTATTCAGAAAGTTCGCTGTTGATTTTGCTGAGAAATACAGGATGCCGGCAGTAAAGCTGTCACCTGAGGCGAGAATTTTGCTGTTGGGGTACCAATGGCCAGGAAATGTAAGGCAGTTGAAAAATATCGCTGAGCAGATATCAATCATCGAGACCGAAAGAGAGATATCGGCAGAGACACTGCGGAATTATCTGCCTGATTATTCTGCCAGTAATCTTCCTGCTGTAACCAACCGGCAGGAAGAGAGAGCATTTTCATCAGAGAGGGAGATTCTGTACAAAATACTCTTTGACATGAAGAGTGATATGACTGATCTTAAAAAGCTTGTTCTTGACATGCTCAGAAGCGGATCATCATCGATAAATATTTCAGAATCAGGCTCAAGGGCGATAAGAAATCTTTTCAGAGATGACCAGCCGGGTGAGTATCAGGTTGCCAACGGGGAGATTTCAGATGAGCAGGAGTTTCAGGTCAGACAGACCAGGACAGATATTCAGGATACTGAGGAAGTAATTGAAGAATCCCTTTCTCTCGAAAACAAAGAGGTGGAGATGATTATCAAGGCTCTTGAGAAGCATAGTGGCAAGCGCAAGCTTGCTGCGAAGGAGCTGGGTATTAGTGAGAGGACTCTTTACAGGAAGATAAAACTGTATGGACTGGAAAATTGATATGTTGATTAAGCGGTTAAGGGTTGTTGCTGCTATTTCGGTGATGGTAATGCTTCTGCTGACATCATGCGTAATAAGGTATTCATTTACCGGGGCTTCTACGACAGGACTGAGTACGGTAAGCGTTCAGTATTTTCAGAACAGGGCCAGCCTTGTACAGCCGGGATTGAGTCAGAATCTTACCGAAGCACTGATTGACAAGTGCAGGTCACAGACCAATCTGCAGCTCGTAAGTGGCTTAGGCGATGCAAACTTTGAGGGTGAGATCGTTGACTATAAGACAGTAACACAAACTATATCAGGTGACGCACGTGCTGCCGTTAACAGGTTTTCAATAGCTGTGAAGGTGAAATTCACCAACTCTGCTGTTCCTGAGAACAGCTATGAGATGACATTTACAAGGTTCGAGGATTATGACAGTAACCTTGATCTGAGTCAGGTTGAGGATGGCCTTTCAGTGAAGATTATTGAGCAACTGGTTGAGGATATTTTTAACAGGGCGTTCGTTAACTGGTAAAGAATCATGAACAGGACGGAATTTCATAACCTGATCAGGAATCCTGGTCTGATTGATCGCCCGGCTCTCTCCGATCTGAGGGAATTGCTTACTATGTTTCCCTGGTTTCAGACGGCACACATGCTTCTGCTTAAGGGGCTAAAGAATGTTGACGATGTCAGATTTGAGTCGCAGCTGAAAGAATCAGCTCCTCATATCGCTGACCGTGCCCGTCTGTATTACTTGCTTAGTTCTCAGGAAGTCGTTGTAAGGAGAGACCTCAATCTGGCAGATAGTCAAAAAGAATCAGAAGAGGAGAATTTCATTGAGACAGCTACAAGACCCAGAGAGCAATTACGTGCTGAAATAGACAGGAGGCTTGAAGAGATTGCTGTCCGTGAGGGTGGCACCGAAAAGGAACCCGATAGTGAACAGGAGATAAAGCCCGTTAAACTCAAGCCAGAAAATGATGAATTGCTTGAGCTAGACAACCAGCCGACACTCCCAGACCCCAGGTTTTTTTCTACTGCCGCAGAGATGATCCGGGAAGATGAAGGTCTACTGGAACTTGAAGGAGAAAGAGGGGAACCCGCTACACAAAAGGACCTTATTGATAAGTTTATTGAACTTAGTCCAAGGATAGAAGCCAATCGTCACCCTGATCCTGAACCCACTGCAGATCTTTCTCTGCAGCATACTGAAGACAGGGGTACCTTTGTCAGCGAGACACTTGCCCGTATCTATGTGGAGCAGGGATACTATGCACGAGCCAGGAATATATATGATAAATTATGTTTGAAATATCCGGAAAAAAGTAGTTACTTTGCGGCTCAAATTGATAAAATAAACGATTTAATAAAAAACAGTTAGGGATGGGAATTTACATATTTGTCTCGGTTCTGATAATAATAGCCTGTTTTTTGCAGATTATGATAGTTCTGGTTCAGAACAGCAAGGGTGGTGGTTTGGCAGCCGGTTTTACCGGTACCGGTCAGACGATGGGTGTAAGGAAAACGGCTGATTTTCTCGAAAAGGCTACATGGACACTTGCCATAGCTATTCTTGTGCTCAGTCTGGCTGCTACTGCTTCTATACCTCGCGGGGAACAGGGCAGGGAGTCAAGGATTGAGGAAAGCATAAGAGGAGCTGTCGATCCAATGGCTGTCCCCACTCTCCCCAGTCCTGATCCGGAGATAGAGTAACCGACAGTATCTGCAGCGTAAAATATTATCTGTAATTAAGTGTCAGTTTGTCACGAACTGACACTATTTTTTTTCTTACTGATAGAGGATGCAAATAACAGATAATCAAATTTATATGTAAGCTGTGATGTTTCATGCCTCAATTTGGTTCATGCTAAAATGGCGTGGCAGTTGCCTGGCTTCAACCTCTTTTGCCGGTTGGCACAAAATATGTTCGGATAGCGTGTCAGAAATCAAGAATGATGTTTAACTCTTAAAATTAATAATGCAATGACAAAACTTAAAGGAAAGGTATTAGCCGGTAAGGTACTGGTGAAACCTCATGAGGCCGAGGCCAAGACCGCGAGCGGGATTATTATTCCTGATTCAGCAAAGGAGAAGCCACGCCAGGGTACCGTCGTACTGACAGGAGCCGCAAAAAAAGATGAGGAGATGGAACTTAAGACGGGCGATGTCGTACTTTACGGAAAGTATTCCGGACAGGAACTTACCATAGATGGTGAGGATTACCTCTTAATATCACAGTCTGATGTGCTGTACATTGCTTAAACATTGAAGAAAACCAAAAAAATATCTAATTATGGCAAAGGAGATTAAATTTAATATTGAGGCCCGGGCAGAGCTTAAAACCGGTGTTGACAAGTTAGCCGATGCAGTTAAGGTTACATTGGGGCCCAAAGGACGTAATGTAGTACTGGAGAAGAAATTCGGAGCTCCTCAGGTGACAAAGGATGGAGTTACTGTAGCAAAGGAGATTGAACTTGCAGATCCTTTCGAGAATATGGGTGCACAATTGGTTAAGGAAGTTGCTTCCAAGACCGGTGACGATGCAGGAGACGGAACTACGACAGCAACCGTTCTTGCGCAGTCAATTATTAATGTTGGACTGAAGAATGTCACTGCCGGGGCTAACCCGATGGACCTGAAGAGAGGTATTGACAAGGCCGTTGAGAAGGTGGTTGAGAACATTGCCAGTCAGGCTCATGTTATTGGTGATGATCTGAGCAAGATCGAGCAGGTAGCTACCGTTTCTGCAAATAATGACCATTCTATAGGTAAACTGATTGCGGAAGCAATGTCAAAGGTTAAGAAAGAGGGGGTCATCACCGTAGAAGAGTCTAAGGGTACTGATACCTATGTTGAGGTTGTTGAGGGAATGCAGTTTGACAGGGGTTATATCTCTCCCTATTTCGTTACAAATGCCGAAAAGATGGAGGCAGAAATGGAGAATCCCTATATACTGATACATGACAAGAAGATATCCACAATGAAGGATCTCCTTCCGATACTGGAAGCTACTGCTCAGAGTGGAAGGCCGCTGATGATAATTGCTGAAGATATCGAAGGTGAGGCTCTGGCAACTCTGGTTGTTAACAGACTGAGAGGTTCACTTAGGGTATGCGCCGTCAAGGCTCCCGGCTTTGGTGACAGAAGAAAAGAGATGCTCGAAGATATCGCGATCCTGACAGGTGGTACCGTAATAACCGAGGAAAAGGGATTGAAGCTTGAGCACACCACCCTTGACATGCTGGGTGTTGCTGAGAAGGTAAGCGTAAATAAGGAGAATACTACCATTGTTAACGGTGCAGGTCAGAAGGATCAGATAAATGCAAGGATCAACCAGATCAAGCAGCAGATAACATTGACAACTTCAGATTATGACAAGGAGAAGCTTCAGGAACGCCTTGCCAAGCTTTCGGGTGGTGTGGCTGTTCTCTATATCGGAGCTGCTTCAGAAGTTGAGATGAAGAACAAGAAAGACAGGGTTGATGATGCGCTTAGTGCTACCCGTGCCGCAGTGGAAGAAGGTATCGTGCCTGGTGGAGGTGTGACTTACATACGCGCTATCAAAGCCCTTGAAAAGCTGAAGGGTGATAATGAAGACCAGACAATTGGTATTGAAATTGTCAAGAGAGCTATAGAGGAGCCCTTGCGCCAGATAGTTGTGAATTCCGGAAAAGAGGGATCAATAGTTGTACAGAGGGTTAGGGAAGGTAAGGATGATTTCGGCTATAATGCTCAAACAGACAAATACGAGAACCTCTATGAGAGCGGAGTAATCGATCCGGCAAAAGTAACCCGTATTGCCCTGCAGAATGCAGCATCAATCGCAGGAATGTTCCTGACAACCGAGGCCGTTGTATGTGATGAGCCAAAGGATGAGCCTCCAATGCCGGCCGGAGGAATGGGCGGTGGAATGCCGGGGATGATGTAATCTGAACCGAAAACAGATAATATATTGTAAATGAAGAGGCTGTCTCAAAAGGGCAGCCTCTTTTTTGTTATTTGAGATTACACTCCATATCTTTGTCGATCTTTTCGGCTATGCAGGAGAATAATCAGGTAACGGAATTAAGGGAGAGAGGTATCGGTTCTTTGATGCTTAAGTATTACTTTCCAGCGTTTGCGGGAGTAGTAGTCAACTCTCTTTATAATGTTATAGACAGAATATTCATTGGACAGGGGGTAGGCTCCCTGGCCCTTGCCGGTTTAAGTGTGGTGTTCCCGATAATGATAGTCTATATGGCATTCGGGATGCTTGTCGGATCAGGAGGGGCTGTCAGGATTTCCATTAACCTTGGTAAAAAAGACTATAAAAGAGCAGAACGGGTTCTCGGTAATTCAGTTACCCTGGCTGTTGGCCTGGGTGTCATTGTCGTTGCCATCGGCTTTTTGATCAAAAATCAGGTGCTCAGTTTTTTTGGGGCGGGAGAAGAGACATTCAGATACGCCAATGATTACCTTAATATCATCCTTCTGGGGGCTCCGTTCGGGATGCTGGGCTATTCCCTGAATAATATGATACGGGCAGAAGGGAATGCAAAGGTTGCAATGTATTCAATGTTTATCAGTGCCGGTCTTAATATCATCCTTGATCCCATATTTATCTTTTATCTTGATATGGGTGTAAAGGGTGCTGCTCTGGCTACCGTAATTTCTCAGATAGTTCTGTGCATATGGGTCATTTTGCATTTCAGAAGCAGGAGAAGCATCATAAAACTGAAAATCAAAAACCTTAGTCCGGTCGGGGAAATAATAATTTACATTGTTACTATAGGTTTTGCATCTTTTGCGATGCAGATAGCTGCAAGTGTGGTGCATGGACTTTTTGCAAAGCAACTGATTGTGTTTGGTGGTGATATAGCTGTGGGAGCGATGGGCATTATAAACAGTATAGCTATTATACTTGTGATGTCAATAGTGGCAATAAACATGGCCAGCCAGCCAATAGTAGGCTTTAATTACGGAGCACGTAACTACGGACGCGTACTGAAGACAGTTAGCCTGGGTATAAAAGCTGCAACCATGATCGCCACCGGAGGATGGCTGCTGTGCATGCTGATTCCCGGCTACATAGTAGGCCTTTTTAACTCTGATGACTCTGAGCTGCTGAGAAAAGGAGTTGAGGGCCTTCGTATTTATGCTGCCTTATTGCCTGTAGTAGGGTTCCAGATAGTAGCCTCCAACCTTTTTCAGTCAATAGGCAAGGCAAAACTGGCTACTTTCCTGTCGCTTCTGCGCCAGGTAATTTTTCTTATACCACTTCTTGCAATTTTACCAGAGTTTTTCGGATTAGCAGGGGTGTGGATGGCTATGCCGGTATCAGACTTCTTTGCCAGCATCACCTCGTTTATCTTTCTAAGAAGAGAGATGCTGAAGCTGGCGCTTCAAAAGCGGAAATGTGTAAAACAGGATCCCATGGAGAAAAATCCTGTACCTGGCATTCCTGCAGGTATCTGACTGTTTGATAACCACTCTTCACCTGATGAGACCGGATGAGGTTAATTTTATATATTTGCAGTCTCAAATCGGGGATTTAATGGATCATATAAGGAATTTCTGCATAATAGCCCATATCGATCATGGTAAAAGTACTCTGGCCGACAGATTACTGGAGTTTACAAACACCTTGACATCCAGAGAAATACAGGAGCAGGTCCTCGATAGTATGGATCTTGAAAGGGAGAGAGGAATCACTATCAAGAGCCATGCTATCCAGATGGAATATAGTGCTGATGGCAAGAATTATATCCTGAATCTTATTGATACACCAGGGCATGTTGATTTCAGCTATGAAGTTTCAAGATCGATTGCTGCCTGTGAGGGAGCCCTTCTGGTAATAGATGCCACCCAGGGTATACAGGCACAGACCATTTCAAATCTTTACATGGCGATAGAGCATGACCTTGAAATAATTCCTGTATTGAACAAGATGGACATGCCCAGTGCAATGCCTGATGAGGTTAAAGACCAGATAGTCGATCTGGTGGGCTGTGACAGAGATGATATTATCGAAGCCAGTGCCAAAACCGGATCAGGGATTGATTTGATAATTGATGCTATTTTAAAGAGAATACCGCCTCCCAAAGGAGATCCGGAAGCTCCGTTGCAGGCCCTTATTTTTGATTCTGTTTTTAATTCCTTCAGAGGTATAATTGCATATTTCAGGATCTTTAACGGATCGGTTTCAAAAGGAGAGAATGTAAAATTCATAAGTACCGGTAAGGAGTATGATGCCGATGAAATAGGCGTGTTGAAACTCCGGCAGGTTCCCAGACAGAGGCTTAGTGCCGGCGATGTCGGCTATATAATTTCCGGAATTAAGGAGTCTGCTGAAGTGAAGGTGGGAGATACCATAACAGGTGTCGAAAATCCAAGCCACACCCCTATTGAAGGGTTCAAGGATGTTAAACCAATGGTTTTTGCAGGTATTTATCCTGTTGATGCCGATGATTACGAAGATCTCAGATCATCAATCGAAAAACTAAGACTTAACGATGCATCTCTTACCTTCGAACCCGAGTCATCAGCAGCGTTGGGTTTTGGTTTCAGGTGCGGATTCCTGGGATTGCTCCATATGGAGATAATACAGGAACGGCTGGACCGGGAGTTTGACATGGACGTAATCACCACTGTGCCCAACGTCTCATACAGGGTTGTGACAACAAGGAAAGATACTATCGAAGTACACAACCCGTCAGGGTTGCCTCCGGCGGCAATCATTGACTATATTGAGGAACCATACATTATTGCACAGGTGATAACCAAGTCGGAATATGTAGGTGCGATAATGAATCTCTGCATTGAAAAGAGGGGAGTCTTGAAAAATCAGATATACCTTACCAGTGACAGGGTTGAGTTATCTTTCGAGATACCGCTGGCCGAGATTGTATTTGATTTTTATGATAAGCTCAAATCTATATCTCGTGGATATGCCTCATTTGATTACTACTATTCAGACTACAGTAAAGCAGACCTTGTAAGGCTTGATATCCTTCTGAACGGTGAAATGGTAGATGCTCTTTCGACCTTGATTTATAGAGGCAATGCCTACGATTTTGGAAGGAGGATGTGTGTAAAACTGAAGGAGCTTATACCCAGACAGCAATTTGAGATAGCCATCCAAGCTGCAATAGGCGCTAAGATAATTGCCAGGGAGACTATAAAGGCTGTAAGAAAAGATGTTACTGCCAAGTGTTACGGAGGCGATATCACGCGTAAGAGAAAACTGCTTGAGAAACAGAAAAAAGGTAAGAAGAGGATGCGGCAGGTAGGCAATGTCGAGGTGCCGCAGCAGGCATTCCTTGCCGTACTGAAACTTGATTAAGTTACCTTATTCAGAATTTTCAGATTTTTTTTGTAACAGGAAATTCAGAAATAAAAAAACAGCTATCTTAGCTTACCTGTTAGAGGTTAGGTAAAACCTTAAAAATATTTACTTAACCCTGAATTTAACCTAAGCTTAAAACCCTGATCATGAACTGGTCAGGGTTTTTTAGCAAAGAAGCTTATATCCCTTTCCGTGAACATTGATGATCTCAACCGTATCATCTTTTCTGAGATATTTCCTTAGCTTGGTAATGTAAACATCCATGCTTCGTGCATTGAAATAGTTGTCATCTACCCATATGGTTTTCAGTGCATAGTTACGTTCAAGGACATTATTCCTGTGCTTGCACAATAGCTGGAGCAGCTCTGATTCCTTGGTTGTCAGCTTGATAGTATGGTCACGTAAGGTTAGTAACTGTCTGACGGTATCAAACGTGTACTCACCGATTTTATAAGACTCTTCCTGTGCCTCTTCCTTCTCTTTTCCTGACCTGCGAAGTATCGCCTCAATTCTGTAAAGAAGCTCTTCCATAGAAAAAGGTTTGGTTAGATAATCATCGGCGCCTGTTATGAATCCTTCAATAATATCTTCCTTCTGGTTTCTTGCAGTCAGGTAAATCACCGGAGCATCAGGATCAATCTTTCTTATTTGCCTGACCAGCTCAAAGCCGTCCATTACAGGCATCATCACATCAATGATATTAATCGAGAAGTCTCCTGATCTGAATCCCTCAAGGGCTTTTTGACCGTCAGCATAGAGAAGCACTTCATACCCTTTTGCATTGAGATAATTCTGCAAAAGTGTTCCCAGGTTCTCGTCATCTTCAGCAAGAAGTATCCTTTTTCTTTCCATTTTCGGAGTGTTTTGGTATATGAATAGTGAATTTCGTTCCTTTATTAACCGTACTCTCAACTTTTATTTTTCCTCCATGACAGTCAATGACCTTTTTGACATAGCTAAGCCCCAGTCCAAATCCCTTCACGTCATGAAGCTTTCCGGTCGGAACACGATAAAATTTGTCGTATATATGACTCAAATTCTGCTTGCTGATACCAATTCCCTTGTCCTGTATCGACAATAAAATCAACCCTTTTCGTGACTGGGTAGTTATTGTCAGCTCAGGCCTGTCCTGAGAATATTTGATCGCGTTATCAATAATATTTGAAACCGCATTTGACATATGGACTTCATCAATTCTGACAATCGGATTCTCGGCTTTGTAGTTCTTATTAATCACCACCTGACGCTCCGATATCTGAAGCTCAAACCCCATGATCGCCTTTTCAATCAGACGATGAATGTCTACCGGTTCAATCTTTAGACGTAACTTGGTTCTTTCGAAAACTGCAGTCTGAAGAACCTTTTCGACCTGGTATTTGAGTTTCAGCGATTCATCTGAGACAATTCTCGCAAGATTGTCTGTGTCTTTGCTTTCCTTTGGAATGGATTTATCAGATAGCATCTGGGATGCCAGAAAGATGGTTGAAATAGGAGTCTTTAACTCATGGGTCATGTTGTTAATAAAATCACTTCTGATCTCAGACATCTTCTTTTGTCGGACAATAACGGAAAAAGTGGCTGACGAGACAACAACCAGCAGAATTGTGAAAATAATAGACGAAAATCCGAGTAAACCAATCTGAACAAACTTGTATTGTTTTTCCTTGCTGAAATAAACCTGGATCATATTCTGACCTGGTACCGGATCATTCGGAAAGAGTTGTCTCAGAAATATATTGGGACCTGATGAGTATGTAAATCCCGGACTGGTATAAATAATTCTTGAGTTTCCCGATCTGACAGCAAATTCATATTCGAGGTTTATTCCAACATTATTGAGTGATCTTTTAAGCAGACTGTTTACCTGTTCCGGGTTTATCCTTTCCCGCAGGTCGGGTGTCTCTGTCAGTATCTTTTCCATTATATTCTCAAGATAGACTATCTGGTTGCTGACTCTCATCACAACCCCGGCTTCCATTGTCTCATCATAACTATCAGGAATAACCTCTGCTATGTATTCAGTAAGCATCTCAGGAGAGAGTGTGATTCGGTGAGGTTGACCTATCAGACTGTCTGACCTGAACAGTTCTGCCGGATCTGTTGTAATGTGAATCCCTGTCTGGGGATCATAACCTACTATCTTCCCATATATTGGTGATTCTACAGGGAGTATGGCTGTTACTGAATCTGGAGAGATGTCACCAATCTCTTTCATGAGCCTGTCCATCAGTTCTTTACCTTCCATCTCCCTCACAACAGCATCGAGAGCACGGTTAACCTGGTATCTGAACTGCTGGTCGTTGATATTAATAGCATTTGTGATCCAGTAAACCTGAATAAAGATCAACCCTGAAAGGACAAAGGCAAAGAGGACTGCAATTATTGTAATGGTTCTTCTCTTCATCTATGCAAAAATATACCCAAATAGTCAGAATTAACACTAGTTAACATACTTTAACTTATTGGCGGAGCTCAGGTAATCAGTTTGTTACAAAAAAACATCCTGTTTATCTCTGTTCATCCTTTAAATCCTTCGGAAAAGACATAATCATTCTTTAATGAACCTTTTTGGCACGTGATTTGTTATAATATAAAACAGAGGTTTTTTTCATAGGTTAGGTTAGTTTTAGGGTTAACAGAAGAAACGGAGGTGAGCCATCACCTCCTTCTTCTTTTTATAACGTGTTAAGTTAAAGGTTGGGTATCAGGCTCTCAAATATATCCTTGTCAATCAGTGACATGTCAACACTAAAAATACCATTTATTAAATCAGAC
>CAZMSH010000015.1:2932-28408 GCA_964568875.1 uncultured Rikenellaceae bacterium | reverse complement strand
CAACATGGGTCGTCATCTACTTTCAATTTGATTTTCCTTATCTTTTCACTGCCCATTGCATTCCTTTTTACGCTTGTTAATAACAGCCCATGCTTTTTCTGAAGCATTCTGTTCGGCTTCTTTCTTTGAAGAGCCTTTTCCTGTCGCTATTTCTTCATTATCAATGGTAAGGACTGCGGAAAAGAGAGAAATTCTGTTATTGGGCTCATACTCTTCACTGAAGGTGAAAACGAACGGAATCTTCTCTCTCTGCGACCATTCAAAGAGCAGGCTCTTGTAGTCATTTTCCGATTCAAGAAGGTTCCCGATATTTCCATACGCTTTGAGCATCCTGGTTGTGAAGAACCTTTTTGCCTTCTTGTAACCTTTATCAACAAATATGGCACCTGCAAGGGCTTCAAGGGCATTTCCGAAAAGGTGCCGTGAGGCTTTAAAGCCGGCTACCTGTGATATCAGGAGGGTATCGATTCCCAGTTTAACTGAAACCTGGTTCAATGTTTCCCTGTTAACAAGCTTTGCCCTTGCCTTGGTGAGCATACCTTCATCTGCATCAGGGAATCTGCTGAACAGGTAATCAGAGAGTATGGTGTCAATTACTGAATCTCCTAGGTATTCCAGTCTTTCATTATTGATACTTCTTCCGTCTGATAGAGTAATGGTTGCAGAACGGTGTATGAACGCAGTTTCGTAAATGGAAATATCTCCTGGCTTGAATCCAATAATATTTCTTAGCCGGGCTTCGAACTCTTTAATGTCCAGAATATATGTTCCGTTACGTTTTTTAAGGAACAGGGATACCAAGGTTATGGTTTTTTAAATACCACTGAAGCGTTATGCCCTCCGAAGCCAAAGGTATTGCTCAGGGCATACCTTACCGGCCTTGACTCTGCCTTCCCCGGAGTAATATTCAGCTTTGGATCGATTTCAGGATCAGGAACCCTGAAGTTTATTGTCGGAGGCACGATGTCATTATATAATGCAAGGATGGCTGCAATGGCCTCTACCGCACCTGCTGCCCCCAGCAGGTGACCTGTCATTGATTTTGTGGCGCTGATATTAAGTTTGTAGGCATGGTCTCCGAAGAGCGAAACAATAGCCTTGGTTTCGGAGATGTCTCCCAATGGTGTGGCAGTCCCGTGTACATTTATGTAATCAATGTCGGTAACTTTAATACCAGCCTGATCGATAGCCTGCTTCATAACTTTAAATGCTCCCATGCCATCAGGGTGTGGGGCTGTCAGGTGATGGGCGTCGGCAGTAAGTCCCGTGCCTATTAATTCGGCATAAATACGGGCTCCCCTTGCCACGGCATGCTCGTATTCTTCCAAAATAAGAGCTCCGCCACCCTCTCCCATAACGAAGCCATCACGGGTCTTATCGAACGGACGGGAAGCTGTCTTATACTCTTCATTGTTGGTTGAAATAGCCATCATGGCATTAAAACCTCCGATGCCCGGCTCATTTATTGCAGCTTCTGACCCCCCGGCAATGAAAACGTCAGCCTTTCCTATCATAATATAGGTATAAGCATCAATAAGAGCATTGGTTGAGGATGCACAGGCTGATACAGTAGAGAAGTTGGGCCCACTGAAACCATATTTGATCGATAACAGGCCACCGGCGATATCACTGATCATCTTGGGAATAAAGAAAGGGCTGAAACGGGGAGTGCCGTCACCCGTAACAAACCCTTTGATTTCATTGGTAAAGGTCTCTATTCCCCCGATCCCGGATGACCAGATTATTCCAACTCTGTCTTTATCAATATTTTCAGAGTCTAAACCTGAGTCCTTAAGGGCTTCCTCTGCTGCAATGTGCGCATATTGCGCATAAAGGTCCATCTTTCGAACCTCTTTTCTGTCAAAATAATTTCCGGGGTCGTAGTTTTTAAGTTCACATGCAAACCTGGTCTTGAACCTTGAGGCATCGAAGTTCCTGATCAGATCAGACCCGCTTACTCCTGCCTTCAACGATTCCCAGTACTCATGCAAATCATTCCCAATGGGAGTAAGAGCTCCCATACCGGTAACTACCACCCTTCTCATAAACAGATTTTTTTTACGCAATATTACTTGGCATTCTCCTCGATGTACTTGATGGCTTCGCCAACAGTACTGATGCTTTCCGCCTGATCGTCAGGAATTCCGATATTAAATTCTTTTTCAAACTCCATTATAAGCTCAACGGTGTCAAGTGAATCGGCTCCGAGATCGTTTGTGAAGCTTGCATCTGCAGTTACTTCTGATTCATCAACTCCCAGTTTGTCAACGATGATCTGCTTTACTCTTGTTGCAATGTCAGACATACCAATAAATTTAAATTAATACTAGTTTTAAAACCATGCAAAGAAATATATTTGTACCATATTTTTCAAATGATTTGAAATAATTTTGCATGCTACAGGGGCTAATGATCATATATACAGGCTAATAAGAACAATTATGGGGCAATATCCCCCGAAAATCATATCATTGCTAAGCGTCACATAATGAGAAATATAGTAATTTTTGCGTCAGGGTCAGGTACCAACGCTGCGAACATAATAAGATATTTTTCGACCGGAAAAAACGCAAAAGTTGTCTCGGTATTCGTTAATAATCCTGAAGCAGCAGTAATAAAAAGAGTTACAGATCTTGGCACAGATGTCTTCCTTTTCGACCGTCACGATTTAAATGTTACCGGCAGAGTATCTGAAAGGCTGAATGAGCTTGGTGCTGATCTGATAGTTCTGGCGGGTTTTTTATGGCATGTTCCAGATACTGTTACTGAACAATACAAAGGTCGAATTGTAAATATTCATCCTGCTTTATTGCCAGAGTTTGGTGGACGGGGGATGTACGGGGAGAGAGTCCATAAGGCAGTAATTGATGCCGGAAGAATGAAGAGCGGCATTACCATTCATTATGTGAATGAAAAATATGATGAAGGCGATATCATCTTCAAAGCTGAGTGCGATGTGGTCTCCGGCGACACTCCGGCCACACTTGCGGCAAGGGTGCATGAGCTTGAATATAAGTATTACCCTGTAATTATTGAGAAGCTTCTTTCAGGTGAGAAGATATAGAATCAGATTGATCTCAGCAGCGAAAGCATAATATTCAGCAACAGTGAGAATCTCTCCATGTTCTCTTCTGATACTGGTTCAACCGAGGGTGATTCCACTTTCAGAGGATCAACAGGCTGTCCGTTCCTGTAAAACCTGAAGTCGAGGTGAGGCCCTGTTGAAAGTCCTGTGTTCCCGACATAACCTATTACATCTCCCTGCCTGACCCAAACACCAGGAGCTATCCCTTTTGCAAAAGACGACAGGTGCATATAGGCTGTTGAGTAAACACTATTATGCCGTATTCTCACAATTCTTCCTTCCGCCGGAAGGTATTGGGCTGATAAGATTCTGCCGTCACCAATTGCCAGGACAGGTGTTCCGGCAGGGGCAGCATAGTCAACACCGTAGTGAGGCCTGACAATCTTAAGTATCGGATGCAGCCTTCCTGAAGAGTATCCTGAACTTATCCTCGAGTATCTGAGGGGCGCCTTAAGAAATGTTTTTCTGAGACTGTTTCCGTTTTCATCGTAGTAGCTCACTGTACTATCCTGAAGGAAAGGGATGGCGATAAGTTCCTTGCCGGCATGCGAAAAAATCGCTCCGTTTACCGAACCAATACCGGCAGACTTGTCGCCTGTAAACGATTCTTCATATATAACACTGAAGCTGTCTCCTTTCTGAAGTCCGAAAAAATCGATACTCCAGGCATATATCTCTGACAGTTCAACAGCAAGCATCGGGTTAACGCCGGCACTTAACATAGCTTCCCACAGTGATGATTCGATCACCCCCTTAGCCACTCTGATTTCCCTTACCGTTTCATGCCGGTAGTCAGTAATCCCCGGGTTTTCCTCCAGGGCGAACACGTGGGAAAGGCTGTTGTCGTGTTCGTATACAAGAAACGAAGGCCTTACGGCAGTATCCGACGACCAGAAAAAAGTATAGTTGTTGCCGTAGCGCACCTTCCTTGGATCAAAGGTGCTGTTAGACTCATTAAGCAGCCGGTCAATCTCAGGGTAGCTGAATCCCTTTGACAACAGCAACGACGAGATCATCTCATTTCTCCTGATCCTTCCCGGCTCCGGCACAAACGTGTCCGGCACGACATCATAGATAAAGGAAACAGGCGGTAACGGTTCCTGAATAATCTCTTCATCAGCAACCGTGGCTTCCTGTTCTGCATGTAAATATTTGCAGGAACACGGGGCTATGATCATAATCAGTAATAACAGGAGCATCAGGGGCCTGCCTGAAAAGGATGGTAGTGGATACACAATCATTCTGAGGCCTATACTACAATATTAATAATACGTCCTTTTACGAATACAACTTTCCGCGGGGGTTTTCCGGCAAGCCATTTCTCCGATCGCGGGTCAGCAGTGATTATCCCCTCGATCTCTTCTGAAGGTGTGTCAAGAGGCAATTCAATTTTAAACCTGAGCTTACCATTAAACGACACCGGATATTCATATGACTCTTCTTCCAGTAATGACTCATTCACCAAAGGCCAGTTTTCTCCTGACAGACTGCCTGTATGCCCTAGAACCTGCCAGAGTTCCTCTGCCAGATGAGGGGCAAAAGGAGAGAGTATCAAAGCGAATTGTGACGCGCACTCGCGTGATATGCGTTCTTTCCGGGTTGCGGTATTGAGAAAGATCATCATTGCCGAGATGGCTGTGTTGAATCTCATATGTTCAATATCCGATTCTACCTTTTTTATCGTCTTATGCAGAGCCTTGAGTATTTCAGGATCTTCCTCTCCGTTATGAATGTTGCCTGAGTCGGAGAAGAAGCGAAATGTTCTGGAAAGAAACCCGAAAACACCCTTTACTCCCTTGTCATCCCATGGTTTGGTGGCTTCAAGCGGACCCATAAACATCTCGTAAAGCCTGAGTGAATCTGCTCCGTAGCGGCTTATGACATCGTCGGGATTAACAACGTTTTTAAGCGATTTCGACATCTTGGCAACTATCTGCTTAAGCTCTGTGCCTGTCTCTGAATGATAATACCTTCCATCTTTCTCAATAACCAGGTCTGCAGGAACTTTTGCCCCTGTCGATGTCTCATATGCAAAAGCCAGTATCATGCCCTGGTTGAAGAGCTTTTTAAAGGGCTCGTCAGTTGAGACTATTCCCAGGTCAAACAGCACCTTGTGCCAGAATCGTGCATACAGCAGGTGAAGCACAGCGTGTTCGGCTCCTCCTACATAAAGGTCTACGGGCATCCAGTACTTTTCCTTCTCACTGTCGAATATGCGGTCATTGTTCCGGGGATCGATAAATCTCAGATAGTACCAGCATGAACCGGCCCACTGTGGCATGGTATTGGTTTCGCGTCTTCCGTTTCTGCCATTCCGGTCAGTAACATTCACCCAGCTGGTGGCGTTCGCCAGTGGCGACTCACCTGAATCGCCAGGCTGATATTTCTCCATCTCAGGCAGGGTTAATGGCAGTTCATTTTCATTCAGAACCTCTATCTCTCCGTCTTCCCAGTGTATAACAGGGAATGGCTCTCCCCAGTACCTCTGCCTGCTGAACAACCAGTCTCTGAGCTTGTAATTTACCTTTTTGGTTCCAAGTCCCCGCTCTTCGAGCCATCGGGTTATCCTGGCTATACCCTGTTCTTTGCCAAGGCCGTTTATATCAATACCTCTTGCATCGTCGGATGAGTTTATATATCTCCCATCTTCTGTCCAGCACTCCTTAGATGCGATCACCCGGTTCCTGAGTGTTTCATCAGTAGTATCAGGATCCATAATACACCTGATCTCCAGCCCGAACTTACCTGCAAATTCAAAATCGCGGGTATCGTGTGCCGGAACGGCCATTATTGCACCTGTTCCGTATCCTGTAAGTACGTAATCGGCGATCCATACCGGTAACTCTGTGCCGTTAACAGGATTAATTGCATAACTGCCGGTGAAAACACCACTCTTTTCCTTTGCCAGATCGGTTCTGTCAAGGTCAGATTTAAGCATGGTAGCTTTTATATACTCCTCAACTTTCTCTCGCTGCTCAGGTGTGGTTATATCTTTTACCAGATGGTGTTCGGGGGCCAGCACCATATATGTTGCGCCAAAGAGTGTGTCGGGGCGGGTGGTGAAAACCCTTATGGTGGCATCATAACCCTGTACCCTGAAGTCGACTTCGGCCCCTTCCGACCTTCCGATCCAGTTGCGCTGCATCTCCTTTATTCCCTCCGGCCAGTCTACATCTTCCAGTCCTGACAGCAACCTCTCTGCGTAGGACGGTATCCTCAGCAACCATTGCTTTAGCTGTTTGCGCAATACTTCGTTACCGCATTTCTCGTGAGATCCGTCTGCCAGCACCTCCTCATTGGCACAGACAATATTGCAGGAGGGGCACCACCATACGCTTGCATCGTCATAATAAGCCAGCCTTTGTGAATCGGTATATTCACGAACCACCCTTTCTCCCGCCGCAATGATGTCGGCAGGAAGGGTCAGCTCACTGACAGGCCTGCCTCTGCCTTCATTTTCATCGTACCATGTATTGTAGAGCTTGATGAATATCCACTGTGTCCATTTGAAATAGTCCGGATCGGTGGTATTGATCTCTCTGTCCCAGTCGTACCCCAATCCGATCTCCTTTATCTGCCGCCTGAATGTGTCACAGTTCTTCCGTGTTGTTACCGATGGGTGAGTACCGGTCTGAATGGCATACTGCTCAGCAGGCAGGCCGAAAGCATCCCACCCCATGGGATGAAGTACGTTGAAGCCTTTCATCCGCTTATACCGGCTGATGATGTCTGTGGCCGTATATCCTTCGGGGTGACCTACATGCAGCCCTGCACCCGAAGGGTAGGGGAACATGTCAAGTATGTAAAACTTCTTTTTGTTTGAGAAGTCATCGCTGGTTCTAAATGTCTTATGGTCATCCCAGAATGTCTGCCATTTTTTTTCTATTTCCCTGAAGTTGTAATCCATCGTCGGAGATTGGTTGGAGATTTTATGACTACAGGGGTGCGAAATTAGGAAATCTTTGTCAAAATGCAGCATTTCAGGTTTGCAGATCTATGCTGAAAATGGCTAAAGAGCTTTGAAAAATGGAGTAATGATCTTACTTTTGCTGCCTGAAAAGGGTCCCGTAGTTCAATGGATAGAATGACAGATTCCGGTTCTGTTGGTTGTGGGTTCGAGTCCCGCCGGGATCACATGGTGACAGTGTGCAAAATTTTAGGTCACAGAGAACCTTTTCCGGAAGATGTTGTTAATTAATAACTATCTATGCCGGAGAAGCTATACATATACCTGCCGTTAATAACCGGACTGATGTTCCTGGCAGGAGTACTGTCTCCGCTGTTCTACAAGCTGATGGGCAGGCGGACAGGTCTTTTTCTCTCTCTGTTTCCACTGGTATTCTTTGCAGCACTCTTTTTCTATCTCCCTGTAATTGGAGAATCTCAGGCCCTGATAACACCAGGCTTTTTCACAATTACCGAAGGTATCGATATCGGTTTCAGGATTGATGGTCTGAGCGTTACATTCGGACTAATGATAAGCGGCATAGGCTTCTTCGTGATGCTCTATTCTGCATATTATATGTCAGCTTATGAGAGACAGTCGCATTACTATCTGTATCTGACTCTTTTCATGGGTGCCATGACGGCCATGGTATTTTCCGACAACCTGATTTCTCTTTTTGTTTTCTGGGAGCTGACAAGCGTAACCTCCTTCTTACTGATAGGATTCAGTTATGAGTCGCCAAAGGCCAGGCAGGCGGCGCAACAGTCACTTCTCATAACAGCATTCGGAGGACTAAGCCTTTTATTTGCAGTAATACTGACCGGACATATTGCCGGAACATACAGAATAAGCGAGATAATTGCATCAGGATTTAATATAGCATCTCACCCTCAGTCATTACTGGTATTTATACTGATGTTGATTGCAGTGCTTACCAAATCGGCACAGTTTCCGTTTCATTTCTGGCTGCCGGGGGCAATGAATGCCCCAACCCCTATAAGCTCGTATCTGCATTCAGCTACTATGGTAAATGCCGGGATATTCCTTCTGATGCGTGTACATCCCTTTCTGGGTGACATGTATCTATGGAAAGGTACCCTTATGATTGCCGGAGGCATCACTATGTTCCTCGGGGCATTCTTCTCCATGGGGCAGACTGATATTAAGAGGATACTGGCATTTACCACAATAAGTGCCCTGGGGACAATGGTACTGCTTATTGGCATAAACACTTCACAATCAATAAAGGCAGCTCTTGTATTCTTCATCGTACATGCTCTTTACAAAGGGGGGCTGTTTATGATGGCCGGAATAATTGACAAAAGTACCGGTACCCGTGATATTAAAAGGCTTTCCAGGCTCTCACGGGGATTGCCTTTTACGACTGCCGCTACGGTGCTGACGCTGATATCAATGGCAGGATTGCCGCCGATGCTGGGGTTTATTGGTAAAGAACTTATTTATGAGGCCAAGATACAGTTGCCGGGATTTTCTTGGCTGGTTCTTCCCCTGGGTGTTGGCGCTAATGTTATGATGGTGGCGGTTTCGCTTACACTGTTCGTCGAACTCTTTTATCCTCTTCGTAATAAGGAAGGCGTACCCTTCAAATATACAGAAAGGAAATTTCCCTGGTATTTTCCTGCAGGAACAATAATCCTTGCAGCTTCAGGCCTTCTGCTGGGACTGTTCCCTGGTTGGCTTGACAAAGTTATAGGAAATGCCCTTGTGTTTGCCGGTGAGAATGATACCATGGTGAAGCTTTCGCTATGGCACGGTTTTAACGATGTTTTTTTTGTAAGCCTGCTGACCATTGCATCCGGCGTTATAGTTTTCTTGTACCGACGAAGGGTAATGCCTGCGATATCATCACTGATAACATGGTTTGACAAAATATTTCTTCCCGACCTGTTCGCCCTGGCCATTAAGAAATACGTTGAGGTGGCAGGAAGGCAGACCTCCCGGATACAGCACGGTTATCACCGGTTTTACCTGATGACATTCTTTCTGGTCACCCTTCTGCTGGTTGCCTACAAACTATTCTTCGGAAACACAAACCTGGTAGGACTGTCGGGCCTGAGTCCGATAAAACTCAATGTAGGCCTCCTCCTGCTGGTTTCAGCTTTTTCAGTCGTCTTTGCCGTATTTACCCGAGGAAGGCTGACAGCAATTCTTGCCATGGGTGTTGTAGGATATGGAATCGGACTGCTATACCTTTTTTACGGGGCCGTTGACCTGGCAATAACACAGTTTCTTGCTGAAACCATCCTGATGGTTCTATTTGTTATGGTAATGCTGAAACTGCCAAAGTTCGGCGTCGTATCTGGTAAAATATCAAGACTCAGGGATATTGTTATTTCCATTGCAGTTGGAGTAATGGTAACGCTGGTGGTCCTCAATGCGAGGTTCATAAACCTTTATGAGCCTGTTTCAGACTTTTTCGCTGCCAACAGCTATACACAAGCTCATGGCAGAAATATTGTAAATGTGATTCTTGTAGATTTCAGGGCGCTTGACACCCTGGGAGAGATAACTGTACTTACTCTGGCAGCAGTAGGTGTATATGCCCTTTTCAATATCAGGGTCAAAAAGATAAACAAACAGGAGGGGGATAAGCCATGAAGAACATAGTTCTGATGAAAATATCAAAGCTTTACCTGGTGGCGATGATCATCTTTTCGATCTTCCTGCTTCTCAGGGGACATAATAACCCCGGGGGAGGCTTCATAGGAGGCATCATAACCTCTACTGGTTTTATTTTCTATGGTATTATCAACGGTTCTGATAAGGTAAAGGCTCTGCTGCGCATAACAACTATTGAACTTATGGGGGCAGGCCTTCTTACAGGGTTAACGGCACTGATGATTCCTGTCTTTTCCGGACGTGAGCCGTTTACGGGTATGTGGACAAAGTTCACACTTTTCTCATCGGAGATATACCTGGGCACACCACTGCTGTTTGACACAGGTATCTATCTGGTGGTAACGGGTGTATTTCTCTCGATTATAATCAGTGTAATGGATGTAGTGAAATGGAATTAGTAATAGCAATCTTCATAGGACTTCTGTACGCCTGCGGCGTTTACCTGGTGCTGAGAAGGAGCATAATAAAGGTTATACTAGGCATATTTGTCCTGAGTAATGCCACTAACCTGATAATCTTTCTTGCCGGTGGGCTTACCCGAAACGGAAAGGGATTCATTCCTGCCGATGCGGAAACTATTGACCCGGCTTTGATATCCGACCCTCTTCCCCAGGCCCTTATTCTGACGGCAGTGGTAATAAGCCTGGGTATCTCTGCTTATGTGCTGGCTCTTAAGTTCAGATATTTCGAGCTTACCGGAACACACGACCTTGATCAACTAAGTAACACTGACTGACAATGGAGGTTCTGGCACCGGTACTGATACCATTGGGATATATTATCTTCGCTCTGCTTACAAGGTCAAAAGCACTCAAGCAGTCTATGGCAGTGGTTTTTTCACTGCTTAACCTTGCAATGGCATTATGGATTGCCTCTACCGTAAATGAACATGAAGTGATTGTGAGTCATATAGGTTCATGGCC
The DNA here is from genome assembly GCA_964568875.1 of uncultured Rikenellaceae bacterium. Taxonomy (GTDB): domain Bacteria; phylum Bacteroidota; class Bacteroidia; order Bacteroidales; family VadinHA17; genus SLNP01. Next base: position 17,814 of record CAZMSH010000015.1, on the reverse strand, counting down.
TTCCCCTTACGGAATTGTAATGGTCGCAGACAGGTTCAGTGCCATAATGCTTACGGTTGCGGCTGTAGTATTTCTGGCAACAACTGTCTATTCAACCCAGGCAATCGATTCGGTAAGGAAGGAAAACGGTTATTTCCTCATCTCTTTCGGAATACTTGCTGGTGTGAATGGCAGCTTTATCGCCGGAGATCTTTTTAATCTCTATGTGTGGTTTGAGGTCATGCTTATGGGCTCTTTCATACTGGTGAGCTTCGGAGGGGAGAGGTTGCAACTGCAGGGGGCAATCAAATATCTTATACTTAACCTTATATCGTCATTCTTCTTTCTCGCCGGCGTTGGGATATTATATGGCAAGCTGGGATCTCTCAATATGGCCGACATTTCTTTCAAAATTCAGGAGTCAGGTGAATTATTGTCATCACTGACACCGGCTCTGGTACTCTTTGTTGTAGGATTTGCCATTAAAGGGGCTCTCTTCCCGTTCTTTTTCTGGCTCCCCGCGTCATATCCGACTCCCCCGCCGGCAGTTACGGCTTTATTTGCCGGACTCCTTACCAAAGTCGGTATTTATGCCCTTATCAGAATCTACTCTCTGTTTTTGTCACATTCAGACTCTTTCTGGAACCCTCTTATTTTGTGGCTGGGTGTTCTTTCAATGGTGGTTGGGGTTATTACAGCAACTTCACAGTTTGATTTCAGAAAGATCCTTTCATTTCACATTATCAGCCAGGTAGGGTATGTGGTGACCGGACTTGCATTTTATACTCTCGGAGGAGTGGCCGCGGCAATATTCTTTCTTGTACACAACATGCTGTCAAAGACTAACACTTTACTTGTTGCCGGATGGGTGCACCGGGAAAAGGGTTCACTCGATATAAGAGACCTGGGAGATATGCTTAACAGCAGCCGTATCTGGGCAACACTGTTTTTCATTTCGGCCTTCAGCCTGGCAGGAATGCCACCACTGAGTGGTTTTGCAGCCAAGTTTCTTATTATCAGATCAGGAATTGAAGCCGGACAGATTGTAGTATCGCTGATTGCACTTTTTGTCGGTTTCTTTACACTCTTTTCAATGGTAAAAATATGGATAGAGGTCTTTTGGAAACCTGTACCGTCAGATGGGGGAGAACTTAATATAAAAACAGACGGAGACTTAAAACCAGACAGAATAATGCTCGGTTCCTCAATGTTCCTGGGCGCTTTGATTATTCTTATGGGGATCTTTGCCTCACCGGTGATGGAATTCTGTGAGGCAGCTGCAGCCGACCTGCTTGATACAGGTAAATATTACGGTTTTATTTTTGGTGAATCGTATACAACTCCGGTTAATTGAACTTTCTATGTTTGATAAGATAAAAAAGATAGTAGTAAGAGTGTTGAACCTGGCAGCCCTTTTTATCTATTTCTGCTATAAGATAATAATCTCGGGATGGATTGTGGGCTGGTCGGTTCTAAAGGGTTATCGCGGAGAAAACGGAACCATGGTCATGTACAGGCCCACCGTAAGGTCAGGCTGGGCTTTTATTTTGCTTTTCAGCCTTATAAGCATGACGCCAGGGTCGCTTAGTGTAGATGTTGAAGAAGATAACAGCGTTATCACAGTACATCTTCTTGACCGTAGCGGCGAGGATGATTTCTTAGCCGTAACCATGAGAATTGAAAAAATGCTTAACAGGATTTTTTCATGATAACAGAGATAATACTTTAGTATTTTTAATTAATGTGAGACTGACGGCAATCATATGAGTTATACATCATTTTTAGATGCAGCATCAGAGACGGCCATGTGGGTAATGACACTCAGCCTTCTTTTTCCCCTGTACCGGCTTTTCAGAGGGCCGGGATTACCTGACCGGGTAATAGCACTTGACCAGATAGCAATGATAGTAATAGGTATAATCTTATGTGATTCAATATTTTCCAATGATCATCTGCTCCTCGATGTGGTGTTGATAGTAGCTTTTGTGCTGGTTTTCGGAGCAATAATCATAGCACATTATCTACATAAAAAGCAGCTCGAAAAATGATAGAAATAATAACCGGAATATTGCTCCTTGCAGGGGCGCTTATTGTCCTGATAGCTTCACTTGGCATTATAAGGTTCAGAGATCTTTATTCCCGCACCCATGTGGTTACCAAAGTCTCTTCTTTTGCAATGCTTCTGTTCCTTATTGCTGTTAACCTGCATTTCCTGAGTGCACGCGTGCTGCTGGTGACACTTATCGTTTTCCATGTGGTAGTAGTGCTGGCCCCAATAGGTGCACATGTAATCGCCAAGGTCAATAAGATTCTTGAAGGAACTTCTGATCAGGGTCACTGATAAACAATTATGAGCCTTGAACTTGTTACAGAGGTGTTATTGCTGAATCTGATAATATAGATCCCCGCTTTTAATTCAGAAAGGTCTAGCTCGGTAGTACCCTCTATAGTTTTGTTTAAAACAGCTATGCCTCCGGGTAAAAATATTGTTATGTCTGTCTTTTCCTTAGCCGGAACAACAATTCTGCCGGTAGAAGGATTGGGATAGAAGGAGGCTGGCTCGTCGAGGTTTTTTGTCCTTGCAGGAACCTTTTCCAGCTTGAAATCCTCAAATAATATCCCTTTACCGTATATCTGGGTTTTAAGACCAAAATAGTGTGTTCCGTCATCCGTTGGTTTGAAAACAGCCCTGGCAATAATGAAATCGTTGTATTGTACATGACTGTCAGAAATAACCTGGTGCTGAAGAAGACCGTTGTTATGCCTGTCGGTACCCCCATAGAGGGAAAGATACTCGATGCCGGCCGGATCAGAACTTTTGTATTTGAAGGTTATCAGGTACTTATTCTGAGATGACAGGTTTATCCCGGGCGTATAGAACCAGTTTGACAGAGGCCCCGGGTCTTTTATGAGAATTGCATTTGCCCCTGTTATGCTGCTCTCTGATGAAAGCTCCCACTGAGCTCCTCCCGCTGCAGCCTTCCATCCTCTCGGAAGTTCCCCGAATGTGGCAGATGAAAAGTCTTCTCTCCAGGGCAGAGAGCTAACCACATGTATTCCGGTTCTTTCCGATCCTTTAAGCGGACTGGAGTATATTCCTTCCGTCTCATCAATAATCGACCAGATGGTGTAATAATAAGCTTCATCACTTACCAGTCCGGTATGCTGGAATGAAGTACTGGTACCCTTGTAGACAACAGTGCCGTTGTTTCCTATCCTGTCACCGGGTGCATAAGCCGGTGATGCTGTGGGATTGAGAGTTTCTTCCGAAGTAGATACTGCAACCAGAAAGGGTTTCATTGCCGGGCCTGACCAGCCCAGAGTAAGAGCATCGTCACCGTTTCTGACAATGTTGAGATTGCGGGGCATATCAACATCCACCCTGAAAGTCATACTGTCAGTATAATATTTTATTTCACTGATATAGATACCTGCTTCTGAACCATCCTGAAGAAAAGCCGATGGATTTGTATTGTCGTTGAAGAGGGTCCGGCCGTAGACGTCAGAGAACGTAGCCGAGTTGATCGTCCCGTTAGCTGTCAGGGTTCCACCCGGGCGGAAGATGTAGACCTCATCAGGAGGACCCTGGGCATTACCCCTGTAACGGGTGTCAATCCTCGAAATAATGATCCCGTTTGAGGGAAGTGTACCTTCATATAGTCCTGTTTTCTTTCTGAATTCGAGTACTACAAACTCGTCAGTTGAGTATGGGGAAGAGATTTTGAAGCAGTTTCTATCAGGAGAAGTAAGAGGAAGCAGTGTATAGGTTCCTGATTGTGTGATTTCAGGAACAGAACTGATCCATCCTCCGTATCTCGATTTCATCCAGGCTAAGGGATGTCCTCCTCCAGAGTTCATTAAGTCCCACGGGCCGGCAGGACTTATTCCGTTGCTTGTGTAGTGATAGAGGTCGGGAGCCCCGAGAGCGTGGAACATTTCATGCGAAAAGGTTTTGACGCTTACATTTTCGAGTTGTAATGTATATCCGTATACCCGCTTGCCCCACAGGTTTACCGTCAATGAATAGAGAGACCACCGGTGAGGCCATAAAAGGTCACTCCATCCATCGGAAGATCCTTTGACAATAAATGCAACATTATCGAATCTGCCGTCATCGTTAGTGTCGAAATCAACACCCACCGGTGCCTGGTAGTTATTATTAATATATTCAATTGCTCTTTTCAGCAGGTTGTGTTCCCTTGATGTCTTTTCAGAACTGGTAGCATAACCCTGCGGGTTCGTGGCTGCATCGTATGGACTGAAGTAGTCTCTGGGGTATATGTCAGTATAACAGATATTTTCCGTTGGTCCTCCCGGCATATGGTAACTGATCATGTCGATCTTATCATATGAGATTTCACGGTAATAGTGACGTACTGAAGAGGAAGTAAGCGAATTGAACCGGTTGTCATATGTCGCTCTTGATGTTGTGAAGTCTGACTGGTCACTGAATTTAATATAAATCACGAGATTATTATAGACTCCTGAATATTTTGAATCGAAGCTGAAATTATTTTTAAGGTCTTCTTCCTCCATCTTCCTGAAGAACTCAGCTCTTTTGCGCGAAACGTTTGATGGGATCGCTACCGGCTTAATATCTTTTATTGACAGTGGATCATACTCTCCGGCTCGGAAGCCTGTATAGCTGAATACCGAGTCATTCTGCAGCATGTAGTAATAGTAGCCGTCATTCCCCTTTTTTACCGGATAACCGAGTGTGTCATGCATCCAGTTAAAGAATTCATCACCAGATATGAAGAGTTTTATTGTCGTACCATCAGGCAGGGTAACAATTCGCGGTTCGAAAAACAGCGGGGCCGAAGAGAGACTGATATAGAGCAATAGTGATGCTGCTGCGGCTATTATTCTACGCGGGTGGTTCATTTGTGCGGGGGATGTTTGTTTATCTGCAGTAAACGGGTCTTAATAAAGATGTACAAATATAAAAAAAAAGCCGCTGATGAATACCAGCGGCTATTATAACATGTTTTCCTGAAGTATCAATATTGAGTTATTACATCAACAGGATTATTTGCATACATTATTTTGAGAGCATTGGCCTGCCTGAGAGCTTGTTTCACATCTATTACCACACCCATTTTTGTGGTACGGTCAATCTTCAGTGATACCAGCATCTTTGACTGGTCGGCCTCATCGAGAGCATCTCTTTCCTGAGCAATGAATTCCTGAATATCAGGAACTTCCTTGAAGGTGTCATTAAGCTGTATCTTCGGTTCTGTTCCGAAGGTCGCCTGCAGTTGCTCCACGGGTGTTCCGATATATATAAAGCTGGCCAGTGATTTCTTTTCCAGCTTTTTTCCTTCAGTTGCTTCGGGAAGAGCTACATTAATTTTCAGTTCCACCTCACGAAGTACGGTAACTGTCATGAAGAAGAAGAGCAGCATAAAAACAATATCGGGAAGTGATGCTGTATTTATTGCACCCACCTCTTTTCCTGTACTTTTCTTAAACTTTGACATTATCTTCCTCCCACTCTTTTAGGTTCAGCTTCTGAAATAGGCACAAAATAGTAATCATCCACGGCCTTCTGTTTTTCTTCATCCAGCTCGTAATAGCCTATTCCCCATGTATTTATGGCGAGATCATTCTTGAGCTCATCCCTCGCGGCCAGCAGTTCATTCTGCACTGCTATGTAGACGGAATAAGTCGTTCCCCTGTCGTTCTGCAATGATATAACGGCCTTGGTGGCCATAACGTCCCCGAAGAACGGGATTGTTTTCATCTCCTTTTCAGACATGCCCTGGTCATCAGTTGGATTGAGGATGAATTCTTTTGTAATATCCCTCAGCTCCTCCAGCCTTGCCAGTTCACCTTCAACGAGAAGAAGGTCGTCCAGGTTTACCTTGACTTCAAGAATGTTCCTGTCATTAATCTGGGATTCAGGTGTCTCCTGATTTGGGTCTGGCGGCGGTGGCAACAGTCGCAGCAGTCCTGTGTCTGAATCCATGGTCGTTGTAACCAGGAAAAAGATCAGCAGGAGGAATGCGATGTCTGCCATCGATCCGGCATTTATTGGTTGTATTGCCCTTTTTGCCATAGTATTGAATTATTTTACCCTGATTAACAGGAATCTAAATCATTATTTGAACGCTTTTGAAATTTCGGAATAGATAATGGCCAGAATCGCCACCCCGGCAAGCAGGTAGGCAGAGAAAAGGCCTGTATCAACGAATTTCAGAGTCTGCGGTACATTATCCTTTCCGGTATAATGCGGCAGGTTCAGCACTGTATCATCAGCAAGGAACCATGCAATCAGTACTACCACTGCGGCAAACACTATTGCCACAATACTCTTTTTGGCTCCTTTAGGATTGAGGAAGAGGCCAATGAGAGAAAAAATAATGGTAAGACCGGCGGTAATTCCGAGCAGGATGTATGCCCAGGTCAGGAATGTTTCCGTTATCCTGGGTTCTTCAAAGTTTGTACCTTCTGTGCCTTCAACGAGCGGTCCTGCGTAGAAAATAACTACCATAACCGCTGTGATGGCCATAAGCACACCCAGAAGAATATTAATTAATCTTGATGATAAATTCGACATGGTGCGACTACTTTTGGAGGTTGTACTTAACGAGAAGGTCAATAAGAGAGATTGATGAGTCTTCCATCTGGTTTGTAAGGCTGTCGATCTTTGACAGGATGTAGTTATAGAATACCTGAAGGATGATGGCCACGATAAGACCGGTTACGGTTGTGATAAGAGCAATCTTGATACCACCGGCAACCAGTGTTGCTGATACGTTACCAGCCCTTTCGATGTTGTCAAACGCAGCGATCATACCGATAACGGTACCCATAAAACCAAGCATGGGAGCAATTGCGATAAAGAGCGCGATCCATGAAAGGTTCTTCTCGAGAAGACCCATCTGCACACCACCGTAGGAGATAATGGATTTTTCAGCCATTTCAATTCCTTCATGAGCCCTGTCGAGACCCTGATAGAAGATACTTGCCACGGGTCCGCGGGTATTGCGGCATACCTCCTTGGCAGCCTCAATGCCACCCTCCTGAAGGGCTGCTTCTATTTTAGCCAGTAATTTGTTGGTATTAGTTGTTGCCAGGTTAAGATAGATGATCCTCTCTATTGAGATTGCCAGACCAAGTATCAGACAGAGCAATACTACGCCCATGAAGCCGGCGCCACCCTCAATGAAAAGCCTTTTGATTTCCTTGTGGAGCTGACCACCCTCTTCTTCCTGAAGAAAGTCAGTGGCAGTCTGGGTAACCACTTCCTGTGTTTCGGCTACCTGTTCCACTGCTGTAGTATCAGTCTGCCCTTCCTGAGCATACGTGTTTAATGATGCTCCGATGAAAAGCATCCCAATAACAGCAACAAATGCAAATAATTTTTTCATGTTTGTTCTTAATTTAAGTTATTAACGACCGTTTTAATAGTTCACAAAATTAAAAAAAAATATTTCAGCGGAGAGAGGGGGATTCGAACCCCCGGTACCCTTTTGAGGTACAAACGCTTTCCAGACGTTCCAGTTCAACCACTCCTGCATCTCTCCTAAGGGCGCTTAACACATTAATTATCAATAGAATGTTCATTCTAATGCTGTGACAACCGGCCTGCAGGTCGTCTTCTGATCGGCAAGACTGGAATCATTCTAAATAATTCAGCTGTAAGTTGGGAGATTTAATACTCCTTCATACAACAATCAGTATTTCAAAGAAAATAGCGGCGCAATGTACAAAAAATTATAAAATAAAAACAATGACTCATGTTATTTCTCCTGCCAGTGACCTATTTAACAACATATTAATCTTGTTATTGTCATCACCTGATGCCAGCAGATACATTAATTTGGCGATGGCTGCCTCTGTTGTGATATCTTTTCCACTTATTACACCTGTATCAAGAAGTGTTTTTCCGGTTTTATATGCCGACATCTCCACGCTACCTCCCTGGCATTGGGTTACATTAAGAACAATTCCTCCGCGACCTATAAATTCCTTAAGGGCATCTATGAACCACCTGTAGGTGGGGGCGTTGCCGGCTCCATATGTTTCAAGAATTACGGCCCTGAGGTTTCTGACGGAGAGTACTGACCTTACTGTATCTTCAGTGATACCCGGGTAGATCTTCAGAATGGAAATGTCGGTGCAAAGTCTTTTGCCAACGCTCAGTTTCTGCCTTATTCCGGGGTATCTTATAAACTTGGTATTATATTTTATATGCACTCCGGCCTCTGCAAGATCAGGATAGTTGGGGGAACTGAAAGCGTTGAACTGCTCGGCACTGAGTTTTGTGGTTCTGTTGCCTCTCATCAGCCTGTTTTCAAAATATATGCATACTTCCGGCACCATTGGCTGTCCGTTCATCTCTGCCGCCGCAATTTCTATTGCAGTAATCAGATTTTCCTTTCCGTCGGTACGCAGAACTCCTATAGGCAGTTGCGACCCTGTAAATATTACCGGCTTTTCAAGGTTCTGCAGCAGGAAGCTGAGGGCTGAGGCTGAATATGCCATAGTATCGGTTCCATGCAGAATCACGAATCCGTCATAACTGTCATAGTTTTGCTCAATGACTGCTGCCATTGCGAGCCACATGTCAGGACTAATATCGGAGGAATCCACCACCGGATCAAACGTAAGTGATTTCAGGTCATAACTGAACCTCTTAAGTTCCGGAACCTGTCCTGATATATGCCCGAAGTCGAGCGGTACCAGTGTGCCTGTCTCAGGATCATGGACCATGCCTATGGTTCCGCCGGTGTATAAGAGAAGTATCGATCGCTTTGCCCTGTTCATTTATCTGAAGCTAAGTTGTAATATTGAAAACCCTCTCAGCGTTTTCAGTGGTAATAGCAGCTGATCTGTCAGGAGTAATGCCGAAGACAGAAGCCACTCTGTCATTTATCAGAGTAAGATATGAGCTCTCGTTTCTTTTTCCCCTGTAGGGTGCCGGTGCCAGGTATGGGGAGTCGGTTTCAAGCAGTATATTTTCAATTGTTGTTTTAGCAATTATGTTTGCGAGGTCTGAATTCTTAAAAGTTACTATGCCTCCAATACCTATCATAAATCCCAGCCCGGTTGCTTTTTCAAGATCCTCTTCGGTTCCGGTAAAAGCATGAAAGACGCCCTTAAGGCCGCTGCCCTGGTAGTCGGAAAGGATTTCGAAGATTACCGGGAAGGAATCTCTTGCATGGATCACTATGGGCAGGTCCAGCTCAAGAGCCAGATCTATATGCTTTCTGAATGACATCTTCTGCTGGTCAATGAATGTTGTGTCCCAGTACATGTCAATGCCTGTTTCACCTACTGCTGCAAAAGGTTGTGACCTGGCTATGTCAAAAATGGGTTTCAGTTCATCATCATATGTGTTGGTTACTGAAGTAGGGTGGAGGCCGATCATTGGAATGCATATCCCGGCGAACCGTTCAGCAGCCTTCATCATTTTACCGAGGGAGTTTATATCTATATTGGGCATTATCATTTTTGTCACGCCCTGCTCAATAGCGCGGGCAACAATCTGGTCCCGGTCATTGTCGAACTCGGGAAGGTACAGGTGTGTATGAGTGTCAATAAGTGTCATTACCAATTCAGCCGCGACAAAATTAGTAAAAAAAAGAACCACCCGGATGGAGATGTCCGGGTGGTTCAGCTATTATCAGAATGGAAGTTTTAAACTACTCCCTGAGCAATCATGGCATTGGCTACCTTGACGAAACCTCCGATATTTGCTCCGTCAACATAGTTTATGAATCCGTTATCCTTGGTTCCGAACTTGACGCAGGTGGCATGAATATTCTTCATGATTGTCTGCAGGCGCGAATCAACCTCTTCTCTTGACCATGGCAGTCGCATTGAGTTCTGAGTCATCTCAAGGCCTGAAGTAGCTACACCACCGGCATTTGCTGCCTTCCCTGGTCCGTACAGGATACCTGCATTCAGGAATACCTCTACTGCTTCAGGAGTAGAAGGCATATTGGCACCCTCAGATATGCATATACATCCGTTTTTAACCAGTGTTTTGGCGTCGTTTTCATCAATTTCGTTCTGGGTGGCATTAGGCATGGCTATATCACACTTGATAAACCATGGCCTCTTGTCCTCGAAATATTCAACTCCATATTTCTCTGCGTACTCTGAAATACGTCCCCTCTTGACATTTTTCAACTCCATAATGAAATCGAGTTTCTCTTTGTCAATCCCCTTCGGATCGTAAATAGTACCGTTGGAATCAGAAAGGGTAACTACCTTACCTCCCATTTCTGTTACCTTCTGGGTTGCAAACTGAGCCACGTTACCCGATCCGGAAATCGCAACAATCTTATCCTTAATTGACTCGCCCCTGGTAGAAAGCATCTCTGCTGCAAAATAGGTGGCGCCGTACCCTGTAGCCTCGGGACGTATGAGAGATCCACCCCACTCAATTCCCTTGCCGGTAAGTACTCCGGTAAATTCGTTACGGAGTCTTTTATACATTCCGAACATATAACCTATTTCACGTCCGCCGACACCTATATCACCTGCCGGAACATCTGTGTCAGGTCCTATATGGCGAAACAGTTCGCACATGAAACTCTGGCAAAATCTCATCACCTCATTATCTGATTTGCCTTTGGGATCGAAGTCAGATCCTCCCTTTCCTCCTCCCATGGGAATTGTAGTAAGGCTGTTTTTGAAAACCTGTTCAAAAGCCAGGAATTTGAGTATGCCCAGGTTAACCGTTGGGTGAAACCTCAATCCACCTTTATAGGGGCCTATTGCACTGTTCATTTCGATACGGTACCCTTTGTTTATCTGAACCTCGCCTTTGTCGTCCAGCCAGGGTACCCTGAACAGGATTACTCTCTCGGGTTCTGCTATCCTTTCAAGGATTTTGGCGTGACGGTACTTGGGATTTTCATCAATAAAAGGCATCAGTGATTCGGTGACCTCCTGAACTGCCTGGTGGAATTCATTTTCCCCCGGATTTTTGGCCTTAATCATGGCCATGAATTGTTGTACTCTTGGATCCATAGTATGTAATTTGGTTAATAGGTTTAACAAGGGCTATAAAAGTAGAAAAACAATGAGAAAGATCATTAGGCTCCTGAGAAAAATATGAAAAAAAAGATGAGCCTGACAACGAAGACGAGCTAAAACTCATTAAATCAGCTGAAAAATAATTCTTAGTGTGTTGGAAAACATATATTGTTATGGTTGCCTGAAATATTTCCGGCCTTACAGGACGTTATTGCACTTTTGGGTTAATGCTTCTGGTGTAAGTATTTCCTGGGTATGACTTTATAATATCTTTCATTTCAAGCGACAGAAGGAGTGAGGATATTCTGTTAACGGGTATTTCTGTCAACTGCGATATCTGATCTATCTGGAGAGTATCGTATTGTGTCAGCAGATTGACTATACGGGTTTCATCATTGCCAAGGCTGGCGAACAGTTCAGTTTGCATCACAGAAGGTGATTCAGGTTTTGACCAGTTCAGGAACTCGCAGATATCGGTTGTATTTTCTACCAGAGCAGCTATATTTCTTTTTATTAACCTGTTGCAGCCTCCTGACCAGTTGTCTGAGGGTCTGCCCGGCACAGCCATTACATCGCGGTTATATGAGAGAGCCATTTCAGCTGTTACGAGAGCCCCGCCCTTTATTCCCGATTCAACTACCAGCAGGGCAGATGAAAGGCCTGCTATAATACGGTTCCTCTTCAGGAAGTTGTTTTTTTCAGCCGGAGCACCAGAGATAAAATCGGTAAGCAGACCTCCCTGAGTTACCATTTTTCTGGCAGTAGTAGTGTGTGCAGGGGGATAGATGGTTTTCAATCCATGGGCAAGAACGGCAACGGTTTTTATCTTGCTGTCAAGGGCTGCCTTGTGTGCAGCTATGTCAATTCCATAGGCCAGTCCGCTCACGATTACAAGATCGGGAAACATTGATGCCAGTCCGGAAATTAAATCTTCACATATCTCCTTACCCCTGGGTGTTGCTTTTCGTGTTCCCACAACGCTGAGCATCTTTACCGAATCAAGGCATGCATTTCCCAGATAATAAATCATAACCGGAGAGTCAGGGCATTCTTTCAGGCGGGAAGGATAAGTGTCGTCAAGATAAAAGAGTGTGGTAATCTTTTTTGCAGTAACAAATTCTGCCTCCTTTTCGGCTTGTTCGAGGTATTTTCTGTCGATAACAGATCGGGCCATAGATTCTCCCACGCCTGGTATTTTTATCAGGTTTCCGTAGGGCTCCCTGAACACGGCTTCTACTGACCCCGTTGCATTCACAAGCTTACGTGCGTTTATGTCACCTACACCCGGTATCAGACCAAGGGCAATTCTGCAGACCAGATCGTGATTTTGCATTTGAGGAAATGTTAGAGACAGGATAAAGATAAAAAAAAAGAGGCAGCCCTTTTCAGGCAGCCCCTTTTTTTTGACCGGTTTATGATGGATTAAACTACTCCCATATCCAGCATAGCATTTGCTACTTTCAGGAACCCTGCTACGTTGGCTCCCTTGACATAGTCAACAAAACCGTCTTCGCGTGTTCCGTACTTTACGCACTGTGCATGTATATTGCACATGATTTCATGTAGTCTGCTGTCTACTTCCTCACGGCTCCAGTTGAGCTTCATTGAGTTTTGTGACATCTCAAGGCCCGATGTGGCAACACCTCCTGCGTTGGCAGCTTTGCCGGGTGCAAAGAGTATACCTGCCTTGAGGAATACTTCAATCGCTTCAGGGGTTGAAGGCATATTGGCACCCTCACATACACAGAAGCAACCATTCTTCACCAGTGCTTCGGCATCTTCCTTGTCGAGCTCGTTTTGTGTTGCACATGGCAGGGCTATGTCAACCTTAACCTCCCATGGGCGCTTGCCTTCGTGGAACTCAACACCTTCGAACTCATATGAATAAGGTTTGACGATATCCTGGTTCGAGGCGCGCAGCTCAAGCATGTATTCAATTTTTTTGCCTGAAATTCCGTCAGGATCGTAGATGTATCCGTCAGGTCCTGAAAGTGTAACTACCTTGCCTCCAAGTTCAGTCACCTTCAGAGCTGCTCCCCATGCAACGTTTCCAAATCCTGAAACCGCTACGGTTTTTCCTTCGAAAGATTCTCCGCGGGTTGCCAGCATCTCCTTGGCAAAATAGACCGTGCCGAATCCTGTTGCTTCAGGACGGATAAGCGAACCTCCCCAGTTGATGCCCTTGCCTGTCAGTACACCGGTGTGCTCTCCGGCAAGTTTCTTATACATTCCGTACATGTACCCTATTTCGCGACCGCCGACTCCTATGTCACCGGCAGGAACGTCGGTTTCAGGACCAATATGCTTCCACAGCTCCAGCATGAATGACTGACAGAACCTCATGATCTCATTACTTGAACGTCCCTTCGGATTGAAGTCACTGCCTCCCTTTCCGCCACCCATTGGTAGTGTCGTAAGTGAGTTCTTGAATATCTGCTCAAAACCAAGGAACTTGAGGATTGACAGGTTCACGCTGGGGTGAAAGCGGATTCCCCCCTTATACGGACCAATGGCGTTATTATACTGTACCCTGTAGCCGATATTGATATGTACATTACCTTCGTCATCGACCCAGGGAACTTTGAACATGAAAACCCTGTCGGGTTCTACAATACGTTCAATAATATTTGCAGATTCGAACTGAGGATTTTCATTATATACCTCCTCAATAGATTCGACCACTTCCCTTACAGCCTGCAGATACTCAACCTCACCGGGGTGTTTCTTTTCGAGGTTGCTCATTAATTTGTCAACGTTCATGATATAATATTTTATAAGTTAATATTGTGAATTAGTGTATTCTGATCAGTAATCTGAGAGTAGCTGAAAATGTGTCAGAATTTTTTGTCCTTTAATATTTTACGTTTTCAGACCAAAATGTTTTTAAAGCCCAAAGTTCCGTTCCCGTTTCAGAATTAAAAATGATTTTCCTCATATCAGACATGGGCAAAAATCATGCTTTCCGGTTGTACTTTGCGAGGCTTCTGAATACCTTTTCCTTTTCCTTGCGGCTGAGGGCACTGAGTGATACAGGAGGGTACCTTGCAATAACTCCGCGCCTCTCTTCAAGTAATATAATATATTGTATCAGCCGCAGTCTCTTCTTTTCGGTGGTGTAGCCTGCAAAGACCCGTTTGGGAATCTCAATTGCTTGCCTGGAACCTTTAAAGATACCTGTTGAGTAGAAACGGAAGATCACTGAATCTCCATCGTCAGAGAAATAGATATAATTATATTTAAGGAATGAAGGGAAATAGGCGATGGAAAAGTAAACAGCAGACAAAATGACCACCCATGCGGTTTCACTTAGTCCAAGAACCGGGAAATTGATCAGCCTTGCAACATATGTGAGGGCCAGGAAGGCCAGGAAAGGGAATGTGGCAATAAATAGTGCCAGTCTGATAGAAACTATCTTCCTGCTGTTATCAAGGGTCATACTGTTATTTTTTGCAAACCTACTCTATTTTTTTTTATTCAGGGCGTTCTCCTCTTACCGCTGAAGAATGATTTTAACAACAAAGAGCACTCCTCTTCGAGTATGTGTCTTCTCACAACGGTTACTGGATGAAGAACAGTACCTGGTATAAGTGAATATCCTCTTTTCGGATCACTGCAACCATAGACAACTGTTCCAATGCGGCTCCAGTACAATGCTCCCGCACACATGGCACACGGCTCAAGAGTAACATACAGGGTACAGTCTGAGAGGTATTTGCCACCAAGCCAGTCAGTAGCAGCTGTTATAGCCTGCATTTCGGCATGCGCCGTCGGATCTTTAAGGGTTTCTGTGAGATTGTGAGCCCTGGCAATAACCTGTCCCCCGGCAACTATAACTGCTCCTACAGGAACCTCATCACGGTCTGATGCCCTGGTAGCTTCATCAATAGCCATCTTCATAAAAAAGATGTCTT
>CAZMSH010000015.1:0-2832 GCA_964568875.1 uncultured Rikenellaceae bacterium | reverse complement strand
GTCATTTTTTCATATAATTGCACCTTAAGACCCTTTCAAACCAAATAACCTATTGATAACTAAAAACAACCGACTTATGAATGAACCTTACCGTATTCGTGTAATGCGCGGATGCAGGATTTTTAGGATTCTGCTGGCGTGTTTTACAGCGTTATTCGTTCAAATGCAGGTTCTCCCGGTTTATGCTTCCGACAGTCCGCTCGAACAGCAGCGGACCATCAGAGGTACAGTAACCGATGAGACCGGAGCGCCGTTTCCATTTGTGACGGTGTATGTTGATGGTAATACTACAATCGGTAGTATTACAGACGACAAAGGGGAGTATCGTTTGACAGTGCCCCCCGGCTCCACAATCTGTTTTGCCTTCGTGGGGTACAAGACACTCAAGTTTCCATTGACAGCATCCGATGTTATGGATGTTAAGATGGAACCCGAGATGAAGGCCCTGGATGAAGTAGTCGTTGTGGGATTTGGAGAGCAGCGCAGAGCATCAGTATCTGCTGCTGTTACTACAATTACCGCGGACGAGATTGTGCAGAGCCCTGTTGCGAACATTACCAATGCCCTGGCGGGTCGATTACCCGGCCTCACCACCATTCAGACAGGTGGACAGCCCGGACTGGATGCCGCCGCCCTGTATATCAGGGGTAGAGGTACCTGGAATAACGCTGATCCTCTCTACGTTATTGACGGTGTTGAGAGGACGGCTGCAATTTTCCAGACGATGGATCCATCAGAGATAGAGTCGTTTACAGTTCTGAAAGATGCTGCTGCAACAGCAGTGTACGGAACTAAGGGTGCCAATGGCGTAGTGTTGATTAACACCAAAAGAGGTCAGGAAGGGACCACTACTGTCAGTATTAACAGTTCAGTTACGCTGCAGCAGTTTACCCGTTATCCCAAATTCCTCGATTCTTATGAAAGTCTCAAGCTTTATAATGAAGCATTGATGAATGACGGGCTTGATCCCGTATATTCCGAGTATGATCTTGAGATGTATCGTACAGGCGCTGATCCATACCGTTATCCCAATACCGACTGGTATGAGCTTATGATGAAAAAGGTAGCGCCACAGTATAACTCATCTGTCAATATCCGGGGAGGATCAAGGACAGTAAGATATTTTGTATCTGCTTCATACATGCGTCAGGAGGGTCAGTTAAAGACGCAGCCGGGCAGGGTCTACAATCCAAGATTTGCTTATGACAGATATCGTTTTACTTCCAACGTTGACGCTATTATTACGAATGCCTTCACTCTTACTTTTGAACTTGGAGGCAGTTTGACCGACAGGAGTGACCCCTGGGAGCAGATGGGTATCTTCCATAATATGAACAGGCTGGGCCCCTGGGTTCTTCCCGCTACCAATCCTGATGGCTCATATGCCGGCAACTCTGAGTTTCCTGACTTCAATCCATTGTATCTTATTCAAACAAGGGGTAACGATACCAGGTTGAACAACAGCATAACAAGTGCTATCAAACTGGCATTTAACCTCGATAAATATGTAAAGGGACTTAGTATTAACGGAAGGGTTGCCTACGACTGAAACTTCGGGTATTACAAGGGGTGGTCAGAGACTCAGTCTACATTCCAGCTGATCTCCAGGCCCGGAAGAGCTGACAGGTATACTTCATTTCTCACACCAACCTTCTTCTCACCATCCTACAGTACTATGACAGCCCAAAGAACCGTTGATGCTCTGGGTAACATAGTGTTCAACCGCAGATTTGGCGATCACTCAGTCAGGGTACAGGGGGTTGCGAATATTTCAGAGTACAGAACAGGTACATCAATACCTTATAACTCCGTAAGTTTCATTGCCAGGGCCAACTATGGCTACAAGAACAAGTATAATCTCGAGGCTAACACTGCTTACAGGGGTTCAGAAAACTTCGCTCCCGGTAGGAGATTCGGTCTCTTCCCGTCAGTGTCACTCAGCTGGAACATCCAGGAGGAGTCATTTATGCAGTCTCTCACAATGGTCAATGTAGCCAAGCTTCGTGCATCATACGGTCGTTCAGGTAGTGATTATGCAGGTACCAGGTTTATCTACAAGGAAGGTAAATGGACAACAGGAACCTCAGCCCGTGCTTATTTCGGTGAAGAAATGGGAGCCTCACTGGGCTACACAAATGAGCCGGAGATTGCCAATCCGCTGGCTACATGGGAAACCGCTGAGCAGATCAACCTTGGTTTCGATCTTGTCGTTTTCAGGAACAGACTCTCGATGTCGTTTGACAGATTCTTTGAAAGAAGGAGCGGTATTCTGCAGACACCAAGAAGTGTCCCCGGTATTCTCGGGATTGGAACACCTGACCTTAACATTGGTGAGACATCGCGCGAAGGATGGGAGTTTGATGTTACGTACAGACACGAACTTGGCAGTAAAGTAGTCCTTACCGTAAGACCTAACATAGCATATAACATTAACCAGGTTGTTTTCAGGGATGAACCTGAAGATGCCGACTGGTGGAGTAAGCAGGAGGGTAAGCCCATAGGGCAGTTTATGGGTTATCAGGTTCTTGGTTTCTTCAAGGACCAGGCTGATATTGACAATTCTCCGGTACAGCAGGTAGGAAGCACACCGATACCGGGTGACTTCAAGTATCTTGATTTTAACGGCGACGGGGTTGTCAATGAGTATGACCGGATCCCAATTGGTTATACTACGTTGCCAAGATTCTCCTTTGGTACCACATTTGGAATGAATGTCGGAAATGTCAACTTCAGCGTTCATTTTCAGGGAGCCGCCCAGTCAAGCATATATGTTTCAGAAATGCTTATGTGGGAATTCTACAACAGGAGCAAGGTTCAGGAGCATCATCTCGA
>CAZMSH010000014.1:28847-90304 GCA_964568875.1 uncultured Rikenellaceae bacterium | reverse complement strand
ATGTACACAGAATGGGTGCGACTGGCTGTCCCGGAGATTGTAAAAATGCTCAAAGAGAAATAATTTTGGGAGTTTCCACTTCTCCTTTACCCAAATTAATACAAAGACCCAAACAACCAGACAGGAATTATTTTACCTTCTGCCTGTGGCCCCTCTATTACCAAACATCCGATATTCCCTAGTTAAGCCCCTCAATTTGTCCGTTTCAGATCAATAATTGCCTGTCTCAGTCACTTATTATTAAATTTGCAATGCGCGGGGATTTAACTTTGCATTTACATGAAACCCGATTCCTATATATACCGATTCTTCAGAACTTCGCTGTTCACATCACCGCTGATAGGTATTCTGGCTATATCCCCAATATTTATCAACAGGGGAATCTCTTTCAGCACCTTCCCGAAGGCGGTACTTATAATAACAGGTGTAACCCTGGTTCTATGGTGGCTCAACATCCTCCTGTTATATGCGAAAGAACGACTTAATTCTCCCAGATACCTCAATCCGGTCAGATATCTCATAACATACATAATAGCAATATTGCTGACCATCACGGCAATGAAAATGCTGAGGCTCTGTTTCTTCGGTATGACTGAGACCCCTGTATTCTCAAGCAAACTTCTGCCATATGCTCCCACCATGCTAGGACTGGCAATAAATTCAGTTATCCTGATCATTCTTGATTCTGTTATGCACAAAAGCAAGCAGGCTCAGTTCGAAATAGAGAAAGCGAAGCTTAATCTGTCACATGCGGAGGCCCTGAATCAGCAACTCAAACAACAGATACATCCTCACTTTCTTTTTAACTCGCTGAGCACATTAAAATCTTTGATACACAAATCTCCGGAAGCAGCTGAGGATTACCTTGTAAAATTATCGGACTTCCTGAGGAAATCTGTTTCTCCCGGAGAGGACAATCTTTTTAAGGTTGACGATGAACTGAAACTGTGCATCGATTACCTTGAAATGCAAAAGATAAGGTACGGGGTGGCTCTGCAATACCACATAACCGTCCCTGAAGAGATCAGGAATACCGGATATATTCCGGCCTTCTCACTCCAGTTGCTGGTGGAAAATGCGCTCAAGCATAATGCCCTAACAGATGAGGCTCCATTAAAAATTGATATTGATTATAATTCCAGCCGGCTGATCGTAAGCAACAACCTTCAGAGAAGAAAACTGTCAGAATCAAATTCAGGCCTGGGTTTGATTAATCTCTCAGAGCGTTACAGGATACTCTCAGGTGAAGAAATAATCATCTATGAAGATGATGAATCGTTCTCGGTAAGCATCAAAGTTCTGAAAAATGAAGATCATAATCATTGAGGATGAAGAATTGACAGCCAGTGATCTCTCCGAAAACATTCGAAAAGTTGACGGGACGGCTGAGATAGTTGCCATTCTCAGGTCTGTCAGGGAATCAGTTGCCTACTTCAGGGAAAACATCGAACCTGATCTGATCTTTTGCGACATACAGCTTGGAGACGGACTGAGTTTTGAGATATTCCGGGAATGCACTGTTACTGCGCCGGTAATATTCTGCACAGCCTTTGATGAATATGCTCTGAAAGCTTTTAAGGCCAATGGCATAGATTATATCCTTAAACCTTTTTCAAAAAACACCATTGAAAATGCACTCACCCGCTATAAAAATCTGAAAACCAGATTTCAAAGCACAGCCTACCCTATTGAAAACATATTGGAATTATTTGAAAACAGAAAGCAGACAAAACCCAACACTGTTCTCGTATATCATAAGGATAAAATAATTCCTGTCAGAGTTGATGACATTGCCCTGTTCTACATCAGGAACGAATTAACCCGATTTCTGACATTTTCAAGGGAACATCATACAATAAACAAGTCACTTGATGAACTTGAATCTTCCACAGATGATAATTTCTTCAGGGCAAACAGGCAATTCCTTATCAACCGCAGTGCTGTAAAAAGTGCTTCCCAGTATTTCAACAGAAGACTGAATGTCTCTTTGACGATACCTTTCGATAATAAGATACTGGTCAGCAAGGAAAAGGCAACACAATTCCTGAACTGGCTTTGTGAAAAATAACAGGATATTTCCTGTTCACCTCCGATTTTGTCAGCTTCAGGCATATTTATCTTGCGTGGCAGCCCTGTTTGATGAATTTTTGTTAAAATAAACCTTATGATGTATCAGCCAATGAGAGCATTCCTCCACAAATCAGGTCCCACCATACCTCTCTTCATCCTGCTGTTGTCTCTTTACGGGTTCTTCACCGTAAGGTCTGAAGCTCAGACAATAAACCCGGGGCCGCTTACCCTGAGCAACTGCATTGAAATCGCTATACAGAATAATCCCGGTTTCAGGTCCTCCTGGTTCCAGACTGAAGAGACAAAAGCAAAAACAGACGAGGCTTTCTCAGCATACTACCCGAAAGTCAACATAGGTACAAATGCCGACACCTATTCAAGAAACAGAGGTGAACAGCGCTACAACAATTTCAGTTCGGGTGTTTCAGTGTCATATGACATATACAGGGGTTCCGGGACAAAATCAAATTATGCTGCTTCGCAGGCCAATTACCAGGCAGCACTGTTAAGGCACGAGACCAACAAACAAGACCTGGTTTTTAATATAATTCAGGCATATTACCGCACGCTTCAGATGGAGAGGACACTTAAAAGCGCAGAAGAAGCAATCAGGAACACTGCCTTTCACCTTGAATTTGCCCTGGCAAGACAGAAAGCAGGACTGACCACACGGTCTGATGTGCTTAAATCGGAGGTAGAGGTGGCAAACGCCGAACTGAATAGGATTCAGGTTGCCAACGCCCTGGCTTCTGTAAAAGGCAGCCTTAACTACCTGATGGGATTTCCCTCTGATACCATCATTATGATAGCCGACGACCTTTCATCAGAAGATCTGCTGCCTGCCGGCAATTACGACTCACTTCTGGCTCAGGCCCTGATGAACCGTACCGAGCTGGAGAGGTTTCAGGCACTGCTAAAGGCTCAGAAAGAGTATATCAATGTGGCACAGAGTGGCTATTACCCCTCTTTGAGTGCAAATGCAAACTACAACTATTCAGGCCCTGAACTCGCTGCAATGAAAAATAACTGGTGGCTGGGAATGACTCTCTCAGTTCCTGTATTCAGCGGATTCTCAAATAAGGCGCGGGTAAGTCAGGAAGTTTCTGCATATCAAGGACTCGGTGAAGAGTTTGAGCAACTCAGGCAACAGATTAGTCTTGAAGTCTGGAACGCATGGCTTTCAGTGAAAGAATCGGCAGAAAGGATTACAGCTTCACTTAAGGCTGCCGAAAGCGCTAAAGAAAACCTTCTGCTGGCAGAAGGGGAGTACAGGGAGGGTGTAGGCTCCATCATCCAGCTGACTGATGCCCAGACAACTTTTGTAATAGCAGAACAGAATCATATAGAGGCTCTGGCTGATTATAAAATATCTCTGGCGCAGCTTGAAAGAACTATTGGTAAAAACTAACCCGTACAAAGCAAAAATGAAAACGAAACACATTGTTATTGTATTATTGTTGGTCATCGCGGCTACAGTGCTCCTTTGGCTCTATTTCAGCAGTAATGAAAGAAAAAGTGAAGGTCAGATTCAGACAGCTACAGTAGAAAGAAGAGATATCGGCTCAACCGTACTGGCAACCGGTATAATCAAACCCAGGGTGGGAGCTGAGGTGAAGGTTGGGGCACGGATATCGGGTGTGGTAAAAAAACTACGGGCTAATATCGGAGACTATGTTAAAGCCGGTCAGGTAATTGCCGAGATCGATGATGCTGAACTCAGAGCAAAGCTGAACCAGAACCTTGCTGCAGTCAACAAGGCAATAGCTGATTTTGAGTATGCAGAGTTGAATCTCGAACGACAAAAGAGTCTGCTTGAGCAGGACTATATTTCACAGCAGGCATACGACCTGGCTGAAAACTCATACAAGATTGCAGAAGCACAGCTCAGGCAGGCAGAGGCCAATGCAGAAGTGGCTAAGGTGCAACTTTCCTATACATCAATATATGCACTGACATCGGGTGTAATCTCTTCCGTATCCACCCAGGAAGGCGAGACGGTGATGGCCGGTCTGGCTGCCCCGACCTTTGTGAATATTATTGATCTGTCAAGGCTTGAGGTTCAGGTATATGTTGACGAAACAGATATTGGAAAGATATACACCGGGCAGGAAGCCACATTTACCGTTGACACCTATTCCGATACTGATTTCCGGGGGGTGGTAACAGCTATATACCCAAAGGCAGTAATACAGGACAATGTTGTTAACTATATTGTCGTAGTCGAAATAAGTGATTTCATGGATAAGACCCTGAGACCTGAAATGACCGCAACAGTAACAATCCGGCTGGAAACGCGGAATGAAGTTTTGGCCGTACCCTCAAGGGCAATAAGGAGAGACAGGGGTGAGAGGTTTGTGACAATACTGGAAAACGGAGCGCAGGTTATCAGGAAGGTCTCTGTCGGATGGTCTGACAGAACTTATACAGAAATAACCGAAGGCCTGAGGGAGGGTGAGATAATTGTGATGCCTGAATAGCCATAACGGAAACTTAAATTCAAAATGTAAAATATTAATATATATTCCTTATGGAAAAAGTAATAATCAAAGCAAGTGGTTTGAAGAAGACCTACAACAAGGATGCATCTGCCAGGATTGCAGCTTTAAATGATGTATCCGTTGAAATTCGCAGTGGCGAACTTATTGCAATCATGGGATCGTCAGGATCGGGCAAGTCAACCCTTATGAATATCATGGGTTGTCTTGACAAGCCTGATGAGGGATCTCTGCTTTTTGACGATACTAATGTAAACAGTCTGTCAGACCAGCAGCTGGCACACCTGAGAAACAGAAAGATAGGCTTTGTCTTCCAGACGTTTAATCTTCTTCCCAGGACCACCGCACTTGAAAATGTAGAGCTACCCCTCATCTACTCCGACAAGGAGAACATCAGGAAACTGGCAACTGAAGCTCTTAGTGCAGTAGGCCTCGCAGACAGAATGCAACACTCCCCCGGAGAACTGTCAGGAGGGCAGCAGCAAAGGGTGGCTATAGCAAGAGCAATCGTTAACGACCCGGATATAATTCTGGCTGACGAACCGACAGGAAACCTCGACACAAAAGCGAGTTACGACATTATCGCTCTTTTTCAAAAACTAAACAATGAAGGCAGAACAATTGTCCTCGTAACGCATGAACAGGATATCGCCAACCACGCCAAAAGAATTATTAAGATATCAGATGGTAAAATAGTCAGTGATGAAATAAACCCGTCACCAAAGAATGCAGAAGAAGAACTTAATAAACTAATTACGGAGGCCTGAAATGAAAACAAACAGAATACTGCGAAACTCACTTAAGAATATTGCGCGTTTTAAAATGCGATCATTCTTGATGATGATCGGGATAATCATCGGTATAATAGCCTTGACAATGGTGGTCTCTATAGGTCTGGGAGCAAAAAAGGTTGTAATGGAACGGGTGAAGAAATTTGGACTTGAAAGCTTAATGGTAAACGCCACGAGCGGAGCAATGATGGGAGGTCAGGCAACCCAGGGCCAACCGATCACAACACTGAAACCTGAAGATGCGGAATACCTTAAACGTGAAGTTAGTTCAATAAGTGAAGTCGCGCCCTTTAACCGCAGGTCAAACTCAAGTATCAGCTATTTTGAAAGATCAACAACAGGTGCACTGTTTGGTGTCACACCAGAGTGGGCATACGTATGGGATTGGGATGTGACAGACGGAGAATTTATAAATGAAAAAGATATGTCGTCACTTAACCGCGTTTGTCTGTTAGGGCCGACAGTAAAGAAAGAGCTTTTCGGTGATGACAATCCTGTCGGGGAGTTTATTCAAATCGGAAACGTCAGGTTTGAGGTTAAGGGAGTACTGGTTTCAAAAGGAACCAGCCCCGGAGGGGGTGATATGGATAACAGGGTAATGATTCCACTATCCACATTCATGAGAAGGGTGGCAAATGTCGATTACCTGTCAGGAATAAAAATCCTTCTGAAAAGTTCTTCTGACATGAATAAAACAGCAGAAGAGATAACTCTAATACTGAGAGAGAGACATAATATAGCAGAAGGCACCCCCGATGACTTTGACGTCAGAACACCCACAGAGGTAACAGCTATGGCAGAGAGGGTTTCCGGCACATTCAACCTCTTTCTTGCCCTTCTGGCAGGTATTTCACTGATAACCGGGGGTATTGTTGTGGCGAACATTATGTTCATTTCAGTCAATGAACGCAAAAAGGAGATCGGTCTCAGAAAGGCTGTCGGGGCAAACACCGGCGATATAATGAACCAGTTCCTCTTTGAGGCGGCAGCAGTAACCCTGATGGGTGGGCTGGCAGGTCTGATACTGGGTGCAGCCGGAGCGAAAATAATGAATCTTGTAATGGAGATGCCTGTCTCAATATCATGGGCGAGTATATTAACAGGTGTGGTATCTTCAACCATAATAGGCCTGATCGCCGGCATTCAACCGGCACGCAGGGCTGCAAAGCTGAACCCCGTTGAATCACTCAGGTAGAGATACTGACTGTTGACCCCGGATCTATTTCAGAATAAAAGATGAAGATTACCAGGAGTATAAGAATATCGCGTCGTCAGTTGCTGACTCACAGACTCAGGACTGCCCTGGCGCTCCTTGGTATCATCATCGGGGTCTCAGCGGTAATAGTGATGGTCGCGATTGGCCGTGGGGCGCAAAAAGAAGTAATGTCTTCAATTGATGCGATGGGAACCGACCTGATAATCATAAATGCCGGTCAGGTTCAAAGGATGGCCGGGAGGCAACAGGTCGCCGGCACGGTTACTTCAATGACTCTTCGCGATGCGGCTCTGATGACCGACGAATGCCCCGATGTTAAGGTTGCAGTTCCAGTGCAAACCAGAAAAATGGTAGTTAAATGGGCCAATCTGAGTTCAAATACGACAATTACAGGTACTACAACCGATTATCAGTTTGTAAGAAATTTCTTTCCGGCGTCGGGTGATTTTTTTACCGATGAAGATAACAGGGCTTCAATACGGGTAGCAGTAGTTGGACAGACAGTGGTAAGAAACATCTTTGGAAACAGCGACCCGATAGGCGAAAAAATCATGATCGGGAAAATACCGTTCACTGTAATTGGTATAATGGAATCCAAGGGAGTAGACCTTAACGGTGTCGATCAGGATGACCAGATATTCATTCCACTGCAGACAGCATTGCGAAGAGTCTTTAACCTGAATTACATAAACAGTATCAATGCCCAGCCAGTATCTCCTGAAAGAATGGAAAGTGCCGTAATGCAGATAACAGAGTTCCTGCGCGAAAGACACAGACTGAACAGACTTGATAAACCTGATGACTTCACTATCCAGACACAGGTCGAACTCATACAGGCACAAAAGGAGACTACTGATACCTTTACGTCACTCATAGCAGGTATTGCCAGCATATCACTGCTGGTAGGAGGAATCGGAATTCTGGCGATAATGCTCATTGCGATCAGGGAACGGGTTAAGGAGATCGGACTACGAATGGCTGTCGGAGCAAGCAGAAAAGATATCCTGATGCAATTTGTAATAGAAGCTTCTATACTCAGTATATTCGGCGGAACAGCCGGAATACTCCTGGGTGTTGCGATATCATTAACAGTAGGCTTCTTAACTCAATGGAGTATAAGCATTTATATCCCATCCCTGATCTACTCGTTCCTGTTCTCAATGGTTATAGGGATTTTCTTTGGTGTTTACCCGGCCAGAAAAGCCTCCCTGCTTGACCCTATCGAAGCATTGAGGGATGAATAAATTACCCTGCCCTCCCCTACTGCTTTCTGATTAAATCGGTATCATTAAGCCTGGCATCAGCCTTCCTCACAAAAACAACCTCCTTGTCATCAAAACTGATCCTGAGCTCATTTACAATCCCTTTGGCGTCGGTACCGAAATTAACAAACCACCTGCCCATAAACTGATCATCGGGGGTCACGAAACAGTCATAGTGGTAATGGAACAGGGGCAGGTCTGCATAATTATAATTAAACCTTAGACCGTCATCGTTGTAAGAGATCGTTACAGTACCATAGGCTGCATCTTCATACCTGCCGGCATAGTCACTAAGTGCATGTGAGGGAGACGTCCCGTGTACACGAACGGTATCAGGTTTGCTGCGAGCCTCCCGGCCGGTCTGTTTCCCCTC
Source organism: uncultured Rikenellaceae bacterium (assembly GCA_964568875.1). GTDB lineage: Bacteria > Bacteroidota > Bacteroidia > Bacteroidales > VadinHA17 > SLNP01. The sequence continues at coordinate 82,097 of CAZMSH010000014.1, read as the reverse complement.
CGTGTAAGTCTTGTAAGCCCTTTCAATCCACGGTGTCTCGGGAAGATCAAGCAACAGGTCGTAAATAGTATAAGTAATAAGTGAAGGTAATTGTGAAATCCGGTTTGTAAAGACAATCACCCCTATGCTGTCGGCAGGCATAATCGAAACATTTGAATAGATACCTCCGACAGAACCTCCGTGCTGAGCCAGGTAGTGACCCTTATAGCTCGACGTTGACCGCCCCATTCCGTACACTATGTTCAGGTTCTCAAAGTTTTTTTCCGGAACCGATGAGGTGGGATTCACCGGCCGCATCGTCTCCCTGATTACAGACGCCGGTATCACCTGCTCACCCCGGAATTTACCCTTGTATATATGGGCTATCACCCAGTTCGACATATCGTTAATACTCGATACTATCGATCCGGCGGAACCAAGGCCCTGCATCGAATCATAGAGAGGCGAACGCATAAGAATATTGGTATCCCTCACTTCTGTATACGCCCTCATGAAGTCAGGCTGTTTTATCATCTCCGGCACATCAAAAACCGAATTAGTCATTCCAAGAGGATTAAAAATCCTCTCCTGTACATACTCCTCCCAGGTCTGGCCTGCAATTATCTCTATTATCTGGCCGGCTGCCACATACATCAGATTGTTGTATATATAGCCCTGTCTCAAAGGAATGGTCGGCTCAAGATATTTTATCCTCTGAAACAATTCCTCCCTGCTGAAATCAGACCTGATCCAGAGAGCGTCATGCCTCGATATACCTGTACGGTGCGCCAGCATATCCCTGATGGTGACACTATTGTTAAGTTCGTTATTATAAAACTCCAGTTGTGGTGCCCATTTCCTTACAGGCTTGTCCCACTCAAGCTTCCCATCCTCCACCAGCAGCCCTATGGCAACAGAGGTAAACAGCTTCGTATTCGAAGCAATGTGGAACAGCGTATTTGGAGTAACCGGAAGCTCCTCCTCAATGTCACGGTAGCCAAAACCCCTGGCGTAAACAAGTTGATCCTTGTATACGATGCCTATTCCACACCCCGGAACATTCCAGTCCTTCAACACCTGCTCAACAACCTTGTCGAACCCCTTAAGCTTCTTTTCAACATTAATATCCTGTGCGTAAACACTCTGTGAAACCACCGATGCAACCGAGCACAGTACAATTGCTGAAAGAATTGATCTTAATTTCATAATTGATCCTGTATTAGTTATGATATGCATTATCCATCTGTTGCAAAGAAATTATAAACCCATCTGCAATCAGATAATGCTAAGATATTTAAATCGCGGAATATTTACAGGATAGTTTTCTATTTCTTAGCCTCACTGTTGTAATGAACTCTCTTGTCAAGCCTGTGCTCCTTCCTGAGCTTATTCTCCGTAAACTTGTAATCGCCCTTAAGTCCGACCGTCTCGAGTTCCTCTTTCAGAACAACCTCTTCAAATCTCGTTCTGAATTTCCCTCTCTCATAAGACAATGACTCGAGGTTCTCCGGATTTTTCTCGTCATAACTTCTGGCCGCCCCCGACATTGCCCGCTCTGCATGAACCAGTTCATGGCCCAGCGTTATCTCCATCGGGGTATCCTTCATTGACTGCACGCCGGCCTCATCCTCCACGCGCATATTGGCCTTCTGAGTAACATCCAGGCTTATCTGCGACCCTGCTCCTGAAGGAGTGTCATAGCCTTTATCGGGCACAAGAGCACTGCCGCTTCCCTCCTTTCCGATGCTGATCCTGACTTTCTTTGACCCCTTAATCAACGTACTTACAAGCTGGGTACCAACAGGCAGTGTCTCCGGATTTCCCTTTTTCGAGATATATACTTTTCCGAAGAAATTGACCTTAAGATTATCACCTGTCAGCTTCTGCAGATGCTTCAGAATAGCCTGCTTATCCTTCCCTGAACCCGCCAGGACAATCTTCTCACCGTCGGGATCGACATACTTAACCGGGTTATTCAGACAGTAAACAAATGGCGAAATGCCTGCGTAGTCCTCCGCCAGCGGATCCACACCCAGCCATTGGCTCACTTTAGGATCGTAATACCTTGCTCCATAGTAATAGAGTCCGGTCTCATCATCAAGCTCCTTTGCATTAAACTTATACGGGCTGTCCCAGGCCGCATGCTGCTCTGCAAAGACCTCCCCAAAAGGCATGTACGCAATAAACTGATTGACATCGCCCTCGCTGTCAGTAATATAACTGGCGGAACCAAGGTGATCAGCATGGTAGAAATAGCTCAGGACCTCCCCGAAGCTACCGGTTCCGGAAAAACCAAACCCCGGAACAACATTATCGTTTGTAATTTCCGTACCCCACTGTATGGGGGAACCAGGGGGACCTCCCACCGGTGCAAACACAGGTTTCCTGGGCCATCCCCGTGGAACAGTGGAGACCGGTGAGCCCTGGTCAGGGTAAGCGACTCCTGAAAATGCAGGATCGGCATAGATGCCTTTCAGGGTAGGCGGCCCCGGAGCAACTCCCTTACTCTTCTCATACTCCAGTTTGGAGTCCAGCAGCTGCTGCTGCCTTTCAATATAGTTTATGCTGCCTGCCGTCATTTCAAAGACCCCCATGCGATACTGGTTCTGGAACTGCCCGTTGCCAATCTTGCTGACCACTCTCTTCCCTCCATTGTAGTAATGCTTTGTAAACCGCTCATTCTGAAATACAAAATAAGGATTGACATATACTGTGTAGTTATTCGAAGAGTGATTGACAATCCCTGCCGGAGCCCCGTTAATATAAACACCTTGTGTACCACCATGACTCTTGAGAATGCGCTCACCCGAGGCATCATATACATACCTGTTCATGTACCCGTTGTCAGAGATCATGGTCAGCCGGTTCTCCTCATCCCATGCCAGTTGCCGGAAATCGTTGGTAACAGTATCGTGCCAGTTGGTAAGATTGCCGTTGCTGTCATAGTTAAAAACCCTCTGCCCGATCGCATTTGCAACATTTGGCTGTGGACCGTCATATTTATAGATGAAATCGTAGGCCGTACCGTCCTGGCTCACCCCTGATTTATTATGGGACTGGTTTTTCTGAAGTATATTGCCCATAACATCATACTGTAGGGTAAGCTGGTAATTGCTTGTGTCACGATTCCCCCTGAATATGCCCGAGGCTGTAGTGAGCTGGTAAATATCATCATATGAATATGATTGCACCGTCGATCCGCCTATCTCCCCCGACACCGATGCATTGTTCACTATTCCCCGGATGTTGCTCATGGCATCATAACTGTATACGTTGCTGAGAATGAGATTTTGGGCGGTGGCGACACTCATCTCTGACAACCTCTGCCTTTCAGGCTCATAGCTGTAGGTTGTTACAGTGCCGTTACCTGCCTGCTGGTAAACCTGCTTCTCAAACTTATTGTAACCGATCCTGGAGATATATTCGTAAGTCCGGCCTAGTTTTTCACCCTCCATACTGCTGAGGTTTCCGGCCCGGTTATAGGAATAGGTCACCTTCTCACCATCAGGATAAGTCATCGTGTGCACTCGGTTCCAGGTGTCATAGGTCGCACTCCATATCCAGGTCCTCATATCCGACTCACCGAGCTGAACGGTACGTATTGTCTTCACCACCTGGCCGAGGGGACTGTAGAAGAATTCCTGCCCTCCGCTGGCATCCTGCTGCAGCACCACGCGCCCCGCCCTGTTGTGGGTAGCCCCCGGTTCCCCGTAAATATAATTTACCCTGTTCTGCACGTTGCGGGGATATACTATCTCAATAAGTCTCTCATGATCATACCTGTACCTTATGGCTCCCCCTTCAGGTATCTGCCTGCGCAGATTGGCAGTGATCTTCTCCGTCAGATTGCCGGCGCCGTCATACCTGAACTCCGTCAGCCCGGCATCAGGGTGGCTGACAGATAAACGTCTGCCGGTCATGTCGTATACAGAGGTGGTGCGGTTTCCCTTTGGATCGGTAACTTCAAGCAACTCTCCAATTGCGTTGTATACAAACCCGGTGATGATAATGTCTGAAGCCGTTACCCTGGCCGTGGCTGCCTTGCGGCCGTTGGCCTTCGTAAAGCTTATTGAGATATTGCCCAGCGCATCAATCAGGGTATCTATGTACACCGTCTCTCCGCCATAATCGCCAAAGCTGTACCTGTATTCTGTAACTGACCCGTCAGGAAGGGTGATCAGGCTTATGCGGTCGAGCACATCGTATGTCAGTAGTGTAGGCTGTATGTTATCGGTATTCCTGTTCAGAATTTCGGGCGATGTGGCCGGTTCAAATACAGGCTGGTACGTCTCTGCCGTTCTGTGGAAGGAATCATGGAACACCCTTCCCGACACAATATAACCCGGTGTATCTTCCACGGCAGGATCGGTAAACAGCAGGGCGGTCTTCTTAACCTGAACAGGCCGGCCAAGGCCATCGGTAAATGACCAGGTCTCAATATCAGAATCAAAGAGACTGTCATAGTGCCTGGTGCGGGCATAAGGGACTTCCGCTTCCGGATGATATTCAAACGCGATAGTATATGGTCTGCCTGATGCTGTTTCATAGGGTCCGGTTACAGTTGACATGCGGCCGCAATCGTCAAACTGATATCTCATAACCTGACCGTTCCTGTCCGTCACCTCGGTTGGAACACCCCAACGGTAATCATATACTGATGCCGAGCTATATCCATAGGCATCGGTAATCGAGGTGACATATGAGTGAACCGCGTTGTCATACTCATACCCGTACCAGAGCCGCTCTCCCCTGTGGTTGGCCGGCCGGGTGAGTTTTGTAAGATTACCGTATTCATCATATTCCATGTCAGTAATGGCGGTGGAATTGCTTGTGATAAACTGCCTGATCTGCGTTATCTCTCCCAGTTCATTTACAGTGGTTTCACTTTTTCTCTTTAAACCTTCTCTTGTAGTTACTTCATGCTGTGAGGGAACCGAAAGGAGATATCTGTCACTGAAGCTGTGATATTGAATCGAAACTGAATATCTGTCATTTTCATTTCCGGCGGAGTAGTCGGTATAACCTGAAATATTTCCCAGGGTATCATATGAATAGGTCACCCTGGTGGTTATCTGTGGCTCTGCATAACCACCGTAAGAATGATTCCTGGTCTCCTCCAGCGCGACAAAGGCAGGTTCCCTGTTGCTCTTTTCAGATATTGCAGGGAGCAGAGCTCCTGTATGTATATCACGAAGTGCATAGATGTTTTGTATCCCTTTCCTTTTGAGTCCCTCACTGTCTGACAGCGTCTCCGATAACAGGTTACCCCTGGTATAATAATTCCCGTTGCTGTAATGCTGTGTAACTGTGCGGTAAACACTATTGTCGTTACCGGTATCATGAAAATGTGTCTTCACTGCAGCAAAGCCGTAGAACTGCCGCTCATGCCGATCATAGTACCCATCGTCATATTCAAATGTAGTATAAGTGGTATCTATGCCATCGCCCGTAAGTCCATCGAACACTTTAACCGATTTCATCGCCAGTTTTCCTCCCGGATGGCTGTATACAGCAGGTGTGAGCAGATAATCCAGTTCAAAACTGCCTCCAAGTGGGTTCTCTACCTCTTTCAGAATATTGGTCCGGAATATTTTCGATGGCCTTACGTTCATTTCAGTCTCCTTTTCTGAGGAGAGGAAATCGGGCATTCCGTCACCGTTTATATCTGTCAGATGTGTTACAATGCTGCTGACCCCGCGGCTTACCGATGCGGAAGGATTTATGCATATTTTTATGAAGAATATCGGTATTGCGATCCCGACAGTAAATCCTGCATTGGCAGATTCCCCAATCGATTCTCCTGCGTCAAGGGCACCAAGGCCCGGCCATTCCACAGAAGGAGCAAAACCTGAGCCGGTGTTGAACCAGACATTGTTACCCTTTACCATATCTGGCAGCCCATCCGAGTTTATGTCCATAAATGTCTCGTTGGCCTCATTGAGTGTCATTGAGATACTGACCCCTGCTACAATACTGCCATTCTTGATATCGACACCAAGACCTGCTCCGTAATCCTGGCTTTCACCAACACAGATCGCATCAAAATTCCATTGTTCAGGCGGTGCAAAAGAGTATCCCAGATTAAGCCTTACCGTCCCGTCATTGTATATCTTGTCAGGCAATCCGTCACCATTGATATCCATCCATGTCTGACCTGTAAAATCTTCATTTGAGGAGAAGTTTCCACTTATCCCGATTGATGATTTTGAAGTCTCCTGTGCTGCTTTTGCATTGTTGTTGGTCTTCGAGTTATTTCCTGTTTTGGTTTTGCTGGTTTGAGAAGTGGATCTTGAGTTCGAATTATTTGTCTGGGCAATTATCAGGCTGCCTCCGAGTGTAAATCCGTCAGCTTCAGACTCCGAATAGTGGTCTCCAAGATTATGGGTTACCGGGGTTCCTGACAGAACTCCGTTAACGTCTGTATATTGTATTCTGTTTGTTGAGAGAAGATCGGGATAACCATCGCCGTTCATGTCGAACATATCTATTACCATATTGGCTTCACCCCACGAGTGGCTGTAGGTTCCGCCGACAGGACCCACCGACCCTCCGGCCGCTACACTGTTTGACAGGCTCTTTGTCTCCTTTGTAATTGCGTTCAGTCCTGACGCAGAAAATTCAATGGGTTTAACTATAACATTCTTTTCACCTAAACGGGAGGCAGAGACATACTGAGGCAGAATGTAAACGTACTCATCAGTGCCCATGTAGGCTGCACGTGATGCATAAGGAATCATGATATTGAAAACCTCTGAGAGTGGATTAGACACACCACCCAGGGCTGAGGTGTCCTGCATTGAGGCAACGTCTGTGTTGCGGACATCACTCAGCTTCAGAAGAGCCTCATCAATCGGAGCTGCTGCACGATCACCATTGCCGTTATAGTCGAATTGCCCCCAGCCACGGTAAAGCCGGCCGAATATTTCATCCTCAGGCCTGATGGTACTTAAGGCGGTCACTTTAAAAGGATTCAGTGTGTCATATCCGAAAATCACCTCCGAACTGACAATCGATTCGGCAAGCCGATAGTCTGAAAAATGATACTCCAGATGAAGGGTGTCTCCTAATCGTATGCTTGTTGTCAGTGTATCTTCATCGGCAAAGGTTAGACCATCAAACTGATACTTCCTTTTCACATGTAATCCTGCCTCTGATTTAACCGACAGAATAACGGTATCGCCTGTTCCCGGCCCTGCAGAACCATCAAATAGAAGTAAGGGAGAAATCTTCACAGGATGAAACAGATCATCTATTGTGTCGAGTCCGGTCGACAGAAGGAATGCACTGTCGGCAACCAGCGGGAACTCCCGGAAAACAGTATTGTTGTACATCAGGTAAAACTCCGGGATAGTTTTAAAATACATCAATGGAGAACCGTCATATCCGCTCACCGGTGTACCGTCATCTATCCTGGTGTACTCAACATAGATATCCCAGTCAATTTCACTCCAGTCAATATTTGTCTCTGAGTTGATCCTGAATCTCATAAACTCATCCCTTAGCACCTCTTCATCGAGGTTTATGGAATCGACATTTACCTCCTGCCATGGTTCATAGACCCGGTAAAATATTGTGGTCTGATTGCCCAGTGTGTCAGTGCGGAATATCTCCAGCCTGACGGTATCTGATGTCACAGGCTTTGAAAAAGCTGTTCTGATGATTATGGCACCAGTCTTTGGCATTCCTATTGACTGGTTCCCGCAGAGTATAAAATCCTCCGACGCTTTATACCTTCCAATTTCCTTTCCGTTGCTATCCTTCTGACCTGCCAGGGAATCTGACCCGTTTATTGATTGATAAAATATTTCAGGATCCCAGAATACTTTGTCATAAGAACCATTGTATCGCGACTGAACCCTGAAATAAAACCTGTCGCCCTTGCTTACCGCAATCAATCCCATTGAGGGAACTCTGGCAGCATAATCGTCAGCCTCAATTTCGGCACTCCAGAGGAGAGAGGCATTACGCTGGATTGTTACCCTGACCCCGTCTCTCAGGGTATCCTCCCTGGCAACTGTGCTGGTATCTTCAACCAGGCTTACAGGAGCACTCATATATATTGTCCCGTCGTATTGAGCCTGCCACATTCTCACAGCATCGTGGAGTGGAAACTGCTCTTCGAGAATGGCCTGCTCTGCTGCAGGATCAGGAAGAAGGCTCAGGTCTATCTGGCTGTTGCCTGCCAGGGGGTTGGGTGTCAGATCGCTTAATGGTGAAAATACCGGGTGTCCGTTTTCATTGATGTGGTTAAAATAAACAACCCCGTTATCGACGATATCAACAAGTCCGTCTGCATTAAAATCACCAAAATATACCGTATTCTTTGTAGTTGTCCGGCTATTACTGTAACCCAGGTAGATAACCGGATGAGCCTCAACCCCACCGCTGAAACCTTTGGTTGTACTTATACTGAAATTATTAACACCCACTACCAACCTCTCTTCTCCGAACATCTCGACACTCGGGTAACCAAGTAAATTTGACCTGTAATAAATTCTGTTACCCCTTTTGTAAACCTTGTCGGGTAGTCCGTCTCCGTTAAGATCGGTCAGAGAGAGGAATCCTTCACTTTCAGAGCTTTGATAATAGACGTTTCCTCCGGCAGTCAATGTCTTGAGAAACGGCTTGCCATCAAGTAGCCCGACCGTTGCGGCGACACCCCCCGAACCGCCGAAGCTTCCTGACCCGCCGAGGGAAGAGACATCATCAAAAAAGAGGTTGACCGGATTTAGGAACGGGTCTTTCAGATTGTCATCAGGCAGTTCCCATTTCTCCATAGGCGCAAATGGTGTCAGAGCGTTGCCATCATGAATATCGTTGTAATAGTCAAACCTGTGGGTGTAAAACTCATTGCCTGCCGCATCAAGCTCAGTAAGACTCTCCAGAAGTGTTTTCATGAAAACTCCGTCCCTGTATTGCATCGTATAAGACCGCACAGGTTCATCATTAAAAGTGATGTTTATACGCCTGAGTAATTCCCTGTCTCGCTGTATAAAACCGTAGCCTGCATTTATCCTTGCGTCTTTACGCTGAAATTGATTCGACTCATCATCACGCAGGAAAGTAATTCTGTAAGGCCCCGGAACCTCCCTGTGCCCGGTATAGGATATCTCACTTATATACAGCTGTTCACCGCACCCTTCAGGTTTTTCATAAACATACCTGATGAAATTGTCATGCAGGTCGCGTGTTTCTGTCAAAGCCCAGAATCCGATATTACCGCTCGCGTCGGCAGAGACTGCATCCACCTGGATGCCTGTTTCGGGGAGACCACCATAAAAGGATCTGACCCCCTCTTTTGTTGTCACCTCCCACCAGTAGTTTTTCGGGTTGTCTCCATGCCTGATTATTCTGTAATAATCACCTTCTATCCTCTGATGGAACCGTTTTTCAGGAGTGCGGTCAATGTATTCACCCCTGTGTGCTACCGGAGTGAGTTGGGAACCTCCAAAATGGTATGTCTCTGATTCCTTGTCGGGCAGATACCGGGGAACACCCCATGTTATATCAACAGTAACAGCCGGAATTGTCAACCCCCACCCAAAACCGGTCCATCCGCTGCCCCCGTCACTGCTGTAATGCAAACTTAGCGATGGTTCAATTCCCGAACGGCCTTTTGGCAGGTTCAAAGGATATGACAACTCAGCATCGCCTGTACTATTGGCCGCCGGAGAGGTTATCAGGGTTATTCCCGCAGCCGGGTCAGCTGCTTTAATATCGGTTAACGAGGTGGGGATATAGCCCTCTGTTTCGGGTGATTCGGGTATCTTTACTATACCGTTTATCATGTCGGTGAAGTGATATGTACGGGAAATAATAAGACCCGACCCGTAGTCTATACTGTCACGCTCAAGTGGTTTCCACTTATTATCATCCTCATCGTAAAACCAGGTAAAGATATCTTCAGCGCTGTATCCTTCGGGAATTAACCTGTTATCGAAGGCCATTGCTATAGTGGCTTCGTTGTCAAATAGCATCCCATGGGGAAGAAAGCGGTAACCTGAAAAACTCCCGTTGGTTACATTGGCCAGCTCCCCCGGTATTGGTGGCAGATCTTCTGCCAGCAAACCGGTAATTGATAACACCTCACCGGAACTTATTCCTCCTTCCGGTACTATGAGGCTTACACCCTCAAGGCTGATTGCCGTTTCCACTCCTGGAAGAGCCTCAGCCGAATTCATGGAGCGGCCTGGAATTATGATATCATATCGCATGAGAGGGTCAGCATCTGCATAGCTCTCTGGCTTTGAAAATGCATAATAGCCATCCGTCACTGGCCGTGTATTGTAATCAGATACATTGTTGCCCGCTTTCGAACCGGAAAAACCCGGATTGCCATATCCATCGCATGGAACACCTGGTATCCCTTCCGAAACAAGACCAACAGCACCACCCACTGTTTCTTCAGAAAAATCGTCAGCAATCATGGCGCCTGCATCAGCATTGTTTTCCTGAAATACCGGGCTGTTAAAATTTATATATTGCTGACTGCGGTCTGGAAAGTCGGTAACACATAAAAGCAAAAAACCCAAAATAAGGGTAACAGATACAGGATTGTGGCTTCCCCATTTTCTGCTGTTTCCTGTTTTCAATATATTACCGTTTTCAATCATCGCATCTTTCAGCAACTATTGAACTATTAACTTAAGAGTCTCGCTGTGCATATCCGCTACTATTGTTATCATGTAGGTTCCGGGCTCATTGATAATATCATTATACAGGTAGTAACTGTCGTTTCGCAGCATAGTCTGTTTGATTATTTTCCCGGACATATCAGTTATTTTGACATTGATATCCATCGCCCACTCCAGGCTTATGCGTAGTGCAAACCAACCGTTTACAGGATTGGGGAACAGCTCTGTCTCCTTAAACCCTGATCTGCCTGTCTGCTTAACCTTAACCTCTGCAACTGATTTGCAATTGTCAGCATCAGTCACTGATAAAAGATATTTTCCAGGCGTGTCTATTTTTATCTCCTCCCTGTTGAATAACGATCCGTCAGGCAGAGTCCATGAATAGAGATAATTTCCTGATGGCATCCCTTCTGCTGCATTCAGGACAAGGGTCTCTCCTTTGGGAAGAGTATAACTACGGGCTAAAGTGTTTTCCCACAGACTCAGGTTCGAGACCATTATCTCTTCGGTAAATATTTTGCCTGCAGCATCAGTAATCTGAAGATGGTACCCGCCCTGACCTATCCCGTCAAAGAGATGATGCCTGCCGGCAACATTGGCAAATACCTTAATTATATTGTTTGTGGTTCCCTTCAGCAGAACATTGAAAGGGGGTGCTCCCCCGGCTATGTCAGTCTGTATTGCACCTGAATGTGGTGTTTCACATTTTGGCGGTACCACAATACTCCTCGCAAAAAATGAGGGAGCAGCAATGATTGTAAACAGATCGCTACCTGAAAAATCAGTATCGACTGTTACAGAATCAAATCTGATTATTCTCTCCGGATAAGAGAGCGGCTGGCTCTGGAAATAGTCAGTCTCACTGAACGGAAAATTACCAGTACCACTTCTGTCTGTCATCATCCAGTATGTTTCCCCCGGAAGGAGTGGATCTATGTCATGTAACAATAATTCGTTAATGGCTACATTTACAGGACCTCCCACATAATTAAATGCAGAAAGACGCCATTCCCTGAGCATTCTTCTGATTCCTGAGTCTTCATCAAACCGCAGGGCCCTTCCGTTATCTCCCCAGATCAGGAAAGAGTTGTTTTTCAATTCTCCACTAACACCCACTTTCATAACTCCCGGTATCTGTGTACTCTCTGAAACCCGCTGATTCAATCCTGATATGTCATCCCTGCCCAACCCGGCAATATTCTTATTATGGGTTGCATTTACCTCCGCATCCCATATAACCTCACCTGAACTGTTCAGATAGGAGGTTGGGTATTCCTGGTTAAGGGTAATACCATATTTAAGGGCCAGGTAGCTTTCAGCCCTCTGACGTTCACCGGGAGAAATAACCCTCGGAAAGAGTATTACCTCAGCCATTATGCCATTGTAGTGCGATACTGGGAGGTTCTGGTGGCGTGGGTGGCGCCCGAACTGAAGATTCTGCTTGGCGGTACCGGATTCAGGGATCTTATTCTGAGTATAGGAGTATATTTTTGGATAAGTCATTGTACCATGGTTGTAGTTGGCATACTGATAGATATCCAATGCTGCCATTCGCTTATTGGTTAAAATCATCCCGGCTGAAGTATCACTGCCAAGGCTGAAAACCACCCTCTCGGCAACAGTATCGGATTCCTGGCATACCGTAAGCAGGCTGAATGCCTCGAGTTTCCCAAGGTTAAAGGTGCCATATGCAGTGTCTGTTACATTTGAAAAGAGTAGCGCCGGATAATTATTGATAGTCTGGATCTTACCCCTGACAAGAAATCCTGTATCGGCAGGGAGAGTAAGTACCGACTTCCATTGAGCCTGTCCTGACTGTGCTGGTTGAGTAACCTCCCATAGTAATGCTCCTCTTACTCCGCCAGGCAAATGAGTCTGGGAAACACCCGGGCATATCTGAAGAAGTGCGATCAGGCAGAAAACCAGCTTAATATTAACCCGGCATTTTAGCATCGGATCCGATTTATTTCTGTTATCAATCTTAAAAGACGTTCAGATCATACGGTATTGCAAATCCAAGAGATATTTGCAGCACACTGCCCGTGTTCCTGTTTTCGATAAAGCGAAAATTATTTACCTCTGTCTCCATCACATCACTCAAACCCTGATAATACCTGACATCCAATGACAACCCGAACAGGAACTCATACCCTGCACCCAGACCGATGGAAAAATTGGTGCGGCCCTTTAGTACATCCCTCATCTGCTGTTGTATAAGAATATCCGGCCCAAACTGGTCTTCACCATTTGAAGTATAGAAAAGGCCTCCCGGGGTCAGATTAAGCCCGAGTCTTGGTCCTGAACCCAGAAACAGGCCATTAAGGAGATAAGCCTTATACCATAGGTCCATGTTTATGTAATTGTACTTGACCGAGAAATCATAGGAGAAATCATTAATGTCTGAGTAATGCAGTTTGTTCCCCAGTGTGGAATAGGACACTTCAAAATATATTGCAGAGATAGATCCCTCAAACTTGTAATTTAAATAGAGGCCTCCAGTAAAAGACCAGCTTCCGCTGTTTTCAAATGTATAACCGGTATAATATGATTCACTCACAAGCACTTTTGACAGGTCGGTTATTGTTGAATAGCCGGCCCCCGCTTTAAATCCTATCTGCAGAAAGTTGTCATTCTGCCTGTTCCTGCCGGGTTGTGCTTCAGCTCCCGCTGCCAGCATCAGTATAATGAAAAGAACGAATGGATTTTTCATTTTCAGATAGTGTTTAACTCTTTGCAACAAGCAGTCAGCAATTAAATTATTGTGCTGTTTATTGCTGCAAATACAATAATGATGTTAAGATTAACAAACAAGAAAAATGACTCCCCAAAATGAGTCCGGGCGCGTTAACACGATAATAGTTAATCAAATTTCGACAAAACTTTTCTTACAGCAAAATTTAATTTTCCGTAGAGAATGAAGTCGTGTATTACGCACAACAAATGTCTGGACAGCCAATAATGGAAGTGCTTCTATCCTTGCGCAGAATGGTAGCTACGTAAAGACAAAACATATCCGGGTCATCATCTTTATAAATACTGATTGCCGGAATCAGTATTACAAAGGTCCCGGAAAAGGCCGCTTAACAGTTCTGTCAAATCCCTGAAAAATCTTTCTCCCTTTTCGCGTGTTGCATGCTGCGGATTTCCAATTCCGGTATCATCAGTCACCTGAGGCCAACGCCGCTCTGTCCATGCCCAGCCCTCACGGAATGCTCCTATGCGGTTTTTGCGTTCATGGCCTTCTCCCCATTTCTCTTTGGGCAGTACAAGGTCAGGCCTGAGAAACAAAAGAAGGCTTGTCTCCATCTCATCGGCATGATCACCCGGTTCATCAAAATATTTCTTCCTGTCAAGTGCCTGGTACCAGTTGGCAACACTAAGGGACATGTCAGGAAAGCTACCGCCCAGTTCCCTCAGGAGGGGTTTGAAGTCATTGCCTCCGTGACTGTTTAGTATTAAGAGCTTATGTAAACCCTGATGATCAAGTACCGTGATTATATCCTTCAGAATTGCCAACTGGGTTGAGGGATTCAGGTTTATATCGAGATATATGTCCCTCTGTCCGGTATTTACCCCAAAGGGAACAACAGGCAGAACCACCACCCTGGATCCTTTCTCCCATGCTATTCTGGCTGCTTCAGCTGCAATTAATTCTGATTCTATAATGTCAGCAGAATATGGAAGGTGATAATTATGTGCCTCAGTAGCACCCCACGGCAGAACGGCAAGTTCGAAACGGAACTCCTTAAGGTTCTCCCAGTTGTTTTCTGCAAGTATGTATGGTCTCATCACATATTATATTACCCGTCAGGCTATGGTAAAGCCATCCTCCTCAAACACCATTTTAATTGTCTACAAGCCATGATGGTAATTCTCTACCTTGTTGACATTGTCCTTCTGCGTCATCAGCGAAACGACCACAAGGACAATCACAGCCAGGGGTATGGATATTATACCCGGGTTATCGAGTGGGATGGGAGCCGCAGCCTTGTCAAGACCATACCTCTCGTACATGGTTGGAGACAACAGTATTATTCCTACCGATGATACTATTCCCGTAACAATCGACCATGCAATACCCTTTGCAGTCGTTTTCTTCCAGAAAAGAAGGAAAAGAATTGCGGGCAGGTTGGCCGAAGCAGCAACAGCGAACGCAAGGCCTACCAGAAATGAGACGTTCATTCCCTTAAAGAGAATCCCAAGCAGAATGGCAAACAATCCTACGCCGAACGCTGCGAGCTTGCCTGCCCTGACCTTCTGACGGTCATCCATCTTAAGGTTAAGATAGTTGTCAAGAAAATCATGTGCTATTGCCCCTGATGAGGCTACAATAAGGCCGCTGACAGTTCCCAGAACAGTTGCAAATGCTATAGCCGAGATCATTGAAAAAAGACCTACCCCAAAGTATCTTGCGAGCAAGGGTCCTGACATATTACTGCTTTCAACATCAAGAACACCATTAACAGCAGCTCCCAGCCCCATATACATTGTCAGGATATAGAAAAACCCGATAGCTGAAATTGCCACTATCGTAGATTTTCTTGCCGCTCTCTGGCTTGGTACAGTATAATATCTTATAAGAATATGAGGCAGCGCTGAAGTTCCGAAGAAAAGCGCCAGCATGAGTGAGACGAAATTGAGCTTGGTCCAGAATGTAGCACCGGCACGTGTTGAAACCTTATACAGTAAGCCAGGTTTTATCATGTCACTGCCAGAAGTAGGTTCCTGATACCATACTGTTGTATTTGCGTCTCTTATCTCCTTCCTGGTGAATCTTACCAACTCGCTCTCCTCCAGCGCAGAAATAAACCTGAACGGGCCCAGCGGACCAGTCTCGTCAACCTCTTCTCCGTCAACCACTACCTTTGTAAGATGCCCGACCTGATAGAATTTTCCCTCCGATTTCGGTTCGCCATTGTATAGTTTTACTCCATCATATCTGGTGGTGACCGAGAGCATCTCTTCGAGGTAAGTAGAGTCTGAAGAGAGCTTGTACCAGTTGGTAACGCCCTGTTTTTCCAGCGCCGCGAAAGTCATTCCGTCAATAGTATGAACTTCGGCAAGGGTGTAGTCCTCTTCCGTGGTTCCGGCAAACTCGCCATCCTCAAATACGACTCCCAGTGTAACAAACCTGTGGTAACTACCTCCCGGACTAAGATTCAGTCCGTTGTTTAAAATATAAACCGTCAGTACGGTTGAGAAAATAATCAGCAACGCTCCTTTAATGAACTGCACGTAGGTGGTTGAGGTCATTCCTGCCGTGGCCACAATGAATATAACTATGGAACCAACTATCATCACACCGATCCAGTGAGGCAGTCCCAGTAGCGGAACAACCAGGTCACCCGCTCCCACCATTTGTGGAATAAGATAAAAGACCGATACTACCAGGGTGCTTATCGAAGCGGTTAGCTTTATTGATTTGGAATTGAACCTGGCATCAAGAGCATCAGTAAATGTATACCGCCCAAGACGCTTTAGAGGCTCGGCAACTATAAACAAAGCCACAACCCATCCTGCAAGGTATCCTATCGAATAGAGGAAACCGTCGTAACCTGAAAAGGCTATCATACCGCAAATACCAAGGAATGAAGCAGCAGAGAGGTAATCTCCCGCAAATGCTATTCCGTTTACTCCCCAGTGAATCTTTCCTCCTGCGGCATAATATCCTGAAGCCGACTTTGTCTTGCGGGCGAAATAGAAAGAAAGGAACAGAACTATCGCAACAAAAACTACAAATATTATTATTGCCCAGGCAGAAACATTATAGGTCATGAGAGCCTCCTTTCTGCTTTTCGTTCATCCGGTCTTCCATACGGGTGCACAACGCATTGTATATGAACCCCATTATTATCGCCAGTACTATCAGTCCAAAGCCGTAAACAATAGCCAGGTTCTGCTTTCCGACCACATGTACACCCATAAGGTCAGGATCATATAATCCTATCACCACAAATCCGCTGTAAACAACGACGTAAACCAGGAAGAGGTAGATTCCGAGCTTTGCCTTCTTGTCAGCTGCATGGTCTTTTTCTAGTTTTGCTGCCGGTCCGTGCATATTTTTACTGTTTAGTGAATACTCAATAAATATAATCTTCTTGTCAGAAATTCAGGATTGCAGAGAGAAGTACCCTCAGATTGCTGACATTCTGTGATTCCGTAATCTTACCGTATTCATCACGGTTAATGGTGCCGTCAGTCTGTCTGGTTGCATATGCCACTGACGTATATTCCAGTTCAGTGGCCAGATTGAATTTTCCGCTGATAAACACCACTCTTGGGGATACTCTCATCAGCGACTTCATATCTGCTCCTCGTGTCGTAACATCACTCCCTCCTATGCGGTTCGAATACTCGAGGATGGTCTCCTTCGACCCCAGGTTCCTGGCATAACCTGCCCACAGTCCCAATTGTACTTTATCTCCTTTCGTCTGTAACTCTGTCCATGTGGTATGATAATTTAAAGTAGAGTATTTAACCCGGTTTGTCAATGGATCCTCAAGCGAACTGACAACATAGCCTCCCATCATAATCAGGTCAAACAGATTCTCTCCATAAATTGTCTGGAGTTTCCAGATAAACTGAGGTCTGGTGATTTTGAGGAAAGCCGTCGCCGACAAACCACTTACCTTCTCATCAGTTACAAACGACTGCAAAAAACGGGTGGTGGTTTGAAGCGGCTGAATGGTCTTATAGTCAACACCGGCACCGGCCAGAAAACCCGTACCAGTGCTGCTGTTGTTCTCTTCGTATGTTATTAATCCGCTTAATATGGGTGTAGCTGAATTGCGCAAAGGGGCAGATCCCCCCGGGCTGGTAAAGTCTCTTTGAGATGAGACCACGCCGGTGAGATTCACCTTTCCGGGTTTGTAGGTCAGTCTTGCCTGCGGATTGCGGGAAAATGGCTGGAATGGAGCCCCTGTATTGAATGAGATTACCCCTGAAAAGCAAGCGGGGATAAAAAACGGATGCCAGTACTGGCCTGCTATCAGCTCTGCTTTCTCCCAGTCAAGTTTCGCAAAGGCATGTCTCAACCTGAAACCGTTGGCATCAATGAAGGCTGCATTTTCATTGCCGAAAAAATCAGCTTCAAGGATCCCGGAGACTTTGGCGCCGAAAGCATCAGGAGCTGTTATTCTGCCTGTCAGCCTTGACTGTATTGACAGGAAATTGAAGGATGGGTTGGCATAAATATCGTTTCCATCTGTATCAAGGGAGATGTTCCTCGGGTACAGCAGGAAGTGCCCCTCCCTGATTGAAACGCCTTCGCGGGTGTCAAGGAAATAGTCAGTTTTCAGGAAGCCTGAAAAACTGATCCCATATTTGGGCGGGTCTGTTGAATTCTGGGCTGAGGCCATAATGGGAAGCAACAGCAGCAGCATTGACAGTAATTTGTTAATCTTCATATCACCTGGTTTTCTGTTTAATAAATCATTCTTCTTCTTAATTATAATCTGTCCGGTGGAAACATCCTGCGGAGAAAACTCTGTTTTACAGGCGGCAAGCCGAAAATGATATTCAGGTTGTTACGGGCTACATGATTCTCTGGCCAAATCTCCAGTGACTTTTCATAATAAGCCACTGCTTCCTCTGCATCGCCACGGTGTCGCATTATTATTCCAAGGTTGGAGTAGCTTACCGATAACCTCCTGGGGGTCTCCTTCTGAGCATCAAGAATATCCCTTATCCTTTTTGCGATTATGGCCTCCAGATTTTTCGATTCCCTGAGCGCAGCATCTGCTTTGAATTCATCCGCTATGATCGTACTGACCTGTTCCTCTGTAAGATCACTGAACCTCTCCAGCCATGACTTATAATATTCAATACCCTTGCTCAGATGCTCTTCAGCGGAATCAAAGAGGAACTCCCTTCTCTCAACCATATCTTTGGTTGCCAGCGCAAGTGTAAGATAGACTGATGCCAGATTATTCTCAAGCACTCCCGGTTCATATGAACACCTGTAGTGATCTATTGAATTATAAATAGCTCTGACACTGTCGAGTAAAAGCACCACCGATTCAGCATCATTCTCTGAAGTATAACTGTTGTAACGGCCATACATCACCCGGGCCTCCCTTATGCGGGGATCGACCGCGCTATTAATTCTGCCGTAGTAAACTTTTGCTATTACAATGCCAATAGAGGTAAGGATAATCATTACGAGAATGACCAGCCTGACTCCTTTATTCCCCGATAATGTATTCAAAATCAAGAGTGTACTTTTTCAATAAGGAATTGTCTTATTTCAACTGGTGTTTCCTTTGTCAATTTTGATACAATGATGTTAACAGCTATGGCCAGAGGAGCCCCTATCCATGCAAAATACCATGCTCCGAGATAATAGGAGATAAAATCATAGAAAGGAAGGTTCCATCCTGCCTTTGCACCTACAAGATAAGTAAGGGCAACAATTGTTACAAGACTTCCTGTTATCAGCCCTGCCTTGGCGCCTGCCCTGTTTGAACCGCTCCACCATATTCCAAGAAGAAACAACGGAAATATCGTGCATCCTGCCATTGAAAAAGCTATGGCCACCAGCTGAGCGATAAGAGCCAGGTCAAATAAAGCTATGATGGTTATGATTATCGCCATCAGAACAGTGCTGATCCTTGCTACCCTGAGCTGAATATTCGGAGTGGCGCCGGGATTAATGACCTTAACATAAATGTCATGAGCAAAAGCAGAAGAGCCGGCTACCAACAGGCCTGAAACGGTAGAAAAGGCCGCCGAAACTCCCCCTGCCGCCAGCAGGCCCACTATTAGAGGATGCACATCCCCAAGCTGAGCAGTGTAAACGACTATCGCATCCTTGGCCAGTTTTCCGACCTCAGGATTTGCCGACAGCATTTTTCCGAATGCCGAATAGACAGGAGCACTCCAATAGAGCAGGCAGATGAAGAAGAGTCCCCATACTACCGACCACCTGGCGTCGCTTACTTTCGGTACAACATAAAACCGCTGTATAACATGTGGCAATCCTGCCGTGCCTATCATCAGTGAAAATGCTATCGCCACCCACTGAAAAAACGTCTGTCCTGTTGAAGGATCCCAGGGCATTGCATATTCAGGACTTGGCACTATCGCAAAATGGTGACCCAGGGAATTGAAAAGACCTGATTTCTCAGTTATCTGTATGCCCTCAACAATATCCTGTACCACAGAACCATACCCTATCTGTGGCAGTAGCCAGAAGTAATCAAATTTGGCTGTCAGAATGAAGAGCGGAATTATAAAGGAAGAGATAATGATAATATACTGTATCTGCATATTCTTGGTGACACCTAACATCCCTGAAATAAGGGTATAGGCCAATACCACCGACCCCCCAATCATCACGGCAGGCAGGTAATCGATGCCCATAACCCATTTAAACATCAGGCCTATGCCTCCAAATTGTCCGACAGCATATGCTATCGAAATTACTATAGCAATAGCCGCGCCTATTGTCCTTAGCGAACTTGAGTAGTACCTGTCGCCAATGAAATCGGCGGCTGTATACTTACCATACCTTCTTATCTGCCCTGCCATGAGTATCAGCAACAGAACATAACCTCCCGTCCAGCCCACAACATATGCCAGCCCGTGATAACCAACATCGTACATAAGAGCCGCCATTCCAAGAAATGAGGCAGCACTCATCCAGTTGGAAGCAATGGCCATACCCGATCCTACCCTTGATATTTTGCGCCCGGCAGCATAGTAATCAGTGGTATCCTTAGCCCTGAAAACCACTCCGACGAGGATAAAGAGGGAGAGTATCAGTATTAGTATTATTGCGGGACCGACTTTAAATCCTCCCTCAAGCTGTGTGACATCGCTGGCAGCGAAAAGTACTGCCGGTATAAACGATAATAAGAGTAAATATATCCTTTTCATCTTTACTATTCTCACTGGTTGAAATTAAGTAGTCTGTTCAGTAAAATTCAGCCTGGCATGTACCTTGTCGGTCCTGTAACAGTAATACCAGCAAAGCGCTATAAAGAAAACAAGCAGGAAAACTGCAGTATAGAAGTAATGGAATGGAAAGCCAAGAAATATTGTATCAGTGAGCACAGACCGGTTATGAGTAAGATATGTAGTCATAATATCCGGCAATTTCATTCTGCTTTCCGGAGATAATTCGGCAAGGTCATTATCAAGGCCCAGTGGTAAAAGCTTTGCAAGCAATGACTCTTGTCCGACACCGAGGGCAGAACCTGCCTTCAGTTCGATTACCTCCTTAGCTGCAAGATACTCTTCATCTTGCAGTGAGGTTATCCTGTTTCTGAGTAAATTAAAGTTTATTACTTCTTCCTGAAGGCTGCTTAGTTCTTCATCCGATATTACCCGGGCAACCATCCAGCCAAGAGCATCTCTGACAACGTCATACTCTTCCGGTTTTAGTGAGGACTTGCCCAAAACCTGGATAACGGGCAATGCCGCAGCTTTGAAGGCATCGGTATCAGCAGCTTCGGCTTCGATCTGGTTCCATGCTGTTGTAAATGAAATTAGTCCCTCTTCCGGTACAGGTTCTTCAATAACCCTAAGCAGTATCTGAAATCCGAAAATTGCGACTGCCCATGCTATGAAGAGCTTCAAGGTAAGGTTACGGTTAAGCCTTGCACGTTCAGTGGTCGGCTTGAAAAAGCTGATCTTGTAGTCTTCTGTTTCCACTAGGTTAGGTTTTTAGGTTATTAATATCAGGCGTTACAACTATTTTTTGCCAGCGCTGGTATATAGGTCAATACAATGTGGTACAGATTTGAACAGTCAGCAAATGTATCAAGATTTTTTACTTATACAAGAGCGGGGATTACTTTTTGCAAATAGTCTGTGGTCATCATCCCTGGAATGCACTCATGAACTCAGCCGTGAGTATCTCATTGAAGCTGCCGGCACGTGATAGTATCTTCTTAAGTATTACCTGCTCCGTTTCATTCATCGATGAGACCGGAATGTTGTTTGTAAACTCCTCCTTTGCTATAGCCTGGCCAAGGAGTGACTGCATCCTGTGATACATCAGAAAATTATGATAATATGATAGTTCGTCGCACGTCTCCGCACTTAAAGTGCCCGAAGCCTTTAACGCCCTTATCCTTTCCAGGGTTCCCTTTTGCCTGAAGCCCTTGTGAAGTGCATATATCCTTGCTATCATAACAATGGGAGCCATGGCTGCCTTTATATCAATAAACTGGTCCCTCCGTTTACCCTCTTCCTCTGAGTTGACCATGGTTGTTATGGAAGGGTATTTAATCCTTGTAATTGACTGGGCCAGTGAGAAAAAGAATGTGGTACGCCTCTTAAAGGCCTCAAAAACAAAATCCTCCAGTTCAACAAAGATTGATTCATCGCCATATAGCAGTCTGAAATCAAAAAAGACTGAAAAATTAAGAATACTGTCAGCATCAGAATTCATTATCCAGTCGTTGAAATAACCTTTCCACTCTTCAAGAGGAGCACACCATTGCGGATTCGAAGCCATGTATCCACCCTTGCAGCGAACCAGTCCTGTATCGTGAAGAGCATTGCATATCCTGGTTCCCAGCTTTAAATAATACGCTCTGGTCTCTTCGGGCGATAGCGAATCTGATTCAGTGTATATTATCGTATTGTCCTGGTCGGAGTTGAAAGTCAGCTCCTCCCTGCCGGCACTGCCGAAAACCACGAAGGAGAATGATGAAGGCGGCGTCCCGATTTCCCTGATTGCCATCTCAATTATAGCCTTAGAGATTGCATCATTGTAATGGGAGAGTATCCTGGTAAAAGTAGACACATTGCCTATTTCACTTAGCAGTGGCTTTATCATAAATGGCAGCTTCATCCTGCATCTTTCCAGATCGTCAATACTGTTGCTGTTACTTATACAGGCATCTGTAATGACTGCCGAATCAAAAAGGCTCTTGTAAATCATCCCAGCGGTGATAATACCCGTTACCTGACCTTCATGATTTCTAACAAGCAGTTGCGAAATTGCTTTATTGGAAATGATCGAGGCCGCGACAGCCAGGGTAGTCGCCTGATCAACCGCAATCAACGGTGCTGACATTATCTCTGCCACAGGAATATCGACAGATATGCCCGGTGCTGTTACTCTCTTTAGTATGTCTCCAGAGGTAACTATTCCTGCCGGCTTATTATTGACAAGGATTACTACCGGCAACTGGCCGTTCCGGTTCATTATCTCAACAGCCACCCTTACAGGTGCGTCGGCACTGCATGTGTCAAAAGGTGCTGCATAGTCAGATACTGCCTGGTTATGCAACGATGCAACGTTTGAGGCGTAGGAAGCAAACCTGTTTATATCTCCGGCAGAATATCCCGCGGCCTCCCTGAGACGCTCTCTCAGGTCTTCAACCTCGGTAACCAGTAACCTGTGTTCACTGATATCCCTGAAAGTGAGCAACACTCCCTGCTTGCCGGCGAACTCTACCGGCAGGACAGTAAGAAGCACCTCCGATCCTGAACCCTCTTTGCCTGTTACCCTGGTTTCAAAACGTGTCTCACTCTCAACACCGTTTATTTCATTTATGCTTACCGATGGTATTATCTCACTGAGAGACATCGATTGCATCTCAGTCCATGAGTACTTCAGCCATTTCTGAACAAACGCATTGGCATATGCAATCTGAGAATTGATCAGAAGAATAATACCTTCAGTAGATGATTCAAGCAGTGAGCGGTATTTTTCCCGCGATTCCTTAAGCATCGCCTCAACAGCTCGCCTCCTGTTCTCAATCTCAAGGCTCTGGTAAGTAATGAAGAATATTATAAGCGCAATAATAAGTGTAATTCCTGTTAATATCAGAAGAAGCCTGTTTCTAAGAGCTGATAATTCCTTGTGGACGTCATCAATATAAATACCCGTGCTGACCACCCACTTCCACGGGGTGAACAGCTTTACAAAGCTCAGCTTCGGTGCAATCTGGGTAGAATCATCCCTAAGCTGCCATTTGTAGTTTATAAACCCCTCTCCCTCCTGTTTGGCAATATCGACTGCTTCGCGAAATAGCTTTACCCCGTCAGGATCGGCAAAATCTCTCAGACTCTGGCCCATGAGCTCATGCACATACGGATGCATAATCATTTTGGGAGCCAGATCAGTAATCCAGAAATAATCCTTTTCCTGCGGACCGTATCTGAGTGCCTCAATCTCTGTCATGGCAGCTTCCTGGGCCTCTTCAATCGGCATATGTCCTTCAATGACAGCTGAATTGTAATTATCGAGTATGCTCCAGGCTATATTTGTCAGCTCCCGCAGCATATTTTTTTTCTGCTCCATCGCGTTCCTCTCAAAAGTAGGCACCACATATATAAACAGCGATAATACGAACAACAATATCGCCAGCATTGCCGGAAGCAATATTTTCGTAAAAAAACCAGCCCTTACAATTCTTTTCATATTACTACAAGCCGATTGGCATTTAAAGATAGTGCATTTATGCTGAAATCACCACTGTCAAACACTGCAAAGCCGTTTACCTGGCTGTTGTCTGCCAAAGCCGGTATGGTAACGCAGCAGCGATAGTTCTTCAGCCGTCTTCTGCCATAAGGGTAATACCTGAAGCCCCTGAAAAGCCTCGGCAAAAACGAATCGCGCAGCTCATAGCTGATCCCGAGACCCTCGATATGCATATGTCCGCAAACCGACAGCACACATCCGTTCTCCTCCATAAAGCCAAAATGAGACGACAGCATCCTGTCACTTCCGTTCTTGTCAGATACATACCCTGTAAGGTTCGGAAATAGCGAATGAGAGAGAAGCACCCTGTTGCCTCCAGCCTCCAGCACGGCATACTCAGGCAGCGAATCAACATACTCAATCTCTGAGTCATTGAGCGCAACCGGACAGTCATCAGAGTAGTTCCAGACCCTGCCTCCGGAAATTCTGGTCTTCATCTCCGGGGGCATTTCATACCAGTCATGGGGGAACCGAAAGCCGTTGGCATATTCAGGCAGCTTGCGCAGATGAAAAATATCGTGATTGCCGGCAACCACCAGTGAACAGTTGCTCCTGATAAGCGATATACACTCATTCACGTTCCGCGATTTCTCATAGCTGCCACGCAGATAGGGATACCCTAAGATATCGCCCAGGCAGACAATCTGATCGCACTTCTCGGTCTCAATCATCCGAAGGGCCCTCTTAAGGCTTACAACATCTTCATGGATATCGGTCAGTAATGCTACCCTCACGGTAGTGATGAATTTGGTTGGTTAACGGTTATAAAGATAACAAGATTGTAAAAACAACAACCACTGGCAAAAAGAACAACCCTGGCGGTTGAAGTTGTATAATACAAAAGAACAACCCCAGCAGTTGAAGTCGTGTAATACAGAAGAACAACCCCAGCAGTTGAAATTGTGTAATACAGAAGAACAACCCCAGCGGGGTTGAATGACAATAGCAAGAAGACACCCCCCCTTTCTTTTGTGCCGGGCAATAAATTGATAAATTTTACTACCTTTGCACCCGCAAAAGAATTCCGCAAACACAAAATGTGACCGGCACTCTCAAAGCTTATTATTAACGGGTTAACCTGTCATTGTACGGTGATTGTAAATACGGGGAGGCTCATAAAAAATTCAGAAAATGTTATTCAATCAGCTGGAGCTCTCCCCGGAGCTCCTCAGGGCAACCGAAGAGCTTGACTTTTTGGTTCCCACACCAATTCAACAAAAAGTAATACCCTTACTGCTTGAAGAGAAGTGCGATATAATCGGACTGGCACAGACCGGTACCGGCAAAACTGCAGCCTTCGGACTGCCGGCTCTTCAAAACATCAACCTTGACACTCCTCATCCCCAACTGCTGATACTTAGCCCTACCCGTGAGCTCTGCATGCAGATTGCCCGCGACCTCGAGAGCTATGGAAAGTATCTCAGAGGACTTACAATTGTCTCCGTTTATGGAGGTGCCTCTATCGACAAGCAGATTGGAATCCTTAAAAGAGGAGCTCACATCGTTGTTGCAACGCCGGGAAGGATACACGACCTTGTACGCAGGAACAGGATTGACCTCTCAAAGATAGAGACACTTGTACTTGATGAAGCCGACGAAATGCTGAAGATGGGCTTTCGCGACGATCTCGATGCCATACTGGCAAAAACACCTTCAGAAAAAAACACCCTCCTCTTCTCTGCTACAATGTCACAGGAGATAAACAGAATCGCAAAAACCTATATGACTGATCCTGTCGAGATAACTGTCGGAGCCAAAAATGCCGGAGCAGAAAACGTTTCGCACATATACCATATGGTGACAGCCAAAAACAGGTATAATGCACTGAAGAGAGTGGTTGACTACTACCCCGACATCTATGGCATAGTATTCTGCCGCACACGTCAGGAGACTAAAGAGGTGGCAGCCTCGCTCATGAGCGATGGCTACAACGCCGAAGCACTTCATGGTGACCTTTCACAGGCGCAACGCGACTACGTAATGCAAAAATTCCGTGAAAGGAACCTCAGTGTGCTGGTTGCAACAGACGTGGCAGCACGAGGTCTCGACGTGAATGACCTTACCCATATTATAAATTATAACCTTCCTGACGACAACGAGGTTTACACCCACCGAACAGGCAGGACAGGCAGGGCAGGTAAGGAAGGAGCCGCCATCTCAATAATAAACCTGAAGGAACGAGGCCGCATCAGCCAGATTGAAAGGGTGGTGAAGAAGAAGTTCGAACAGCTCCCTGTGCCGGGAGGTACTGAAATATGTGAACGTCAGCTGTACAGTATGGTTGAAAAGATGAGAAATTCACATGTCGAACATGAGAGGATTGATCCCTATATGGATAAAGTGTACCAGACACTGGGTGACCTCTCAAAAGAGGAGATAATAAAACGGATGGTATCTGTCGAATTCAATCGCTTCCTTGACTACTACAAAAACGCACCTGACCTGAATATTGATGCCAGGGAGGCTTCAGACAGGAGTCACAACTCCGGCAGAGCGGGCGAAAGAAACGGAAGAGACAGAAGAGACAGAAGAGACGGTAGAGACGGTAGATCAGGAAATGCAGAGAGATCAGGCAGAGAAAAGAGTGAGGCAGGAGCTGGCAGAGATGGGAAATGGGATAAAGGCTCCCGAAAGGGCCGGTCTATGTCAAGGATTGTGTTCAACATAGGAAAAGGAAAAGACATAACTAAAAGAGATGTTATCGAATTTGTTAAAGACATCTCAGAAAACGACAACATAGAAATTGGCCAGATAGAGATCTTCCAGAGAGCCTCCTCGGTAGAAGTGGAAAGCAAGATGGCCCGCAAGGTAATTGCCGCGATGAATAATGTAATATTCGACGGCATCAAAGTCGAGGCCGCTGAGAACTACGAGTTCACCGGAAGGGAATCGGCCCCTAAATACAGACACCCGCGCGACAGAAAATCAAGAGGTTACGATAAGAAGAGAGGATAACTCCAGGAAAACGACAAAATCTCAACGGACTGATTAACAGTATCCATGAAAAAAACGGCGACACCATTATTCGACAGGGTACCGAAAAAGCAGTTGTAATTCTGCGTTAGAGCAAATCAAAACCGGCAATTAGTAAGGATTATAAGAATAAATCGCGGCAGATATCGCAGTAGTACTTAAGATCAAGTCCGCATGAGGCCATCAGTTCTCTGTTCCGGGCGAGTTGCAGAGGCTCTCCCGTGGCAACAATCTCACCCTCTTTAAGTATGGCCATGCGGTCGCAGATTGATATCAACGGCAATATCGATTGTGAAACGATTACCAGGGTTGAATCCATTGATCTGATTATTTCCATCAACTGCTGTACCATCGAAGGATCAAGATTGGAAAATGGCTCATCGAATGCTACAACCTCAGGATTCATGGCAAGGACCGTTGCCAGGGCAACTCGTTTCCTCTCCCCGAGGGAAAGATGATGTGAAGTCAGCTTTTCAAAGCCGTTAAGATTAAGCAATGCCAGTGTGTCCCTGACTCGGCTGCCTACCTCATCGCGCGGCATTCCGAAGTTGAGCGGTCCGAATGCAACATCCTCCTCGACGGTTGGATTGAAAAGCTGGTCATCAGGATTCTGAAATACAAGACCTACCATCTTTCGTATCTCACCCAGGTTCCTACGGTTTAAAACAAGGTCTCCAACCTTGACCGTCCCCTCTTCGGCAGAAAGAACTCCGTTGAGGTGAAGCAGCAATGTCGACTTCCCTGAACCTGAAGGACCAATAATACCGAATTTCTCTCCCGGCCTGATATCGAGAGATACCGATTTCAATACCCTCTTTCCTGAGGTATATGAAAATCCTAGACCCTCTGTTTTAATTCCTGCCGGCATGCTATATCACGATTCTTACAGTGAGCAGCAAAGCTACAAAAAGAAGCGGAAGTACAATATCGATCAGTCCGGCCTCCATTGTATTGATATCATAAAACTCACCTGTGAAGCCTCGCGACATCATCGACTTGTATATTACCTGCGACCGCTCCCAGCTGCGGATAAAGATTACGGCCACCTGATTTCCGTAAGCCCTTATCCTGCCTCTCCTTAACCTGCCGGGTGTCCTGCTCTCGCGTGCCCTGGTTGTCTTGAGAGTTTCATCGGCTATCAGAAAAACATATCTGTACAGCAAAGCTGAAACTGTTGTAATTATTACCGGAACCCTAAGCTTGCGGAATGCCATCAGAAGTCTGTGAAACTTCTCTGTCGAACTGAGCAGTACAAGAAGCACTACCGCCAGCGTTGCCTTCAGGAAAATTATTACTCCTGACATGATTAACTCATCCCTCACCTTTTCCAGGGAGTCTGAACCGAGTAGTAGCGACACCGGATAAAAAAGTGATGCCATCAGGATAAAAGGGGTAACGATCAGCAACCTCTTCAGAACGTATGCCACTGGCAACTGACTGATGGAAACTACGGCGGTTATAAGTGCTGAATAAAGTAAAAAGTGAAGCAGATCAGCTGTCAGAGGTTCTGTTACAATAATAGTTATGCCTGCCAGTACGGCAATAATTTTCATTCTCGGATCAAGCCTGTGAACCGGTGAGTCAAGATGGCTGAATTTATCTATAAAGTCGTGCTTCACTTAACTCTGTTTCTGATTCTTCCTGGCCCTTAATCCATAAAAAATTCCTGTGAGCCCAAAAATTAGTGACAGGCCAATCAATGCCTTTTGCATCTTATTCATTACTGTTACACCAGCAATCTCATCAGTGCCGGCAGACTCCTCTTCTGGCTGCTCTGCGGAGAGCAAATCAGCGGGCACTTCAATTAATATCCGTTTCATATGCCCCTTCTCATCATCAACAATAAATACCCAATCACCTGCGCTGTCGGGCATAAATGCAAAATGACCGGTTTTGTCTGTTCTGCCTCTTTGCCATATATTATCAGCGTCGGCAGGCGAATAGACAGTTACGACAGCATCTGCCAAAGGCTGAGATGGAGAATAGGAAGACATTAAAACAACTGTCTTTCCCTGAAAACTTGTCTCCACATTAACCCCATGAGCCGAGAGAATTCCTGAAAAAGCCATAAAGAACAGAACTGTTGACAATACTTTCATCTTAATCATGATATAAGTTTAATTGGTTGATAATTTAAAATTTCGGACCATTAATAATCTCAGGTTTAACCTTTCTGAAAAACATAACCGCCGACATTGTAATACCCCCCTCTACCAGGGCTGTCACAATATATATCAACAGCAGCAGTGTTACACTACTGCCATACCCGGTAATTCTGAATTCGGCAATCATCATAAGAGCCGGTATGATAATCCCTGCAAAGCCAGCCACCGCAGCTCTTACGGTCCATGGTACTCTTCCGGTATTCCATATTAATACGGCTGCGTAAGCACCGGCACCCATATTTATTGCATTCACTCCCAGGGTCAGCAGGCCTCCATGCTGAAAAATCAGTGACTGAAATAAAAGAGCCGTAAAAACAACCGGGAAGGCTCTCTTACCCAATATTATGCCTGCAATACCAAATAATCCGAGATGAACCGAGGTGCCTGCAATAGGGAAATGTATGAGAGACGTCACAAACAGAGCGGCACCTGTCATCCCCATGCGTGGTATCTCTTCGCTCGATGCCTTCCTTCCTGCAATCCAGACCAGGCCTAGAGAGACAACGTTGGCTGCAATACAAACCGGTGTGCTTATTATTCCGTCAGATATGTGCATGGTAGTATCAGGTATCAGGTACCGGGTGCCGGGTACCGGGTAGCGGGTACCGGGTATCAGGTTTCGGGTGCCGGGTATTGGTATCAGGGGTAAAAATACAATTTTTTGGAGATGGCCTTGGCAGGTTTGTTTACAATAATTGCATAAATTGCCCTGCAATTTTTGCTTTGAGATAATATGGCATCGGAATACTTCACTGAGAAACAGCGATTCAGACAGTTTTGGGTATGGGCTTTGGTGCTGGGATTACTGGGGCTTTTCGTGTGGGCATTCGTTCAGCAGATAATCTTTGGAATTCCATGGGGTAATAATCCGGCTTCAGATACCGGATTAATCTTATTCAGCCTGATTCCGCTGGGAATAGCAGTCCTCTTTCTGGTAGCCAGACTTGAGACCCGTATTGACAGAAAGGGGGTTAGTTTCAGGTTTATTCCCTTTCACCGAACCTGGAGAGAAATAGACTGGAAAATGATAAGCAGAGCATATGTAAGATATTATAAACCACTGTCTGAATTCGGAGGATATGGCATAAGGCTGGGACTCAAGTCAGGAAAGGCCTACAATGTTTCCGGAAACCAGGGACTGCAGATCGAACTTAAGAATGGCAAAAAGTTGCTCATAGGTACCCGAAGACCTGAGGAAATGGCTAAACATATCCCGGAACCCAACCGGGGCTGACCCCCTTTAGCTACACATCGACCCCTTACGCCTATTACGCCTTATACGCCTTATACGCCCTTATACGCCCTTACAACCTGCCTATATTCCCCATCCCAGGGTAGTATAAATACTAAAAATCACAATATCAGTACACTTATGTACTCTCCGCGCGAACGGGAATATCTTCTTATAAATACCTTTGGCCCCGATTAATGAGGCCTGACATGGACCATGTAATTGTCTTTATGACTCTGACATTTGCCCTCCTGATGTTCGCATGGGGCAGAATACGCCACGACATTGTTGCCTTCCTTTCATTATTCATTCTTATAATCACAGGTGTTATTGAACCTTCCTCAGCCTACAGGGGCTTCGGCCATCCTGCAGTAATTACAGTAGCCTCTGTACTTGTTATAGGCAAGGCCCTGGAGTTATCAGGATTAATTGACTTTCTGGGAAGGTGGGTAATGAAGGTTGGAACCGGAATACCCTCACAGGTATTCGTTCTCTCACTGCTTGTAGCCGCAGCATCATCATTCATGAATAACGTCGGAGCACTGGCCATTATGATGCCTATTGCAGTACATCTTGCACGAAAGAGCGGCCATCCTCCCTCGTTCGTGCTGATGCCGGTGGCATTTGCATCTCTCCTCGGCGGAATGACAACACTTATAGGTACACCATCGAATATAATAATCGGATCACTGAGAGCCGATGCAACAGGAGAATCTTTTGGCATGTTCTCATTTACCCCGGTTGGCATTGTACTAACTGTAACCGGACTGCTTTTCCTGACATTTATAGGCTGGCGCCTTCTGCCCGGCCGGGTAGCGCCGCGCAGTGAAAGCAATCTGTTTAACATTGAAGACTATATTACAGAGGTAGTAGTAACAAAGGGATCTAAGGTAAGGGGTAAAAGCCTGGGAGAATTCGCAGTAAAACCAAAAATTGACATGAAAATCCTTGGCCTCGTCAGAGACAATAAAAGGATACATGCACCCGGGCCTGATACCATACTTAAGGTCAAGGACCTTATCATCCTTGAGATTGACGCCAGTCAGCTTAAGGATCTTATAGAGGATACCGGTGTGAAACTTCTTGGCGGCAAAAAGTTCCGCAACGGTGGCGAAGGGACACAGAGCATATCAATTGCAGAGGCAGTAATTATGGCAGACTCAATACTGGTAGGAAGATCTGCTTCTGAACTGGGTCTCGAATCAAAATATGAACTCAATCTGATGGCAGTGGCCCACAGGGAAAAGCAGATGCACAACCGACTTGACGACATTATACTTGCCGTTGGTGATGTAATCCTGCTCCAGGGCAGGGAAAATACACTGCATGATACCATAACCTCAATCGGCTGCCTGCCCCTGGCAAAAAGAGATATACGCCTTGGGTTCAAGCCTAAGTTCACCATGGCGCTGTCTATCTTTGCGATAGCTATTATTCTTGTAGTTACAAATGTTCTGCCGGTTGAAGCGGCATTCTCAATGGCTTCAGTGGCAATGGTACTGCTTAAAATAATACCTTTAAAAGAGATGTACCGGAGCATAGACTGGTCGGTAATAGTTCTTCTGGGAGCAATGATACCGGTTGGAGCTTCACTGGAGACTTCAGGAGGTGCTGCAATTATTTCAGAAGCAGTAATGAACCTGGGTGGAGGACTGCCTCCATGGGTGATGATAGGTACTATCCTTACCATCACCATGCTTATAACCGGATTGATAAACAATGCGGCAACCGTGCTGCTGATGGGTCCAATAGCTATAGGTATTGCAAACGGACTATCATACTCCGTCGATCCATTCCTGATGGCAGTTGCCATTGGAGGATCTGCGGCTTTCCTTACACCCATAGGACACCAGTCTAACACCCTGGTTATGGGGCCCGGAGGATATAAGTTTACAGATTATACCAGAATGGGATTCCCCCTATCGGTACTCCTCATAATAATAGCTGTTCCGTTAATTCTCTGGATATTTCCGGTATGATAGTGCTATACTTTCCACTTTAATGCCTGGCTTCTGATTCCGCCCCGGTTGTACCGCCGGTACAGCAAGTATCAGGTTGCTTCCGGATGCATCAGGGAAGACATTAGTGAGGTTATTACTATATTTAGACTCTGATAGATTAGTAGAATGGACCATCTCATTGTCTTTGCAACATTAATAATTGCCCTTGGCTTGTTCGCATGGGGTCGCTTCAGGCATGACTTTGTGGCTCTTATCGCCCTGTTCATCCTGGTTGTTGCAGGCGTAATTGAACCCGGGGCGGCTTTCAGTGGATTCAGCCACCCTGCTGTTATCACAGTTGCATCGGTACTTGTCATTGGCAAAGCTCTTGAGTACTCCGGACTAATAGTCCTTCTGGGGAAATGGGTTATGAAGGCCGGCACTCACCTGACTGTTCAGATTATGGTCCTCTCGCTGATCGTTGCGTTTGCATCCTCATTTATGAATAACGTGGGAGCACTGGCAATAATGATGCCTATAGCAATTCACCTTGCCCGCAAAAGCGGCCACCCTCCTTCCTATCTGCTTATGCCTATTGCTTTTGCCTCTCTCCTGGGTGGAATGATCACACTTATAGGTACCCCTCCGAATATTATCATATCCGCTTTCAGGGGAGAAGAGACCGGAGAAACCTTTGGCATGTTCTCGTTTGCACCTGCAGGAATACTTCTCACACTGGCAGGTCTCGCATTCATTACCCTTGTGGGCTGGAGGCTGCTTCCCAAAAGAGCAGCAAAAAAATCTGAGAGAGACCTGTTCGATATCGACGACTATATTACGGAAGTTACCGTAACCAGTACCTCTTCTGCTAAGGGAAAGACTCTCAGGGAATTCTCAGAGATGACTGATATCGACATGCAGGTTCTCGGACTGGTTCGGGCAAACAAGCGCATACATGCTCCTGAGCCTGATGAAATACTCAAAGAAAAAGACATTATCATTATTGAAACCGATGCCGATGAGTTAAAAACACTGATCGAAGATACCGGCGTTAAACTGCTTGGCGGTAAGAAATTCAGGAAAGATGCTGTCGGATCGGAGGATATTGCCATCACCGAAGCTGTAATAATGGCCGACTCTTCACTGATCGGAAGATCGGTGG
The DNA here is from genome assembly GCA_964568875.1 of uncultured Rikenellaceae bacterium. GTDB lineage: Bacteria > Bacteroidota > Bacteroidia > Bacteroidales > VadinHA17 > SLNP01. Next base: position 48,575 of record CAZMSH010000014.1, on the reverse strand, counting down.
CTGAGCTCCGCATGAGAAGCAGATATGGCATCAACCTGCTTGCAGTCGCAAGAAGGGAAGAACAGATTCACCGGAGGCTGGCAAAAATAATATTCAGGGTTGGAGATGTGATACTGGTCCAGGGAAGAGACCACCTTCTTCATGAAACCATAACCTCAATCGGGTGTCTGCCCCTGGCACGCCGCGATATAAAACTTGGGTCCAAACCGAAATTCACTCTCGCGCTGGCACTATTTGCTGCTGCAATAATTGCCGTTGTAACCAGGCTGCTGCCCGTCGACGTGGCATTTACCATGGCAGCGGTGGCAATGGTTCTCACCAGGATACTCCCTGTCAAGGAGATGTATAAAAGTATCGACTGGCCGGTAATAGTACTACTGGCTGCAATGATCCCCGTAGGCCGCTCGCTTGAAACCTCGGGAGGTGCAGAAATAATTGCTTCTTCAGTACTTCAGATGGGAGCACGCCTCCCTGCATGGACTATGATAGCTGTCATCCTTACCGTAACTATGCTGCTCTCTGCAGTAATCAATAATGCGGCTACGGTACTGCTTATGGCACCTGTGGCATTAGGTGTGGCAAAAGGACTTGAATACTCAATAGATCCGTTCCTGATGGCCGTGGCAATAGGAGGGTCTGCTGCATTCCTGACACCTATAGGACACCAGTCTAACACCCTTGTAATGGGACCTGGCGGCTATAAATTCACCGACTATTTAAAATTCGGACTGCCAATGTCAGTTATAATAATTGCAGTGGGTGTGCCGGTTATTCTCTGGGTCTTTCCGGTATAAAAAGCGTCTGGCACAGAGCCTTTTATATAAGTTTTACGATTAACGTTTTTGTATTTAAGATATGGTTTACCGCTCTTCCTACTCACTATAGCTCATCACACTGGTTCCTATCTCAAACTCAGGTGCATTATTGATGGTTTTCTTCACGGCGCAAAGATTTGCCACATTTATCATAGCTTCCTTGTATTTATCGGGAAAATCAGCCGGCACCCTTATGTCAAGCTTAATAACAGCCGGCAACCTGCGCTGAGGGTCAATCTCCATCGACTGAACTATTTTCATCCCCTCGGTTGAAATACCTCTCTGATCACAAAATGACTTTACGTAAATACCGGCACAGGTTCCGATAGATGCAAGAAAAAGATCATAAGGTGCAGGTGCCGTATTGGTGCCACCGCCTTCACTCGGCTGATCGGTTCTGATAGTATGTCCGTTCAAATGTGCGGTGATTACCTTCCCGCCGTCAAATGTAATTTCCATAATTTCTGATTATTTATAGATATATTTATATATGTCGTTATTTCAATAACAATATAACAATCCTGCACAAAAGTTGTTTAACGGACTTGCACAGTATTTACGGCATTCCTTTGCGACAGATGATTATAACAATACTACAACGCTATTTTTTAATATCAGGTGTCACAACATCTATGTTTACCACCTCCCTTATCCGCTGCTCTGCCTCAGCAAGTACCGCATCAGCCTCCCTCCCCGCCGGCTCAACAGGAGCCAGAGCTGTGTATTCAAGACTTACAAATGCTGCCGGCAGCTTGGTTTTATCCGGAGTAATACTATGATTACCTTTGATTGCGAATGGTATAATAACTGCTTCCGGAGCCGCCTTCAGGAGTGACGCAAACCCGGCAGCTTTAAATCTCCGCACTACTCCGTCACGGCTTCTGGTTCCCTCAGGGAAAATGCATGCTGAGAAATTATTGGCGCTGATAAATTCACCCAGTCTGATAATCTCCTTAACTGACTGCAGCCGGTTGGCGCGGTCGATAAGTACCGACCCACCGTGCCTGAGGTTATATGATATGCTGGGGATAAATCGCCCCAGCTCCTTTTTGGAGATGAATTTAGGATGATACTTTCTGAAACCCCATATTACAGGTGGTATGTCAAATGCACTCTGATGATTGGAGACAATAATCAGTGGTCTTCCTGAAGGGATAGTCTCAAAGCCTTTGAACACAATCTTTGCTCCAAGGATATGAAGGGTTCTCAGCAACAGCAGATTCAGAATAACGACCGATCTCTTGTGTGCTTCGTATCCACCAAGCCTGCGGCTGATAACCTGAAGAGGATGAAACACCAGGAGCAACATCCCAAAAACCAAATAAAAGGGAATCGCCAAAATGGCGCCGGCGGTGCGTGACAAAATATACCTGAATCTCATCTGAAATGCTAATCTATTTGGCAGAAACAGTGGATACTCCCAGACGATTCTGCACATTTGCTTTCCTGAAAATTCCACGTGCCCTCAACGGATCTCCGTCATTGGGCTCCGGACTGATATCAAGAATAGCAGCCACAATATTATATATGTCAACATTATGTAATTCATCATGCACGTAGCGCTTCCTGAATGATGGCCCCGCAGCGTAGAATATTGCATGCATGTCACTGTTAAGGGGGTCATAGCCATGCGTTCCGCCGGTATATCTCGAACCGTCTGGTCTCATGCCAATACTCCAGCCACTGTCTGCAACAACCACCAGGTCGGGTATCCTGATATGGTTTCGGTAATGCAGATGCTCCGGAACACTGTCACGGTGCCATGCACTTACTCCTTCCGTTGCATTCAGGTCAGCAAGGGCTCTATCAATGTAATCGTCGACCAGATCAATATTGTATGTCGGATTTCCGCCCAGCGACATAATTATCTTATCCTGCGGTATTATTTCTGCCAGGTTAACATACATATTGGGCGACAACTGACCCATGCCATGGTCTGAGAGTACAATAAGGTTTATCTTCCTTGCTATAGGCAAAGCCTCAAGCTTGCTTTTCAGCACCCCCAACAGGCTATCTACATGCTGCACCATCTGTCCTGTTTCAGGTGACACCGGTCCGGCACTGTGAGCTACGCCATCGGGTTCCTCGTAATAAAGAGTCACAAACCTTGGTCTGCGTTCCTTCTCATAACCAAGCCACTTTACAACGCTGTCAATCCTGGTGGCAAAAGGCACAGAATCGTCAAACCGTTTCCAGTATGTGGGCTGAACTCCTTTTACCGGGGCCTCTGACCCCACCCAGTAGAATGAACCGGTAATGAGTCCATGCTTCGAAGCCGTCACCCATATCGGCTCGCCACCGTAGAACGCCCCGTCTTCCACAGCGGTACGGTCACCCATACGGTACATCCTGTCAAGATCGGGAGCATAAAAGGTGTTATTTACCAGTCCGTGATTGCCCGGATGCAGTCCTGTTGCCAGTGTGTAGTGATTCGGGAAAGTCTTGGTAGGGAAAGAGGGTATAAGCCTTTCAGCCCTGACCCCCTTTTTTGCAATCCTGTCGAAGTTTGGCGTTTCGTAGAGGTCGGGATAATCCCACCTGAAACCGTCAAATGACAACAGCACGACATAGCTTTCATCATCATTGCCGCTGAAAGCTGAACAACCGGCAAGCAGCAAAGCCAGTACCGATACTGATAAAAATCTTCCTATGTATTTCATACTCGTCACTTAACAAAAAATCTTCCGGCTAAATTACAGCTTAGCCGGAAGAATAACAAAATGTCTGCCATAAAGGTTGACTACTTCTGCCTTGAAGAAATGAAATTATCGATCAGTAGACCAAAATCATATTTACACCGTTCATGATAATAAAGCATATGGCATTTCAGCCGGCTATGACTATTTTTGAGGTTTATTGCTTACAGTTATGAAAAGAATTCTTTTTACGCTTTCATTGGTTCTTGCCGCAGGAACCATGGCCGCCCACCCCTGGAAACCAACCCACTATGTGATAATCGATACCGACGGGGGAATTGATGATATGCGTGCCATCAGCCTTTTGCTGGCATCACCCGATGTAAGGGTTATGGGCATAACCACCTCGGGAGGGGCACTTACCGCAGAGAGGGCATGGATAAAGGTTCGCTCAATGCTGAATGCCTTTCACCACGAGGGACTGCCGGTTGGGATCAACCGCGGAAGCAGTCCTGCTGCCCGCAATTTATCCGTTCCCGCTTCAATGATATACGGTGACGAGACGGGCCTCGATCCCTCAGCAGCAGGGGGACACATCGACCTGATTGCCCGCCTTCTTGAACATGAACCCACGAAAATATCATTCATCTCCCTCGGAAGTCTTAACACGGCATATTCAGCGTGGGTTAGGATACCTGCTTTTCGTGAACAGGTTAAACAGGTTGTCTGGAGCAGCAACTCTCTGGCTGAGTTGTCAGGATTCAATTATGAGCTTGACACAGATGCGGCCGCCAACCTGCTGGCATCAGATATGCCGCTAAGGGTTATCAGCGCTGCCCGTGGACTCTTCTATGATGACTCGCTTCTTGGCAAGCTGCAGAACTGCCCGACCCGTTACGGGAAAATGACAGCTTCAACCTTCGGGTCGGCTACCGGTTCCCACGAATTTGCATTCCGTGCCACCGATGAGATGGTGGCACTATGGCTGCAGTTCCCCGACCTTTTTGAGGAGAAAGAATTGGAGACACGTACCTTTCATCAGCTTGCCGAAGGGGCACCGGCCAACGAAAATTACATGAAAATGATTCGCGGTGAAACCGTCGAGCGTAACCAGGTAATACGGGTTATCCCAACAGACCCGGCATTCTATTTTGAGGATCTCGAACCCTTTGTTACAGAGATAATTGAGAAATACGGTATTGATGAATGGACATCAGGAGTCCTTGGCAACGAACTTCACCGTCACCTGGGAGTCTATGCAATAATAGGTGTCAAGATGGGCATCAGGGCAAGAGAGTATTTCAACACCGGCGTTGATGAGTTTTTTATGACCTCCTACGCCGGTAAGCAGCAGCCGCTGAGTTGTATGATCGACGGGCTGATGGTAAGTACCGGCTCGACACCCGGACATGCATTGCTGGAGGTGGTGGAGAGCGAGAGTCCGTCACCATCGGCCACCTTCAGATATAAGGATGTAACCATAAAGCTGACCCTCAAGCCTGAAATTGCCGCGAAGATCGCTTCAGAGCTCAGGGAGTACAACTTCGTATACGGCCTCGACAGCAATATCTACTGGGAACTGGTACGCAAAAGCGCCATCAGGTACTGGCGCGACTTCAGCCGGCACGAGATTTTCATAATAGAAGAGTTGAGGTAAACACCAGATGGTCTGGTTTGGCAAACTCTGATGGCTGACTATAGCAATGCAGATACTGAAATGTCTTCATCAAGAGAATCCCAATGAATTCCAACTCCGTTTCCTATAAGCCTCCAGTTATTAAGCTGTTCTTCAGTAGCTTGTCTAAGCCGCGGGAACCATAATAATGGAACTCCTATCTCCCTTCCATCCAGAAGAAGTACATAGAGCATGTCCTTAGTGAACCAAACTTTTGAAGCGAGGACATTTGTCGTTTTATTTGCTAAAGTGCTCATTCCATCTCTCCCTTATAAGGATTTCATTCTTTTCGATTAGTATACTGATCTCTCTCAACTCCTTACTTGTGAAGCCGTAGTTGACTGCAACAAAAAGAGGATCAATCCAGAACTTTGCATACTTTTCAGCCTTTTCAATATGGATATGCATTGGTTCGTTTCTTTCATTGCTAAAGAAAAAAAACCTATAACCGTTTACTAGTAATACTGTTGGCATGCTTATACAAAGATAGTTTAATTTCCCGGTTTGCAGCAAGGCAAGATTGCCAGGGTCGCATTTGTTGCACCACGATCAATACCGAATACAGATTACCTGTTTCTCCAGTGTCCTCTGTCCTGCTTCGCCAGCCGAAGCTCTCCGAGGACCATAGCCCTGCTGTGCCAACCGAAGCATTGCATAGGTTGGGCGAAGGTCCTTGGCGAAGGCTGGAGCTCTGCGCTCTCTGCCCTGCGCGGCGGCGTAGCCGCCCCGGATGCTGGATACCAGACGCCGGGCACCGCTATGCGTACTAGTTCTTAAGACTTACTATCGCTAGTATTGGGTTATCTTCTGGGTTTATGTTGTTAAAACCTTTAAGCTTGTCATCAAGCCTCTCTGCTTTATCAGGATTTTTGTCAAACCAGTCTCTGACCTCAATCGCGGGGATGATTGAGATAAACTCATCTCTTCCATTTATAAAAAAGTGCTGGTTAGTTCCGATCGGCATAAAATCATCGATGTCATTATCAAATCCTATACATCTTACACTATAGTAATCTGGATACTTGTAAAATTCAAGGTTATCAATGACATTACATACATGAGTCGATTTTAGTCTCTTGTCATAGTAGGCTAAATATCTGTATCTGTCTATGCCAACAGTAAAGAAAAGGAATCGTGAGGACTCTCTCAGGTTTAACAAGTAGAAATAGTTTAGGACTTCATTAAAGCGATGATCCGGCTTTGCCTTTAACTTATACGGCAACTGAAGGTCTCCCATGTGGATATGAAATCTGGGAATTACTTTCCCTGAAGTAATTGAATATACTGTATCAGTGTGCTGTTCATAAAAGCATACAGTATCTGAGTATTGATAAAAGATTGACTCTGAAGGGCCATCTAATGGGGGTCTGAAAAAATCCTTACTGTCAATCATATTATAGTTGGGATGAAATTTAACGATTTCCCCATTATGAAGGAATTCCGCATGCTTAACAGGGCTTTTACCCGTGCTGTTATTCACATACCCTATATAACTTCTGTTGTTAATCGGCCAGAAAACACTTAGAACAAAAACTGAATCCCCCGTAAAAACATTCGCTGGCAGGTTTGTGTTATTTGTAAGGTCTCCATAAATATTATAAATGCCATACCTTCTAGAGATCTTTTGTCCATCACCTACATCCCTAAGGTACACATAAAACAGTCCCTCATTATACTCATATACTCTGCTTGTGGCAATATATTCACCCGGGCCTCTGCCATATCGGGATATTTCGTAGAGAAACTTCCCTGTGTTTCTTGAAAACACAAGAATCTGCCTGAATGCTATATATAGGATTAAACTATCTCTTACATCAATAATGTAAGGATCTCTTAGCATTTGACCCTTTTCTGTCTCTAACCGGATGTATTCAACCTCATTAGCCACATGACTTAAAGGAATAATATTCCTGGCTTCGTAAGCAGAAAGCAGTTCTACAGTTTCAATAGCTGGTACTGCAATCTCAGGTATCTTGCCTGAATCTTTCTCAGGAGCGTTACATGAGATCATTAAAATTATAAATACCATACCAACAGTTTTCATAGATTGCCATTTAGGACCATTTTAGTTTTTTCTTTTCAGGTAGACAAGCATTAATACCGGATTATCTTGATCGTAAGACTTGGCGGAATTTATCTTATTTCCATAATAATATACCGCCGGAATCGCCTTTGCAATTATTTCACCTTCCTTACCGGTTCTCTTTCTGACATTGATATAAAAGGTTGTGTTTTCATCATTACTAAGGTCGTTCTTAAACCACGGGCTCCGGTCATACCTTAAATACCCAATTGGATCCTTTCCCATTGACTTAACATGTGAACTAGATACTTTACCAGAAATACGATCATATCTGAAGAGCACTTTTAGGTCGTTAAGATTTTGCTCGATGTATAACATTGAATCACAAACCATAAACCCGGCCCCGGCGTATTCAAGAAGATATTGATTTTCGCCCTTAATCCGCTTATATCTGTATTCGGGTGGTGCCGAGTAGCTGCCTCTGCCAATAACAGCAAAAGGTTTGAAAGTCTCGCCATCTACCAGATATATGGTATCTCCCCAGGCAGAATAGAGGTACACATCTTTCCCGTTTCGTAACATCCCAAAAAAGGAGCCGGCACCATCCAAATCTGCATTCTCATCTTTGACCCTTAACATAGGATGTGGAATTGAATCCAGCAAAGTGCCTGAGGAATCATACATTTCGAACATGTTTGGTTTCCTGGTAGTATAACGCTGCCGACCTGAGAATGAGCCTTGGAATATATACCTCCTGCCAGGAAGGCAGATGAAATTCTGTGAATTATAAACAGCCTTGTCATTTAGTCTGCCCTTGTATTTCCCGTCATAGGTATAGGAAATCAAATCCTTTGATGTATACCACCTGAATATGACAAATTCCTGGTTGTCATAATCTATGGAAAATGAGCTGGCTAAATACTCTCCTGGTCCTCGTCCAATTGCTCCGAAACTATTTAAAAATTCACCTCTTCGATTAAAGCGGTAATAATACGCGCCTGAGCTTGTACCTGATGTCTGAACAAAAATATTGTCACCATCAACTTCAACATGGGAAATTGTCCCCAAAAGAGGCTGTCCATTGGTTTGTAACGGTATATATATTACACTGTCAGCAATTTGGCTTAACCGCAATTCATCACCCTCATTCCGTAACCCCTCCTCCAGATCAATAACAGGTATATCACAATTTGAATTACTCTTCTGATTCTGCCTCCCAGCCCGGTTACAGCCAAAATTACATAATAGTAGAACTATAACTGTCAGAAGAAAATGTCTCTTTACCTCACTCAAATTTCTCATCTATTTCATTCTTCATTAATAAGGAACACCTCCTATCTTCTAAATGAATTTCTGCGGGCTGTTTTGATGCATCACAAAGCTTTCACTTTTTCAAATATATCAACACAATAACAGGGTTGTCGTCATCCTTAAGTTCATTGAGAAGTTTAAGTCTTGCGCCAAGCATGCTTTGACAGAATTCAACCCCTTCAGGCAGTTCCCGGGCACCGAACCTTTCTTTGAAATATGAAACAGGATGTGAGATCGCCAAAACAGATCCGTCCCTTTCAGTCCTTGACAGAGGCGCTATCCATCCACCGCTTCCGCTCAGATCATCAGTAAACCATGGATAGCGTTTATACTCAAGATAACCTATCTGGTGCCGGCCTGCAGATTCTTCCCGTGAGCTTACGGTTTCACCTGTGGCCTTGTCAAATCTGAAGACATATTTCGTGGCCCCAAGGTTCTGCTCAATGAATAGGTAACGGTCCGTGACTAACAGATTGGCTGAAAGGTATTCCCCTAAATAGTGGTATTCATCTTTATACATTTTAAGATATCTCAGCTCCATTGGTGCAGAGTTTTTGCCCTTATCCAAAATAAAGGCTGGTTCAATTGAGGTTCCCTTTGTATGGTATATAGTATCATCCCATCTGGCGTAGAGGTAAGCTTCATTGTCTGATCTGTAAATTCCCGGGTTAAAATCATCCGCCTGAAGCCTTTCATAATAACTTTTATTAACTTTCAGTATCGGATGCGACACCTCATCCTTCTTAACGCCAGCAGAATCAAACAACTCGAACTCTGAAGAGGAATCAGGAATCTGACTCCTTACACCCCATGCGGTATTATAAACTGCAATTCTTCCATGGGTAAGAACTGATATCTTTCTTGCTCTCTCAATCACTCCGACCGGATGCCTTCCAAGGAAGTCTCCATTATAACTGAACCTCAGAATATCCTTAAAAACATACCATCTGTGTACAAGAACTTCCTTCTTGTAATAGTCCAGTGAAAATGAACAATTCAGGTACTCCCCGGGGCCTCTGCCTACCCTGCCAATTGTGTTAATCAGTTCGCCTCTTGAGTTTAAACGATATATGTAAAACTCCTCTTGTCCGCTCATGGACAGAATGAAAATATTGTCCCCATCTACCTCCACCTGCTCTATTTTATCCAATAGAATTCCGTTTGCTGCTTCTGGTTTAAGAAAAGCTATGCTGTCTGCAATTTCTGAAAGAAAAAACTCATTGCAGGCATTTAGCATACCCTCGACCAGATTGACATGGAAGGGTCCTGTGTTTGCCGGAAACTCAAAAACCTCATTTGATTTTCTTTGATTAGGGCCACAGCCTAAAAGGGGAATAAGTGCAATAATCAATATACCTTTATGGATCATCTTAATTTCCTGTTACCTTGATCTCTAATTCTTATTAAAAGATTTGGCCATCAGGTTATACTGCCCGATGACCAAATCAGTAAGTAATCAGAAAGGTGTTGCAGCGCACCAGTCCATATAAAAGGCTTCTGGTTGAGCTTCAGGATAAACACAACCTTGCGGCCAACTGGGAAGCCCACAAGGGGAAGTCAATCCTTTGACAGCATTAGCATCCCGATTTGTATCCCAATCGGAGCCTCCAGGTTCTCCTTCGTAACAACAGGCACACTGGCAGCATTTGGTGCCACCTCCTTCATCACCACCGCGCAGAGAGAGTTTTTCTCTGTTACTTAACTCCCTGCCACTCAGGTCAGAAAGATTAATATTCATCTTTTTCATTTTCATTCAAATTTAGTTATAATTACTCCGTCATCCTCGCTCCTCCCTGCCAATTATCTGAGTTACCGGCTAAAATTCTGATTTCGCACCCTATGACTTGAAGCAGGAGCCGCCTGGAACCCCTGCATCAGGATTTATACCTCTATCTCAAGGTGACCTCCTTTCTTTGCATAGGGAATTCCAGGGAGGAGAAAATATCGTAAGACTAAGATTTTCATTTCTTTAAATAAACAAGTACAATTACCGGATTGTCTTCCACCTTAGTCATAAGCAGAGCTTGTTCCCGGCTCTGTGCTGAAGCCAGGTCAATAGTTGAATAGGAGTTCGTATCAGTTTTTTCAAAGAATTTCTTGAATTCATTTGCTGAATATACACAGTAGGCGATCCTTCCACCCTCTCCAGTAACTAGTGCATAAAAGAGCCGACGACCGCTTCCGCTTACATCATCAACGAATCCCGGGAGTTCCTCAAATGGGATACCCATCATAAAGTTTTGTCTTAATCTGGATCTGGTTGTTCGAACTGACTTATCAGAAATATTAAATTCAAACAAGTATAACTCGTTATTCAATAATTGTCGTAAAAATACTTTGTCTTTGACTCTAATAACAAATGGACTAAAATCCCATAACCTATTTTCCTGACCCATCCTCAATCCAGGTTTAAAAATTTCGTCAATAGATGGTTTATACCCTCCTTTCTCAAGAATAAATGCTGGTATGATGCTGTCCTCATGTGTGCTGTACACAGTATCATCGAATTGAGAGAAAAGAAAAGCTTCTGTATCCCAGGGGGTGATAGCCCCGCCATTTGTCGACACAATTCCTTGTCCACTTCCTTCTGTTTTCATGTATTCAATAAGTCGACTGGGAAGACTGCTGGTTATATTGCCAATTGAATCATACAATCTGAATGTCGAAATATCATCTGGCACCTGAGAAGCCCTGCCGGCAAATCCCTGAAGGGTTACCAACCGGCCACCATGAAGAATGGAAAACAATGAACCATCATATGTTACCGGGAGGAACTCTGTTTTACCCAGAAATTCCCCATCGTAAGAAAAAGCAATAAAGTCATTCAGATTCAGGTACCTGAAAACTATTATACGATTGTTTTGTCTATCAAGAGAGAAATAGCTTCCAAGATATTCACCTGGACCTCTGCCAATATTGCCGACTCTGTTTTTAAACTCTCCATTGGAATTAAAACGAAAATAGTATGATTCCTTTTGTCCAATATATGAGCTTACAAATATATCATCTCCATCAACTTCGACCTTCTCTATCCTTCCAAACAGAATACTATCATCCGTTTCCAGTTTTATAAATCTCATACTGTCAGCAATATCACTTAGCACAAATTCATAATCAGTATTCCTCAAGCCTTCATCAAGCTCAATTACCATCGGATATGAAATCTCTACCGGTTGCTCATTAATTTCAGTTCTATTGCTTTCTTTACAGTTTATGGATAGAATACAGCAGACTAACACAATTATTTTCTTATACATCTTATTATATGTTAAAACAAGGGGCAGGAGGTCTATCACCCCCTACACCCTTTTATAATCCAATTAAATCATTGTTGTTCAAGTGAACAGTGATCAGCTTGCCAACCACCCTGTGAATGCGAAATCCAACAGACAGTATTCTCGGAAGGACAAATTGAATTCTTCCCTTCATTATAATTAGCAACCATATTATCCCATTGTGATGATCCTCCAGGTTCACCCTCATAACAACAACCACATAGACAACAGTCGCCTATTTGCATATCTCCTCCTTTAAGGGACAACTTCTCCCTGGCACTCAACTCCCTACCACTCAGGTCAGAAAGATTTATATTCAACTTTTTCATTTTCTATCATGTTTGATTATAATTACACCGGCTTCCTCGCTCCTCCCTGCCAATTATCTGAGTTAACCGGCTAAAATTCTGATATCGCTCCCTATGACCTGAAGCAGGAGCCACCTGGAACCCCTGCATCAGGATTTATACCTCTATCTCAAGGCTACCTCCTTTCTTTGCATAGGGAATTCCAGGGAGGATGAATGTCGTAAGATTATGATTTTCATTTCTTTAAATAGATTAGAACAATTACAGGATTGTCATCATCATTAAGATCGTTAAGAGTTTTCAGTCTTTCTGCAAGCATACTCTGCCGGAAGTCTACTCCTTCAGCCACTTCCCGGGCACCAAACTTATCTCTGAAATATGAAGCATAATGAGGTATTGCCAAGACAGACCCATCCCTCTCGGTTCTGGCGCTAACCTTGATGCCTGCACCACTACCACTTAGGTCGTCAATGAACCAGGGTGATTTTTCATATTCATAAAAACCAACAGGGTGTTTCCCTGAGGGTGCAACTCTGGAATTTCTCACCTCACCGTTAACCAGGTTATATTCGAATACTATCTTCTCCTCACCCAGGTGTTGTTCAATATAAAATCGTGTCCCTAGCAGTAAGAGTTCTGATGTAATATATTCACCTAAATAAGGATCTTCCGTAAAATAAACTTTCCCATAACGCTCTGGGAAGGGAGCCTGGTATTTCCCCTTTTTAAGAATAAAGGCAGGTCTTAATTCGTAGCCAGAAGAGATATATATTGTATCATTCCAGCGGGAATGCATGTAAGCTTCATCACCATATCGGTATAACCCTTTTGAGTTGTCAGAGAGAAACAGACTGTGTCCTTTGTAGTTTTCTCTGTTCTTTAACGACATGATAGGCTGCAGAATCACCTCCTTTGGGATCCCCGATGAATCAAACAACTGGAACATCTGGCCATTTTTCTCCATCATGACTGCTGGATCCCACCATGAATTATGGTAAGAGATTACCCTGCCTCCTGTAAGTGTCATTATACTGTTAGATCTTTCAAGCTTGCCAATTGGATGCTGCCCTTTAAAATTACCATCGTAATCATAAATTATTATGTCCTGGAAAATATACCATCTGAGAATAAGGAGGTCTTTGGTTTCATAGTCAATGGAAAAAGAACATCCGGCGTATTCTCCCGGTCCGCGCCCCAACCTGCCAATTGACTGTATAAACTTACCGTCAGTAGTATACCTGAATATCGCGGAGCGTTCCTGACCTGCAGGAGAATAAAAAAATATATTGTTGGAATCAATCTCTACATTGTATATATTATCGAAGATACAATCCTCTCCCTTTTCCAGTTTTACAAATCTTATGCTGTCAGCAATTGAGCTCAGCAGAAAAACAGCTCCTGAATTCTCAAGGCCTTTTTCAAGGTCTATGATGTAGGGAAATCCTAAAGAGTCTAAAGAAGTGACCTCAGCATCACCTGAACTTCTCCAGGTGCATCCGGCAATAAAAACAGTCATGTAAAGAATAATTCTCTTCATGCTAATGGCAATTATTCTAAGAGTCTGAAAAGTGATGCCGGGTGACATAAACCATCCGGCATCATTCAAATCACTATTGCTCTCCACCTCCTCCTCCAGGGATTATGCCACACCAATCCATTAGAAACATACTCCCATTATTCTGCTGATATGCACAACCGGCCTCCCATTCGGGAATACCACAAGGAGAATAATAGCCAAAATTGAAGTTTTCATTGCGGTTATTCTCCCAGTTTGATCCTTCAGGTTGCCCCTCGTAGCAACAGGCACACTGACAACACTTCATCCCACCTCCTTCATCTCCTCCTCTCAACCTTATCATATCCATAGGATCAAGGACTTTACCTGAAATTTCACTTAGTTTTCTATTTATTGTTTTCATTTTTTTCTGTATTAAAGGTACTCCATTTCATCAATCGATCCACCCCGCCCTGTGATTTGATTTGATTTTCTAAATTTGTATATCTTATTTTTCTATGACCTCCGGCGGAAACTCCCCGAGTCGATGCCGGAGGATTTATCTTATCAGCTCTAGTTGACATCCTTTCAACCTTTGAGCATGTACCCACCGGCGGCGGGTTATACCCTATATCATTACCGCTTACCTAAATTTCAATGCAACAAAAGGCCTTTTAACCCGAATGCCGGAGGCGCTCGTTGAAGCTTTAGCGCGGATGTAACCCTTTGGAAGAAGTCGACACATATCCAATGATAACCACTGGATTATCATTGGATGTTAAATCTTCCAGTTCCATAAATTCTTTTGATATTTTGTCATATTTACTTTTATTTGATGACAACCATGCCAGTATTTCTCCAGCATCAATAATGCATGCTATTTCGGTTCCAGCATTATTTACCGAAGTGAATTCAAAGGGCATTGACCCGTCTAGATCATTGATCAACCCATCAGGCAGTTTTGATATTTTGCGAAGGCCGGTTTTCTTGTTGTGAAACAGAAAATGCCTGCTTTGATTTACAAAGAAAGTCCCAAGAATGTAATACTCTGTCTCCAAATAAAAGGGGTGCATGATGTAACTACTATTGATTGACCTTTCATAATCCCAAAACCTTGATTCAAAAGTAGGACAAGCACTCCCTCTGTTAAAAATAAAATGGGGTGAAATAACTCCTGGTTCCAACTGAAAAACAGTGTCATTATAGTTATCTGCAAACAACAACTTTTTCTTAACGTGATGGAACCGAACCTCACCAGCTACTACAGTAAGCGGGTGCTAATCTGTTTTATGCGGATTTGGAACCGTTCCCAGAACATTGCCATTCTTGTCAAAAAATGAAATCAGGGTACTTTCAACACCAGTTGCGTTTATATGGTGAAGCACATAAACTGAGTCATTCAGATAAGATAAGTTGCCCAGTCCAAAACTACTCTCGGTAACCGGCAATTTAACTGTCCCGACGAAACTACCATCTAATGAATAGCAAATCAAGCTCCTTTCACTACCCAGAAAGTATATTTCAGACCGGTTTTCATTAAGGAAACCACTCGTTGCAACACTATATTCTCCAGGACCGCGACCTCTCCTTCCAAGCTCTCTAAGAAAATCACCGCTCTTCCGGTCAAAGAGTAAACACTGGCGGGAGTTGATAGTTATTATGTGATTATCTGTCAGATAGATTCCGGAATTTGGTCGGACAAGGCCAGTTGCTGTGGTTTCTAATCTAACATATTCAATCCTGGTTAGAAACTCAGAGAGTCTGATCTGCTCATTTAATTTGAGTGCCTCCTGTACACCCGTCTCGGGGATAAAGCCTGTCCCTTTCTCAGCATCGCCACAGGAAGCCATACAGATAAAAAAAACCAAAGCTGGCCATAAAAAGTACTTCATACAATCAAATCATTATTAAGTGATATCTGCAAACCATATTCCTATCTTTTACAGAGGCCAATCCGGCTTCCACCTGCCAATTACCAGATAGGGATTATCCTCAAGAGTTACTAAGGAAAGTACCCTCTCGATCGATAGATCTTTAAAAAGAGGACAAAGTTCTCCTGATTTCTTTTGGTTAATATAGTCAAGTAATTGTTCTGGGTTCAATATTAGACAAATCCTGTCTTCATCTAATTGAAGAATATTATATGGATGTACAACGTAATTACCTCCAAGTAGATACGGTTTCAATATTGTAAGTTTACCCGAGGATATGTCAACTAATAGAAACTCTGGCTTGATAGAAGTGTTGACACCAACTCCAATGCCCTTTATTATGTAGCCTTTGCGAACAAAGATAGCTTTATCATGGGAGATAAACAGAGGCTTTATGCTTACAATTCTTTGTGATTCAACCAGGGAACTCTTGAATGGGGCCAGATAATTTCGCCATACAAGATTTAATCCAGTTTCATCAAGGACAAATAAGGAATCCCCTCTCGAATTAGAAGCAAAAACGTGTTCTTCACTTGTAATAAGTAATGAAGGAATTCCAGTTAATACTGTAGATTGAAGACCTAGGTTCAATGAGTCAATCATACATCTGTTTCTATCAAATCTTGCAAGGAAATACTCACCTTGAGGAAGAAAATCCTTCACAATGGATGGTCTGTTAAACATCACTACCAAAGTTGAATCGGACAGGATAGCTATATTTGAGATTAACCAGCCTTCGTACAACGGTATTTTTTCTATTAAGCCGGAAGATATCTCGTATGCAAATAAGGTTCCCCTTGATTTGCCACTATCAGAGAACCATATTCTTCCATGCCTTATTGAAGGTGAAAAGACCGGAGAGACTACCTCATCTGGCCCCCGGCCCCTCAGGAAAGGCTTACTTAGAAATCTGCCTGTTGAATCGAAAAGATGATACCCATATTCATCGACGGCAAAAGTGAATCCCTCTCCAACTATAACACTATGAAGGTTTCCAATCACAGATTCAATTGTTGTCTCCAAACGTATCAATTTAATATCCGATACCAGACTCAAGAGGTCAATGCTCATGGTATCAAATATTTCTATGTCCATATTAATCGGACTATTAAGACAATTTTGTTGTGGGTAAGAAAAATCCCCTTCACCGGTATTGCAGCCTGTACTGAAAGATAAAAATAAAAATATGATAAGAATTCTTGGTTTGGTCATAGCAATCGAAGAATGGATTAACATACACATTAACATTTGGAAATACTCTTTTTAAAGTTGGTTTGCCTGAAGAATCCGTTAGGGAGAAATACCCCCCCTACGGATTCGGATAAGTTGAATTTAAAACTTGTTACTCAAAGCCTCCCCCTTCCAATTCCCATATGTGTGGGCCGGGCCCTAATCCTGTGGCACAATACGTGGTTTTATAACAACTGTCGCAACACCATTTTCCATTTCTCCCATTCATATATTGGGATAGAGCTTCTGCCTGTGAAACCTCACAAACAGAAAAACCAAACCAATAATCGGGAATACCTTCAAAGGTATTCGGAACCTCAAAATAGTAACCACAAGTGCCTGTCCCTCCTTCATCTCCTCCTCTCAACCTTATCATATCCAAAAAATCAAGGTCTTTACCTGAAATTTCACTTAGTTTTCTATTTATTGTTTTCATATTTTTCTGTATTAAAGTTATTCTATTTCATCAATCGATCCACCCCGCCCTGTGAATAGATTTTCTATATTTGTATATCTTATTTTTCTATGACCTCCGGCGCAAACTCCCCGAGTCGAAGCCGGAGGATTTGTTTTATCAGCTCAGGTTGACCTCCTTTCAACCCTTGAGTATTTACCAACCGGGGGCGGGATATTCCAGATGTGGTTCATACACTCGGGGTTATTTTCCAGATTAGTTTTTCAGCCGAAATATAAATCACAGTGGTGTCAAAAATTGTCAGTGAGTAAAAAATTTTTCATCCTCAATGCAAAATTTTACTGTCAGAAAAGTATACAGCCTTCTTTCTTACCATCTTCTTCAGTGTTACCATTTCCTCTGATCAGTTTCATGTCCTCCCGGGAAATCTCCTGTAAGCCTGTAGGTAATAGAATATACGAAGAATGCTCTCTTGAATACTCAAGACATACTCCAATCCGCCTTGCTTTCTCAATTATCCTATAAAGGGTTCTGATGTCAACACCAAGCCTCTCTGCAAGTTCATCGGGATTGCCGGTCCCTCTTATCCTTGCGAGAAAAACAATTCGGTCTATCTTTAAAAAGATCTCTTCAAATGTCATATAAACGCTTTCTGATTCTCTTATTCAAAATTGGCTCTCAACTTCTTTCCATCAGGCTCCAGCAACTTGTGAAATAGTCTACCCCTTTTGACTATAACCTCTGCTGTTCCTTCAAGCCCGTAAAACACTCCGAATCTCTCATTCAGATTAGCGATATCCTCCTTCAAATCAATGGCAACCCTGAAGAGCCCGTTTAAACCAACATTCCCGACACTGCTCACCATCCCCTCAATGTAATTACCCCTGTCTGATTCGTACCCCGGCAGCCTCAATCTGACATTCATACCTTCCCTTATTAGAACAGCCTCCTCTCCCCGTGCTGTTGCAATGCATTTTATGGCCGAAACTTCCGGCGGAACCACAAGTCCTATTACTGTTCCGGACTCCAGGCGCATATGCCGGTTCAAATCCTCATTAAAACAGACTCTGCCGCATACCGGTGAAGCAAGCAGATTGTCCGACTTCCAAGTCTCCAGACGGGTTTTTATCTTATCAAGCATGCCCCCAAGTCTTATCTTCGAAGCTACCAGCTCATCCGACGCCATTATCTCTATCTCTCTCTTCTCCTGACCCAGTTGTAGCAACAGAAGTTCCAGACTCCTTAGTCTATCATTGTAGTCGTAGAATGCTGACTTTGCATTGAGATATTGCCTGCGCGATACTTCGAGCTCATCAAGCGAACTCATCTTCCATGAATACAAAGTTGAATCGCGCGCGGTTTTATCTGAGATCAGTGCCATCTCCTCTACCCTTAGCGAATACTGCTTTCTTGTGTCCTCGAGTAATTCCTTTGTCTTTGAAATTCGCTCGTTCAGAAGCCCAATCCTTTCAGTATGTAATGAATTCTCAGACAGAAGTTTGAGCGACTCAAGTTCGGTAAGTAACTCGGAATAATCAAGATTATACTGCCCTGACAACCTTATTCGCCTTTCAGGTACCCCGGGTAATCTTGACCCGGTTACCTCCCTAAGGCTGTCAATTAACTTTTCAAAAACAAGTATCTCATCAATGTTCTCGGTACCCCGCAAGTATAGTATATAATCACCTGTCTCCACGATGTCTCCCTCTTCAACACACATGGTATCTATAAAACCTCCTGCTCTTATTACAAGGGGAACCGGATGATCAATTGGCATTAGCTTAACAGGCAGGATGATCTTCTCCGAATGTGGTAAGAAATAGCTTCCTCCAAATATCAGCAGCAGAACCAGCATAAGCATAAGCACACCGCTTCTGATTAGCCAGTGTGGTATCTGCTCCATAATATCCGACAACTCCTCACTCCGTACCAGCAATATCTTCTTTTCGTCGTCCATATCCTTCTAATTGCCAAGTTCAAGCTGGTCTTTGACAAGTTTGTAATAAAGACCTTGCTTCTTCACCAGGGTTTTATGGTCACCCTGCTCAACTACCCTTCCTTTGTCAAGTACGACAATGTTATCTGCATTCTTAACCGTACTCAACCTGTGAGCTACCACAACAACTGTCCGACCCTTGTAAAATCTTATCAGATTACCCATAATAATCCTCTCATTTTCAGCATCCAGAGAGTTTGTAGCTTCATCAAGAAAAAGAAAATCAGGATTCTTATACACAGCTCTGGCTAATAAAAGCCTCTGTTTCTGACCGGTACTCAGCCCATGTCCATCTACCCCGATACGGGTATTGAAGCCAAGAGGAAGGCTCATCACGAATTCCCTGATGTTTGCCGTTATTGAAGCGCTCTCAAGTTGATCCTTGTCCCCCCTCTCATCAGTTACGGTAATGTTGCCTTCTATAGTATCTGAGAAGATATATCCCTCCTGCATCACAACACCACATTTCGATCTCCATGAAGAGGGCCGCAGGTGCTTAAGGGGTACCCCCCCTATCTCAATTGAGCCTTCCTCTGTATCGTAAAATCCCAGCAAAAGCTTTATTAGTGTCGTCTTCCCGCTGCCGCTTAATCCGACGATGGCAGTGGTTTTTCCAGA
>CAZMSH010000014.1:0-28747 GCA_964568875.1 uncultured Rikenellaceae bacterium | reverse complement strand
TCTTTATACTGATCTTATAAAGCCTTGCCTGTATTCTCTCCCACTCCCATCTTTTTTGTTTTTCACACCCGTTCAGTTTAATCTCCTGCATCCCCGCCACCAGTTGAACAATATTGCTCTGGTTGGCTGAGGATTGCTGGAACCTTTTATAGTCAAGCTCTTTTCGTCTTTTAAGGAAGAGGATAACCCAAAGAACATAAAGCGTGCTTCCCGCAAAGAATACCCCCAGGATACCCGGATGGTAGCCTGCCATAATTATGCTGTACATAATCAGTGTGAATACTGCGAAAACCATGCTTATCAGCGTCCCTGTAATGAATGACTGAATCCTCGAATGGTCGCCAATTCTCTGCATTATATCTCCCGTAAGCTTAATATCAAAAAATGAGATGGGGAGGCGCATCAGCTTCATAAGGAAATCGGAAATAAGTGAGATACTGATACGCGTCGTTACATGGAGATTAATCCAGTTCCTGATCAGTCCGTTTACAGTCTGCCCGAGTGTCAGTATCGTTTGGGCAATAAGAATCAGCAGAACAAATGAAAGATCACGGTTCTCAATTCCGAAATCAACCAAAGATCGTGTAAGGAATGGAAATATAAGGCTCAGGAGGCTACCCGCGAAAATACTTAATCCCAACTGAAACAGCAGTTTCGTGTAGGGTCTAAGATATCCGAGAAGAAATCGCGGAGAAAACTTTTTTCCGTCATCATGATCATCACTATAAAAAGCGGGCGTTGGTTCAAGAAGAAGAACAACCCCTCCCCTGAAATTGGTATCCCTTACACTGGTCCATGACTCAAGAAACTCCTCCTCACTGTATTTTAAATAGCCCTTGGCCGGATCTGCAACATGGACTGTTGTTCTATTCCTACCCCTATTTGAGATTTTCCAGACAACAACGAAATGACGCTGGTTCCAGTGCACTATACAGGGTAGCGTGGCCTCATCACGCAACTGTTCCCATGTGAGTTTCATACCTCTGGTTCGGAAACCGATGCTTTCGGCTGCGTCGCTTATTCCAAGCAACGACACCCCTTCACGGGTAATAAAGGAACGCTGGCGCAGAAAGCTGAGAGAGTAGTCTTTACCGTAAAACCCGGCAATCATCCTCAGGCACGAAGGGCCGCAATCCATGGCATCAAGCTGCCTGTAGAATGGGAATCTGCCCATTTTATACGGGTTTCATCATTTCACCAATTAGACACAGATCAGGCCGGCCTATTACTAGCTCATAACCCGAAGGGCTTGGACACAACCATCGATAGAGGCATTCTGTACAGGGCTTCTCATCCCGGATCCTTCTCCACGATTTACCGCTGAATAATTCCCTGTGAAGTACCTCTTTAAGACTCTCATCCAATGTGCCGATCGGAGGATGGTTTAGGTTGGCATAATACCTACCGTCAGGCATCAGTGATACTTTGCCGAAGTCAAATGTATTCACCGCCTGGTGTGCAAAAACCTCCCTTTTTGTTAAGCCTGATTCCAACAGGTCTGCCGGCCGTATAAAAACATGCTCTATGAAAAACTCAAGGTTACCACCTGTATACAAAGGAACAAACAGGGCCTCAACGGGAGAGCCAAGGCCTTCAACTATTCCGGCAGCCATATCATAATCACTTTCTCCACTGATTATAAACCGCCATGTCGCCTCCGGAAAATCACAAATAAGATCATCAACACTCCTCCTGCTGTCCTCAGAATCTGCAACCGGATCAACAATAATGTTAAGTCCAAAGCTACCCTTGCATAGCCTGCTTATTACTTTGGCTGATTGCTCCTTCAAATCCGCCATCCTGCACCAGATAGTCCTTGTAGAATTTAAACGGCTCAGGCTGTCGACAATTTCGATAATTGACTCAATACCTGAGAAATCGGACGCCAGAAGATTAACTGATCTCAGACCGTTTGAACCGGAAACTGCCTCAAGCTGCTTCAGAAGTATGGTACTGACAAGTGATTCATTTGTTACAGGAGGGTAAATAAACTGCCTGTTCCAGCCTCCCCTTTTCTTATCTCCAATCCCATTGAAACAAATTGTCATATCAAAGAGATCAAGCATAATCTTATCGTCCCTATAGCTTCCTGATATTTTGCTTTGCCGTTCAACACTGCGCTGTATGTTTAACTTGGGAAACATCACTACCGGTTTTGGATTCCCCTCAACCCTTTCACAAATACCCCCGGATCCTGTCTTTACAACCTTATCAATAAAAGCACCGGTAAGCCTGTCTCTCACCTCAACCGGTATCACTTCTGAACAATACATCTGCTCAGGATTAATAAGCCTCTCAATGAGAGAAGACAAAACCTGACTTAGAGGTATCAGAAATCCATTTCCCTTACCTGAATTAAAAACAAGCGCCTCATCACTGTTCTTCCAGATAAATGTCTCCGGATTTAACCACAACCAAAATTCCTTTTCCATATAATTCTAATAAAAG
Organism: uncultured Rikenellaceae bacterium; assembly: GCA_964568875.1. Classification (GTDB taxonomy): domain Bacteria; phylum Bacteroidota; class Bacteroidia; order Bacteroidales; family VadinHA17; genus SLNP01. Next base: position 26,299 of record CAZMSH010000014.1, on the reverse strand, counting down.
GTTGCTTCTTCAATTATCTTGTTATAATATTCAGGATTCTTCTCAAGCATTCTCATAAACCCGGAAGCATAACGATTGAATCTCTCCCTGTCCATATAACCATGACAAACCGGGTGATCCTCCTCGAGGTCATCAAGCTGAAAAATACATTGAATGCATGACTTCCGGATAGAGCACGAATTGCACATCTGGATAAACTTTTGGTAGTAGTTATTGTACCTCTCAGCGATCTCTGTGAAATCAAGATGAACCCCTTCATCGGTCACCTCCCCAAGAGCGTATTTATGGCTAATCCTCTCACAAGGCAGTATCTTCCCATTGACTGTCACAAACATCTTACGGCTGAATGGAAAACAGGTTCCGGTTGGTAGCTTATACTGCTCCCCTCCTGAATTCAGAAGGTCGCCATATCGTTGGAAAGTATTACCGCTATAGTTCATTATAAACAGGGCAAGGCTCCTTATGTCAGGGCTGCCGGTAAACAGATCTTCATTTATTCGCTCATAGTTTTCTGACTGATGCAGACTCTCATTAACATTCCTGTATGTTTTTAGAAACTCCTCTCTCTTTCCCGGAATAATCCCTGTGGTGTTTAACTCTGACAACATCGGTTTTTTACCGAATTCCTCCTGAAAGAATCTATAAACATCCTCAACCGAATTCCGGTTATGAATAACCGAATTGAAATTGACGTTATCATGGAAATATTCGGGATACTCATTTCTTAACGCCTCAACATTTCTTATGACCGTATCAAACGAGTTCTTTCCTGTTTTGGTAATTCTGTAACTATGATTATCCCTGCTGCCATCGAGACTTATAAGTAGTTTGAATCCTTTCTCAACCAGGTATTTCATATATCTGTCAAGAAGAATGGCATTGGTGGTCATGGAGTAAACAAAAGAAACTCCTTTGGTGTCTCTTGATGAGACATAATCGACTACCTGGTTAATAAGTCTCATATTCAGCAGCGGCTCACCTCCATAGAAACTGATATACATGGTTGTGGCCAGTGAGACATTTTTATCCTGCAGCCAGATATCTGAAAGATAATCGATTATTCGACGGGCGGTACTGAATGACATTTTCTTATTCACCCGGCTGTCGTAACCGCCATAAAAAGAGCCATAGCCGCAGTAAGTGCAATTGAGATTACACGCGTCAGTAACCTCAAATGTAAGCTGGTGGAGGTTTCGAATCTGATTCAATATTTGCACCCCAGACACTCTGGCCAATGCTCTTTTTGACAATACTCTCATGTAATTCATATTATAACAACTTACAGGGATATGAGATTCTAAATTCTTTAATGATCTTAACATCGGGGTTTATCTATACTTTTTAAGATGCACCATAATAATTACCGGATTTGAATCGTCAGTGAGACTCTCTGCAACTTTAATTCTTTCATTGGCAAAGGGGGCAGCCAATGCCTGTTCTGTCTGATACTGGTTGGATCCGTATCTTTCTCTAAATTCAGATGAACTATAACAAGCAATCCATATGTCACCTTCCTTATTAGTCCAATTCGGATAAAAGCTGGGACCTCCGCTTAAATCATCGGTGAAACCGAAATCATCAAAAAAATATCGTCCATGGATTTTCCCCTTGTGAGTAAATTGCATACTGCTAACATCTGTTGTAGCTTTTTCATATCTGAAAAGATATCTTATGCCCTCCATGTCCAGATAACGAAACACAAACTTTGGAGTCTCGAAGTATTTTGATAACCCCTCAAGAAAACGTGTGTTATTTGGAGAAATCTGATATCTCTGGTTATAATCCGGTGAAAACTCTTCTCTGTTTAATATAAAAGCTGGTTTTAGCCCTTCCTCTGTAAGAACAAATGAGGTGTCATTATTCTGACCGGACATAACTGGTTGTCCGTTGTAGAAAGTAAAATCACTAATGCCAGACTGACTGGAATACCATGTACCTTCAGATGTAATAAGGTTTACCCCGGCCAGAAATGGTGAAGGGACTGCATCTATAAGCTGCCCTGATTTATCAAATACCTGATACATTTTCAGGTCATCAATAATAGACTTCTGCCCTTTGACAGAGTAACCATAAGGTTGTACTATAATGACTCTGTCTTTTCCTACTTCAAATTGCATTGCATTTTGCGATATTAGTGGTAATTTCCCTTTAAAGTATCCGCTATAATCAAAGACAATGAAATCTCTGGGACCTAACCACCTGAAAACAATAACCTCTTCACTTTCAGGATCGATAGAAAAAGACATTGTGAGATATTCCCCAGGTCCTCTACCAATTTTGCCTACAGTGTTTATAAACGACCCCTCTATGTCGAATCTGTAAATGTATGATGATGTCTGACCCTGTATTGTACCAACAAATATATTTCTCTTATCTATGTGTACCGGCCCGGCACTCGCTAACAACACATTTTCATTTGTCTCCAGGCTAATAAATGATATACTATCCGCAATCTCACTTAGCTTAAACACACAGGCATGACCGATACCTTCTACTATATTGATGACATAGGGGTAGTTAGTGTGGTCTGGGTAGAGCAATACTGTCTCACTTTTTCTTTGTTGACAGCCAATGTTTAAAAATAATACTAGGAAGAAAATCCTATACAACTGATTTTTCATTGATATTTAACGCTTTAGATTAAAAAGGAGTCAGCATCTGCTGACTCCTCAGATGAAACAAATATTAGATTAATATTCAGGGTTACTTGTACAATAGTCAACGCTAGTTACAGAACCGTCCCCATTATTCAGAGCACATGCAAGAGTAGGCCCGCATATAGAGTCCTTTCCCTGTAGGGAGTTAGCCCCAGCATTAGTTACGATATCCGAACCACCCTCTTCACCCTGGTAGCAGCAAGCGCAATTGCAACAGCTCTCAAAATATAGGTTTCCTCCACGTAAGGAATGTTGTTCCCTTGCATTAAGCTCTTTGCCACTCAGGTCAGAAAGATTTATATTCAACTTTTTCATTTTCATTCATATTTAATTATAATTACACCGGCATCCTCGCTCCTCCCTGCCAATTATCTGAGTTAACCGGCTAAAATTCTGATATCGCTCCCTATGACCTGAAGCAGGAGCCACCTGGAACCCCTGCATCAGGATTTATACCTCTATCTCAAGGTGACCTCCTTTCTTTGCATAGGGAATTCCAGGGAGGAGGTTTTCTCTTCAATATACTCAAAGTAATACTTTAACTCATTAATATCTAAGCCTTCCTGTAGTTTGTAGCCATTGACAAATATGGCCGGTACCAGCTTAATGTCATACTCCTCAAAGAGCTTGTTATTATAACCGACAAACTCATTTGCATCAACAATACCAATCTCCGCTTCTTCCTGGAGGAAATCGACTTCCTCCTCAATGCGCTGATTAAACCAGTCGTCAAGATGCTTTAACGCACCTGTCTGGTCTCCGTACAAATATGATGAACTAATCCTTTTGGAAAGTTGGGTCTCCTTATTCCCGGGTGGTGTACTGATCACTAATTGTACTGACACCCGGCTTTCTGACGAGATAAGGTTTCTGACCTGTCTGTAAATTCTTGCGCACGCCCCGCAATGAAGGCTAATAAACACTGTAAGATGTGCTGCCCCCCTATCCACTCCGAAAATCAGATTATTCCTGTTATCAGGTATATCAATCCGGCTGCTCTTCATAAGCATCGCATCAATTATTACAGGATCTCTCCTCAACTTCTGGGATGCTATTCTCTCCCTCAGGTACCTGCCCCTGTACTGATAAAACCTGCGATAATAAAACAAGAGAAGAAACACCATAACCATTGAGGCTGAGGTTGTAGCTACCCCTTCAATACTTACATTCAGCCCTTCCGCAGTAGAAATTGAGAGCACCCCCTCAGCAATGATTATTGCCTGTACTCCCATGCATAAAGGACACCATTTCCTGACCTTTATAACCTGGTAAAGTATCAAAACCACCGGTACCGGCAGGCTTAATATTGAAAGAAGCTTAACAATAGGAAGCGAGTCGCTCAATGGACTAAACAGCATCGAAAGCAGTGCTCCACCAAAATATGCAAATCCGATTTCGGCCAGGCTTACACCTCCATAAAGAGTAGCCAGACCACTACGGGTAATGCTGCTGCAATCGGCGTTTTTGCTTACATGACACAATCTGTTTATGAGAGCCGAAGGAATCTTCATCTCGTGCATTAACAGAAGAATTGTAAAGCAAAGACCAGTTATTTTCGTCAGGATGAAGAAATTATCAGGTAAAGTAAAGCTCTCACCCCCGGTTGCAGATGCTATGAAATTTGTGGTAATAAGTAATAGAAGGAGGAATGCCATAATACCAGACCCCCATTTTATCAAACTTGCACTTAACTTATCCTCCCTGTAGTGCTTTATTTGTTTATGATCTGTTACAATATTGCCATCGGCAAAGAGTGCAACACCGCTCCATTTTTCAATAAACTCTTCGGTGCCAATTCTGACAATTCCACGCCTGTGATCTGAACAGAAAACATATTCAGCGTTTATTGATTTAACGAAGTACAGATAGCCACCACGCTCCTGTGTGTGGGCAATAAAAGGGCCACCGGTTCTAATCAGCTCTTCAGTGGTTAGTTTGATAACCCGGTGCCGGACTCCGTTCTCGTCAAAGAAGTCTGATATAGCCCTGAATGAGGGATAGAAAGGATTCGATCTTAATCTCTCAGCAAGAAAGTCACTGGAAATACTTACTCCGAGTTCTTTGCAAAGTTCACCTACGACATATGAAACATTATCATCCATTGGGGGAGATTGATAATATTACAAACATTGATTAGCGCTAATTTCACAAAAAAAGAAATACGAGTCAAGTGCAAAGCCCGATTTCTGACAATGATTTTTGACTTCAATAACTACAAGGCAACCCTCAAGCTGCCATAAAATGGGAATCTGATTTTACCCCCCCATATGTTAATTATTGTTAATTAATGTTAAGCACCATTATACTATTGCTTTAGCCTCATCCTTGGCAATTGAAGGTTGTATTCTATTACTATCTTTGTAATATCCTTTCTTTGCATAGGGAAGGTCAGGGACAGGCATCCGGGAAGTGATTTCGTAAGCCTGTCCCGTTTTCTTGATGAACTTAATTCTTCAAGTATACCTAAACAGCAATAATTCTGACCTCAAATCTGAGTACCATTCCGTCAGATGGCAAGCGTTACCGACCACCGACCATAGATTACCATTTTTCTATGCCTCCCAACGCACAGCACAGAACTCCGCTTCGCATTCCTCATATGTAGGCACCAATATAAATCACCTTTGTGTCAAAAAGTGTCACCCGGCAAAAAGAAAATTGCAGACACTATAATAATATCCACAAACCCAGATTGCGTTTTAGTGTTGTTTAATCTCTCTTATTCTATCATTTCTCCCGACCTCCGGAACCAATCGTCCAACTCTTGGGTTAGACTGCAGATAAGCTGTAATACTCATTATCCGTTGCAAGGTCAGGGAAGCATATTTCACCGAATCAACAGAAATATAATCAGCAATGGATTTTAGATCAGTCAAAGACCATCTGATTCCGAAGTTAATACATTGATAAATAAACAAATACTAAATTGTTATAAGTACAGGCTGAATGTGGACAAGGTTTCCGGCTTTTGCATACTTGTTTCGCTTTCTTATAAGATAGCCTCTTCAAGAAATTCTTCAAATCTGAGTATCCGTTTGCTATTTTCTTTATTGAACAGCAGATGTTCAAAATCTCTTGCTTTGGTCTTCAGGTCAGTAATTTTAATACGCTTTTTGATTTCAACCTTTAACTCATCTGCATTTTTAATGCCGGTTCTTTTTGTAAGAAATTCATAATCAGGTTTAGTTTGACCCAATAAAAACATCAGGTCGTAGAAATCACGACCCTTTCCTCTTTCCAGAAGGGCAGTCGCTTTCATTGCACATAATACAGAGTCAGAAGGCACCGGGAATGGAAAGTAATAACCACATCCTCTTATGCTTTTCATTTCCGAGGTATAAGCCACTCCCTGATCCTGAGCTTCAACTTTTATAAGGAACCTTTCATCCCTGTGTCTTGAAAGCCCAATATCAAAAAGGAACTCTGGAAAGTAAATGTTTTTTCTGAATGCCGTTAGTTTAGGACTATCTTTATCCCTGGATTCTACTTTATATCCGTTCCTTCTGAGGAATTGCATAACATCATCACTCATTTGTATGAACTCCTCCTCATTTATCTCCTTACAGTCAAAATCCAGATCTTCGGAGAATCTGTCTATTCCCTTTACAAGACGAAGGTTGGTCCCGCCAATGAATATGAGTTTTCGGATGTGTTGTGTTGTGGACAGGTAATCGAGAATAGACAATTGAATATATTCCTGCATCATGCTTTTACCCAGAAGTGTATTATTCCTGATCTGCTCCGGGAAAAAGTTCCTTATTAAGTTCAGGTCTATCATATGCATTCTATTAGAGGTTATGGACTTTTCTCAGCAAATCAATGCGATTACTGAGTGCTTTACTCCCAATACGGTCAGAAAATTCCATTAATCTGTCTGTATTGAAGTCATTCTCCATATATGATTCATCGAGACGCAATTCTTCGAGTTCCCGTTCTGTATTATAAAATGGATATAGGTAGAGCAGGTCTGCTAATGCCTTTTCAGGCGTGGCAAACATAATTCGTCTGCCTCCTTCCATTACCCTCAATTCATATCCGAACATCATATCAGGCTTGATATTTTTATATGAATATTCCCCGAAATCATTGCTGAATGTTTTTGTCTTCAAAGTTGTCACGCTTGTTATATTAGGTACAGCCTCAGGGATAATCCCATAGAATGACAAAGCAGTTTGTAATGATATGTAAGAGGGCTTGTATATAATGTTAGCAAAATAGAGTGTAAAGTCTGTTGATTCTCTGTATTCAGGGAAGGCATAATAACCCTGCCGAAGCCGGATGAGGTAACCCTGCCTGACCCAGTTCACAAGATTGTTCCTGTTAAACTCCGGATACGATGCGTATACCTGGTTTGTGTTAAAGCATGCCAGTGCCAGAAACCTGTTTCTGAATTCGATGAAATTCATTATATTTCTATTATGCACCAAAAATAGTGCATTACAGAAACAAAAACAAATTATATGCTCTTTTTTCTCATACTTTCGTCTGCAATGTAGAGAAGCCGGTGCCCAATTTTTACTATATTGCCGTAAAATCGGTTCAGACCTGACCAACACTAACTAAAATGGATATTACCCGCACGTTTGACCTGCTGGAACGCTACAAGTCGTTGCCGGCTAAAGATGATGCACTCTGTTTCAAACAACATGGCAAGTGGATCTGCTACAGCTCTAAGGAATATATAGACAATTCAACAAACATCTGCTATGGATTGCATCAAATGGGGATCAGAAAAGGAGATAAAATTATAACCATCTCTTCCAACCGTCCGGAATGGAACTTCGCCGATCTCGGTATGGCTATGCTCGGAGTGGTCCATGTCCCGGTATTCACCTCACTCAGCACCCCTGAATATGAACACATCATCAGGGATTCCGGGGCAAAAATGGTGCTCGTCTCCGATGCCAAGCTGCATCGCACTGTCGAACCGGCTGTCAAAGAAACAGGCAGTAATATCGGCTTATATACCTTCGATGAAATTGAAGGGGCTCCCAACTGGAATGAGATAATTAGTAGGGGTGTGGACTGCCCTTCTGAAACAAAGCAGGAGATCGACAAACAAAAAGAGTCCATTGATCCTGAAACATGCGCGGTTCTGATATATACCTCAGGAACCACGGGTAAGGCAAAAGGTGTGATGCTCTCGCACAAAAATCTTGTCAGTAACTTTCTGGCAGCGGCAGAGGTGTTTGATCTCAAGCCTGAAAACAAATACCTCAGCATCCTTCCACTGTGCCATGTAGGAGGCCGCCTCGGCAACTACCAGACACAGTACAGCAATACCAGTATCTACTATGCCGAAAATATGGGTACCATAGCAGCCAATATGCAGGAGATAAAGCCCGACGGATTCGATGCCGTCCCCCGCATTCTTGAGAAGTTCTACGACGTGATTATTTCAAAAGGCAAAAAGCTGACCGGCGTAAAGAAAAGCCTCTTCTTCTGGGCAGTAAAACTCGGCGACCGTTACAAGCCCTTCGGTGAGAACGGCTGGTTCTACGAAAGAAAGCTTGCCATTGCCGACAAACTAATATTCAGCAAGTGGAGGGCAGCCCTGGGCAATAACGTCAGACTGGTAGGCTGCGGCGGGGCAAGCCTCCCTCCAAGGCTGGAAAGAGTGTTCTGGGCTGCAGGCATAAAAATCATCAACATGTATGGCCTGACCGAAACCTCACCGATAATAACAATTAACAGGCAGTACAAGGGTGGCGTCAAACTTGGCTCAGTCGGATTCACCATTGAAGGAGTAGAGGTAAAGATTGCCGAAGATGGTGAAATCCTCTGCAAGGGTCCGAATGTAATGATTGGTTACTACAACGACCCGGAGCTCACCAAGGCTGCATTCGACGAGGAGGGTTGGTTCCGGACAGGTGACATCGGATACCTTACCGATGACGGGTTCCTGATGGTCACCGACCGCAAGAAGGAGATATTCAAGCTCTCGAGCGGAAAGTTTATCGCTCCCCAGCTAATTGAGAATATATTCAAGGAGTCGGCTATGATTGACCAGATAATGGTAGTGGGAGAGCATGAAAAATTCGCCAGTGCACTTATTTCACCAAACATGAAATACTTTGAAGATATAGTGGCACAAAAGCCCCCTGAAACGCGTGTTACGGGCAAACTCATTGAATCTGAAGAAGTACTCTCAGCAATCTCTGCCGAAGTTGAAAAGTACAACAAGCGGGTCAGTCCGCATGAAAGGATACTCCGCTTCCGCCTGGTACCCGATGAGTGGAGTCCCGCTACCGGAGAACTCTCTCCCACGCTCAAGCTGAAGAGGCAGGTAATAACAGAGAAATACCGTGAACTGCTTGACGAGGTATACCGGAAATAAGGTTCAGTCATGCCGTTTCTGCATACCTGTTTGCGTTACTCTCAGTAAATTTGTTTAATCCTTGACACTCACGACATGATCATTACCAGGGTTACTGACCGGAAGACCAGGAAAAAGTTCCACAACACCGCCAGGAGATTATATAGGGATGATCCGGTTTGGGTTTGTCCGCTCGACATGGATATTGAGTCAATATTTGATCCGGACGTGAACCCATATTTCAAACATGGTGAAGTTGACAGGTGGATACTTGAAGATGAAAAGGGAAATCTTATCGGAAGGGTCGCTGCTTTCATAGACCACAACCTTGCAAATAGTCACGACCAGCCTACCGGGGGTATGGGATTCTTCGAATGCATCAATGACATCACCGCTGCTACGGTACTGTTTGACACAGCCCGCAACTGGCTGGCCGAACGGGGTATGGAGGCAATGGACGGACCGATAAACTTCGGAGAAACCGACAAATACTGGGGATTGCTGGTCGACGGATTCACCCATCCCTCGTTTGATGTGCCCTATAATCATCCATATTACAAAGACCTTTTCGAAGCCTATGGGTTCCAGACATATTACAAGATGGAAGGCTTCCACATGGATGTCACAACACCCCTTTCCGACCGCTTCAGGAAGATAGCCGAATGGGTGGCAGCGAAACCGGGATATTCTTTCCGACACTTCTCCTGGAAGGACGAGGAAAAACTGACTACTGACTTCGCTGAAGCCTTCAACGAAGCATGGGCATCGTTTAAGACTCACTTTGAACCTCTCAAGCCCGAGTATATAAGAGAGGTGCTGAAAAAGGCAAAGCCGATTGTTGATGAGGAGTTTATATGGATTGCCTATTTCGAGGGAAAGCCCATAGCAATCTACCTTATGTTCCCGGATGTAAACCAGATATTCAAGCACCTGAATGGAAAGATGCACCTTTTCAACATGATCAGGTTCGTGTGGCTGAAGAAGCGTAAGACCATGACCAGGGCGAAGGGGCTGCTTATGGGTGTGATACCGAAGTTTCAGAACCTGGGTATCGAGTCGGCATTCATACTGCACGTTTACGATGTACTGAAGAGGAAACCCCACTACACGGAGGTTGAATTCTCATGGGTAGCAGACTTCAATCCGCGAATGAGGAAAATATTCATATCTGTCGGGAGTGTGCCGGTGAAAAATTATATCCACTACCGTTACCTGTTTGATCGCACTAAGGAGTTTAAAAGGTACCCGATACCTGACATAAAATAGAATCTATATGGATTATGACATAATTGTTGTTGGAGGCGGACTGGGCGGACTGACAGCAGGCGCCAAGCTGACCCGCGAAGGCAAAAAGGTGCTGCTGATAGAACAACACACTCAGCCCGGGGGATGTGCAACCACTTTCAGGAGAGGTGACTACACCCTTGAGGTGGGGCTGCACGAAATGGATGGTCCGTCACCCCGCGACATGAAAAACCGCATATTCAGTGAACTGGGAATAACTGACAATGTACAACTGGTAAAAGTTCCCGAGTTCTTCCGCTTTCTGTGCCGCGGTGTTGACATAACCGTGCCGCACGACCCTGAAGAAGCCGCCACGGTGCTAAAGGAAAATTTCCCTGCCGAAACGGCCGGTATTGATTCCTACTTCGAACAGATTCTCAATCCGAAAAGAAAGGGACCCGGAGGGGAACCACTTCCCGAGATGAGCGTGGGTGAATGGCTCGATTCCATAATATCCGATGAGGATCTTAAACTGGTACTGCTGGGCAATCTTGGCTACTTCCACGACGATCCCTATTCACTATCGATGACCTACTACAACATCGCCCAGGGAAGCTACTATGGCGGCGGAGGAGCCAGCTTCATAAAGGGAGGCTCGCAGATGCTGTCAGATCACCTGGCAGGCTTTATCAGAAATCATGGCGGGGAGGTGTTGCTCAGCCATGTTGTAACCGGACTGACAACCGACAACGGAGCCGTTACAGGCGTCACGTATGTTAAGAAAAGAGGCTCACGGGAAGAGCAGGTAACGGCAACTGCTGCTGAAATTGTAATGAACAATGCTCCTGCGCACTTTGCTGAATGGCTTCCGGAAGAATACCGTGCAAAACTGAAAGGTGAACTGGATAAACAGAAGACCGGGGCATCGCTGTTGACGGTATATTTTGGTTTCAGCGGCGATCTGGCATCGGTTGGCAACAGTCACTACTCTACATTTGTCTTTGACGATTCCGTTGAACGTCAGTCAGACATTCTGAAAAACAACCATGCCGGCTATGAAAAGAGAAGCTTCACTTTCGTCGACTACGGCAGAATCGACTCGGGACTGGCACCGGCAGGCAAGAGTGTCGGTGCCTTGTGCTGTATCGATTACCTCTCTGACTGGGAGGGCATGGCGAAAGGTGACTACAACAGGAGAAAGGAGGAGGTTGCTGAGATATTTATTACGCGGATGGAGAAGATACTGCCGGGGTTCCGGAAACTGGTCGATTACTGCGATGTGGGAACCGCAGCAACAGTTAAACGCTATACACTCACTCCGGGTGGTGCCGTTTACGGCTTTGCACAGGTTCCCTCAAAGCCTGCAATTGATGCCTCGGCCCTGCCCGCCAACGTACATATTGCCTCGGCATGGGGCAAAACCGGAGGCGGTTTCTCGGGAGCCATCTTCGGAGGCTACCTGTGCGCCTATAATATACTAAGAAAGAGATAATTGCCGGATTTACAGCCAGTAATGTCAGAATTTGCACGGTGTCTGGCACGGTTGCATGATTCCCTGTTTTTAAGTATCTTTAGGTCACTTTCCTCAAACCCCCTCGACATCGCAGGTACAACATTACCATTTAGCATCATGTTGGCTTAGACAGAATAAATAACGTCCGTATATGACCTTCTACGCCCTTCTACGTCACTATGCCTTTACGCCTGATACCTGATACCTGGTACCTGGTACCTGATACCTGATACCTGATACCTGATACCTGATACCTGATACCTACCCGTTATACTCGTCAAAAAAGTCGTTTCCCTTGTCATCGGTAAGGATGAAAGCAGGGAAGTTTTCGACAACGATCTTCCTGACGGCCTCCATGCCAAGCTCTTCGAAATCTACCAGTTCGACAGATTTGATGCTCTCTTTTGCAAGTATTGCAGCCGGACCGCCGACCGAACCCAGGTAGAATCCTCCGTACTTTTTGCAGGCATCTATCACCTGCCGCGAGCGGTTGCCCTTGGCAAGCATAACCATCGATCCTCCGTGGCTCTGGAAAAGGTCAACGTAAGAGTCCATCCTTCCCGCCGTGGTTGGTCCGAAACTACCAGAAGCCATACCATCAGGTGTTTTGGCCGGTCCGGCATAATATATAGGATGGTTCTTGAAATACTCGGGCATCGGCTTGCCTTCATCTATCATCTGCTTTATGCGAGCGTGGGCAATGTCGCGTGCTACAATCAGCGTTCCGCGAAGTTTGAGGCGGGTCTTGACAGGGTGTTTTGTAAGTTCGGCAAGAACCTCCTTCATCGGCCTGTCGAGATCGATCTCCACCGGCTTCTCCAATTCCGGGGCCATTGCCGGCATAAAGCGGGCCGGATTCATCTCGAGTTCTTCGAGGAACACACCGTCAGCGCTGATATAACCCTTGATATTCCTGTCGGCACTGCAGCTAACCCCCATACCCACCGGACATGAGGCAGCATGTCGCGGAAGCCTTATAACCCTCACATCGTGAATAAAGTACTTGCCACCGAACTGGGCTCCAACGCCGTACTCCTGACATATCTGCTCCACTTTGGCTTCCCACTCCAGGTCGCGGAATGCTCTTCCTGCCTCATTTCCTGTTGTTGGCAGGTCATCGAGATACCCCGCTGACGCTTCCTTGACCGTCTTGAGACAGTTTTCGGCCGAGGTTCCGCCAATAACAAGAGCGAGATGGTATGGCGGACAGGCTGAGGTGCCAAGCTCCTCTATCTTCTGCCTGACGAATTTCTTCAGCGACTCTTCGTTGAGGAGTGACTTCGACTGCTGGTAGAGGAATGTCTTGTTGGCAGAACCACCGCCCTTGGCAACGAACAGAAACTCATAGCGGCTGCCTTCGGTAGCATATATATCTATCTGTGCCGGCAGGTTGCTGCCGCTGTTCTTCTCGGAAACCATCGTTGCTGGCACTATCTGTGAGTACCTCAGATACTTCTCATCATATGTGCGGTAAACGCCCTTCGACAAATGGAGCGCATCATCAGTTCCGGTGAAGATATTCTCACCCTTGCGAGCCATGACTATTGCCGTACCGGTATCCTGGCACCATGGAAGCTTACCTTCGGCAGAGATAACGGTATTCTTGAGCATTATGTAAGCCACGAAGCGATCGTTGTCAGTAGCCTCGGGGTCATCAAGTATCTTCTTCAGCTTCTCAAGGTGAGAAGTACGCATGAAGAAATTGACATCATCGAATGCCTGTCGGGCCATCAGCTCAAGAGCCTCCGGCTCAACTTTCACAATCTCACGTCCGTCGACAGAAATCTTCTTAACATAATCTTTTGTCAGCAGCTTGTACTTTGTTGTGTCCTTTCCGTGCTGAAACGGCTTTTCATAGATAAATGCGGCCATTATGGTATGATTTGGTTAGAATTATTGGTTAACGCATTAAAGATAGGAAAGAGTTTAGAAAAAGGAGTGGCTAAAGTGAACTAAAATACGGTAGACGGTAAACGGTAAACGGAACCGAGCCGCAGGCGAGCTCGCGACCGAATGGGAGCAAAACGGTAAACGGTGTCCGGTGCCCGGTATCCGGTGTCCGGAGCAAATCTCAACCCAACCCGGAATTGGTCGGGGTGAGCTCACAGAACCGAGCCGCAGGCGAGCTCGCAACAACGGGAGCAACCGAGCCGCAGGCGAGCTCGCGACCAGAGGGAGCAAATCTAAAATCTTAAATCGTTAATCTTAAATCGTCTATCCACCCTGACTCCCTTCTCTGTCCGGGCCACCGTGCAGCACTCCGTTTCCAGGTCATGCTGGAACATCAGCAGATAGTTGTTCTCCGCTGACTCCTCGAGAAGGGCGCTCTTCTCCCCAATAGTTTTAAGCTGATCGAGGTCGTAGCTCATATTCCAGAGAAGCGGAATATGGTAGGTGGTAGGTATCAGGTCGGCAGCAAAGACCAGCTTGCGGTCGCCCAGGTCAACAACCGGAATTATCTGACCCGGCGTGTGTCCGTCGGCGATACGCAGCTCCACGCCGTCGCACAATTGCATCGGTCCGTCGATAAGCCTCAGTCTGCCGCTCTCCTGCATGGGAAGCAGGTTTTCGCTCAGGTAGGAATCGGCCTCGCGAAGGTTCGGATTGAGGGCCCACTCCCACTGTCGCCTGCTCACAATATAATCTGCATTGGGAAACACAAGCTCATAGCCGGCACCCCCCGCGCCGCGCCTCACCCCTCCCCCGCAATGGTCGGAATGCAGATGTGTGAGCAGCATATCGGTAACATCCTCAGGCTTGTAGCCCGCCTTCGCCAATCCCCCGACAAGTCCGTCGCCCCCGTTCAGATGCACATGCCTGAGATACTTCTCACTCAGCTTGTCGCCATAACCATTATCGACAAGAATCACCCTGCTGCCGGTATCGACCAGCAGCGACCGTATTGCCCAGTTAACCAGGTTATTACCATCAGCCGTCACCACCCGGCTCCACAGCGCCTTCGGCACCACACCGAACATCGCCCCGCCGTCAATTTTAAAATTCGTGATATGAATCGGATAAATCTTCATAATTATCTTCGTATTTTTGAGCCCCTCAACAAATAAACAAGGGAAACCGATATTAAGTTTACCCACCAAAACTATAAAAATTTGGCCGGAACCAAAACCAACATGGAACGAGTACACTTCATAGCGATAGGAGGAGCCGTGATGCACAACCTCGCAATCACCCTTAAAAACAAGGGCTTTGAAGTGACAGGCTCCGATGATGAGATATACGAACCCGCAGCATCGCGCCTCGCTAAGCATGGTCTGCTGCCAAAGCATACGGGCTGGTTCCCTGAAACCATCACTCCCGATACAGGCCGGATTATTCTCGGTATGCACGCCAAAGCCGACAATCCGGAACTTCTGAAGGCGCAGCAACTGGGAATAACCATCAACTCATTCCCCGAATTCCTGTACGAACAGACCCGCGATAAGAAGCGTATCGTTGTCGGTGGAAGCCACGGCAAGACAACCACCACGGCAATGATCATGCACGTGCTGAAATACAACGGTATTAAATTCGACTACATGGTCGGCTCGGCAATCGAAGGATACGACACCATGGTATCCCTCAGCAGCGACTCTGAAATCGCCGTCTTCGAAGGAGATGAATACCTCTCCTCGGCAATCGACCGCCGCCCCAAGTTCCATCTTTACCACCCCGATATCGCAATCATCAACGGCATCGCCTGGGATCATATGAATGTCTTCCCCACCTGGGAGGGCTATGTCGATCAGTTCCGCATTTTCGCTGATATGATAACCCACGGTGGAACCCTCGCCTATTATGCCGGCGATGACAATGCCGCCGCCGTAGCTGAAGCAGCCCGTCCTGACATAATCAGAAAATCCTACAAGGTACACGCCTATATGCAAAACAGGGCTGGCACCTTCGCCGTGGCTGTTAACCGCACCGTTCCGGCACCCTTCTTTGGCGACCATAATTTTCAGAATCTCAGCGCCGCTTTTAAAGCTTGCCAGGCAGCAGGACTGACAGGAGACCAGTTTTACGATGCGATCCCTTCCTTTCCCGGAACAGCCCGCCGCCTCCAGAAGCTGCGCGATGACGAACATGTTGTTGTGTTCCAGGATTTTGCCCACGCCCCATCAAAAGTAAAGGCAACCATAGACGCCGTTGCCGGTGCCTACAGCAAGAGGAAGATTATCGCTGTCCTTGAACTGCATACCTTCAGCAGCCTGAACTCCGATTTCATCGGTCACTATGCCGGAACAATGGATAGTGCGACAAAGGCATTCGTCTATTACAATCCGCATGCCCTGAAGATGAAGAGGCTTCCCGATCTTTCAAGAGAGGATGTGGCTGCAGCCTTCCGCCACAGCAACCTGTTTGTTACCGACAACTCTGAGGAACTGTTCAGAGCTGTTGCAGATTCCTCTGAACCGGAGAGTACTGTTTTGCTGATGAGTTCAGGAGACTTTGACGGTGCCGATCTCAAACAAATTGCAGAAACCCTTTAAAAGAAACATAAATGGAGTTCAACAACTACCTTTTAGCTTTCCTGCTTACCCTCTTTGCGGGGCTGGCAACCGGTATTGGAAGCACTCTGGCTTTCTTTGCAAAACAAACCAACACCAGATTCCTCTCTTTAAGCCTGGGATTCTCAGCCGGAGTAATGATCTATGTCTCCTTCGTTGAAATATTCTTCAAGGCACAAGTATCTCTTGCCGAAGCCCTCGGCGAGGATAAAGGATGGCTTGTAACAGTACTGGCCTTCTTCGGGGGCATAGCCCTGATTGCCTTGATCGACAGGTTTATCCCTTCAGAAGAAAACCCACACGAGGTAAAGAAGATCGAGGAGGCACAGGCCGGAAAATATAAGCACCGGCTGATGCGTATGGGACTATTCACAGCCCTGGCCATCGGTATCCATAACTTCCCCGAAGGACTGGCAACCTTTGTTGCGGCGCTGAAAGATCCTCAAATAGGGGTTGCCATTGCCATAGCGGTGGCCATTCACAATATACCCGAGGGTATCGCCATCTCTGTTCCTGTATACTACGCTACCGGGAGCAAGAGAAAGGCATTCATGCTTTCATTCCTCAGCGGTTTGGCAGAACCTGTCGGAGCAGTCGTCGGATACCTAGTGCTGGTACCATTTATGAACGAAACCACATTCGGAATACTATTCGCCGGAGTTGCCGGTATTATGGTATTCATATCGCTCGACGAACTGTTACCCGGAGCAGAAAAATACGGCGAACACCATCTTTCAATATACGGACTGATCGCCGGTATGGCAGTAATGGCAATAAGCCTTCTGTTGCTGCGTTAAAAGGATGTTATTCGATGTAGATATTTAGAAACGAAAAGATAATTTTATTAAGTTTGCAACCCGCCTGACGATGTACAGGGTACCAGCCTTCGCTAAAGCTGCGGTGGACGCGGCAGGGTGAAGAAGGCAACGATGCAACCCCGGCAGGGTTGAATATTAATAGAATGTGAGGGCACCCCCCTTAATTGTTGCGAAGGGTACAGGCAGGGTCCTCCGAAGCCTTGGCGAACGTGGGGTGCATGATGAAGAAAACAAAAGACATTATAATAACGAACAGATAAACTTAATATCCATGAAAAAAGCACTATTCATCACGATTCTTGCCCTCGGAATGGCAGTTGCAGCAAACGGACAGGATTATAAGACAGCACTCGGACTCAGGGCAGGATTGCCCTACGGGCTTACCGTAAAGCATTTTGTAAGCCAGAAAAATGCATTCGAAGGAATACTCGCCAGCAGCTGGGGCGGTTTTGTAATTACCGGACTCTATGAAAATGTTCACTGGACAGGCAAATATCCCGGTCTTAACTGGTTCTGGGGATTTGGTGGCCATGCCGGTTTCTGGGACAACAGTCCGTATTATACCAACGTAGACGTCGGTATCGTCATCGGTGCTGACTTTATAATCGGACTGGAATACACCTTCGACGAAATCCCGTTGAACCTCTCGCTCGACCTCCTTCCAAGCTTCAATATAATCGGACATTCAGGATGGAACGGCATCAACGGAGGTCTTTCAATAAGATACGTATTCTAAGAGATTATGGACTTGTGCGCGATTGCGGGAAATATTCTGATTTTTGAAAAAATATTTTGCGGTTTCAAAAAAAAGTAATTCCTTTGCATCCGCATTTAAAAAGTTCTTTGACGCTCCGTTCGTCTAGGGGTTAGGACGCCAGGTTTTCATCCTGGTAACAGGGGTTCGATTCCCCTACGGAGTACCAACCGGAAGGAGTAACTCAGTGAAACTGGGTTATTTTTTTCGAAACAATTAAAAAAGTATATATCAAAAATGGCAAACCACAAGTCATCAGTAAAAAGGATCAGGCAGACCGAAGCCAGAAAACTTGAGAACAGGTATCACGCCAGAACAATGCGTAATGCAGTGAAAAAGCTTCGCAGTACCAGCACCAGGAGTGAGGCAGGCGAAATGCTTCCAAAAGTAGCATCGATGCTTGACAAGCTTGCCAAAAAGAATGTTATACACCCCAACAAGGCCGCAAACCTCAAATCGTCGCTTACAAAGCACGTTCAGGGTCTCGAATAGTAACGACTTCATAATATCAGCAAGACCGTTTCAGAAATGAGACGGTCTTTTTTTGTGGGGTAAGCGGTAGGAGGTATGAGGTATGGGGAAACGGCACAGAGCAAAGGGCGCAGAGCATAGGTACGACAGCATGGCGGCCTGCAGATTTTTTAGGATTGAGAATTGTTGTGAAGGTCAAATAAAAGAGTCAGGCTCTCATTTCACAGAATAGAGCGTTACTGTTTGAGCCGAAGGCGAGTTGTAACGTGTATATTTGACCGGAGTAACAATTCCCTGAAAAATCTGAAGCCTTGACTTTTTGGTTCTTTTTTGTCAAGAAAAAAGAACAGAAGAATAGATGATAAAAGAAAATGAATTCATAAGAATTTTACTAAATTGTATCCCGGAATAATATCTCGCTTCATGGGAATCAAAATCACCGAGTGGGCCCCTTCTGACCGTCCGAGGGAGAAACTCATTGAAAAGGGCGCAGCAGCCCTGAGCGATGCCGAACTGCTGGCAATACTGATCTCTTCAGGCACAAAGAGCAAATCGGCCGTAGACCTGGGACGTGAGCTTCTGGCGCTCGCTGGTAACAATCTCAACTCACTGGGCCGTCTGGGCATCCCCGAGCTGAAAGCTTTGCAGGGTATTGGCGAGGCCAAGGCGGTTACCATAGCCGCTGCCCTCGAACTCGGCCGCCGCCGCAAGCTGGCTGAAGCCCCTGAAAACGGACAGATAAAATCTTCCGCCGATGTCTTCAACATCTTCCAGCCACTGCTGGCCGACCTGACACATGAAGAGTTCTGGATACTCTTCCTCAACAGGTCGAACAAGCCCATAAATCGTATGAAGATAAGCCAGGGAGGCATCAGTGGCACCGTAACCGACGTACGCATTATCATGAAAAAAGCCGTCGAGAACCTGGCATCAGGATTGATTGTCTGCCACAACCACCCTTCAGGCAACAACAATCCCAGCGAATCAGACATTCAGATAACCCAGAAGATCCGCGAAGCAGGAGCCCTGCTCGATGTACAGCTCCTCGACCATATAATCATCGCAGGCTCAGCCTACTACAGCTTCGCCGACAATGGGTTGATATAGAGCCCTTTATTGGCTTGCCATGATTCATGTCCCGCTTACACCCTGAACGACTTCTTTAATTGTTCCAATACAATTTCAGGGTCTATGTTGCCTAAACCCATCTCCTTAAAAATTGCTCTGTCGGGTAAATCACCTGCAATCAACCCGGCAAATTGGTCAATATCTGCCCGGATTACATCAGGCAATGGAAAATCCGATTCAGGAGTGAGCATAATCGTTAAACGAAAAACATCAGCTTTATGCTTTCTTAGATGCTTTGAATCCTCAGCACTTCCCCTCCCTATTCGTTCTTTGATTTCCAAAAACGCCTTGGCTTTCAGACATATTAAAGCTTCAATGTTGGCAAGGTGAAGGCTTCCTTCAATCGTGCTGTGCTCTATTATGTAATTGTAATAATCTTCATTCAGTAAAATGGCTGAAAGACTTGACAGGTCATCATCTGTAGGAATAGGTGTAAGAAAGGGGTCTCCTTCCAACAGAATAACATCGGGCTTTCTTGAAAAAAGTTCAATTTGAAACGGGAAGTTCTTATCCTCAGGTTTTATGAAACGGTAGTATTCCTTTTCGTCATTACTCTTCTCACGTAACTGATATTTTCCATCATTTATAAAAAACCAGAACTGTTTCACAAAATCAGTGGTCAATGCCTCAACAACCAATATAATATCAATATCTTTTGTAGCTCTGGGGACAAACCCTGCTTCACCAATAAAAGAATCACAGGCAGCACCTCCGATAATCACGTAATTTTCAGGGTATTGCTCGAAGTACTTTTTGAAAATGTCTAACCCTCTTACCATACATACCTTGCTATTATCTGCTCTAACGCCAATTCAACTCGTTCATCTTTAACCTCTTTCAGGCTAAGACAAAGAGATAGCGGATCCACTGCCGGCTTATCAACATGAATTTCCCCCACAAGTGTTTGTGGGTTGTACTTCCATACTTCCAATGCATACCTGCCTTCGTGTTCATTAACATTTAAAAGTGCATTGCGCTTATTTAGGCTGTAATAAACGGTTTTCTCTATTGCAAAGAATTGCTGTCTGCCCGGGCTCATATCGGTATATTCAGACAGCGCAGACATATTAGCTGATAACAAACTTACACCCTCGGGTTTATCATCAAAATATACCGTTTTGAATACCGGGCTTACAAGCAGGTCTTTTTGTAATGATGTAGACCACAAACCATTTCTGTCGTAGCAAAACCGAACAAACTTTTCCTTAGTCCCTGTTGCTTCAACCAACTCATGATATTTCAAATTCTCCACGATATTGGTAATAGTCATGGGAGTATAGCCGAGCTTGTTAGCTATTTCTTTAAAAGTGAGCTCCTCCAGACTCCGGTTCTCATCTCGGTGGATAATATAGTAAATCAAAAGGGACTGGGCAGATGGGAGTAATTTCTCACTTTTCTGCTTTGCTTTCTTGCCTGCATTACCCTCCCTTAAATCGATAAGTAGTTCTGGCAAGAAAAGTTGTTTGCCGGGAACAATGAAGTTAATACCTTTCCCTATCAGTCTTTTACGATTATATGCCGGCACATTCTCCAATACCAGCACAACTTTTAAGTGAAGTACAACTCTGATCTGACTGATGTGCTTTTCGGCTTGTAGTATACTCAGATATTCTTCATCTTTTAAAGCAACCAATATGATTTCTGTATTATATAGGGTTGTTTTGTACAGCTTATACTTTTCACGTATATAAAACGGGAGTTTATCAAGAAATGCCTTTTCTAAATATGTCAATACAACCTGAATTCCCATGACTTCATGGATATAGTGTATTGTATTTCTGATCTTTTGATTCATAATAAACGCGTATATGCTTGATATATCTATTTGCTTTATTGTGCAAATATATATTTATTATTTTGATTATCAATACAAGGAATGAAACATATCTTCACTCTTCATGCGAACATTCTTCTATCACCGGTTAAAGCCTCGCAGGAACCTTCTCCCGGAACCAAGCCCCTCTCCTTTCGAAAATATTATAAAGGTTGCCTTGCCGATTATGTCATAATCAGGCACCGGACCGAAAAACCTTGAATCATGACTCGCATGCCTGTTATCCCCAACCATGAAGTAATAATCGTGTTTGAATGTATGGTTATCAGTTTGTGTGACTGGTTCTCCGTTCACTACATCAGTCCTCCTGATCTCACAGAGGGCTTCCAGTTTGCCATAGAGTTGTAACGATTTCTCATCCCATACTATCTCCATTCCCTTGCAGGGCAATATATATGGCCCCCAGTTATCAATATCCCAGCCTAGGGAATCAACGCCCGGATATACCTTCCAGGCAGGTACTTCAGGGCCGCCTCTTTTTACTTTAACAGCATCAACAACCACTCTTCCGTTCACTAAAATATCACCTCTCCTTATCTCCAAAGTATCCCCCGGCCCGGCAACACATCGCTTAATAAACGCCTCAGTCGTACCAGGCTTGTTAAAGACAACCACATCATTTGCAGCAGATGATCTGTAACCCTTAAGCCTGGATGGGATTCTTGTAATACTGTAAATATCAGCCGGTCTCCCCTTAATCAGCCAGTATCCAACCCCCACCCATGGAATATCGTAAACCGAAGTTGGCAACAGCGGACCGTAAATTAGCTTGTTTACCCAAACATAATCGCCGGGAACAAGGGTATCCCTCATTGAGTTTGAACCCACATTATAAATGCCAAAGAAGAATAGTCTGACCACTATTGCTAAAACCACTGCGATAAGAAAGAGCAAGGGGGTCTTAAGAAATCCGATCCTCCTTAAAAAGGGATAATCACCCCACCTTAATGAAAGAAGCAAAAATACCGCAATAGCGATAAACATAGACACTGAAAGCCAATACATGCCTGCTGCCAGAGTAATCATTACACCTATTGTAAATATTGCAGCTACAACCTTCTTCATAGCCTTTCTTAAACAAAAATTGAGATTGTTAATCTAAGTAAAGATATTCTGAAAAGTTAAAAATATAGCGGTAAATTACCATTTCGGGTGTGCCTCTGTATTAAATAAAGTATTTTTAAATATTTCAAGAATTTCTTTGCAATTCCCGTTTTTTTTTTTTTATTTTTGTAATTATCTGATCTGCAATCAGTGACTGATAGTTGATTTTAGGGATGCTGTCGGCAAAATAATAAGGTCCGGCCCGAGTGTGAAGAAAAGAATCAGGTATCATTAGGAAGGTCCGGTTATCCGGAGAAGGCAGGAAAAATGCAGATTGTATACGGCATGTTATATTTGGCATCAAGTATATAATTACTGTCTGAATGACAATAAAGTCAAAACAAAAATCCAGGGGCACCATTGCAATAGCAATGGTAATAATTGCCATTCTGGCAATCAACCTTTACTGGTTAAATTCGCGCCGGTTCTACGATGAAATACCATCCCTGGCCGGCAGGAACAGAAGTGAACTTGCAAAAGTTCTCAGGCACTATTCCGGGAATCACGGCGACTCCCTCAAACTTGAAGCAGCAAGGTTCCTTATTAATAATATGGTATATCACCACGGAATGACCCAATACCTGTCAGGACAAGCCGGAAAAAAAGTAGACTTCGACTACAGTTCATTCCCTCCGGGTGATTTCAAAAGACTCATCTGGGTCATGGACTCACTCAGGTACAGATATGTAAGAGGAACCCCGGTTTATGACATTCAGATTATTAAAGCCGATTACCTGATTGAAAACATCGACGATGCTTTCACTGCATGGAACTATCCGTGGGCACAGCATCTCTCATTCGACGATTTCTGCAAGGATGTCCTGCCTTACAGAAGTCAGACCGAACCCCTCACATCATACAGAAAACACTTCATGGCGATGTTCAGATGGCTGCCTGACTCTTTGACCGAGAACAATGAACTTATTGACCTAGTTAACATTGTAAAACGCCATCTCGAGAAAAAAATAGTCTATTCTGAAGAAATACCTCTTTTCTATCAGGGTTACCTTGACCCCTATGAACTTGAACAGGTGAAAGTTGCTGCCTGCGAGAATCTGGCCCTCTATTTTCAACTGGCACTGAGGTCGCTGGGCGTGCCTGCCAGATGCGACAAGGTACTGGCATGGCGTCACCGGAGCTCTCAACACCTCTACAACTCTGTCGCCGATAAAGATGGAACCGAATACTTCTTTGGCCTGCACGGTAAGTTCAGGGGAGTCATTGACAGGCACCTGAACAGGACCCGTACTTGGAGGCTCACTTTCGCCCTTTCCACTCCTCCTGAGGAACTGGCAGCAGCCAGAGGGCTACACTCTCAGTTTATTAATCCTTATTACTACGACATTACGCATTTATACGCACCTGCTAAGATGCTTGAGTTTCAGCTCGAAAGATACCTTGAGGGTGAATATGTCTATTTATGCGTATTCAACTTCGGTGACTGGAGACCGGTTGCCTTTACCACTGCCGGCAAAGAAGGGAAGGTAATATTACCCTCAGTTACACCGGAAACCATTTACAGGTTGTGTAACTTCAATGGAAATGACATGGTCCCTCATACACTTCCCTTCAGGTTCGACTCTTTGGGCAGAATCAATATGCTTGTCCCCGATTTCGGGAACCCACAGTCTGTGGTTATCGAGAAAACACCCGATCAGCACTGGATAAAACTTAACAGAAGCGGCACCGATTCATGGTTCACATTACAGTATCTGGCTAACGGGAACTGGGAGCCGGTTCGTTCCGACAGCTACAGGTCTTTCTACTATGGGGCTGACAGCGTAAAGGTGTGGTATAATGACGGGGATATACTCCCTGACAGACAGGTACTATATGAAATATCCTTTAACAGGCTGCCCGGGAATGCCCTCTTCTACTGGGGCGGATTCTCGAAACCTTTTTCCATTGACAACAATACGATAGTATTCTGAGGGGATGAAGAAGGAGATATTATATATAATACCGATGATAATAGCCACAGGATTCCTGTTCCTGAGTCCGCTGGCTGTATCAAACCTTCTGTTCGATGGACTCATTACAGCTAAAATGATGGCTGTGGAAAAGGCCGCTATTCCTGTTGCAATCATAACCGCTATGGGTCTTATTTTGAAAAACTCAATCAGGATCACCACTGCAGATATCCTCGTAGTAAGCTTCATTGTATGGTGCGCCCTGACAGAAATCTTCATCCACAACGGTATTGAAAGCTTCAGCCCCACCCTGGTTTACAGCTATATCCTATGGACAGTTATCTGGCTGGCCTTCAGAATCATTGCCACAAACCCGGTATTTATTACAATTATCCCTCCAGTATGGATCGGAGTTACTCTGATTATTTCCGTAATGGGATTACAACAACTCTACGGAATGATCCCATCGAAACACAATCTGTTCAGCATTACCGGGCCCTTTCATAATCCGGGCCCCTTTTCAGGATGGATAGTCGCCGCCATGCCTCTCTCTCTATCCTATTTTATCGAACTTTATGGCAACAGGCCTGAGGTTAATGCTGAGTTCAGAATTGTACAACTATTGAAGAAAAATGTCCGGATTGCATTATCTCCTGAATGGTATATCCGTCATATTATTCTCACTCTGTCGGTAGTAACAATAGCCACAATCGTTCTGGTTCTGCCACCCGCCGCATCGCGCTCCTCGTGGATAGCAGGAGCTGTTGCATCCTTTTTCGTTATAATGAACCATAAACGACTGAGATCCTGGAGAAAATCCATACTTACAAGGGTAAGGAATATTGGAACTGGCGCCATAATCCTGATTGCTTCCGGGATGCTTATACTTCTTCTTTCTTCTGCCTTTGCACTTTACTCACTTAAGAGGGAGTCTGTTGACGGGCGGTTGCTTATATGGAAGGTAACTACCACTCTTATAGGCGAAAAACCTCTTACAGGTCATGGAACTGGCTCTTTCGCCCGCGACTATATGCAGGCTCAGGCAGAATGGTTTTCATCAGGAAGGGGTACACAGTCAGAGATCGATCGTGCCGGGTCACCCAACTATGTTTTCAACGAACTCCTCGAACTGTGGCTCGAAAAAGGACTTATTGCATTAGCTATCAGCATTCTCTGCATCTATTACATTTTACACCCGCGATTGACACGCTCCGGTAATCCACCTCCTTCCTCATATAGTGAGAAAGGATTCGGTGAACAACTGAACGGAGCAACCATAACAGGATTAAAAGGGGCGCTGATTGCCAATATTACTTTCAGCCTCTTCTCCTATCCCTTCAGCCTTTCTCCGTTCGTTTTGCAGATAGTGGCTGCTACGGCCCTGCTGGCAGCTTATTCACAACAGATACTTGTGCTGAGAGGCCACCTACGAAGGCTTAGTATTGTGCCTCTAGTCGTAATTATGCTGCTGCTTCCATTCATTTTCTATTCGCAGCGAAAGGATTATTATGCAGCTCTGAAGGAGTGGCGCGAGGCTCACAGGCTATATTCCATGAAGGCATATGATGCCTCGGTGATGAAATATGAAAAGGCACTGGTCCCTTTGAATGATGATGGATTATTCCTGCAGATGTATGGTAAGGCACTAAGCCAGGCCGGCGACTACCGGAAAAGCAATGAGGTACTCGACAATGCCGGAAAATACTTCAGCAGTCAGATAATCAGCCTCACGCGGGGAGATAATCACAGGGCACTGGGCAACGTCAGTCAGGCAGAGGTAGCATACATAAATGCACA
Organism: uncultured Rikenellaceae bacterium; assembly: GCA_964568875.1. GTDB lineage: Bacteria > Bacteroidota > Bacteroidia > Bacteroidales > VadinHA17 > SLNP01. The sequence goes on along the minus strand of CAZMSH010000014.1, from coordinate 268 downwards.
AAACATGATACCGGGTATGCTATATCCCAGATATCAGCGTTTCATGCTCCTTACTGAATCTGGACAGAAAGATCGGGCATCAGAGGTTGCTGATGATATTCTTTCCATGGATATCCGTATAGAATCGACCGCCACCCGTCAGATGCTTGATGAAGTAAAAAGAATCAACGAAAATCCTGATAATGATGAATAAAAACAGAGAAATCATTAATAACCGGGATGAAGAAGAGGAAGCCGATAAGCCTTGCGAGCCGGTGCTTCCTCTTCA
>CAZMSH010000013.1:5261-92888 GCA_964568875.1 uncultured Rikenellaceae bacterium | reverse complement strand
CCGTTTACCGTTCACCGTTCTTATTAAAATACTTCTCATACCACCCTATAACTCTCTCCCAATGGTCGAAAAAGTCGGCTTCGTTACTGGCAGTACCGGCGCCGTGACCTCCATTTACATAGTTGACCCACATAACCTCCTTACCGAGCCTGCGCATAGCGTAGTACAGCTCCCGGCTGTTAATAGCCGGCACATTCCAGTCCCCTTCACCGGTTAATATCAGGTGCGGTGTCTTTATACGATCAGCGTGCAGTACCGCCGAAGTGGCAAAATACTTCATGGGTGCCTCCCACAGAGTTTCACCTATCCTGTCCTGACCATTCTCAGCTGCCGAATAATTGCGCGTACCTATTCTAGGACTGTCGCCAAGGAAGCTTACAATATTCGTCTTTCCCGAAATATTTATTGCCGCAGCAAACCTGTCTGTCTGAGTTATTAGCAGTGAGGTTGCGTAACCGCCATAACTGCCTCCCTGCACGCCTAGCTTATTCTCATCCACCAAACCCTCATCAATAAGCTTGTTGATGCCTGCTGTTATTCCCTTAATCCATGCCTCTCCCGGATACCCCTGTATCAGATTTACCGAAGGTCTGAATCCAAAATAACCGGCGTTAGCAAATAACTGCATTGAGTAGTTGTAGCCGTTCGAGAAAAAACCTTCATATATTTCACATACCAGTGGGTACCTCTTACCCTCTTCGTAATCAACCGGATAATAAAGTATACCCCACAGCTCTTTACCATCAGAATCGCGATACTTTACCAATTCACTCTTCGATATCTTCCTCTCCTTCATCCAGGGGTTGAGGTCGGTAAGCTGTTTAACATTCCGAAGCTCATTGTCTGCAATATAGAGATCGGTTGGCATATCACCGTCTGATACCGTGTAAATAAACTTGTCACCACTCTTCGTCAGTCTCCAGCCCGAATAAAGATTTGAATCCTTAACCAGTTCTCTGAACCGTTTCTCTGCCATATCATACATCAGCAGTCCTCTTTCCCATTTGTCCCGTGCCGAGGTTGTCATATAAAGGTACCTGCCATCAGGACTCCAGGCAGTAACCGACAGAGAAGGTTCCTTTTCGCGATCTTCGGGAAACCTGTAAACATCTTCCATCTCTCCGCTCTCAACATCGACGAGCCAGTAGCCGTTCTGCGATGAAGCGAGTATCTTCGATCCATCAGGACTCCAACGGTTGACGCTCAGCCTTACCTTAACAGTATCCTTCTTTGTTATCTCTGTGGTGTCGCGCCCAACTCTTCTGGGCTTTTCCCAACCCGGTCCGTTAATAAATATCTTTGCCGAATCGGCATAGGCATAAACACTGTTTTCATCATTCCAGGTAACAGAAATTCTCCTTTCACTCTTCTTTACAAGCACCCTTACAGAATCAGGATTTCCCATCTCAATATAGTTCATCTGATACTCAGCACCGCCACGGTTATCATATACAGTTTTCTTGGGATAGGTAACGGCATAGCTCAGGTACTTACCATCCTTCGACAGCCGCAGGCTCCCGTTACGCTCCTCCTTCAGCAGCATTGTGACCGCCTGGCTGTTTATGTCCACAAGTCCGGTCATAGAGAGTGAAGCATGGTTCCTTATCTCGTCCCATTTCAAAAATGGTCTGCTACCGTCATAAACCGTCACCGGGCCCGCTGTTGCCTCTCTGAACATCGAGTCACCCTTCTCCTTCCATCCATGCTCGCGAAAATTCAGCAGCACCCCCTTGCCGTCGGGCGTCCATATTATTGAGGAACCGGAGGCAATCTCCCTGTCTGTGCGCAGATTTAGCCGGCGTACCCTCTTCCTTGCCTGATCATAGATAGTCAGCCGGAATCGTTCATCTTCATATATTATGAAAGCAAGGCTGCTGCCATCGGGCGACCATGCAACGCTGCCAAGGATCACCGGCTCATTGAGCACCGGTGTCTGTTCACCTGTGTTGGTATTAAGTATCAAAAGTTTACTGTATGAGGGAGAGACATAGTTCGGATCCCCATACCTCTGATGATCGACATTCAGCCGGTCACGCCTTGTATTGGTGGTACCCGCTATCAGCATTCCGTCATCGGTTATATCGCGAACCGAAAAAGAAACAACGTTCAGCGCGTCATTGACAGTAAAAGCCGTCTTTTGGGCATTAACGCCGCTTATCAGTGCTATAAGCACAAAAAGTGTGATACTCCTTTTCATATATCTGTAAATTTATTTTGTATTTTTTTATCCTGTGCCAGGCTTTTCCAATTGTCAGGAATGTAAGATACAGCAAAAAATGATTCTACCTGAGCAACTTCTGTATGTTGTAGAGCTTATTAAGAGCTTCCATTGGTGTTAAATTATTGATATCGGTTCCAAGTATCTCATCCCTGATCTGCTTCAGTACAGGGTCATCAAGCTGGAATATGCTCAGCTGCAGACCCTCCCTGCCCGATACAATTTCATTAATGGGTCTCGTAAGCTCCTGTCGGTCATGAGTCTGCTCAAGCTCCCTGAGTATCTCGCCGGCTCTCATAACCACGCTTCCAGGCATCCCTGCCATCCTGGCAACATGAATGCCAAAGCTATGCTCACTGCCACCCCGCTTTAGTTTGCGCAGAAATACAATCTTGTTGTCCAACTCTTTTATCGATACATTGTAGTTCTTCACCCTGCCGAATGAATTCTCCATTTCGTTAAGCTCGTGATAATGAGTTGCAAAAAGGGTCTTGGCCCTGTTGCGGTTCTCATGCAGGTACTCAACCATGGCCCAGGCTATGGAAATACCGTCATAAGTGCTGGTGCCGCGTCCGATCTCATCAAGCAAAATAAGGCTGCGGCCTGAAATGTTGTTAAGAATGCTTGCAGCCTCATTCATTTCAACCATGAATGTTGACTCGCCAAGACTCAGGTTGTCTGATGCCCCCACCCTGGTAAATATCTTATCAACAATGCCGATGCGCGCCTGCGATGCCGGCACAAAACAGCCCATCTGTGCCATGATAACTATAAGGGCAGTTTGGCGCAACAGTGCTGACTTGCCGGACATATTCGGACCGGTAAGAATTATTATCTGCTGATCGTCAGTATCGAGAAAAACATCATTGGGGATATAGGGATCCTCGGGTGGGAGCTGCTTTTCTATAACCGGATGACGGCCGTCACGTATATCAAGAACTGCAGAATCATCCAGCACCGGCCTGACATAGCCGTTATCAACCGAAACCGATGCAAAAGACAACAGACAGTCCAGCCTGGCAACCATCGACGCATTGAGCTGGATGGTTGCAATAAAATCAGCGAGAAAAATCACCAACTCGCTGAAGAGGTTGTTCTCGAGACTGAGTATCCTCTCCTCAGCACCTAAAATCTTGTTTTCATACTCCTTTAATTCTTCGGTAATGTATCTCTCAGCGCTTACCAGAGTCTGCTTTCTTATCCACTCCTGAGGAACCTTGTCGCGATGAGTATTGCGTACTTCAATGTAGTAACCGAACACATTATTGTATCCAACCTTAAGTGAGGTAATCCCGGTACGTTCTATCTCCCTGTTCTGGAGTGCTATCAGATAGTCTTTACCACTGGTTCTGATATCCCTCAGCTCATCAAGTTCGGCAGAGACTCCTGCGGCAATAACATTTCCCTTTACCACAGCTGCCGGAGGATCAGCAGTCAGTTCTTTTTCAATACGGTCAGCCACATTTGTGCACGGATTGATCTGAGATGCCAGATTCTTCAGTGGTTCAACACCGCTCTCTTCACAAATCCTGCGTAACGGCTCCAGCGCTCTGAGAGCCCTCTTCAGCTGAACCACCTCCCTGGGGTTGATACGCATTACCGCTACGCGGGAAATGAGCCTCTCAAGGTCTCCGATCTGATAAATATGAGATGAAAGATTCTCTCTGAAACCCGGATCGGCGGCCATATGTCCGACAATATCAAGTCGCTCCTCAACCGGCTGTCTCTCCTTCAGGGGAAGAGAAATCCAGCGTCGCAACAACCTTCCTCCCATCGGAGAAACCGTCCTGTCAAGAGTGTCAAGAAGTGTTCTGGCTCCCTCATAGGGAGAGAAGAAAAGTTCAAGGTTTCTTATTGTAAACTTGTCAAGCCAGACATACCTCTCCTCCTCTACTCTTGATATTGAAGTGACATGACCCAACTGCTCATGACAAGTAAGATCAAGATAATGAAGTATTGCTCCGGCGGCAATAGTACCTGACGATAGTGACTGTACACCGAAGCCTTTCAGTGAAGTTGTTCCGAACTGCTTCAGAAGCCTGTCGTCGGCTGCATCACGGGTAAAAATCCAGTCATCAAGCCTGTAGGTGTAAAAACGCGACCCGAAATACTCTGTGTAAATATCCGATTTCCTCTTTTCGCACAGAACTTCCTTAGGCTGAAAGTTACTTAGCAACTGATCTGCATATTCAAAGGTGCCTTCGGCTGCATAGAACTCACCTGTCGAAATATCAAGAAATGCGACTCCCGCGACCTTCCTGTCTATATGCACAGCTGCGAGAAAATTATTCTCCTTGTGGGTAAGTACATTCTCATTAAGGGAGACACCTGGTGTCACAAGTTCTGTAATTCCCCTCTTTACGATTTTTTTCGCCAGCTTAGGATCCTCAAGCTGCTCGCAAATGGCTACCCTCTGCCCGGCTCGTACCAGGCGGGGCAGATATGTGTCAAGAGAGTGATGCGGAAATCCTGCCAGCTCAACATAGGAAGCTGCACCATTGGCCCGGCGTGTAAGCGTTATACCCAATATTCCCGATGCCTTTATCGCATCTTCACCAAAAGTTTCATAAAAGTCCCCAACCCTGAACAGCAGTATGGCATCAGGGTGCTTTGCCTTGATGGAATAATACTGCTTCATCAGCGGAGTTTCAATATACTTCTGTGAATGTGGCATTTATATATAACTGATCTGGCCCTTGCACGAATATCCGTCAAAAATAGCAATACCGGCGGAACGGAACAAATATACAACAGACCAGTAATCCATTCAGCAGATATTAAAACTTTGTTGATAATTTCCGGTAATTGAAACAGACTAATATCATATCAGTTACCGGAATCTTTGTTTACTTTTAGGGCACTGAAAAACACCAGATAAATCTGTATTAAACCCAATTAAAAAAGGAAACTGCAAACATGAAGAAAGTACTTATTCTCGGCGCCGGGCTGGTTGCAAAGCCAATGGTTGAATATCTCCTCGAAGAGGGATTTGTAGTTATTATTGCAACCCGTACTGTGGAAAAGGCGGAAGTGCTTGTCCGGGGCCATAAAAACGGAAGATCGGTTGCATGGCAGACAGAAGATATGGTTACCCTCTCAAAGATGGTAAAGGACTCTGATCTTACTGTCAGTCTGCTCCCCTACAGGTATCATGTTGATGTGGCAAAACTTTGTATCGAACATAAAAAACCTCTTATAACAACATCATATGTTCAGCCCGCCATGCAGGCCCTTCATGATGAAGCGGTAAAGGCCGGCGTTATCCTCCTCAACGAAATTGGCGTTGATCCCGGTATTGACCATATGTCTGCAATGAGGATAATAGACCATGTTCACGATAAAGGAGGGGAGATAGAGGAGTTCTACTCACTCTGCGGCGCCCTTCCGGCACCTGAGGCTGCAACAAATCCTCTGGGATATAAATTCTCATGGAGCCCGAAGGGAGTTGTGCTGGCAAGCCGCAACAACGCTCAATATCTTAAAAAGGGTAATAAGATTGAGATCGAGCCGGTAAACCTCTTCAAAGACCGGTTTGGCATGGACTTCCCCGGCGTTGGTAAGCTGGAAGTCTACCCCAATCGTGATTCAATAAGCTATATAGACATTTACGGTATTCCTGAGACAAAAACAATGTACCGCGGCACATTCCGGTTCCCGGGCTGGTGTGAAACCCTCGACCTGATGAAGTCGATAAACATGCTCGACGACGAAGTTAAAGACTATACAGGTATGACATGGAGCGCTTTCGTAGCTGAAAGGGCAGGTCTTGGCAGCGGCGACACACGCAGTCTACTTGCAAAGAAGGCAGGTATTGAGGTCAACAGCAGGGCCATGGAGGCATTTGCATTTCTGGGTTTCTTCGACAATGAACCAATGGGCTACGGAGAAACATCGCCTTTCGAGATAACATCCGACAGGATGATAGCCAGGATGATGCTCGGAAATGAGGAACGTGATATGGTGGTTATGCAGCATATTTTCGTTGCAAAATGGAAGGATGGCAGCAGAGAGGTTATCAAGTCAAGTATGGTTGACTTCGGAACTCCGGTAACAAACACATCAATTGCAAGAACCGTATCACTTCCGGCAGCAATTGCGGTTAAGATGGTGCTGGAAGGAAAAATTACCCTTACAGGTGTCTACAGACCCGTGCTTCCCGGTATCTACAATCCGGTTCTCGACGAGCTTGAGACCATCGACATCAAGATGGTTGAGGAGTACGGACTGCCGATGTCAGAGCATATTGCGTAGCGAATACCAATACGCTTAAGAGCACCTGTATTACCGCCGGTCAGAAGTTAAGGTAAAAATCCCTGGTAAGATCCACATAATCATTGGTATACCCCCCATGGGAGGGGTGTCCCATTGTCAGTATCCTTACTGCAGGAGGTACCCTCAGGGTAGTGAATTCGAGCAACAGCCTGCTGAAAGGTGATGAGTGCAGTGGCCTTACCTTTACCATCCTGCTGCAAAAAAGTCCTGCAGAGGCAGCCTCAGCAACCATTACATTGCCCTCAGCCCACGGCATGATGACACTGAGGACACCTTCTTTTGTCATAACCCTGAGACTGTCTTCTATCATGTCTGCAGTGGTCAGCTCACCTGCATGGCGGAATGAGGCTTTATGCGGATCAGGATTTTTCAGTGAACCTGAGAAAAAGGGTGGATTGGTAACCACCAGGTCGTAACTGCTTGTACAATTTGCAGAGTACTCTTCCAGCGACGTATTAAGAACCTCGATGGTACCGGCCCACGGTGATGCCCTGACATTCCTCACAGCCACCTCCCATGAGGACTTATGTGGTTCAATAGCTGTTATGGCAGCCCCCGGAAACCGCTGAGCCAGCATCAGGGCTAAAAGGCCGGTTCCAGTTCCGATATCAAGAATTCTTTTTACTCGCTGGCTATCTGCAGCGGCCCATGCCCCAAGCAGCACCCCGTCGGTTCCCACCCTGAACACATCTCCCTGCTGATCTATTCTGAAATGCTTGAACTCAAACCAGTCGTTCCCCATTTCCTACCTGAATTTTTCATTTATTCCCAAACCGAATAATGCAAAGTCATACTTAACCGGGTCGGTGGGATCAAACTCCCTGAGCACCTCAGTCAGCTCAACAACAGCCTTCCAGTCATTCGCTTTACGATGCAGCAGGCCAAGCTTTCTTGCTGTGTTGCCTGCATGAAAATCGAGAGGTATATAGAGTTGTGAAGGAGAGATCCGTTTCCATAGTCCGAAGTCGACACCCCTGTTGTCGCGCCTGACCATCCATCTCAGGAACATGTTCAGCCTTTTGCCTGCTGCTCCACGGCTGATGTCTGCAAAATGCTTCTCGCTCCTCGCAGGATGGTACTCGGCAAAAAATTGTTTACGCAGGTGCCTAATACCAGTTGTCAACTCGCCGTCAGCTTTCATGCCCTCAACAATTACCTCCTCCATGCTGGAGTAATTGAGGTAAAGGCTTCTAAGTGACTTCATGAATGAGACGCAGTCAACACCATTGAATGTGCGGTACACGAAGTCTGAGAAAACTTCAAACTCATCATCAGGTGCCCGTGTAACAAACTCATGGGGTGTACCACCCATTCTTGCCATCATTATGTCAGCACCCCGCAATATCAGATCTCGACGTCCCCAGGCTATGGTTGCCGTGAGAAAGCCGGAAATCTCCCTGTCCTGAAGCGATTCAAACCTGTGAGGAATACTAATGGGATCAGGTGCAATAAAGGAGGGGTTATTGTATAGCTCGACCTTTTCATCAAGAAATTCCTTCAAATCCGCTTTGCCCAATCCCATCTCTGTGAATTGATTTCTAAACCCCATCTGCAATTACCCCATCCTTAATGCCCAGAATGCGGTCTGACATACCGGCAAGCTGGCGGTCATGGGTTACAATGACTATTGTCTGTCCGAAGGTGTCGCGCAGCCTGAAAAAGAGTTTGTGAAGCTCCTCCTTATTAGCGGAATCGAGGTTGCCGGAGGGCTCATCAGCGAGTATTACAGAAGGATTGTTTACAAGAGCCCTGGCCACAGCTACCCGCTGTTGTTCACCACCACTGAGTTCAGAAGGCTTATGTTCGCTCCTGTCGGTAAGATTCAGGAAGCCCAGCAGTTCAAGGGCTCTTGCTTCGGCTTCTGTTTTTCCTCTGCCTGCAATAAATGCAGGTATGCAGATATTTTCAAGGGCCGTGAATTCCGGCAGCAGCTGATGAAACTGAAAAACAAATCCGATATTACTGTTCCTGAAAGTTGACAGACTATTACCCTTCATAAGTGTGACATCGGTATTATTGTAGTAGATCCTTCCACTTGAAGGCTTGTCAAGAGTACCCATTATCTGCAGAAGAGTTGTCTTGCCGGCACCACTGGCGCCGACTATCGACACCACCTCGCCGCTTCTTATCTCAAGATTGATATCCTTCAGTACCCGCAGTTCCCCGAAAGATTTTGATATTCCTGCTGCTTTTATCATAATGCCTTTCCGAATAATCCTAAATTATATCACTGTAGAATACCAGATATATATATGTAGTGTAGATCAGGACGAGAGTTGCACCCTTAATCACACCCAGTTTTACCACACGCAGAGGTAACATTATTACAAACAGGAACAATGAGACTGCCAGACACCAGATGATATCAAAGTCAAGTATCCTTTGAGAAACACCAATCGATCTGATGGAAGCTGTAGCGCCTAATATCCCCAGTATGTTGAAGATATTTGATCCGATAATATTTCCCAGTGAAATGTCGCTCTCCTTCCTGAATGCTGCTATTGCTGAAGTGGCCAGTTCGGGAAGGCTGGTTCCCAGAGCAATTACCGATACAGATATGGCCCTTTCACTAACCCCGATGGTTCGTGCAATTTCAGAAGCCCCTTCTACCAGATACCTGGCTCCGAAAACCAATGCGAATCCTGATATGGCCACTATTACAATCGATATAACCAGGGAATACTTTTTTTCAGGTATATCCCCTATACCGTTTCTCAGGTTTCTTCTTGAACGATGCATCGAATACCATACAAAAGCAATCAGCAGCGACAGGAGAGAGAATCCTTCCGTCCGTGACAGACTGCCATCCCAGATAAAAACGAAAAGAAGAATAGACGAACCTATCATTATCAGGCTGTTAAACAGAAGAGCCCTTGAATCTACTAACACCGGAAGAATAACAATGGTAAGGCCCAGTACCAGTCCGATATTTGCAATATTGCTCCCTATCACATTTCCCATTGCAATATCGGGGTGACCCGAAAGAGCGGCATTCACGCTCACGACAAGCTCAGGAGCCGAGGTTCCCAGCGAAACTACTGTCACGCCTATTACCAGGGTAGACATCCTGAAGTTGGATGCCAGCGACACCCCTCCCCTTACGAGGAATTCACCGCCTCCCAGGAGAAGTACCAAACCAATAACTAACTCAATAACCGGATTTTCCATATTTATTCGGATGAAATCCGAAATGCCCTAACTGTTCAGGTCCTTTCTAATTTCGTCAGACATCTCATTTATGTCTTTCTTTATGTCAACAGTGCTGTCTTCAATCTCACGCTTAATTTCATCAGCAGCCTTTTTGAACTCACGCATACCCTTACCCAGCCCCTTCATCAGTTCGGGCATCTTATTGGCACCGAAAAGTACCAGTGCTACAATAACCACGATTAAAATCTCCTGGCCGCTGATAAAAAGAAATGTCCCCATACCACCGTTAATTTACAGGTCGTAAAGTTAGTAAATAAACGGGAAACGGTAAACTGGAAAAAACTCCCCGGAACCCGATACCCGATACCCGGTACCCGGTACCTGTTATACGGTAATAAAAAGCCGCACCCTTGATGGGGATGCGGCTCTTATTCAGACTCTCAAATAGTTACTTCGATTCTTTATCCTTTTCTTTGATATCCTTTTTCCCGAGGGAGTCGAAAACGATAGGCGTTGCTACAAAAATTGTTGAGTAAGTACCAACTCCTATACCAATAATAAGCGCAAATACAAAACCTCTGATCACTTCACCACCGAACAGGAAGATTGCAAGAAGTACCAGCAATGTAGTTAAAGAAGTATTAATAGTACGGCTCAGAGTACTGTTGATGGCCATATTCATAACTTCGGCCCGTGGTCTTTTTCTATAGATACCTTTATACTCCCTTATACGGTCGAAGATAATAACAGTGTCGTTTACAGAGTAACCGATAACTGTAAGTATCGCTGCGATGAATGCCTGGTCGATATCAAGCGAGAAGGGAAGTATTCCGTAGAACAGCGAGTAGAGACCAAGAACAAACAGGGTGTCATGCACAAGCGATGCAACTGCACCAAGTCCGTATTGCCAGTTACGGAACCTGATGAAGATGTAGAGGAACATCACCAGCAGGGACAACCCTATTGCCCATACTGCTTTTATTTTGATATCCCTTGCTATCGTTGGCCCTACTGTTTCCGAACCGGTCCTGTAATTCTCGATAAACTCCTCAAAAGTCACACCCGGCAGGTAATCCTTTAAGCCCTCAAAAAGAGCCATTTCTACCTCTGAATCCACACCCGGTTCATCGATTCTGTATTTAGTCGTTATCTTAACCTGGTTATCTGCTCCGAAGGTTACTACCTGGGGATTTTGCTCAAACACACTTCCCAGTGATGATGCAATTTCATCGGTTCTCACGCTCTGATCAAACTTGACGATATAGCTCCTTCCACCGGTGAAGTCAATTCCCTGACTCAGGCCTCTTGTTACCAGCGAACCAATGCCAACCAGAAGAACTACTACCGAAACTATATAGAATGTTTTCCTTAGCCCTATAAAGTTTATTGATGTATTCTTCATAAAATTCTCAGTCGCCTTTATCGAGAAGGTAAGAGCCCTGTTCTTCTTCAGCATCGTATCATAAATGATACGTGTTATCAATATTGCCGAGAATAGCGATGTAATGATACCTATTACCAAAGTTGTGGCAAAGCCCTTTATCGGCCCTGTACCGAAAACATAAAGTACAACACCTGTCAGAAGAGTGGTAACGTTACCGTCTATGATGGCTGAATAGGCGTTTTTATATCCGTCTGCCACTGCAAGTTTTATACCCTTACCGGCCCGGAGTTCCTCCCTGATCCTTTCATATATAATTACGTTTGCATCAACTGACATACCTATGGTCAATACAATACCTGCTATACCCGGAAGTGTCAGAACCGCATTGAGTGATGCCAGCACTCCCATAATGAAAAACAGGTTTGCCAGCAGCGCGATGTCGGCCACCATTCCTGCCCTGCGGCTGTAGAAGAACACCATATAGGCAAGGACAATGAGGAAAGCAATTGCAAAGGAGTTAAGACCCGATCTGACTGCTTCCTTTCCAAGTGATGGTCCTACTACTGTATCCTGGACGATTCTTGCAGGAGCAGGCAGTTTTCCCGATTTGAGAATATTAGCCAGGTCTTCTGCTTCCTCCAGAGTGAAGTCTCCCGATATTTCTGAATTTCCTCCCTTGATCTCAACGCTTACCCTGGGTGCTGATCTTACATAACCATCAAGAACTACTGCTATGCTGCGTCCGATATTTTCGCGGGTCATCCTTGCCCATACCTTTGCTCCCTCACTGTTCATAGACATGTCGACCTTGATATCCGATCCGGTCATTCCTGTGGAGGGTCGGGCTGCAGTAATAACACCTCCGTCAAGAGGAGCTCTGCCGTCACGTGTTGTAACCTTTATAGCATGCAGCTCATAATATGATTCTGACTCATCAAACTTGAAAGGATCCTGGCTCCAGAAGAATCTCACATCTCTCGGAAAGATTGCCCTTATCTGATTCATGGCCAGATAACGGTTCACCTTCGCGGTATCCCTGAAGTGAGACATACCTATGACACTTCCCTGAAAAGGTTGTCCGTCATTCGAAACATTGGGTCTCAAAACTCCGAAAAGAGGATTCTGACGGGTAAACTCCTCCAATGTTCCTATTTGAGTCGTATCCTGGGTCTCACCTTTTATAAGGTCGAGCAGCGATTCCTGCCCTTCGGTGGCAGTGGTATCCTGTACTGCGGTCTCAGCAGGCTGTGTCATATCATCAGACGGCGACTGCTCCTGAATGGTCTGCTGACTCTGCTCTGACTTTTGTATCTCTCTGAGAACATCATTTGCCTGTGACAGGAAAGGCAATATCTCCCCGTTTTCATAAGTCTCCCAGAATTCAAGACTGGCGGTTCCCTGAAGCAGGGTTCTGACCCTCTGGGGGTCCTTCACGCCAGGCAACTCAATGAGAATCCTGCCCCGGCCCTCAAGCCTTGAAATATTGGGCTGAGATACTCCAAAACGGTCAATCCTGGTACGCAGAATGTTAAAGGCATTTTCAATGGCAGTCTCCGACTCACTCTTCAGAACCCTGATTACCTCCTCATTGGTACTGTTGAAGTTGACTTTATCCTTTAGTTCTATGGTCGAAAAAATAGCAGCTAGCCTGGCATTAGGATCGAGCTCTTCATACGCTCTCTGGAAAAGATCGAGATAATCAGTCTGGCTCTCCAGCTGCCTCTGCTTCGCAATCCTCAGTGCTTCATTGAAGTTTCTGTCAGTACTGTAGTTGGATAACGCCATTACAATATCCTGAACCTCAACTTCAAGGATTACGTTCATACCTCCCTTGAGGTCAAGCCCAAGGTTAATCTCTTTAGCCTGGCACTCACGGAATGTGAAACCGAGGAAATTCCAGTCTTCCTTTGGCAGTGAGGCGATAGAGTCAAGATATTGGGTTTCGAGTCTCAAATCACCATTGGCATAGCTTCTTGCATCCCTCTTTACCATATAGGTAGCTCCGGTAAACGAGAGCTGATAAATAGAGACAAGAGCGAGGGTAATTGCCAGAAAAACAATAGCACCTTTGTTCTGCATATGTATTAAGGTTTAATATTATTTATTAATTGAGGCGCAAAGATATTATTTTTTTTTGAAAGCATTAATGGTGAATTATACAAGTTGGCAACCCGTGAAAAGTTTCACCATCCCGGCATCGGTACAACCGGGCTAAAACCACCGTTAAAGCTTCAGATTTCCGGACGCCTCTACGCCAATTACGCCTTCTACGCCTTCTACGCCTTCTACGCCTTCTACGCCTTCTATGCCATTACGCCCCTATGCCATTATGCCATTACGCCATTATGCCATTACCTTATCAACATATCGAAATCCGCTGACAGAGGCCTGCCATTTTCGAAATCGTAAAGCGCAAGCGACCTCATGTTATAATAAAACAGCCAGTAATTCCTTAGTGAGTTGATATAGTCCCTGCGGTTCTGGTCCTTTCTCCTGTCAGCATCATTCAACTCCAGCACATCAATTCTTCCTATAAGGAACCTTTGCTTTGTAACCTCAAACCTGCGCATGGCTATCTCATCCGATTTCTGTGCAATGCGTATCTGGTCGGCCTGGAGATTAAACTTCTGGACATCAAGCATAAGACTCTGTGAGAAATCTGTCAGAGTCTGTTCTACCTGGACCCGAGTCAGCTCCTCACTTGACTGGGCCATCTTGAGCCTGCCCCTGGCCAGTCCCCAGTCGACTATAGGTACGGTAATGCCAAGGCGCACCCGCTGCTGGGGTATTGGATCAGCGTACGCATACCTGAGTTCCTCGTCGCTCTGTCGCATACCATAGCTTAGTATCAGGTTGGCATTGTTTATACCTCGCGAGGCTCGTGCCTGTGCTACAGAACTCTGGGCCTCAAAAAGGCTCAGTTGCTGCTGCAATATGGTAGGATTATTCTCCATCGCCAGGGCAAGCACCTGCTCTACGTCAAGCTGTAGCTCAGGGATTTCTTCCGGGATGATCAGTTCAAGCCTCACGTTCTCATTAAACCCGAGAAAAGACCGCAACCGGAGCTCCCTGTCATCAAGGTCAAGCTTCGCTTCATTGCGTGCTGTACCTGCGTTGAGCCATTGCAGCTCCATGTTCAGCAGTTCATCTTCAGCGATGGTGCCAAGGTTGAAACGACCTGTTGCTATTCTGAAAAGAGTGTCGGAGTTGAAGTAGTTCATCTCTGCAATCTCCTCATTTATCTGAGCAAGAGCGAGGCTGAAAAAGAGGTTTACTGCCTGGCTATGGACACTTACAATGTCACTGATATATCTTTTCTGAGCCTGCTCATATCTCACCGGCTCAATTTTCTTCTGCCATTTAAGGGAATTATAGCCGAATACCGGCTGGGTAATATTTATACTTACCGGGGAGGTAATGAACTGTGTCTTGGCATTATTCCCAAAAACATCGAAACGTGTAAGGTCGGAGCTTACAAATATCCTTCCCCCTGTAAGTCCAATATTCTGAGAAAGCTGCATTGCAAGACTTGTGTTGTTCGTATTTCTCTCCACAAACTCATACTGACCGTCAATATATTGCTCGTTGAATGTCCGGTTGTAATCTATCACTGTTCCGGTCAGTGTTAATGAAGGACGAAACTCTGCCTCAAATGAGCGATATCGCCAGTAGCTGGACCTGAAGCGGTGCTTGGCGATCAGTGCGTTAGGAGACTGGTCTTCAGCCAATCTGATTACCTCGTCCAGTGTCAGTCTCCTGACCTCCTGGGCATTGATTAAGGATGAGAATAATAATGAGGCTGAAATGATCAGGATTGTAATGAATTGCTTCATATCGATCAGATTGTTTTGTTCAACGTATAATAAATACCTTCACTTATATGGTTACCATCTGAAATGGTTTATTCATATCTCAAAGATTCAATAGGGTCACGCTCCGAAGCCCTCTTGGCTGGACTGTACCCAAAGATGACCCCCACAGCGGCAGAAACTCCGAAAGCTACAATCACAGAGAAGGGAGTCACAATAGTCTTTATATCAGCTATCTGCTCAATAAGCATCGACAGCACAACACCCATAATAACACCAATGAAACCTCCCGTCACACTTATAAGAACAGCCTCAGAAAGAAACTGAACCACAATATCCATCTTTTTTGCACCGATAGCCATCCTGGTTCCTATCTCCTTTATTCTTTCCATTACCGATGCAAACATGATATTCATTATGCCTATACCGCCCACCACAAGAGATATACTGGCAATAGCGCCCAGCACAATATTGAAAATATCCTTTGTACGCTGCTGCTGCTTCAGCAATAGTTCCGGAACCGTAATTTCGAAGTCCTTGACCCCCATATGTCTCCTTAGAAGCATCCGGCTTAACACCTCAGTAGTTGGATTCAGCTGCTCTGTCTCCTCAACCTGAACCACAATCCGGTCAAGCTGATGGTAGTTGGTGGAACCCGAACTACTGGCAAGAGATGCTATAATCATTCTACGGCCCATGCCTCCCATACCCCTGAAGTTACCTATGTTGGTAAGAGGTCTGGTCTGTGCCAGTGCTCTGTTCTGGTACCTCATCAGCATAGTCTTTACCGGAATATATATATTGTCGTTATAAACATTTATACCGGCATCTTCAAAACCTGTCAGGGTTACATTTGTTTTCTCCAGCACACCGATAATCTTTAGCCAAACGCCATCAAATTTAATATATTGTCCGATAGGATCAACCTTGCTGAAAAATTTTGATCTTATATTTGATCCAACAATACATACCTGGATACCATGCAGCTCCTGATAATCATTGAAAAAGACCCCTGATTGCAGGGGAAGGTTATATAGATCGAAATAGTCATTTGTTACACCTACAAGCTTGGCAGAATACCTTATACCGTTAAGAACAACATTTGAATTATAGGCTATCTCAGGACTGATACTCTTTACTGAGGGGACATTTTCCACAATGGCTTCCACATCAAGCAGTGTCAGACCCCTTGAAAACTTATTCTGCTGCTGCTCTCCGTTTTCATCTGAAGACTCACCTTTCTCCTCAATGACCGGACTGATAAGTATGTTGTTCACACCCACCATCTTTATCTGGTCAAGAATCTCCTGCTGAGCTCCCTTGCCAATCGCCAGCATACTTATAACAGCTGCAACACCGAAAATGATTCCGAGTGCTGTAAGTATCGACTTAAGCTTATTGGATATAATAGACTCAACAGCTATTACAATATCATGAAAATACCTTTTGAACATTTTTTTCAGTGCTTAAGTGAGCTGATGAATTTATTGATTCCTTTGGCCCTGGCCAACCGGACGAGTCACTGATCCTCCGGCTCCCTCCTGCTGTCCTCCTTCACGCGATCCGCGCATCTGCATCATTTGCTGCCTCTGCTCGGGGGTCATCTGAGAATTGTTTCTGCCATTAGGCCTCCTGGCCTGCATTCCTTCCTGTCTGATTCTCTCTGCCTCTTCCCTTTCAAGTCTCGACCTCTCCTTTATTTCGGGAATAAGGTCTTCTCCTGCCAGCTTATAATTATCAGAATCTTCTGGTCTGAGGAGATGCACGATCTCTCCGGCATCAAGTCCCTTCTCAACTATTACCTGATCCTCATTTGAACTGCCAAGCATAATAATCTGCCTCCGGCCATCCTTGGTATAAACATAAGGGATGCTATCAGCAGTTGCGAAAACTGCTTCCAGGGGTATGTAATTAACATCTTCAAATGATTTCGTGACAATCTGGTTACCAGTGGTCATCGAGGGACGAAGAATCGGATCTACCGCATCAAGTTTAACTACTACCTCAAACACCTTTGCATCTGTATTTGGTAACTGTTCTCCTATATTGGCGACGCTGACAACCTTTCCTGTAAATGACATATCGGGAAAAGCATCAACAGACACATTCACCACCTGATCTACCTTTACCTTGCTGACATCTATCTCATTAACATAAGTTGTTGAAATCATTGATGAAAGATCGGGCAGAGTTGCCACAACAGGATCATTGGGTCTGATACTGGAACCCACCTTCCGCTTACTGCCACCCCATTCTCTCTTATAGATAACCATACCGGGTGCAGGTGCTGTCACAATAAACTGACGAAGGAGATTTTCCATATCCGCGATTCTCTGACGCTGCCGCTGCAGATTAAGCTCTTCCCTGCGCATATTTGCCCTGGTTTGCTGAACCCTTAGTTCATATCCTTTAAGGGCCTGCTCATACTGCCTCTTGGCCTTTTCAAGATTTATGGTATTCTGTCTTATTGTGGTTGGCGGCTCAAACTTGCTCTGTTCAAGGGTTATCTCTGCCTCTTCCATATTAAAAAGAAGATTTCTGAGGTTATCACGCGCATCCCCCAGAGTAAGAGTGGTGTCAAGAATCTCCATCTGATATTCATTCTCCAGCGTTTCAAGCCTGTCGTACTCATCTTTAAGGCTGTTCTCAAGATTAGTACGGTCAAGAGTAGCGACATAGTCTCCCTCTTCAACAACTGTTCCTTCAGGAACAAGATCCTGGATACCTATATCGGTAATTCTCATATTACGCCCCCCCAGAAGCTCCGGACCCTTAATCTCTGTTGAATTTTCTGCATGTAATTCCCCTGTAACTGTCACCAGAATCTCGAAGTTCCCGTTACGCACCTCGGTAAAAAGTACTGAGGCATCCTCCTTATTGGTAACCCTGTTGACCACTACCAGCACGACCATAATAACGATAGCAACAACTGCAGTGATAATAATTGTTTTCTTCATCGATCTTTTATCTTTTTTGTTATTCCTTTTCTTATGAGACAACGAAAGTATTCAAAATGCACATTCTTTTGCCCTCATTAACATATATTTAACAATAATTAACCCCGGTTGTTCAGGGTCTTATCAATAGACAGCCCAGGTTTGATGTTTATTCCGGCTGCTCTGAAAGAGTACTGCCATTTATATTTTTTTAACAAGAGAAACGACCTCGCTTATGAGGCCCTCTGCAGCAGGTAATGATACTGATTCACTATATATTCTTATTATCGGCTCTGTATTCGAAGCCCTAAGCTGAACCCAGCCATGTTCAAATTCAATCTTTATTCCATCCCGTAAATCTGTATTATTACCATTATAATTCTCTGCCAGCGCGGAATATATATCGTCCAGACTCCTGCCTTCAGGCAATTCCGTTTTCCTCTTCACCATCACATAAGATGGATATACCTTCCTTAGCGATGAACATGAATGACCTGATTTCGCCAGGTGCGACAAGAATAGTGCTGCTCCTGCAACGGCATCTCTCCCGTAGTGAAAGTCCGGAAGAATCACCCCCCCGTTTCCTTCTCCGCCAATTACGGCGTTTCTCCTCTTCATCTCTTCAACTACGTTGACCTCTCCCACCGGTGAAGAAAAATATTCGCAACCATGCTTTACAGTGATGTCGCGAAGAGCCCTCGATGATGACATATTAGAAACCGTACTGCCCTTAATCTTATCCAGTACATAATCTGCAACCGCCACCAGGGTATACTCCTCACCGAACATAGTTCCGTCCTCACAAACAATGGCTAGTCTGTCGACGTCAGGGTCTACTGAAATACCTAAATCAGCATTCCCGCTGACTACTGTCTCAGAAAGTTTTACAAGATGCTCGGGCACTGGCTCAGGATTATGTGGGAAATCACCTGTAGGATCACAATACAACCGGATTACATTTTTAACTCCAAGCTCCTCCAGCAGCAGAGGCATTATCACTCCTCCGACTGAATTTACAGCATCAACTGCAACAACCAATCCTGCCTTCCTTATTGCTTCGCGATCAACAAGCGGATGAGACAAAACCAAATCTACATGCTTTCTTGTCCAGCTGTCATCATGGGTAATTTTTCCAAGTTCATTAACAACAGAGTATTTGTAAGCCTCCGATGCTGCCAGCGATAAAAGTTCCTTACCATCAGAGGAGCTGAGAAACTCCCCCTTTTCGTTAAGCAACTTAAGTGCATTCCATTCGGCAGGATTATGGCTGGCAGTAATAATAATACCTCCATCGGCTCGCAGGCCGGTTACAGCGACCTCAACAGTAGGTGTTGACGCAAGTCCGATATCAAAAACATCTATTCCCATCGAAACCAGTGTCGAGTTTACCAAAGATGCAACTGCAGGCCCCGACATCCTTGCATCACGCCCGGTAACAACACTCAGCCTTCGTCGACCGTGTCGATGGCTGAGCCAGCATGCATATGCCGATGTAAAACGTACCACATCAACCGGAGTAAGATTATCTCCGGGAACTCCTCCGATAGTTCCCCGTATCCCTGATATTGATTTAATAAGGGTCATGTAACAGCTTTTTATACAAGGCAAAGTTGCGAAAAAAAAGCCAATCCCTTATTATCGGCAATAAGTTGTACCTTTGCAGTCGAAAAATCAGAATCATATATGGCTGCAAAACAGCAACCAACGCGTATCAAAAAGAAGACTCCCGGGAAGAACATGTCAGGGCCTCCTGAGGAGATGATCAGGCTTAACAGGTTTATAGCCCTTAGCGGGGTATGTTCGAGGCGTGAAGCTGATCAGATAATATTAAGGGGAGATATAACAGTTAACGGCAAGGTTGTCAAAGAATTGGGCACAAAGGTCAGAAAAAGCGACGACATAAGATATAAGGGAAAGAGTCTTAAGGCAGAGTCAATGGTTTATATCCTTCTCAACAAACCGAAGGGATATGTAACAACCCTGTCTGACCCGCATGCCGATAAAACAGTGCTTGACCTGGTGCGCAATGCCTGCAGTGAGAGGATATTTCCTGTTGGCAGGCTTGACAAAGGGACAACAGGAGTGCTGCTGCTTACGAATGACGGCGATCTGACCGGCAGACTTACTCACCCCAGGTATAAAAAGAAGAAGATATATCACGTCTGGCTTGACAGGGATCTGACAAAAAGTGACATGATTCAACTCTCAGAGGGAGTAGAGATAGATGGTGAAATGGTTGCTGCAGACAGTATTGCTTGGCCTGACACTGATGACAGGACACAGGTAGGCATAGAGTTGCACTCTGGTCAGAACAGGGTGGTAAGGAGAATGCTGGAAGCCCTGGATTATAAAGTCAGAAAACTTGACCGGGTCTATTTTGCCGGTCTTACCAAAAAAAACCTGCCCAGAGGCAAATGGAGATTCCTGACAGAGAGTGAAATATCCATGCTTAAAAGAGGGATTACGAAATGAATAAGAAAAATTTCAAATCAGGCTTTGTTAACATTGTCGGAAATCCTAATGTCGGCAAATCAACATTGATGAATGCTCTGTTAGGCCATAATCTCTCAATAGTCACCTCAAAGGCGCAAACTACAAGGCACCGCATACTGGGCATACTAAATGGAAATGACTTTCAGATTGTCTTTTCCGACACGCCTGGTATTCTCAAACCAAAGTACAAATTGCAGGAATCGATGCTAAAGTCAGCAGTATCGGTATTTGACGACGCTGACGTTATTATCATGGTAACAACTACAGAGGACATAGTCAGCGACAGTGATCAGCTTTTTTCGTCCGTTGCAGATTGCTCTGTGCCAAAGATAGTTGCGGTTAATAAAGTTGACCTTTCATCGCAATCGGAAGTTGAAGCAGTACTTGAGCAATGGAGAAAGAGGCTTCCAGACGCTGTTGTAATACCCCTGTCGGCAAAGTTCAACTTCAACCTTACTGCACTGCTTGAACTGATTCTTGACAACTTACCGGCAGGTGAACCATACTACCCTGAGGATCAGCTATCCGATCGCTTTGAAAGGTTCTTCGCTTCGGAAATCATCAGGGAGAAGATACTTCTCAACTACCGCAAGGAGGTGCCCTACTCGGTGGAGGTTGAGATAGAGTCATATTCAGAATCAGATGATATTATCAATATTTCGGCTGTGATTCATGTTGAACGCGACACACAGAAAGGAATAATCATAGGCCACAGGGGTACAATGTTGAAAAAGACAGGCACCATGGCCAGGATTGGCCTTGAAGATTTTTTAGGCAAAAAAGTATTTCTATCCCTCAGAGTCAAAGTGTCGGAAAACTGGAGAGAAAAGCAGAGGCTTCTGAAACAGTTCGGATATCAATAATAACTACCAGCAAACGGAAATGAGCAGAATTGTAGCAATAGTGGGAAGGCCCAACGTGGGTAAGTCAACTCTCTTCAACAGACTTACGGAGACGCGGGAAGCCATTGTAGACGAAGAGAGTGGAGTAACTCGTGACCGCAACTATGGAAGGGCCGAATGGAATGGTGTCGAATTTTCCGTTATTGATACCGGTGGCTATGTTGAAAATTCCGATGATATATTTGAGGAGGAGATAAACAAGCAGGTAAAACTTGCTATTGATGAATCTGATCTGATTCTGTTCCTTACAGACGCCATTGAGGGTGTTCATGATCTGGACACAGGTGTTGCTGAACTGCTAAGAAGATCAGAAAAGGAGACAATTCTGGTGGTTAACAAGACTGATAATCCTGAACGGCTCTTTTCGGCAACGGAGTTTTATTCACTCGGACTGGGAGAGTACTTTCCGATAAGCTCTGCAAATGGCTCCGGAACCGGGGACCTTCTTGATGAAGTTGTTAAGCGCCTACCGGAAAGTGAAGACAAACCTGAAGAAGAGCTTCCGGTCATCGCAGTAGTAGGCAGGCCTAATGTCGGCAAGTCATCGCTTGTTAACTCCTTACTGGGAGAAGACAGGAATATTGTTACTCCAATTGCCGGAACAACAAGGGACTCAATATATATAAGGTATAACAAATACAACCATACCTTTCTGCTTATAGACACTGCCGGCCTGAGAAAAAAAGCAAAGATCAATGAAGATCTGGAATTCTATTCCATATTACGATCGGTAAGGGCTATTGAAAACGCCGATGTCTCATTGCTTATGCTCGATGCAACAAGAGGTCTTGAGTCACAGGATATGAACATCCTTTCCCTCATAATACGAAACAACAAAGGGCTTGTAGTACTTGTAAACAAATGGGATCTGATTGAGAAGGAGTCAAATACTGCCAGGGACTTTGAGAGGGTGCTGAAACAGAAGACTGCACCATTCACCGATTATCCTGTGCTCTTTATTTCAGCCACAGAGAAACAAAGGATCTTCAATATACTTGAAGCACTCGACAGAGTCAATAAGAATCGTATTCGTAAAGTGCCCACTGCGGAACTTAACGAGTTTATCAGGGGAGTTATTGACCGGAACCCTCCTCCTGCAATAAAAGGTAAGTACGTGAAGATCAAATATGTAACGCAACTGCCACTATATTACCCGGCATTTGCCCTGTTCTGCAACCTGCCGCAATATGTTAAGGAACCGTATAAAAGGTATATAGAGAATAAGCTCAGGGAAAGATACGACTTCTCAGGAACCCCTGTAAAAATATATTTCCGCAAGAAATAATATTTGACCCCTATAACTGTTATTATGTTAAAATGACCAGTCATGAAATCAGGAATAGTAAAATCCGTTCTCACAATCACTGCAGCAACAATTATTCTGACAGGATGTTTCGAGATAGAAGAACTGCCTCCTGAACCCAGAGTTGAATTCAGAAGTTTCACAATCATCGATACAACCGATATTCTCGGCAATAATGCCAAGGCAGGAAAGCTTACATTCTATTTCGAGGATGGTGATGGCGATCTCGGTCTCAGTTCAGGATATTCAGGAGTAAGTGAAACCTACAACCTGTTTCTGTCACTTTACAGGAAAACAGAAGGGGTTATGCTGCCTGCCGATCCTCAGGACCCACTCTATCCAACGCCTTACCGCATTCCCTATCTTGAAAGGTTGGGACAAAACAAAATTCTTAAGGGAGAAATTACAGTGACTCTGCTGTATAATTTCTATGAACCAGGCGATACGATATTGTATGATTTCTACGTCGTTGACAGAGCCACGAATGAAAGCAACATTGAATCTACCTGTGAGATTCCTGTTGCGGTCAATGGCATTTACACTGATGAGTAATCAATCAGAAACGGATACCCATAAAGAGAATATCATCTATCTGTTCATGATTCCCTTTCCATTCGTGGAAGAAATTCGAAATGTACTCTTTCTGCTCTTCCATAGGGAGGCCTATTACACTCTCAATAAGTTTCTTAAACCTGGCTACTTTCATCTTTTTGCCATCCCTGCCACCGAACTGATCGGGAAAACCGTCTGAAAACAGATAAATGGCATCTCCCTCTGACATGTAGTACTCCTGGTCGATAAAATATTTCTCGGAAAACGCCATCCCTCCTACAGACGAACGATTACCCTTTATATAATTAGGTTCTCCGTTTATTACAAGTATTACCGGTCTCATTGCAGATGCGAACCTTATATGCCTGTTTTTAAGATTAAACTCGCATATTACCATGTCCATTCCATCATTGGAGACCCCTACGTCAAGGTTCCTGTTAAGAGTGGAAAATATCTGCTCATCAAGCATTGAAAGTATTTCTGAGGGCTTGACAATATTCCTGCGGGTAACAATATCCTGCAATAATGTAGAGCCAATCATTGACATGAATGCTCCGGGAACACCGTGTCCGGTAGAATCTGCACAGGCCAGTATGAACTTATCTTCACTCAGCTTCTCAAACCAGTAGAAGTCACCGCTTACAATATCACGCGGCAGAAATATTATGAATGCATCACTGAATGCCTCTCTGAGTTTGGAGACATCAGGCAGAATGCTGGCCTGAATCCTCCTGGCATAGTTAATACTGTCTGTAATCTCAAAATTCTGCTGCTCGATCTCCTCCTTCTGCCTTACAACCTCCTTTGTCCTCTCCTGCAGTTCCTTCTCAAGATGCTCACGCATCCTGCGCTGGTTTGCTTCCCTTATTCGTATTATCATCACCACTGCAGATGCAAGGAACACAATACATCCCAGAATAAACCACCACCTTATCCAGACCGGTTTTCTGACAACAATGGTGAACATCTCCTCACTTAGAGATGTTGCCCCTGATTCATTGAATGATTCAAGTGAAAACGTGAACTCACCGTCAGTAAGCCGGTATGTTATCTGCCTTGACGAAACTACTTCGCTCCAGTCTGTATCATAATTCCCCAGTTTGGTTCTGTACCTGACCAACTCCGGATTTGAATGACTAATTCCTATATAATCGATTTTTACAAGGTATCTGTTATAGGGCACCAGTATCTCATCCTGCAATCTGTATTGCCTGTCATTGAGTGTAACAGACAAAATATTATTGTATGGAGGTACAGCACCTTTAAGATCCTTCTTACGGTCGTAAACGATCAATCCTCCGGTAGTGCCGATAAAAATCTCACCACCGGGTCCTTCATAAACAGCATTCAGGTTACAGTCGCCTCCGCCTGCAAATGCCGTTGAAAAGACAGACATGGTTCCTGACGACGGATCAAATCGTGAAAAGCCCCTTTGATGACCTATCCACAACATCGACTCGGAATCAGACAAGATGCTGTAACAAAAGTTCGACAACAAACCATTTTCGGTACTAAGCCCTGCTACAGATGTGCCGTCGGTGTTAAACACGCCATTTCCGAGAGTGGCAACCCAGAGACTGCCATCTGGCGATTGTGAAAATGCCTGTATGACATTCCTTCTGACCAGACCGGAGATCTCTGAACTTCCGCTTGAGACCCCATCTTCTATATCAGCAGTATAAATATTGCCAGCTTCCGTGGCGACATAAGCTGTGCCGGACCTGTCAATGAATATCTGATTGATATTGTTGTGAGGCAGCTGTGAAAGGGTGTTGAATTTTATCAGGAGACTGCCGGTCGTACTGTTAATAACCATTACTCCATTGCGGGTTGAGAGCCAGAGATTATTCTCATGAAGTTTTATGTCGGCAATATAATTTTCACCGGCGTTGGCTGTTCTGAAGAACTGCCTTACCGGCTCTCCCGGACGCTTTCTGAACAATCCTGCCCCTCCCGTACCTATCCAGACCGTTCCGTCAGTCTCAGCATAGTATGTTGTTGCCGGTACTCCTCCAGTCGACTTTGTAACAGACTCAAATTTTATGGAAGAACCTGTGAACAGGTCAAAAAAATGATATCCCGAGGGGGTTCCAAGAACTATCTCATTACCATTGCTCCCTATATAAACTACACTGTTTTCATCAGGATTGTTTCCGGGCCTGTAGTATGTAAAAGCTTCTGATGCCAGCATATTGAGTCCTGACCCGTACAGAGCTATCCATGTATTACCCTCACTATCCTGAAATACCGTCCTTACATCATTACCGGCGAGACCCGATTCCTGGTTATAGTATCGCTTACCGCCAATAGCCTTAGTCTCTTCGTCAATATATATCTTTACAACTCCTGCTCCATAGGTTGAAACCCAGATATTGCCATCATCATCAAGAAACAGTGACTGTGTGCGCATAAAAGCCAGCTCCTCCTCTTCAGACAATGGCATAGCCGTATAACCATCACTGCTCCCGGTCACATGGAATATCCCATTATCTTCGGTGCCGGCATAAAAACCACCCGAAGGTACCGCTGTTATATCATTGACTCTTGTGTACTCTATTCCCGAAGCTATGGTGACTGTCTTAATATCTCCCTCGGCGAGTGTAAGAAGCCGGAGGTCGTCTCCTGTACCTGCCAGTATCATGCCATCAGCAGTAAAACACATTGAAAAGAACAAAGTGTTCTCTGTTGGCTTAAAGTGAGTTAATTCTACTTCACGATCACTTTTTGAGACTGCAAATATGCCGTTGTTTTGAGTCAGAATATATATGTCCCCATCAGGTGTCTCACTTATATCATTAACCCTCTGTGACTCTACCCCGTTTACCTGCACCAGCCCATCGCCATCAGAATAATGTAGCGTTCCGTCACTGCCGCCAACCCATATGGTTCCGTCACTGCCTTTAAAAATCACCGTGGCAAATCTCAGCTCAGAGGAATCGGCAAACCATACCTGCCTGAAGACAAAGCCGTCATACCTGTACAACCCCTTTCCTGTTCCAACCCATATAAAACCGTTATTGTCCTGATTCACTGAATAGACAACAGGGTCAGCAAATGACGGAGGAGCAAAATGACGAAAGTTGTACTTTTGTGCCTGTGCCGCAGGAAAGACCGACAGCAAGAGGAAAATGAAAAGTATCGATATTCTGGTATTCACCTTATTTGATGGTGTTATTTTCTGTTAATGGGTTTGAATGCTGCCTGCGGATTATACCTGGGAACACCTCCGATGGGAACGCTGAAGAACCGCAGCATCTCTCCGTACTGATTCTCTACCCTTACCACCACATTGTTGTTTCCAACCAGCATGTCCTTTCTCTTGTGGAACTGAAAATCATATGATTTCCCTATTTCCCTGGGATCGACGTTTATCCGATCCTCTGTCCAGTGATCTTCACCTGAAACTTTCAAAAGCTGACCCTTCCTTACTTCAGAAACTACCATTACGTCGCCGTCACTGTCCCAGTCAAAATTAAAAACCCTTACATAGATACATCCGGTATCGACATAAGGGTAGATATGCATGACATTGTCGTGGTCGTTCCACATCCTGAAGGTATACTCATAGGTAAATGCATTGGCTCCCTCAATCGGCCGGTTGGAATCAGCATCGCGGCTAAGGAAATACCTGTAGTTGTTTCCATCATCGCCGGCAATACCGTCACAGATAATCTTGAAAACATAACTGTTGAACTCTGCTACAAACTCTCCCTCGGCGGGATTAAGGGGGCCGAAGGTAAACCATTGGTTGTCACGGGCCGGATCTACTCCGAAAACCCTTGAAAACAACTGAGTGCCACTATGATAATTACCCGTCGGATCGATACCCTTGGCATCCGGATGGGTATAGCATCCGGCACCTCCATAAACAGAATAACGCATTCGTGTATTCCAGAGACCGTTTATTTCATCATGCTCGCCGCCGGTATCAGGATCGAATATCCTGATATAAAAAGGCTGATTGTAATCTGCCGGGATAGTAAAGAACCATGTCTGCGAAAAATCATCATCACCCCATGATGTCTCACCATCTCTGCCAAAAGTAATCAGATATGGTATATTTTCTGCTTCACCAGGGACAGGCTGAGCTCCGGCCTTCCATGATGCAACAGTCAGGAAAAAAACTGATGACAGGAATATTTGAATGTATTGTTTGACCATCTGATTCGCAGTAAAGATATAAAATTTGTTCTTATGGACTCCTGAGCACAACTACCCTTTTTGTGACACAGCTCTCTCTTACTACACCGTCCCTGTCGGGAGGTGTGCTCACGATAAGCTGCATGTCAAACGCACCCGGCATAACAAATGTTTTAGGGACAAGAATACCTTCGGCAACAGTTTCATCACCGAAGTTCCAGTAATAACGTTCAATATTCCAGCCGGGCAAATGCGTCTCCTGAGAACTGAACTGCACCATATCACCGACTGTAACTGTGTCAGGCCCTGTAATATAAGGTTGCTCGATCAATTCAACCACAAGTTCTATAGTTGCCTCATTTTTCATTTCTTCGCCTGTAACAAGGTTAACGGAATTAAGTCTGACAATATACGTGCCAGGGCCGTCGAAGCAGTGTTCAGTACGCACACCCCTTTTCCTGTTACCATCGCCAAGATCCCATTCAAACTCAAACGGAATCGTATCATAAACTACTGCATTAACCTCATAGAATTCATAACAGAAGCTGTTTTCCTGCTGAGGTTCACAATCATCTTTTCTGATAATCACAGAAACAAAACTGTAAAGATCATCATCCCTCCTCCTCGTTGATGTGAAATATCCACTCTGACCATCATCATATGCAGTAAAAGCAAAATCATCAGCCTCTGAATTTATTGGTTCATCAAGCATAACAGGATCAGTAAAGTCTCCTTCAGAGACCATAGCATAATAAATATTCAGTCCACCAAAAGAGCCGGGCCGTATAGGGGGACGGTCAGATGAAAAATAGAGCCTTCCGCCGTGATGCATGCTTAAGTAAAGCTCTGCATCCTCACTGTTTATCCCGCCGGCGTTAACAGGCTGGCTCCAACGGCCATCGCTGAAGACACTGTACCAGATATCCGATTTCCCTTTACCGCCAGGCATATCAGAGGCGAAATAAAGGGTATTGCCATCCTTACTAACAGCAGGATGACCTACATTGTAATCAGGATTGTTATGTTCAAACGGTCTGATATTCACCCAGCTGTCACCCTGCCTGTCAGCAATGAAAATACCCTGCAGGTTCTTCTGGTTTCTTCGTCTTATCTCTTTGCCTTCCTTGAGGTTGCGGGTAAAGTAAACTCTGTTGCCATCAGGAGAGAAGCACAGGGGTCCTTCACTTATCTCAGAGGAGAGCTCCCTGGAAAAGAGGCGGGGATTACGGAAGCGGCCCGGCTCCTCAATCTCAGCAAAATAAATGTTATAAACCCTGTCTTCATCAAATGTGCGATTGTCTCTGAGAATACTGTTCTTCCTGTTGGAACAAAAGATAATGCCATCACCGAAAATTACAGGAGCCATATCGCTGAAGTCGGGTGAGTTTATGTTCAGCCTGTCAACAACGTACGAAGGCTGGTTCTGACCTGTAGCCGTTGCAATGCTTATAGAACAGAGCAGTATTACTATTAGGTTATATCGTACAAATCTCTTCATACTAGAAATATCTGGGACTTGCTGCGCTTACCTTATATCCAAATTCATACCTTAACAACATTTCATGCGTACCCTTCGAGAAGCTACTCAGACTACCCATTTGATAATCATATGAATAACCCATTTTAAGTTGCTGGTTTAATTGTATCTCAAAAATCCCTATCACAGACTCTTCAGCCAGTCTGTAAGATGCTCCAAGCCATATCAGGTCAGCAATTATGAAATTACCATTAAAATCTATCTCCATGGGTCTTGAGAGAGAATACTTGACAAGCAAAGATGGCTTGAATCTGAAACTCTCGGTAAATGTGATCAATCCACCAGCGAGAAACAGCATATCATAATTCTGGAAAGAGTGGTATACTTTCAGCTCGGGTGAACTACCTGATTCCCTGTAGCTAAGAAATGCGGGAACCGAGGCTCCGAGGAATACCGAGTTACTGTAGAAATATACTCCGGCTCCAAAATTTGGCAGAACGCTTGATGAAACACTCTCGGTAAATGCAGGGTCATTGGGTGTCGATGTGTAGATACCAACATAATTTGAGTTACTTAAATCAGCCCCTCCCTGTATCCCGAAAGAGAGCCTGCCGTTTCCAACTGGAATATGATAAGCATAGGTTCCGTATAAATTCTGCAAAACGGTAACCCCGAAAGACTGCCTGTTGTATAAAACCCCCAGGGCAACCCTATTGTTTTTCATGGGTGCGTGAGCTGAGACGGTCTGAAATAATGGAGATCCTGCGACCTGTGTCCATTGCTTGCGGATAGAAAAGAGAGTGCTCATCGTACCTCTTGAGCCTGCATATGCCGGATTGATAACCATACCATTGGTAAGATACTGGCTAAACCCCGGATATGTCTGTGCCTGCGCCAATCCAGATGAAATAATCAGCAGAACCAACACAAGTTTTATATGCTTCGACCCGCTAGTCATTATTCCTTCTTTTAACAATAACATATCCGCCTATCCTGCTTTTATAACTCTCTTTGCTTACTGTCAGCATGTAGTAATACGTCCCGTCAGGCACATCCTTACCGTTCCGGTCCTTGCCGTCCCAATAACCTGAAAGGCTGTTGTAGTTTACAAACCTGACAACTTCGGCACCGGCCAGGTTGATTATTACAAGTTCATTATCAGTCTGCTCAAGACCCGGTATTTCAAAGAAATCGTTAATGCCATTGCCGTCTGGTGAGAAACCCTCCGGAACTGGATTATAAGTTACATTTAACAGGGAAGAGTCTATGCAGACACCGTTCCTCACATGCCATGTTAAAACGTTGTCGCCCAGTCTTAACCCTGAGACCCATGTATCGGCTGCAGCGCTGTCGACAAATTCAATATCCGGTGGCGAGCCGGGATAGCTCCACATTGCAGATGTGAAGCGTGCAGGCTGCAAGGCGTTCAGCTTTACAAAACTGAGTGCGGTTATTATATCCTCTCCTGCATCAACAATATCCGGTTCCTGCCAGAATCTCACATCAAGGGTGGCAGTATCGACACACTGCTGATTTGTTAAAATCCAGAGGAACTGCCAGGTATCGTATGATTCTGCAGAAAGAGTAACGCGGCGTACACCAGGACTTAATACTGAAGATGTCTCAACCGGAACTCCTGAGGGTATTATCCATTCCCCTGTTCCTGCATTTACGGCTCCTGCCGTAAGCTCATAGGTAAGGCCGCAAACCTCATCAGAAACGTCAGGGAGCGTAATGGCGACAGGATCGGTGATTACCGTCACTGTAAAAGCACCTGTCTTTTCTGTAGCCTGGCATCCGTTTGCATCTGTAATTGAGGCAATTGTGTATGTTGTTGTCGAACCTGGAGTTACCGCTGTTGTATAGGGAGATGCTGATGCCGCCGGCAGTGTAACCAGGCCAGGATCGAGGACTACCGTCAGCGGCCATGCCCCGTCAAGAGTAAGTGTTATATCGGCAGTAATATCTTTCTGACATATTGAAACATCAGCTGAAACTATGGAGCCCGTCGGCAGGTCGTGGATGCCAATCGCCAGAGGCAAAGATTCGTCGGAGCAGCAATCGGCAGGACCTGAGAAGACAAGCCTTTTGAACTGTGTCGGAGAAATAAGTGCAGGGGGCTGGTAATCCTCCTGGTTGTTAACCCCCGGGGCATCATCCCAAGTGTCTCCGACATTATTGTAGACCTTCCACAGGTAACTGTAGGAACCTGAACCACCTGTTGGCGTAGAAGCATCTATCAGTGCAGGAACAGTATTGTAACACACTGTCTGTCCGGCCGGCATAAGGTTGTTGCCTATTGAGGGCAGCACGTTGATAGTTATCACATTGCTTACAGCACTACATTCACCTGATACTGTTTCTCTCCGGAACCATGTGGTTGATGTCATATTAGCGGGTGGCTGATAGTCACGTCCGTTGGATACTCCGGGGGCATCTGCCGTCCAGTCAGTATTGTCAGAAGATTGCTTCCATTGATAGATATATGAAGAACCGTCTCCTCCTGCAGCGTCTTCTCCCGTCAACAGATTCGGAGTAGCTCCGCTGCATATGGTTGTATCTGAAACTCCTGAGATTAGTGATACCGCGAAACTGGTAACAGGTTTATGTACGTATATCCTTATTACATTGCTGGTGTCGGCACATGCTGACGATCTTACAATTCTTCGGTAACTGGTGCTGTCCTGCAGTGGCGGGGGCTGAAATCCAACAGCATCGGAATCGATGAAGCCAGGAATGTCTGTCCATGAACGCCCTTTTGTGCTGTCCTGCCATGTGTAGGTGTAGGTAACACCGTCGCCACCTGCAGGAACCAATCCGTCAATGGCTGCGGGCAAACCCCCGAAACATATTTCCTGTTCAGCAATACCAAGTATAGAAAGTGTGTTATTGGTTATCAGCGGATGCATTAGGAGCGTAACTATCGAAGTTGTATCAGCGCAACAGTCGTTCAGTCCTGAAAACACAGCTCTTCTGAAGTACTGCGTTCCCGGGAATTTGGCAGACGTTTCTACAGGATCGTAATCAGGGTTTCCTGTTACCCCCTCGGCAACACCCCAGCTGGTACCATCGTCGCTTGACAGCCACAGATATGTATAACTGCCCGCACCTGCGCCTCCCACAGGTGTTGATCCCGTCAGGTCTGCAAACAAATCGTTTTGGCAAATAACCTGATCAGCTGCGATTGTATTGTTACCGATTAGGGGTAATACTGTTACCGTAACCACATTTGAAGTATCAACGCATCTTCCTGAGGTTATTATACGGTTATAATAGGTTGTCGCACTAAGTTCCGGCGGATCAAAAGAGGAAGCATTATTTATGCCTGTAGCATCAGTAAATACCAGATTGTCTGTGCTTTCGTTCCATAAGTAGCTATAGATATTATTCCCTCCTCCCGGTCCGGTATTATAATGCCTGAGTTCCAGTGGATCCTGTCCGAAACAGATTATGGTATCCTTGCCTACAACATTATCGGTTATCAGGGGCTGCACAATTACCTTAACCGCCTTGCTTATGTCTACCAGCGGAGTAACAGGTGTGTTATCGGTTACTACCCTCCTGAACCACAGGGTATCAGTCTCGGCATCATATGGAGTAAAGTTAATACCCGGCGATTCTGTATTTGTAAGGTTTATCCATGTAATTGAATCATAGCTTTTTTGCCATTGGTACGTATATGGAGTTATTCCCCCCACCGGGTCTGTGCCTAATAGTTTTGGAGGTGTCTGTCCGTGACATATTGAATCGATATCTGAAACTGTCACTGAAGACCTTATTGAGTTAAAGAGGAAACCGTTCAGGACAGCAGGGTAACCGAACTTCCTCTCTCCGTTTGTTCCGTTTGCCGCTAATCCACCTTGGGCCACTCCCCTGGCAAAATCAGCAACAAGGTTACCGGGTAATGATGCCGGCTTTATCCATATACGGCCACCACCCCCGCCTCCGCCATATCCTCCGGCCAGAGCTGAACCACCGTTACCACCCCTCACCTGAAGTGTCAGGCCGGTAGTCCCGAATTTATCAGTAGAAATAGCTACAGCGCCGCCAGCTCCACCACCACCGGCACCGGCTTCTCCTGATGCAGTAAAGGGAGGAGCATCACCGCTGGCTGATATATTATAGCCATTGCCTTCTATCTCATCGGTAACAATTATCACCATTCCTCCTCCATTACCTCCCGGAGAGCCAATTCCTGTCCCGGCATAGGTAGAAGCTCCGCCGCCGCTGCCCATAAAGAGGCTGGTGGGATAATTTGTGATCGTCCATGAAGTAAAACCTCCTGTGTTTGGAACCGGAAACGGATCATAGTTGCAACTTGCTGCTTCAAGGTCTCCCACACCGCCTGATCCGACGTGTCCACCACCGCCGCCGCCGGCAAACCGGCCGTTGCCACCTCCTCCTCCGGTGAAATTGGCTCCCTTGCCTTTGGCAAAAGCAGGAAAGAGAGGTGTCAGCGCAGAGTTATACACTGCTATCCCTTCTCCCTTAAAACCTCCAAGGTCTGAAGAACTGTCATAGAAGTAGTAATTCCTCGTATCATCAGAGCCGATACAGATATTACTGCCCACAGATGTCATCCCTCCCAAAAAGCCTTTACCTGCAACATTGATATTATCAAGCAGTTCCAGCTTCCCTCCCACAATCAGGGCCACTACACCTCCTGTACCGGTAGCAGGGTCCCATGGCTCACATGTTAATTCTGCCGTAACACGGGCAGCAGATACTGATTTTGCCCTTACAACCTGTACGAATCCGTCGGCTGAATAGCTGTTGATAAGATTGGCAGTGAAAACAAGCTTATTCTCAGCATCAATTATCTGGTCTATTATCAGGAACTCATACAAGCCCGGAGACCCGGTCTGGTCCTGATCCTGACCATACAGGTTAGTATTAGGAGTATTGATGACTGCACCCTTCATCTGAACAACCATCACCGTATCTTTTTCGGCAAATCCCAAAGTAGATGAGACAATCACAAAATCTGCCCCCACGGAGGTGACCTTTGCATAGGTGTTAACAACACCTGAAAGTTCAACCTGTGCCAGAGAGAGACTGCTAAAGCCTAAAAAGAGCAATAGCATGAAAGACAGTATTTTCAACCTGGCAGGCAACTCCCTGTAAGCTTTTGGTTAGTGTCTGCTAATATAGCTAAATTTATACATTGTACAAGGCAACTTAACATTTGAGAATAATGATCATTAACTCTCAACCGAATAGAGTACAGGCAGAGAGATTGTAAATACCGTTCCCGTTTTGTGCTCTGACTC
The DNA here is from genome assembly GCA_964568875.1 of uncultured Rikenellaceae bacterium. Taxonomy (GTDB): domain Bacteria; phylum Bacteroidota; class Bacteroidia; order Bacteroidales; family VadinHA17; genus SLNP01. Next base: position 58,982 of record CAZMSH010000013.1, on the reverse strand, counting down.
AAAATCTATTTCGCCACCCATGCCTTCAACCAGTCTTCTTACTATGCTCAGGCCAAGACCCGACCCTGACGACTTGGTTGTAAAATAAGGTGTAAAAAGTCTTGACTTCATCTCTTCAGGGATACCCGTTCCGTTATCGGCAACCTTTACGAGTACACGGTCTCCTGACATCTCAAGAGATATCCTTATAATACCTTCTCGATTATGAGGAATCGCCTGGATGGCATTCTTGACAAGATTTGAAAAGATGCTGTTAAGATGTTCCCGATCAGCGAATACGACTATTTTTGATGCCTTGAAACAGGAGACCCTGAAACTTACATTGCCACTGTTCCTGAACAGCTCCAGAGTTGTTTTTATCTGGTCGAGCAGATCTACATGAACAGGCTCGGCTTTGGGCAATCTTGCAAAGTTTGAAAATGCTGTTGCAATTGACGACAGGTTGTCAATGTATTCTATCTGGTTTCGCGTAAACTTTTCCAGTTTCTTTTCAAATCCCGGTTTTTCATCTTTCCATGCCTTTTCAAGCTGCTGTACATTCAGTTTCATTGGAGTAAGAGGATTCTTGATCTCATGAGCTATCTGCTTTGCCATCTCTCTCCATGCATATTCCCTCTCAGAAACAGACAGTTTGCGGGCACTCTCTTCAAGTTCCTCTACCATTTTGTTGTATTGGTTCACCATCTCTCCTATCTCGTCACCGGCAGGATAGTGCAACCGCTCACTCTTCTTTCCGAGCTGAACCGAAGCCAGCATCTCACCCAGAACCCTTATAGGTGATGTTATCCTGTCGCTTATTATAACAGCGAGACTCATGGTAGCCAGTATCATAAGAAGACTGAAGTTCACGATGGCCACTATCAGGTTGGAAATCTCATCTGACAGGCGGCTGTGCATGCCGAAATATGGAATGTTAATATAGGCAAGCAGCTCATTCCTGTTATTGTAAAACGGAACATAGATAGAGAGATATTCAAGCTTCCCTATTCTCTCCCAGGCAATATGCTCTGATTCCTGCATGGAACTGAGACTATTGAATGCAATCTTATCCATCCTGGTACTGGTGAGGTCTCTCAGAAAAACTTCAGGTCGTGATGTAGACATAAGCATTCCGCTCTTGTCATAAAGGTTGATGTCTGTGAAAAAGACATTCGAGAACTTAACCATAAGCTCGCTTAGTGACCTGTACTTACCATCACTCCAGCTATCATCAAGAGATGACTCAACTGAAAGCTTGTGCTCCAGTTCTATATATAATGACCTGGCCTTTTCTCTGATGCTGTCATAATGTCGCTGACGGTACTGCTCAATGCTGAGATAAGAAGCCCCCGCCGCTATACCCAGAAATGTAAACAAGATGACCCCTATAAATGCAACCTGCAGTTTCTGCCTGAATGTAAGAATGAATAAGGACCTCCCTGGCGGCTTCCTGTAAACCAATACAGAGATTGCTGCAATAATTAGCATATAAAGAAACAGCCACGCGAAAGAGACCACCCGGCTCAAAAACGGAATCTCCCTGCGGCTTAGTATAACCGTGGTGTCACCCAAGGGGTAGATGAAATGCTCGAAGCCATCACGGGCAAATGAATGGAAATCATGGTCTGATCCGGCAATATCATCATCGCTCTTGGGATAGGAGAACTCTCCGAATGTTAATACCAGGTCACCATCGATATATTTTGCCATTGAATAATCCTTAAGCCTGACCGGACGCATATACTTCTCATCATTAAGCAACTCCGGATATCCCTCGCGAAAAGCATTGACATATGAAAAAAGTTCAATAAACAAGCCGTTTACCCCACCCTGCGGCGCGTCAAAATAGTAATTGGCAAAGTAGAATGGCCTTCCTGATTTATTATCAAGAAAATAGAACGATGTTCCTGTTACTGGCAAACCTTCTTCATCTAACCGCTCCATGAAAAAAGTGAAGCAGTTTTCTGCAACGTTATCACCATCATCTATCAGCAGAGAAGAGCTTTCGTTGCAGATTATTACCGAAAAATCGTAGTTTAACCAGTAATCTACAAAATAGACTTCTCTCAGATAGTCGGTGACACGTTCTGCGTCATCCTGCTCAAAATAAGTCTTGGTAAGAATAGATTTCAGCACTGTATCTTCCCTGATTCTAAGGTCCATCTCCAGGAGCAGATGCTCGGCAACCGGATCATGAGTAGTAGCTATCGAAACAGCAGAAACCTTCAGGCTGTCAATTTCATTATCCTTTGAAATCCGGGTTATATACCATGTCGCATATATCGCAACAGCCATTGAAAAGAATGCTGCAAGATTGTAAATACCCGTTTTGCTCTCAACATAAGAATACAGTATCAATACAAGGACAACAAAAAATATTGCAAGGGCAGCTCCTGTATTTATCTCAAAAAGAGCTGCTGCTGGAAACAGTGAAGTGTTGATAATAGCAGCTATGACTACCGGCAGGAACCCGGGCCTGGTAAACACTCTCAGAACTTTCAGGATATAAAGACAGGGGACCAATACCAGTAAAAAGAGTGATGTAATTCCCGTTACCGACAGGAAAGTAACCTCTGATATCCTGAACCCTTCAAAGGTCAGATTTGTATGACCGACCATTTTAAAGAGCACCTGATGTATGGTTATTATCATCAGCGTCGCCGGAACCAGCAACATAATCAGACCGCCTGATGTTTTAGCAATACCCGTATGCTTAAACTTTGTATTCAGGAAATCCCGGTAAAATGTCCGTGCAATATCAGCCAGAAGAATGCTTAGAACAAAAAGATGGCCCATCGAGGGAATCATTCTTGATAATGAGAATGATGAGGACATGAAGAGCTCCGTTCTCTTAAGTACTTCAGGTATATTGTTTTTATAGAGAAGCAGCCATAGCAGGAAGAATACTAACAATTTAAAAACCAGACCGGCTGTTGCGCCATAATAACCTGTGATGAATTTTGTAATGTCATCAGTCACAAGCAATAAAAATATCAGAAAGGCTACCCAGAGCAGAATCGGTACTATCATCAGAAAGGAGTTCTCCTTTTCACCGCTGAAGCTTATAGAAAACGCCCTCGTGCCATCCTTCAAAATAACATTATACCCCCCTAGTATCTTCTCAGGATGGAGAACGGCATTGCCGGGAAGGCCCATGCTTGGGACAAAACCGTTTCTTACCAGACTGTTCTCTATGTCATATTCGCTGTAAATCCTTAGTAGTCCAATTATAGCTGTATCACCGCTATGCAAGGTCTTTTTCAGAAAATATCCGTTGTGAATGAAATTAACAGGCAGCGAGTCGTGAACCTGATGAAAGTCAACGGGCAGATCAAATGATTTATCGGTCCAGAAAACAAGATCATTACCCGTATATACAAGTATTGTAAGCCCCTTTTCCCTCATCTCTCTGATATCCAGCCGGTCTGAAAGAGTCTTAATAGTCTCTGCATCTGTTCCTGTCTCCCTTACAATTTCGAGCCTGGCTGACATATACTCCTGCTTTCTGTCAAGGATACGTTCAACCCTGTACCTCAGAAACCTGTACTCAGCATCACTGAAATAGAACCTCCCTGCTGCAATGGCTAGCAGAAACAACACACACAATATCAGTGTTCTTATTGCCGGTTTGCGGATATCTTTCATAGACAGAGGATATTTTTAGTCGTGATGGTAAGGCAGTCCCTCAATAAGGGTTAAAACCCTGTATAGCTGCTCCATAAACAATAACCGTACCAACTGGTGCGGGAATGTAAATTTTGACAATGCAAGCTTCATGTCAGCTCGGGCATATACCTCAGGAGAAAAACCCCAGGCGCCACCTGTGACGAATACAATATTTCTCCGCAATCCTGTGAAAGACCGCCTCAGAAATGAACCCATCTCTGCCGTAGTAAACTCTTTTCCTTTTTCATCAAGCAGAATAATATAATCATCGTCATGCAACAGATCAAGTATTAATTTGCCTTCTCTGTTCTTAATCTCCTCCGGCTTGAGGTTACGTCTGTTTTTTACGGCAGGTGTGGTTAAAATACTGAACGGAACAAGTTTCTTGATTCTTTTTTCATAAAGAGAGACGCCTTCATTAATATAGTTCTCTGTCGTCTTTCCGGTTTGAACAAAAGATATTTTCATGAAAGAGATAATATTAAATAAGAATTGACAACTGCCTGAAGCACAAAAGTAACAAGTAAAATCGTGAATAAAAAGCGCCCCGGTTATACCTTGGGCATCAGGAATTATGGAAAATAAGTGTACTTTTGTAAAGGTCGGTCTCAAATTTGTAGCAGATCAGTCATGAACAAAAAAAGGTTAATAACATTGGCAGCCTTGTTTCTGCCTCTGTTCCTGACACTGTCGGCTCAGGATGCAGGCAAGATACCACCGGGCATATCACTTGCAATCAAGGCAGGCAATGCTACTGAACTGGCCAGATATCTTAATGCAACTGTTGAGCTGCTGCTGCTGGATAAGGAGGATTTCTACAGGAAGGCCAACGCCGAAGCCATTCTCAGGGATTTTTTCATCCAATACCCTGTAAAGGACTTTACAATAAGACATCAGGGCTCGGCGAACGATGCATTCTATGCCATCGGAACCCTCAAATCCGAGAAAGCAAACTTCAGGGTATATTTCCTGCTGAAAAAGACAGAAGAGGGTCTGTTGATCCACCAGATCAGAATTGAACCTGACGATGAAAGATAAAGAGCTGGAGGATTTAATTGCCAGGGCAATTTCTGAAGATATCGGAAACGGTGACCATACATCACTTGCGTGTATTGATGCCAACAGTGAGGGAAAAGCGAAGCTGCTGGTAAAGGAGGAAGGGATAATTGCAGGGTTGAGGGTTGCCGTTGAAGTTTTCAGGCAGACAGACCCCGAAATTGTTCCCTTGTTAATGGTAAATGACGGCAGCCGTGTTAAACACGGTGATGTTGCCTTCACGGTTACAGGTTCTCAACAGTCGCTCCTGCGTGCAGAAAGGCTGGCCCTGAATATCCTGCAAAGAATGAGTGGCATTGCCACTGTAACCGCACAATATGTTGACGCTGTAAAAGAGACCGGTGCAAAGATAATCGACACCCGCAAAACAACCCCCGGAATAAGATTCCTGGAAAAGGAGGCAGTGCGTCTGGGTGGCGGATTTAACCACAGGATGGGCCTTTATGATATGATCATGATCAAGGATAATCATATAGATTTCGCAGGAAGTATAGTCGCAGCCCTGAACCGCACCAGAAAATATCTCGAACAAAACGGACTTGATCTTAAAATTGTCATAGAAGCCAGAAGACTTGATGATATAAGTGAAATTATTGCAGCTGGCGGAGCAGACCGCATTATGTTCGACAACTTCACCCCTGAGGAGACAGGGAAAGCTGTTGAGATTGTAAATGGAAGAACAGAGACAGAATCATCTGGGGGGATCACTCTAAGTACTGTAAGAGAATATGCACTCTGCGGTGTAGATTATATCTCCATAGGCGCACTCACCCATCATATCAAAAGTCTTGACATGAGCCTTAAGGCGTTTTAATAAGGTGTTAGGTATGATCGAAGGTGTAAAGGCGTAAAAGGCGTAATGGGGCCACCGCATTATTTAACTACAGTGCAGATATTTCATTACGAGATCATGAATCTCGTCGTGTTTTCCGTAGAGTCTTTCACTCAAATCCTTATCTTCAAATGCCTTAAGCTTTCTTGCAATATTCTCGATCATTCCGGCCGGAAAGATTCCGTCCCTTTCAAAGACATCACGCTGTGCCAGCAAGGCGTCTGCCGAATCCCAGCATGATGCAGGAAGAGCCTCAAGTTTTCTGGTGGCAGCCTTTGCCGGCTCCTTGAAAATATTGTAGTCAACATACAACCTTTCAGCCATCTCAAGGGCATTATCCATCTCCAGCCCATGCTTTATTCCAATTACAAGTCCGGCCATCAGGCAATATATGTCTGCTGAACCGTCAGGGGAGCGTAGCTCGAATGTCTGCCTTGAGTTTTCCTCAGTCTGAACAGCAGGCTCTCCCGGATTTGCATCATGGATCATTTCCGCGGCACCAATCCAGCCGAGCGGAACCCTTATAAGCACTGACCTGTTTCGGTCGCCCCAGCAGATGTTTGTAGGAGCCTCCTGATGCGGTACCAGCCTGAGGTATGATGTAGGTATCGTATTTCCGAAAGCAGTAAGGGCCTTTGAAATATCGAGAATACCTGCGATGGCTTTTTTTGCAGTATCACTTAACCTGTTGTTTTCCACGAGGAGGTTCCGGCCATCTTTTTCAATCAGCAGATGAACGTGCATTCCCGAGCCTGCCTTACCGACCGTTATCTTTGGAGCGAAGCTTACCTCGACTCCGTACTGATAGCCAAGCATGCGGAGTATCCACTTTGCTATCAGCATCTGTTCAACAGCCACCTCCACTTCGGTTGGCAGGAACTCAATCTCATGCTGTTCGAAATCCTCGCCATCCTTTGTAAAGCTGCCAACTTCAGAATGACCATACTTAATCTTGCAGCCGGCGCGTGCGCACAACTCAAGAGCTTCAACACGAAGGTCCTCAAATTTGGCAAAAGGCTTCGACTGGTGATATCCTTTCTGATCAACAAGCGGGTACAGCTCATCGCTGTACGACCTTACATAATATTCAAGCTCGCCAAGGGCCTTAATGGTGCAGCCTGTCTGTTCCGCGAACTTTCTGTGAGCCTTGCGGAGCACATACTCGGGTGAACTCTCAAGCGGCTTGCCCGAATTGTCATAGAAGGAACAGAGAATTTCAAGGGTAGGAACCTCGGTGAACGGATTGAGGAAGGCCGTTCTGTAACGCGGTATCACATAAAGGTCGCTCGACCCGGCCTCAACAAAAGAAAAGAGACTGGAACCGTCAACCCTCTCACCAGCAGAGAGTATGGTTTCCAGGTGCTCACGACTGTGAGGAACAAAATTGAGAGCCTTAAGTTTACCGTCTTCGGCTACATACCTGAAATTAAGACTTTTTATGGTGCGGGCTTCAATGAATTTTATCAAATCCTCCCTTGTAAACTCAATAGCAGGTTTCTTGAGAAACTGAACAAGTTCATTCGGATTTAAGGTTATTTCGCTGTTTTTCATAACATTCGGGTATTTCATTAGAGGTAGGGCAAAAATATCAATTAAACCCACACTTACAAATTAACTTTGTCATGATGAAAAAAATTCTCAAAATCAGATAAAAACATTCTTAACTGTTAATTAATTTTAAATTACTGCATTTTTTAATAATTTTGGCACTGCTAAAAAAATAGATACCTATGAGATATGGTATTCCGGTGCTTCTGATGATCTGCCTGCTGGGTTCCTGCAGGAACGAACCTGAGTCTACTACCTATATGACTCCGGAAAGGGCTCTCTACTATTTCAATTCTATCAGGGAGATATGTGACAGTGACGGGGGGCACCTTTGGGGAAAGGACCTCTGCATTCCTGTCATGTTTGTAGAGCGTGAATCAAGACGAATAATTGCATCAGCACCTGACGCAGACGGATTGTTGAAACCCAAAGAAGGGGTCTACACAGGCCTTTACCCAAAAGAAAAAATACTCGATGTAATCGCCACCGAGTATGGAAATACAATGTTCGCAATGGTCCCTGTTCCTGCCAGGGATGACGAATACAGGATCAAAGCCTATGCTTTTCACGCATTCACTCATGCCATGCAAAAAAGCAAGGGGATATCACCCCGCTCCTTCAATAACCGCCATATGAATGAAAGGAACGCAAGGATGTGGCTGAAGCTTGAATGGAAAGCACTCCATAAAGCTATCTCTGCCGAAGAGGAAGAGTTTCGCGACCAGGCAATCCGCGATGCTCTCATCTTCAGGGGTGCAAGGCATGAGGCGTACCCGGCCTTCGTAAATGATGAGTTAAGGTTCGAGAACTATGAGGGTCTTGCAACATTCACATATACCAGGTTATGCACTCAGTCGAAAGAAGAACAGAGACAAAGGCTCCTTGCAGGTATAAACGAATACTACCGCTACCGTTCATTCGGGCAGACTTTCGGTTTTGTACACGGAGCCCTGTATGCATTCCTTCTGGATGAAAAAGGGTTTTCACTTTCAGTCCTCGATGCTGACAATGCAGACCTGGGAAAGCTTACAGCCGAACTATACAATATAACAATGCCTGATATAATAAGGGATGTTGCGGGTAGCATAGCTATAAACTACGAAATTGATACCATAAGGGAGGAAGAGTACGAACGTGAAACACGAATAAAGGAGGCTGTAAACAAGGAACTGAGTGCCTTTACGGAAAAACCGGTCGTCTTCTTTGAACTGCAGAGTCCTGCCTTCGGATTCGAACCTGATGACCCAAATACCCTTGATACCCTGGGCACCATCTACAAATCGCTCAGAGTCTCTGACAACTGGGGCAAGCTTGTTGTAAACGAAACAGGATGTCTCGTTTCCCATAATCTGAAGGAACTCAGGGTTCCCGCAAAGAATGTCAAAATCTCAAGACACCATGCAACAGGGGACGACTGGAACCTGCTGTTAAATGATAACTGGGAACTCGTAAAAGTTGATCAGAATTATTATGTAAGGCGACCTGAACCCTGAACCGACGAGTAGAAAGAGTAACTCACGACCGAAGGGAGTAATCCAATCCTGAACCCGACGAGAAAAAATTGCCGGTTCGGAGCCGGCACGATCGGCTGTGTTTGCGATCTTTAAGCCAATTCTTTAAGTTGTTTCCTCAAAGCTGACAGTTTTGCTTCTGAATCTGCTTTCTTCCTTTTCTCAATATCCACAACTTTTTGAGGTGCATTCGAGACAAAGCTGCTATTCGAAAGTTTTTTGTTCACAGAGTCAAGAAAACCCTGGTAGTAAGCTATCTCCTTGTTTAATCTCTCCCTTTCGGCTTCGGTGTCAATGTCACCCTTCAATGGGATAAAGAACTCGATAGTCCCTGCCATAAAGGAAGCGGCGCCTGCAACCTTTGTATCAGTATGGTGAATTGTGCCAATGTTGCACAATCGACTTATAACCTCAGGAAAATATCTTCTAAATTCATCACGTCCCAAAACAACGTAGAGATCTGCCGGTTCCCTGTTTGGCAGATTCTTTTCCTTCCTCACCATCCTTACCGACCGCACTATTTCGCATGTCATTTCAAAATCGGCCAGCATCTTCCTGTTGACCCTGCCAGCAACGGGCATTTCAGAAATCATTATGCTGGCTCCTTGCTTTCTTCCCTCCAGTAGCTGCCATATCTCCTCTGTTATGAACGGCATGAACGGATGTATCACCCTTAGCAGTTTATCGAAGATGGCCATTGTTGCATCATAGGTAGCAGAATCCATTCCTTTACCAGTCGTTGGCTTTACAATTTCCAGGTACCAGGACGAAAACTTATCCCAGAACAGCCTGTAACAGGTCATCAGGGCTGCTGATATCCTGAACCTGTGGAAATGATGATCAAGCTCCTCGAGAGCCGCATCGATCACACTGTTCATCCACCTTACGGCATCGGCTGACCACACCGGCTGTGCTAATGATTCATCCCTTTCCCATCCTTTTACCAGCCTGAAGGCATTCCATATCTTGTTACAGAAGTTCCTGCCCTGCTCGGGAAGCGAATCATCATAAAGGAGATCATTACCGGCAGGGCTGCAGAGAAGCATTCCTACTCTTACACCATCAGCTCCATAGTTGTCAATAAGGTTGAGAGGCTCGGGTGAGTTACCCAGTGATTTCGACATCTTCCGCCTCTGCTTGTCTCTTACAAGGCCGTGCAGGTAAACATTGCTGAAAGGCTTTTCTCCTTTGTATTCGTAACCGGCGATGATCATCCTTGCAACCCAGAAAAAGAGAATTTCAGGTGCCGTTATCAGATCATTGCTGGGATAATAGTAACTGATCTCACTGTTATCGGGATCAGAGATTCCGTTAAAACAGGTAAGGGGCCACAGCCAGCTTGAAAACCAGGTATCAAGCACATCCTCATCCTGTTTCAGGGAAGCTCCGGTGATGTTATCGTCACCGCTCTCCTTTCTGGCCAGCTCTACAGCAGTGTCGATATCAGCTGCAACGACAAACTTACCCTCACCATAATACCATGCCGGGATCCTGTGCCCCCACCAAAGCTGCCTGCTGATGCACCAGTCACGTACATTCTCCATCCAGTGTCGGTAAACGTTGACAAATTTTTTAGGATATATGGTAACTTCTCCGTCAAGAACTGCATCCAGCGCCGGTTTCGACAGGTCTTCCATCTTAAGGAACCACTGCACCGACAACCTGGGCTCAATAACTGCATTGGTACGTTCAGAACGGCCAATCTTGTTTTTGTAACTCTCTGCACGAACTATCGCGCCACTCTTTTCAAGCTCACGAAAAGCCAGTTCGCGGGCCTCAAACCTGTCAGCACCGATAAAGAGTCCGGCCTGTTCACTCATTGTGCCATCTTCGTTGAATACATCTATTACCGGAAGGTTGTGTCTCAGGCCAATCTCATAGTCATTTATGTCATGTGCCGGAGTAATCTTCAGGCAGCCGGTACCGAAATCCATCTCGACATAATCATCAAAAATGAAAGGAACCTCCCGGTTTACCATTGGTACAATCACATTGCGGCCTTTCAGGTGCCTGTACCTTTCGTCGGCAGGATTGGCGCAAACGGCGGTGTCACCAAGAATGGTCTCTGGTCTTGTCGTTGCTACTGTAATGTATTCATCACTTCCGGCAATACGGTACTTAACATAATAAAGCTTTGAGTTCTCATCGGTATAGCTCACCTCCTCGTCTGATACGGCAGTCTTGGCCTGAGGATCCCAGTTAACCATCCTCACACCCCTGTAAATAAGTCCTTTATTATAGAGATCGATAAACACCTTTATTACCGAATCATACCTCTCTTCGTCCATGGTAAATAGTGTCCGGTCCCAGTCGCACGATGCTCCAAGTCTCTTCAGCTGTTCAAGTATTATACCTCCGTGCTTGTGGGTCCATTCCCAGGCATGCTCAAGAAACTTCTCCCTGCCTATTTCCCTCTTATCGATTCCCTCGTCACGCAGTTTAGCCACCACCTTCGCTTCTGTGGCTATAGACGCATGATCTGTTCCCGGCACCCAGCAGGCATTCTTTCCGGTCATACGCGCCCTCCTGATAAGCACATCCTGAATTGTATTATTAAGCATATGCCCCATATGCAGGACCCCGGTCACATTAGGAGGCGGTATCACAATTGTGTAAGGCTCCCTTTCATCGGGAAGACTCCTGAAAAAACCGTTCTCAAGCCAGTATTTGTACCATTTCGCTTCGGCCCCTGCCGGTTCGTACTTTGTGGGAATATTCATAGCAATAGCAGTGATTCTCAATTCAGAGTGCAAAACTATAAAAAAACATCAGAGGAAACGAATTTCTTCCCGCTGGACCAGGGACATTCTATGAACTCTATGAACTTTATGAACTTTTTCTTACTCCAGTCACTCACCTTACGACCACCACACTCGAAACAGCCCTTGCTCCCTCGTGGTCAAACCTCTTGTTGTCACTGGGCATGTTGATCACACCACCGAAGGGCCTGCCCTTTACCCACATTGTTGTTGAGCCTCCACCGTCGAGGTTGAGCGCCTCACTGCACCTGAGGTATAGCATCAGCCCGGCCAGCTGATGCAGTGTTAATCCTGCCGCATTTTCTGACCTGCCGTCTGCTGTCAGCAAAATCACTTTCCGTCTGCCGGCTTTGCCTACAGCAGTGCGGGGGTGTCTCGCAGTTACCAGGGAAGTATTGGGAAGATCACTGGCAACACCTTCTTCTGCAAGTATTGGACCGGTAACCAGTATATCTTTGTATTCGTCGTGATTATCAAACCATTCATTGGTCATTCTCCTTATAATGGATACTTCACCACTGAGACTGACCATCAATGCGCCGTTCAGGTTTTGATTTCGGGGCCATGCCGCGGCCGTATCTGAATCACTTATTGTTCCGGCAGTGCGAAGATAAGTTACAGAACCGCCAGAAGCATTGAAGAAACCGGCATTTACAGCGGCAATTGCTCCCTCCTCTTCTGCCTGAACACCTGCCAGGCGCCTGCCTTTATGCGGATTATACACAACTGAGATGTCTCTCATCCGGGTATTGACAACCAGGATGTTCAGGTTCTGAGGCAGGGAGTCACCCGATACCGCGTCAGCCGATTTCAGCACCAGCCCCGGTGCGAGCCTCTCCTTTTCCCACTTTATCCTGCTCTGATGTCCTCTCTGTCCGTCTGCAGTAACCGCGGTTCCTGCAATAAGAAGCAGAAATGTCAGAAACCTTAAGCCGTTTAATTTTTGCATAGTCGTATGATCGTAATATCAAAAATAAAAATAATTGTTCTTGTTGATTGAAATCATGGATAGCCGGTTTGATTTTTTTTACATTTGTCAGATATTAAACTAATTCTAAACAATCATGCCATCGATATCCGAAAAGGGTAAAGCAATGCCAGCTTCCCCGATAAGAAAACTGGTTCCCTATGCCGAGGAGGCAAAGAGAAAGGGACGCAAAGTCTATCACCTTAATATTGGTCAGCCCGACATACCCACTCCTGAAGTGGCCATGGAGGCGCTTAGAAATATCAGCCTGAAGGTGATAGAGTATTCACACTCAGCAGGAAATGAATCATACCGCAGAAAACTGGCTGGTTACTACCAGGGCATAGGCATTGACATTGACCATACCAATATGATTGTCACTGCCGGTGGATCAGAGGCAGTTCTTTTTGCACTTATGACATGTCTGAACCCCGGCGATGAGGTAATAACACCTGAGCCGTTCTATGCAAATTACAATGGATTTGCAACCACTGCAGGGATTACCGTGGTTCCTGTGACATCGTATATTAAAGATGATTTTGCATTGCCTCCGGTTGAAGAGATCGAAAAGAAGATCACACCCAGAACAAAGGGTATAATTCTATGTAACCCCAATAACCCGACCGGATACCTCTACTCTCGCGATGAGCTTTACAAAATACGTGACATAGTAAAGAAATATGATCTGTTCCTCTTCTCCGACGAGGTTTACCGCGAGTTCTGCTATGATGGTGAAAAACACATTTCAGCCATGCACCTCGAAGGCATTGAGCAGAATGTGGTTCTGTTAGACTCGGTTTCAAAGAGATACAGTGAATGTGGTGTAAGAATAGGTGTTCTGATAAGCAGAAACTGTGAAGTTGTGGCTACTGCTCTGAAGTTTGCCCAGGCCAGGCTGAGCCCTCCCGGACTGGGACAGATTGTTGCAGAGGCATCTCTCGACACGCCTGCCGAATATTTTAAAAACGTATATGATGAGTATATTGCCCGCCGCGATTTTATGGTAGAAGAGCTTAACAAGATGCCCGGTGTATATTGCCCAAAACCAAAAGGGGCTTTCTATACTGTGGCAAAACTTCCTGTTGATGATGCCGACAGGTTCTCTCAATGGCTTCTCGAAGAGTTTGAACATAAAAACCAGACCGTGATGCTGGCTCCTGCCTCTGGTTTCTATTCAACACCGGGCAGCGGGAAAAACGAGGTGCGCATTGCTTATGTCCTTAAAATAGAAGACCTTAAGAATGCCATGGAGACTCTCGCCATTGCTTTGACAAAATATCCGGGAAGGACAATATAACAGTTTTGTTATTGTTTGATTGCTATCTCAATTATTTTAATACCTTTGCCGGGTAATAATTAATTAACATCATGAACAAAGGAATTGTTAAATTTTTCAATGAGTCAAAAGGTTTCGGCTTCATTAAGGAAGAAGAAACAGGCAAGGAGTATTTTGTACACTCTACAGGTCTGAAAGACCGTATCACCGAAGGTGACGAGGTAACATTCGAACTCACCGAAGGCAAAAAGGGCCTTAATGCAGTAAACGTTAAACTGGTATAGAAGAAATCTGATACATAGTGTTTATTGTAAAAGAAAAAAGTTCCGGAGTTTCCCCGGAACTTTTTTTTTGGTTAAATCATCAATGCATGGCTAAAACACACCCATTCTTATTCCTATGTATATAGAACGTGGTGCCAGCGGACCGTAGATAAATCCCGGATCACGGTCGAGCCCTTCATCAAAATCTTTCTGATATGAATTAAAGAGGTTCTTCATTCCCCCGAATATCTCTGCATGGCTTCCATTAAGTCTGACATCATATCTGAAGTTGAAACCCATATCGAAGAACGAATCACTTCTTATAAGCATCCCCTCTTCAGGGTTCGTTGCCTTGATGCCAAAATAGGGCACCAGCATCGGGCCGGTATATGTGCCTGTAAGCGAGGCCTCAAATTTGCCTGCCGGTTGCCAGTTTATTGTGGCAAATGCATACCTGTCGGGAGTCCTGAAGAATCTGCGTTCGTCAAATTCGACCGGTGTATCGTACCTGCTTTGCTGCAATGTTGCTCCTGCTGAAACTGTTACCCCTGCTACGGGGATCATGTTCATTTCCAGGTTTACCCCGCTGACGACCGCACCGTCAGAAGCATTCTTCCTGACATATACTACAGTTCCGTTTTCATCAGGAGTTCCGAACTCATTGGCAAAAGGATCCTGGAGCCTTGTATAGAAACCCTCTGCAAGCAGGTTGAGATTAACGGTGCCAACCCTGCGGTTGAAATCGAGAGATGCCATGAAACTGTGACTCCTCTCACGTATAAGATCAGGATCATTCCTGATAATTACCTGTCTGAGACCCGATGTAGATATGTGGAGATCTTCATCGAACACCTGCGGAGCGCGGTAACCCTGCGAGTATGAAGCCCGACCCTGAAGGAATGATGAGAAATTGTACAGAAAGTTAAGTCTCGGACTAAGAACTAAACCGTTGTCTTTTTCTCCGGTAAGGTTGCATTTTACTTCATAAAGGTCAAACCTTACACCACCAGACACTCTGAATCTGCCAATTTCCTGTTCAATCTGTGAGAAAAATCCGCCGGTAGTAAAGTCCTGACAGGCAATAATTGTATTTTCTGTGTGAGGAACGCTTACAATTACCCCATCTTCAATTAATGCATTTTCATAATCGGCATATCCCAGTTTTGTGTCAGTGAGTTTTTCCTTCCTTATCTCCAGGCCTGAAATGACAACTGTTCTCTCGCCAGTATTGAAATTGTACTGTGCACCACCGACCCAGGTGAATCCATCTGTTTTTCCATAATCCTTAAGTGATTGATTTGCACCGTAGTAAGAACCCCTGGCCACGTCCTGCATTGAAATGAATACCGACAGCTTGTCTATCTCTCTGAAAAACTGATCATATGTCACTGCAACATTACTTATGTTATGAGTTACTGCCTCAGCTATATCAGCCTGATGATAGACCATATCAAATTTGTTGCCTCCTCTTCTCTCTTCCCTTATGTTAAAGTAATCGAGGGCCAGCTTGCTTCTGCTCCCAAAACGGTGAAATGCCCTTGCCCCGAAGGTAGTATTGTCAAGCAATGCCAATTCCGAAAATGAATCTCCGTTTGCATCGAATGGTTCCCTGCCTCTGTTGAAACCGAATACTGAGAGACCCGATTTGCTGTCAGCCGTAACCACAGAGCTGTTGACCCCGATATTGTAATCGCGGGATAATCCGCCACTGTTGGCAACGCCCAGTCCGGTAAGGCCTGCTGTACTGTTGATTTCAAACGTGTTTCTGATAGGATCCTTAAGTATAATATTAATAGTACCCGCAATGGCATTGCTTCCGTAAAGGGCAGAACCTCCACCCCTGATTACCTCAACTCTTTCGATCATGTTTGCAGGAATCAGCTCCAGACCATAAACCCCTGCCAGTCCGCTGAATACAGGTCTGCTGTTTATCAATATCTGTGAATATGGCCCCTCCAGTCCGTTCATTCTTACCTGGTTAAACCCACAGTTCTGACAGTTATTCTCCACTCTCAGACCCGGGGAGAATACCAGCCCCTCGTTGAGTGTAACCGACTGTGTAAATGAGAACATCCTTGGTGTGATTGTGTTTACGATTGATGAGGCCTCCTTCCGGTTCTTGTCATTCCTGTCGGCAGTAACCACTATTTCGTCAAGACCAAGCATGTCGGGTTCAAGTTCGAAATTTACCTCAATGGTTTGTCCTTCTGCTATAACCAATATCTGCTCAACAGGCTTGTAACCGACAAACTGAGCAACTACAATATGTCTTCCCGACGGAATATTAACAATCTTGTAATGACCCGTCTCGTCAGTTGAAACACCAATTGTAGTACCCTTGATATACACATTTGCAAAAGGTATGTGGTTGCCCTCCGAAACTACATGTCCGAATATATTGGCATCGGTACGCTTTGTCTGGGCATTGATTGCCGGAATGCAGAACAGCACAATCGCGAGTACTGCATAAATTCTATTTATTCTCATTATTTCTTATATATATTACCATTTTTTCATCTTCTTCTTATGCCTGAATGATCAAAGCAGAAAAAGCAAAGGAGACTTGTCTCTCGTGGGGGAAACTGTTTAAATGGTAATAAAGGGAGGGGCACGACCGGATATAGGATGAAGCACA
Organism: uncultured Rikenellaceae bacterium; assembly: GCA_964568875.1. Taxonomy (GTDB): domain Bacteria; phylum Bacteroidota; class Bacteroidia; order Bacteroidales; family VadinHA17; genus SLNP01. Next base: position 42,490 of record CAZMSH010000013.1, on the reverse strand, counting down.
TCCTGCTCGCCTGAAACCAGACAGGAGTAAAACTGTATTGGATCAGATGAAGGTGCCTTTACCTGAGGATGTGGCCATTCCGCAACAGACATATCCACAGAACCTGACATAATTGTCAGATCAAACCTGCCGTGCGGGTGGGTCTTGTAAGGTTCAGCATCATTGGATTTGTCGTATGGATGGGAGTGTGAGACAACAAGTCCGTAACCGTCAATATGGTAATGCAGGTTGGCTGTTTTATTGAACTGTAACAACCCCAAAGCCGCAATAATAAATACTGCCGCGGTCACAATCATTCCCTTTTTGAACGTGCTTCTCATGTTGCCCAAATATAGCCTATTAAGGCGATTCAAGGAAATTGCGGCCATAATGGAAGCCGGTTTCAATATAGATTTAACATTTTTTAATTGCTCCTCAAGGCATTTCCGGTCAGGGTATCTGAATGTTGTTTTAAGGTTGCCTCTGCCCACCAGACAGTCCGGGCGCAGCTACCACAGCTGCGCCCGGCAACAGACTATTACATCAGGTATAATCAATACCTGGGCCTGACAGACAGACCTGCGGCAGCTGAAACCAACCTGATAAACTCAGCACGATATCCATCAGGGTCTTTCCCCCTGGCTCCGGATGCCATTTCGATTATGGTGTCATAGGTTATGTCACCCTTATTTTCTGAACCCCTAAGCATCATTCCGAAGGCCGCTATCGCTGCCGAGAACCTGAGATCTGAGCTGCTCTGTTCAAAGTTCCGTTCACCGCGAATAACTACCTCTTCAAACATCCGGCTATCGGTTCCGTCAGGATCCTTGTACCTGAGCTTAACAGTTACAAGTTCATCTTTCAGCGACCTTACCGGCTGACGATTGCTGTCCTGGTATTTAAGAGGATCTACAAGGGAACCGGAATCTGCCAGGCCGGCAGGCACCAGTTCATAAAGTGCAGTAACCGTGTGTCCTGACCCCATTTCTCCCGCGTCCTTTCTGTCATCGTTGAAATCCTCATCATTCAGGAGCCTGTTCTCATATCCTATAAGCCTGTATGAGTATACATGTAAAGGATTAAACTCTATCTGGAACTTCACATCCTTTGCGATGGTAAACAATGTGCCACCGAATTCCTGAACCAGCACCTTGCGCGCCTCCTGAATATTGTCTATGTACGCATAGTTTCCGTTACCCTTGTTGGCAATGGTCTCAAGCCTGCTGTCCTTATAGTTGCCCATACCAAACCCAAGCACCGTAATGAATATGCCTCTCTCTCTCTCTGTCTCAACCATCCTCTCCAGCTCGGCATTGCTGGTAACACCTACGTTGAAGTCTCCGTCGGTTGCAAGGATAATCCTGTTGTTGCCTTCTTTAATAAAGTTGGCCTGCGCAACCTTGTATGCAAGCCTGAGTCCTGCTCCTCCCGCTGTAGAACCTCCGGCCTGAAGCCTGTCAAGAGAAGATAAAATTATCTCCTTTTTGTTTCCGGGGGTCGATTCAAGAACCACACCGCTTGCCCCGGCGTAGACTACAATCGCTACCTTGTCGCTTGGTCGCAGCTCATTTACCAGCATCCGGAAAGCCGACTTGAGAAGCGGAAGCTTGTTGGGTGATTCCATTGAGCCCGAAACATCAATAAGGAACACCAGGTTAGAGGGAGGCAGTTCGCCCTTATCGATTTTCTTTCCTTTCAGTCCTATATGAAGAAGCATGTTCTTGTTGTTCCAAGGGCATGTGGCAACCTCGGTGTAAACCGAGAAGGGATGCTTCCCTGACGGTTCGGGATAGTCATAGGTAAAGTAATTTATCATCTCCTCAATGCGGACTGCATCTGCAGGAGGCATCTGCCCCATATTGAGGAACCGACGGATGTTGGAGTAGGCCGCATTGTCAACATCTATCGAAAAAGTCGACAGGGGATTGTGTGCCACACTACGGAATCCTGACTCCCTGATCCGGGAATAGTCCTCCCTGTCCATTGCATCATAATAACTCCATCCAGGCCTGCTGGCAACTGCAGGATACATATCTGAGGCAGTCGACAGCTTATGCCGATTTGCTCCGTAAGCTACCGTGACAACCTCCTGAAGTGTAACCATATCTGGTTCCATCCTGACATTTACACTGTCAGAAACGCCAACACGCACCTTCTGTGCCTTATATCCGATAAATGCAAATACGAGTACTGATTTTTCCGGCACCGTTATGCTGTATTTGCCATTACTGTCAGTAGTGGTGAAAACCGAAGTGTTTGATTCAACAAAGACATTTACATATTGAAAAGGCTTGCCATTCTCATCTGTCACCAGGCCGCTGATGGTCCGCGTCTGTGCTATTGCTGCTGAAGTGATTAGCAGCAGGGTCAGGATTGTTATCAAGTTTTTCATCATTATATTTTTTAATTGGTTTACATCTTCATGATGCTGCCGAATTAATTATTCCACAAAAAGAGTCAGTAAAAAATCAGAATTAACTATTTTTATATCTGACTTACTAATTGATCAAGCTGAATATCATGCCCTTAAGGATTCTCCGCAAAAATAACAGGGAACTCTCTGACGGAGAATTGCTGGCAAGGTTCCATGACAAAGGCGATCTGAAGTCACTTGGAGAACTCTATTCAAGGCATATGCACCTGGTTTATGGTGTCTGCCTCAGATACCTGCGAAACAGGGAGGAATCAAGGGATGCCGTTATGGGCATCTTTGAAAAGATTGCATCGGAACCGGAAAGGCACCGCCCCGACAACTTCAGGGCATGGCTATACGTAGTCGCAAAAAACTTCTGCCTTATGGCAATCAGGTCAGAAGCATCGGGAAAGGCAAAACATGAAGAATGGGCTGCTGAGCAGGAATTATTTGTGGAATCGGAGCCGTTTCTGCATCCTGTTGACAGGGAAGGTAGTGATGCCGACAGGGCTCTCAGGGAGTGCATTGAGAAACTCTCACTGTTACAAAGGGAATCGGTGGAACTCTTCTACTTTGAGAATAAATGCTACCGTGAGATAGCGGAGAAGCTTGGATCTGATGAGAAAAAAGTGAAAAGCCTGCTTCAGAACGGTAAGAGAAACCTTAAAATATGCATGGAGGGGAAAAATGTCAGGTATGATGAAGAATAACGGAAAACGGGAAGAGCTCCTTCGTTATGCTGCCGGAGAGATGTCTGACAAGGAGCGCAACGCCTTCGAAAAGGAGCTGCAGCGCGATCAGTTTGCTGCTGACGCTGCAGAAGGTCTATCACTTCTGGAGCCCGCCGATGCAGCCTCTGACCTTGATAAACTGGAGAGAAGGATCAAATTGCGAACCGCCAGGAATAACATCGTATTCTACTCAGGGGTCGCTGCAGTGGCTTTGTTGTTTATTATTACCTCTGTCATTTTCCTCCGACCTGAAGGAAAGGTGGGACCCCTGTCTCCTACTGTCGCAGAAGAGACAACAGCAAAAAGAGGAGATACAGCTGCCGGACAGGACAAGGTTGCGGCAACTTTAGCTGATACTGCACTCCCCGTGACAGACTCCGTGATGCTGATTACTGCAACAAAACCGGTTGCCACTGAAGCTACACAGGAAAAATCAGAATATATTTCCAGAACTGTTGCCCCTGACAGAGAAATAACCCTGAAAGATACCTCCCTGATAGCAGCCGGCGCAGTACAGCCAGTGATGATAGATCCTTCCGGGACTACTCTTCAGATGAAGATTGCAGAAGACGAAAGGATTACCGGAATTGTAACCGACGAAACCGGAAAACCATTTCCCTTCGTTAATGTATACATTCAGGGCCAGACCTCAACAGGTACCATAACCGGCGAGGACGGCAGGTTTATAATTCCGGTACAGGCCAGGCCCGATACCGTAATAACTGTCATAGCGGAGTTCATCGGGTACAGACAGCTTCTTGTGCAGGCTGACAAAGCAGAAATGATAAGTATAAGAATGGAACCTGACATAAAAGCCCTCGATGAAGTAGTCGTGGTGGGCTACGGGGAACAGAAAAGAAAACCTGTTATGGCTACGGCAAGGTCTAAGGAGAAGAATCTGGCACTTTCTGATATCATTCTTACAGGCGAGGTGTCAGAGATCATTCCGGGTGATACACTTCAGCCTCCGCATTACGTACCTCCTGCACCTGTCGTTGGCTACCGCGCCTTTCATGAATATATTGCAGAAAATATCAGGCTCCCATATTACGGACAAGATACAATCCTTAAGACAGTTGAAGTATCTCTGCCAGTATCACACAGGGGCAAGAAAGGAACTCCCGGCATTGTCAGCAGTCCGGGCGAGTGGTACTCTGAAGAAGCAAAGCGCCTGCTGATTGAGGGTCCTGAGTGGCAACCTGCACAGAGATCAGGCAAAGCCGTAATCGATACATTGAGAATCAGGATCAGATTCGTGCCTGCCAGAATTCCCTGAATTATCGACCCAGCCTCTCAGCAATCCTGCCGGCTTCACCGGTCAGCATGAATGCATCAGTTGAACAGAGAGCGAAAGTACATCCATCAGCGATATGTCCGTCAAGGCCTTCAGGTGTTAAGGCGAAGATACCCCAGGGGATACCGGCGGAATTGCATTTTGCCTTTACCGTGGCAATGGCATCCGCCACATCGGGATGAGAGACCTGTCCGGCTAGTCCCATACTGGCTGAAAGGTCATAAGGGCCAATGAATATTGCACTTAAACCCTCAACGGAGAGTATCTCGTCAATGTTCTTTACAGCTTCAATATGTTCAACCTGTAACATGATTTTCAGTCTGCTGTTGGCCTCTGACACATATTCAGCAAAACCGGGGCCGTAACGGTGTGCACGGCTCAGTCCGACACTCCGTCGTCCGGCAGGAGGATAAAGGGAATTCTTTACTGCAGATACTGCTGCTTCACGGTTGTTTACCATGGGCACCAGTATACCATCACAACCCAGATCAAGAACCCTCTTAATCCATATCTCATCGTTGCCAGGCACCCTCACTATTGTCAGCAGCCTGTCACCCGCAGCATTGAGAAGATTATGCACATCACCGAGGCTCAGCGATGAATGCTCCATGTCTATCAACACCCAGTCAAAACCGGCGTCAGCCATTATCTCCGTCACATGCGGCACCGGCATCGATATTATTGTTCCTTTTTTCATCATATTCATTTCCATTCGTTATGTTGTCAAACCCTGAACCCTGCAACCAGCACCCTCCCGACCGCAGGGAGATCACCAAACCAAATCTGATATCTGATATCAGAAATCTGAAATCTGATATCCTCTGCCTTTTACTCATAAAGAAGATACCTGCCCCTGATTTTCCCGAACGCCTCCAGTTCCTCCTTCCATGTCTCCCTGATCTCCTCGGCTGACATACCCGACTCAATCTGTTCCCTTAACTTTCGCGTTCCGGCGAGAGTGTCAAAATAGTTCCTGAAAAACCGGCTTTTGTCGGGATATGCATTGTAGGCTTCGATCACCCATGACAGGTCAAGCCTGCCGGAAGGAACGAGACCCATTGCCGTTGCCTCGCGCAGGTCACGGCCGTAACACATCTTATCCTTATGGGGTGGATTTCCAGCCTCGGGCCTGCTGACAGGCATAAAGCTGAAATCATAGAGACCTTCAAACTCAGGAGCGCCGAAAACCTGAAACGGAAAATCAGTGCCCCTGCCCAGTGAGATATTGGTTCCCTCAAAGAAGCAGATCGAAGGGTAGAGATATATGGAATTCTGATTCGGAAGGTTGGGTGACGGCCTGACGGGAAGCTCATACATTGTCTGATGCGTCCACCCGGTGCATTTAATAACGGTGAGATCACACTTAACGCCACCGGCGAGCCACCCTTCGCCATTAACCATCAGGGCATATTCGCCAACCGTCATTCCATGCACCACAGGTACCGGATGCTTACCAACAAATGATTCGAAGTCAGGTTCTCTGATCGGGCCGTCAAAATAGAAACCGTTAGGATTTGGTCTGTCGAGTATCATACATGCAATTCCGTTTTCCGCACATGCCTCCATAACATAGTGCATGGTTGAAATGTATGTATAGAACCTTGCACCGACATCCTGGATATCAAAAATTACTACATCTATACCCTCAAGATCTTCGGGAGCAGGCTTGTACCTGGCACCATAAAGGCTTACAATCTTTACACCTGTTTTCTCATCGACACCCCCGGTTATCGGTGCTCCGGCAGCTGCCATCTCCCTGAAACCATGTTCGGGAGCGAAGATCACCTTCAGATCGACACCCAGACTCAGAAGTGTATCCACAAGGTGGGTGGTTCCGACCATTGTAGTCTGGTTTGCAGCCAAAGCCACACCTTTTCCGCTCAGAAGAGCTATGTAGTCATCAGTCCTTTCGGCTCCCGTCATCAGCCCGACGGTCTCACCATTGCGTGAACATGCCAAAAGAGGCACAAGCAACATAATTAAAGCAATCTTCCTCATTGTTCAGGTTTTTAATATCATTAATATCATCTGTTTGCTTCCGGTTAAGTCCGGAGAGACTCACTTATTGGTCCAAATTTATTAATTTTGAGACTTTAATGAGATGAATACTCCCTATTTCATAGCAAAAAGACTGATAAAGGATCGCAAAGGAGAAACATCCTTTTCCAGGCCAATAAATATAATTGCCATTACAGGAATAGCGCTTGGTCTGGCAGTGATGATACTTGCAATATCAATACTGACAGGTTTCAAGCAGGAGATCCGTGATAAAGTAGCCGGATTCGGGTCTCACATACAGGTTATAAATTTTGACTCAAATATCTCATATGAGACAGTTCCGGTAAACATGGAACAGGAATTCACCGGGAAAATCAAGACCGTGCCCGGCATAAAACATATTCAGGTATTTGCAACGAAAGCAGGCATCATACAGGCTAACGAGAACATCCAGGGTGTTGTATTGAAAGGAGTGGGAAGCGATTACGACTGGGATTTCTTTATTTCAAACATGGTCGAAGGAGAAGTTTTTACGGTAAATGACTCATCCACAACGAACAGCGTAGTCGTCTCAAAAAAGTTGTGCGATCTGCTTGACCTTAGCATCGGCGATTCGTTCGCAATGCATTTCGTTCAGGAACCTCCCAGGGTACGACGATTCACCATATCAGGAATATATGAAACCAGCCTGGCAGAATTCGACAAGATATATGTATTTTGTGATATAGGGCATATTCGCCGTCTCAACGGATGGGAAGATAACCAGGTAAGCGGTTTCGAGATTGTAATTGATAATTTCGGCGACCTGGAATACCTGACCTGGGTAATACGCGACGCAATAGGATATCAGATAACCGAAGATGAGGAGAGGCTCAAGGTGTCAAATATCAGGATACGATACCCTCAGATATTTGACTGGCTGAACTTCCAGGACCTCAATGTCATTGTAATTATTGTTCTGATGCTTATCGTATCAGGATTCAATATGATATCGGGCCTGCTGATACTTATTCTTGAAAAGACAAACATGATAGGTGTACTTAAGGCCGTTGGGGCCGGTGACAACCTGATAAGCAAAGCCTTTCTTTACCAGGCCGCCTGGCTGACAGGCAAGGGAGTCTTCTGGGGCAACCTCATCGGTATCGGCCTGGCATGGCTGCAAAGTTCAACCGGCTTTATAAGCCTCGACCCCACCTCCTATTACCTCAGTACGGTACCAATCAATCTGGATCCCCTGCATATAATAATCCTCAATGCAGGCACAATGGCTGCTATCATTCTTATGCTACTTATTCCTGCCCGCCTTATTGGAAGGATTACACCCGTAAAAGCTATAAGATATGATTAAGGCGGTACTGCATTATCAGACCGTCACAGCACGCAGTATACAACAAATATTTTTATTTATAGCAACTTCTTCCTTTTGATATATTTTTTGAAGCGACAAGACTGAAAATCTTATCCTGTTTTGCTCATCGCGACCAATCAGTTACAATCAATAACAGGAGCAAACTTTCTGATTATCTACACTTTGAATAATCATATGAACCAGTTAACTTGGTTGCTCAATTTTGTCTACCAAAATGGAAAAATTCAATCCGGCAAGGAACTATACCAGAACGATGAAGGCAATTGGTTATGTGGAGTTTAAAAAAGCCACACGCGCCGATTACCGAAGAATCGGATTCAAGTCAGGCCTCGAAGTGCATCAACAGCTGAATACCCAAGGCAAGCTTTTTTGCCGTTGTCCGGCCGGCGTATATCATAGTAACGATGAATTTGATGCCGAGGTAATAAGGCATATGAGGCCGACCCTGAGTGAACTTGGGGTATATGATGGAACCGCGTTGATGGAGTTCAAAACAAGAAAGGAGATTATCTACCGCATCAATAATCAGACCGCCTGCACATACGAAGTCGACGACACGCCTCCTTTTCCCATCGACAGGGAGGCGCTGGAAATAGCACTGAAGCTGTCACTGCTTTGCAAGTTAAACATTGTAGGTGAAGTTCATATTACCCGTAAACAGTATCTCGACGGAAGTATACCTACAGGCTTTCAGCGAACAGCCATTCTGGGTGTTGAAGGAGAGCTGGAACTTAAAAATAAGAAGGTAAGGGTTATCCAGCTCAGCATTGAGGAAGACTCGTGCCGGGAAATTTCTGACGTAGGTCATACAAGGATTTACAAGACCGATCGCCTTGGGATGCCGCTGATAGAAACAGTAACATATCCCGATATGGAAACGCCTGATGAACTGGCTGAGGCAGCAGAATATATCCGCTTCCTGAACCGCAGTTCGGGTCTTGTAAGGACAGGCATGGGCGCTGCAAGGGAAGATGTGAATGTGAGCTGCGAAGGTGGCAGCAGGGTAGAGATAAAAGGAGTTGCCCACAACAAGTGGATACCTGAGCTGTCTCATAACGAAGCATTCAGACAATATGCCCTACTGAACATCAGATCTCTGCTGAAAAAGAGTATTGCCGACACCGATGCATGGGCGATTAAGTGGAAGGAAATAGGATTTGCTGACACACTGGTCCAATCAGAAGAAATAAGAGAAGCGCTCGATAGAGGTTACAGGGTAATTGCCATCAACCTGCCGAAATGCCGAGGTATCCTCTCCCATTTCACCCAGCCGGGCAAAATATTTGCCGATGAAATATCAGACAGGCTCAAGGTAATAGCCTGCATTGAAAAACCCAACATGGTCCACTCTGAAGAGACCAATCCAAAAAGCATCACGACAGACTTTAAGGCGATAGCCAGATTCGTTGAAGCAGCTGACGTAGATGCCCAGATAGTGCTATGGGGTCCGGATGACGACATACCCACTGCAATTGAAACCGTGGAAGAAAGGTTTGTACTGGCATTTGAGGGGGTGCCTAACGAGACCAGGAAATCGTTTGAAGACGGTACTACTATCTTCGAAAGGGTACTACCCGGGCGCGACCGTATGTACCCCGACACAGACTCGCCCCCAATACCCCTTTCAAATGATTACATCGAGTCTCTCAGAAAGGATATACCTGTTGAAGTTGCAGAAAGATTCAGGCAGATGACTGCCTGGGAAATACCAGACGACACCCATAAATATCTGCTGAGCCGCAACCTGCTTCCCCTACTTGAAGATATAGCCGACGATTTTGGATACAGCCACAAGCTGATAGGCTGCTTCCTCGGTCATAATCTTAAAAACCTTGAAGGCAAGAGAGAACCCAACAAGCGCTTCTCATACAAAAAGATATATGCAATGTTCGGGTTTCTGGCCGAAAAGAAGATTCATCACTCAATCGCAAAGCTAATGTTGCCGGTAATATACGACAATCCTGAAATGGAGTTCGGATCGGTATTGACCAGCGTCGGGTTCAGGAAAAAAAGCATTGACGAGCTACTTGCTCCCATCGGCTTCCTGAACGAAAAATTCAGGGAGATAAGACACTCAAAAAGAGAATCGGCAGCAATAGACTGGCTGATGGGCCAGGTGCACAAGCAGGCACTGGGCAATACTGACCTTTCAGTGCTTCACGGTAAGATCAGCGAAAAAATAAGTAAGGACGAATAGTTATGGCAGAAGATATATTCCAGGGTTATAAGGGAGCGGCTCTCTCAATTCTCAGAAAATACAACGTGAGGGTATGGGGCCAGGCAGTAATTGAAACTTCCAGAGGCGTCTTCCGCGGAACCGTGCTGCCGAGGGCAGAAAACGACGACGACCTGCACATCGTTCTTAAAATCGATACCGGCTACAATATCGGCATTGACATCTCTACCATCAGCTCGATGAAAGAGACAGGCTATCAGAAGGCAAACTACAAAATACCCGAAAAAGAGTTTCCCTACTCATCTGACAAGCCAAATGTAAAGCTTTTCGGCACCGGGGGAACCATTGCCTCCAGGCTCGATTACCGCACCGGCGCGGTAATACCCGCCTTCTCACCCGGAGAACTCTACGGCGCAGTACCCGAGCTGGCAGATGTCTGTAACATCTCTACCGAAAAACTATTTGCCGTTTTCAGTGAAAATATGGGACCCGATCAGTACATGACACTGGCAAGAGCAATAGGTAAAGAGATAGCGAACAATGTTGCCGGTATAGTTATAGGTCACGGCACCGACACCCTTCATCATACAGCTGCGGCACTCTCATTCATGGTTCAGGATTCACCCGTTCCGATAATACTGGTTGGCTCGCAGAGATCCTCCGACCGTCCCTCCTCCGATGCCGCCCTCAATCTGATCCATGCATCATATGCTGCCGGCCACGGAGATATTGCGGAAGTGCTGGTATGCATGTTCGGCCCGACATCAGATGAGTACGGATTTTTGCACCGCGGCACAAGAGTCAGGAAAATGCACAGTTCGTACCGGTCAACTTTCCGCACTATAGGAGACACGCCGGTGGCAACTGTCACCAGGAACGGTCTGGGGCATCTGAAACAGGACTACAATCACAGAAGGAAAGATAAAAAGGTGAGGATACTGCCCTACTTCAACGAAAAAGTTACAATGATGTACTACTATCCTCATATGGATGTCAACATTATGCATTCACTTATCGATATGGGATATAAAGGCATTATAATTGTCGGAACAGGACTCGGGCACGTGAACAGGGAGCTCTACCCGGCCCTGGAAAGGGCTCAGAAGGAAGGGGTCAGTGTTTATATGACATTACAAACCATATGGGGATATGTTCACATGTTCGTGTATGAGACAGGCCGCGATATGATGGCAAAGGGAGTAATACCCCTTGGCAATATGCTGCCTGAAGTGGCATGGGTCAAACTTGGCTGGGCAATGGGACAAAGTGATGATCCTGAGGAAATAAAAAGGATAATGCTTACCCCCGTTAACCATGAAATTACAGAAAAAGAACCTTATAATGGTTATCTGGTATACCAGGGTGGTGTCCCCGAGGTGGAGGATTTTGTAAGAAAATTCCGCAAATAGACAAAGGGACAATAAGTCTTATGGGATGAAGCCATCACCCGAAACAATAAGAAAAGCCCTTATAAAAGATCTCCCCGGCACCGATGTTCAGTGGGAGATGGCATCATCTGACAGGATGATAAAGGACTTTCCAAGAGTAAAAAATGAAGATTCAAGGCTGGCTGCCGTTCTGATACTGTTATACCCGTCTGACAAGTCAATTAATACCCTTCTTATACAGAGACCGACATACAGGGGCGTACACAGCGGCCAGATCAGTTTCCCGGGAGGCAAATCGGAAGAAAGCGACACAGATATAGTTCATACCGCACTAAGAGAAGCCTCGGAAGAGACAGGTATTGATCCGGAGAAAGTAATACTACTGGGTCGGCTGACACCCCTCTATATTCCTGTAAGCGACACTGAAGTCACACCTGTTGTGGGATGGAGCAACAGTAAGCCTGATCTAAGAATAGACCCTGTCGAAGTGGTGCACATAATCGAAGCCGGACTGCAAAAACTTGCCGACCCTTCAATTATTAAACAAAAAGCTTTCCCTGTCAGGGACGAGATGCTTGAGGTTAAGTATTACGATTATGAAGGGCATGTCATATGGGGTGCCACTGCCATGCTATTGCACGAACTTTTAACGATCTTAAGTAGGGAAGAGATCAGCCTTACTTTATAATGTTGCGGTAATGGTCGTACCTCTTCATTATGTCAGTGACAAAACGCGTTGTTTCCCTGCCGGTAAAATAGCCGTGGTAAACCTCAGGATGATTAAAATAGTCAGGCTCCGATTTCTTCTGAATATACTTCTCCACACTTCCATGCCAGGTCATTGAATCTCCTCCTTCGCTGTCAGCAAGGCGCATGGCATCAAGCACATGACCAGGACCGGCATTGTATGATGCAAGAATAAATTTCAGTCTCTCATCCGCGTCAGGAACCTTCTCGCTGAACATCCTGTCAAGATACCTTATATACATCACCCCTGCCCTGATATTGTTTTCAGGTGTCGAATTGATATCAATACCATACCTGGCACCAGTGGCAGGCATTATCTGCATAAGACCGAAAGCCCCGGCTCTCGAAGTAACATATGGATCAAATCTTGACTCCTGATATATCAGAGATGCAAGCAACCTCCAATCCCATGAAATAGAATCGCTGTACTGTCTTATAAGCTCATCCCAGGGTGATATTCTGCCGGTACTGTTACCATAGTAACGACTGGTATAAATGACACCTGAGCGGGGATTCCTGTAATACTTGGCGTAAAGGAGGGCATATTTGCCGTTACTGCGATATGTCTCCAGCCAGGAATCAAAACCGGCTGCCAGTTCATCAGATTCAAGCTTTCGCATAGCCCAGGCTCTCTTTTGCAGAAAACTGACATGGGTGTTTACGTCTATGTCGGGATAAAACCTGCGAGCCACCATGGCGTAGTTTTCGTCACAGATCGTATAATCAATCTCCCCCCTGGCAACAAGAGATACCAGTCCCTCTACCTCGTAGGGGAGTTCAACGGTAAATATAGTATCCCCTATCTCACCCTGCAGTTGTGTTATCCTTTGCGAATACCACGACCCCCGGGGAACATAGACCACCTTTCCTGCAAGGTCATGATGATCGCGCAGCATCAGCGTGTTGACCCTGTCTGCTGTCATATTCCTCCACCGCTCGGGTTTTCTCTGTACCAGAACCTCACGTGTTTCGTGTATTGTGGATGTGAACCTGACCTGATCACTCCATCTCCCATTGGCAGGGAAACCCATTGCCACAATGTCTGCCTCACCACGGTTAAGCAGGCTTAATGCCCTGTCCGGATCATTCTCACTAATGATCTCAAGCTCTACACCCAAATGGCCCGCGAAGGCTCCCAGCAGTTCAAAGTTGAACCCCATCGGCTCACCCTTGTAGATAAAATAACTGGTAGAATTAAAATCAGTAACCGCGACCAGCTTTCCTCGTTCCTTTATGCCGTCCAAATCACGATAAGAGATCTGTACCGAATGCTCTGTGATGTGATTCCTGCTGCATGAAAAAAATAGTATGAACGATATAATTATGTATGTTAACGATCTTCTGCTCAAAACAAAAATCATTTAGTAAATACCTGAAAAAAATTGGGTGCAAAGATAGTAATTTTTTCTAATCATAGAACGTCCAGGCAACTCCATATCTGAAAGCCCTGGCATTCAGTGGATAACGAGGCAGGAGAAAATAGTTTGCTCCTGTAAAACCCTGATTGATATGATCAAAACTCAGGATAATTCGTGTTCTTTTAATCTTTGCATTCAGAAAAACATTGATGAACGGATACCCTCCAACCTCTTCTTCCACCTGGTTATAGAACCTTCCCGTAGCCGGCATATATGTCATGGCATAATAGGGTGTATGTATAAAAGCTTCCACTCCGGTTTCGATATGAAGATTGCCTCCGGTGATTTTGAAATAGATATTTTTGTCATACCATATAGCCCCGCGTGCTGTAGCCAGCGGCAGATCCAACACGCTTTCGTTGCTGCTTTGCTGCAGCAGCACCCTGGCTCCGAACCTGAATCCCCCGGCCCTGAATGTCTTGTCAACAGTAAGAGCTGCAACCGACAAGGCCCCTGCGTGATAAGCAGGGAGTGCATCACTGCCGAAGTAGGTGTAATTATCTATTATAGAATAGTTGAATTCCGTCTCAAACAATCTTGCCGGGTACCTGAAAGCAGCTCCGGCAGTTACGGTAAACTCCCGGCCTTCCATTTCGGTATTCCATTTAAAATGATTACTACCCCAACGCATGAGCCAGACTGATGGTGTTATGCGTGAAAATCCTCCCTGCAGTTCAAGTACGGAATTTCCCTTCTTAAGGTTGAAATCTCTGAGCGCCTCACCTCTTACCTGCAGATCACCGGCCCGGTTCCCGGCAAAAAAGAGGGTTCCGTCAGCCTGCCAGCCGAACTTATTGCCTATCCGGTTCTCTATTCTCCCTATTACTGCGAGGTTCTGATGATTCCACCGGACAGCTCCGGCTCCTGTTGAATCATTGTCAAAAAGAACCGGCATCATCTGCATATGATTATGATATTCATGCTTTACGCCGCCGCCGGCAATAAGCTCGAATCCCCCCTTTGTTCTGAATCCGAAGTCTGCCCTTACTGTGTTACTCAACATGAGTGACTTCAGGGAGTCATTTGTGGCCGGCAACGTTGCTATATAAACCGTATCGTAGAACCCTGAACCAGGCAATGCATCAAAATAGGTGCGGTTATTTGCATCGGTAGTGAAAATATGACTTAACCTCACTACCAGTCCGCCTTCGTCTTCAACTGATGAGCCCTGATCAAATCCTGTCGGCGACCAGGACTGTACGAACAGAAAATTGCGGTTTCTCAGTGAGCTCTTTGCCCTGTTAAGCCCGCCCAGCCTGACCGGCACGTCGCGGGTGTCGAACTGATCAACAGTAGCAGTATTGACGACACCGCCATTCTCATTAGAGTACAGGTTGTTAATTCCCAGGGCAGCGTAAAACCTGTAATTCTCCCTCAGCATCGAAGTGTGAAAGATAAAGTCTTTATTTTCAGCCTTCTGATGAGAGTAATGACCAAGACTGTAAACAATATCATAAATAAGGCCGAAGTTGAGATACCTGTTGATATTGTGAGAGTGTCTTACCCTGAAGGTCTGCTCCGCCTTGTTAATGGCCGGGCCGGCGTAGGTAAACACCATTTCGGTGAAAGGAACCTGAAGGTCCATGAAAACAGCCCTTTCGGGAGTATACATGAATGGATAATAGTATTGATATAGAAAATGATCGGGATTCCTTGTGCGATCAAAAAAATTAATCTGATAAACCGGAAGTCCGTAGTTGCCAGGATAGGCGTTGAATGCCGAATAACTGTCTGTCTTACGAATCCTGTGAGCAAGCGAAAAAGTGGTATCGATACCGATGTTTACAGTGCTTGTGAAATCCTTCGCAAGACCGTACTGCCTCATCGTTCTGTCAGTACTCTGAGCCTCAGCAGCTGCTAAGACAAAGGCTGCAGCAACCACTAAAACAATATGACGGGCAAGTCTTTCCATGAGGAGCAAATATAGATGAAAAAAGAGGCGTAGCAAAATGCTACGCCTGACAAAGTTGAGCAGTAAAATTAAAATCTGTCAATCGACATTATCATTAAGATAGGCATTGTTCTCCCTTATTACAGGCTGCTGGTTTTCATCTGTCGAAAGGGTAAGCTTTGACACTTTGGAACCCTTTGTTCCCTCCAGACGTGACAGCGGGATGTTTCTCCTCACATAGGCAGGAACATCCTCAAAACTGTCAATGTTGTCACTCATGGTTTTGCTTGTCAGACCATCCTTATGCATCATCGCCTGTATCTCCCTGATCTTTTCAATCTTTTTCCTGCCGTCTGCTTGCGACGATGAAGGCTTGCTCGTCTCAGCACTGGTATCAGCAGCCTCTTCCCTGAATTCAGTGCCAAAATTAAGTCGGCCCTGGCCTTTATCGCTTCCAACGTCTATTACAATACTGCCCTTTTCTGAGACGGCAAAGCTCTGACTGTGCTCTTCAGAAGCCGGCCTTGCCTGAGCAGCAGGTTTTGCAGTGTTCAGTACTACCGTCTGCTTTTCGGCAGCAGGCTGCTTGTAAAGATCAATAGCGTTTTTTGATTCGAAAGCAGTTGCAATAACTATTACACTTATCTCATCGCCCAGAGCGGGATCTTTTGATAAGCCCCTTATTATAAGCGCATCGTCAGCAGCCACGGCATACATATAATCGGTTATCTCCCCCAGCTCATCCATGGTAATCTCCGATTCACCCGTACCCGATGTAATGTTAATGAGAATACTTTTTGCTCCGGTGATATCACTTGAGTCGAGCAGCGGGGAATTGAGTGCAGCCTCAATAGCTGACTTAGCCCTCTCTTCGCCTGAAGCCCTGCCCATTCCCATTACAGCAACGCCTGAGTCTTTCATTACGGTCTCAACATCAGCAAAATCGACGTTGATATATCCGGTTACGGTTATTATTTCTGCTATTCCCTTCACTGCCGTTGCCAGAACATCATCAGCCTTTTCAAATGCTACCGAAACAGTCTGATCACCATATATATCGCGAAGCTTTTCATTGTTAATCACAAGCAGTGAGTCAACATTACCTTTCAATTCCTCTATGCCCTTTATGGCGTGAGATATTCTCACCTTACCCTCCGATCTGAAAGGGATTGTCACGACAGCAATAGTAAGGTAGCCTGCCTCACGACAGGCTTTGGCAATTACAGGGGCGGCTCCCGTGCCTGTTCCTCCACCAAGACCGGTAGTTAAGAATACCATTTTGGTGTTGCCCGAAAGAGTACTCATAACATCTTCGAGGTTCTCAATCGCGGCCTGTCTTCCTATGTCAGGCTTACTGCCTGCGCCTCTGCCTTCCGTAAGCGATTCCCCCAGTTGCACTTTCAGGGGGACAGGACTTCCCGCCAGGGCCTGCTGGTCAGTATTGCATATCACAAAGTTCACATCCTTAATACCACGCTCAAGCATGTGATTGACAGCATTATTACCACCCCCACCAATGCCTAGTACTTTGATGATGGAAGACCTCTCAACCGGAAGATCGAAATTCATTATCTCTGTCTCCATGGTTTTGGGTTTTTTGTTAAACAGTATGTCATATGGGGTCTTCATAGCTCTACCGGCTTATATCATGATCACTTATTTCGAAGAGACTGTTGAGCGCCTCTTTAATTTTGTGCATTATCGAGTTTCTGTTGCTGTTCACTTCATCTCCTGAAAAGTCATCGTGCTCATCAGAAACAGGAACTGCCTCTTTTCTCCTCTCATCGGTCTTTCCGGCTCCAAAGTCTTCATGGTGATTTTCAAGGTATTCAAAACCTTTCATTATCAGGCCGACACTGGTTGCAAACATGGGCTGGTTGATCTCATTGCGGGCCTCTCCGTGCAGGTGTTCGTTAGGATAACCAATCCTGACATCCATTGCAGTCTTGAATCTTACCAGCTGGGGCAGGTTCTTCAGCATGGCTCCCCCCCCGGTTATTACTGCGCCGGCGGCAAGCTTGTCGCTGTAACCCGACAACTGTATCTCAAAATTGACAGCGTCAAGTATCTCTTCCATCCTTGACTGGATAATATAAGCCAGGCTCTTGAAGGAGATTTCCTTTGGCTCCCTTCCTGCTATGCCCGGTATCGAAACCACTTTATCTTCAGGGGCTATGTCACCCAGGGCCGAACCATACTGAACCTTGAGAGCCTCGGCATATTTATTAAGAATTGAACAACCCTCCTTGATGTCGTTGGTGACGACATTACCTCCGAAAGGGATTACCGCAGTATGCCTGATAATATTGTCGTGATAGATAGCCACATCGGTAGTGCCGCCTCCAATATCGATTAGCACAACACCAGCCTCTTTCTCTTCATCGGTCAGGACCGCCTCGGAGGAAGCCAGAGGCTCAAGTATCAGGTCCTTGACAGTCAGACCACATCTTCTGATACACCTGTCAATATTCTTTGCCGAAGATACCTGGCCGATAACAATATGGAAATTTGCCTCAAGTCTCCGGCCACACATACCAACCGGGTTGTTGATACCTGTCTCACCGTCAACGATAAAACTCTGTGGAAGAACATGTATTATCTCCTCACCTATCTCAATGGGAATATTGTACATGTCTTCAACCAACCGGTAAACATCATCACGTGTAATCTCATCATCAGGGCGCTCCCTGTTAATGTATCCGCGGCTCCGCATACTCTTGATATGTTGACCTGCTATCCCGACAAAGACCTCGCTGAAGCTGATCCCTGAACGGTTTTGAACATCATCGACGGTCTTCTGAATAGCGTTGACGGTCTCCTCAATGTTCTGCACCACGCCTCTCCTCACGCCCAGAGAAGGTGCCTTGCTAAGACCCAGGATCTCAATGTTTCCAAGGTCGTTCCTTTTTCCGACAATTGCCACAATCTTCGTTGTGCCGATGTCGATAGCTGCTACATAATTTTCTTTACTGCTCATAACTGAAAATTTATTGTCGTTGATCCTATTTTTTCTTCCTGGCTATTAACTGGCCTTCATATTTAAGGTTTATTAAACTGTAAGTGTCCCAACCGGCTGCAGGGAGCACCTGCTTGTAAAAAGCGTCAAGAGTGTTCATCTTCCTATCAAGGTTTTCAGAGTCGCCGATAACAATCTTGTGTCCCCCGGTACGGGGAATAAGTATGATATCACCTGAATTGTCTATTTCAATCTGGTCGATCAATGCAGACCACAACTGATTATTTCTGAGATAAACAACCAGGTCGAACAGGTCATTCAGAATTGAAGGCATGCCCGGGTCTCCTATCCTCGAGCCGGAAATATAACCCTCACGGATGTCTATCTTCCCTCCTGCAATATGAACCCTGGGCGGATAGAGCCCTCTCTTTTTCATGACATACCCCTCATCGTCGATATAGTATTCCGAACCCGAAGATGACTGAACACGCAGCACCGGTCTTCTCTGACTGACTTCAATATGAAGTGACCCGTCTATAGTAATATAGGCTTCTGTTCTGTTTAATTCATGTATTGAGCCAATGTGGTTCTCCAATTCCTCAAGATTTACATCAGCAACCGGAATACCGGCAAACCTTACAGATCCGCTGTAAATCCTGTCGCGTATCTGCTGCTCATTGACGAATCTGTAGTCGCTTGAATCAGTGATAATTATATTCAGCTCACCGCAGGCAGTACTACCCGAAGTATGCCTGAACCAGAACGGCATCACCACTATATATAGCAGCGGTATCAAAAGCAGTATTTTATAAATCCTCTTCACCGTCCGTACAGCTTTCTAATTTTTTCTTCAAAAGGTTTTACAAGCCTGTCGATATCTCCGGCCCCGATAGTAAGCAGTATATCGGTATGGTCAAATTTTACCGACTCAACCACTCTCGCAGAATCAACTATCTGCACATTACTGTTCTTCATCGCCTTCACTATAATCTCAGAACCTATTCCGGGAATCGGTTCTTCGCGTGCCGGATAAACAGGCATGAGAATAACATTTTCCAGCAAGTCGAGAACCTCAGCAAAAGCTACAGCATGATCGCGTGTTCTGGTGAAAAGATGAGGTTGAAAAACGCCTGTTATCTTCCTGCCGGGATACTGGGCCCTTATGGAACTGATAAAAGCTCTAATCTCTACCGGATGATGCGCATAGTCATCAATGTAGATTATATCGGGGAGGGTGATCCTAATGTCAAATCTTCGCTTTACTCCTCTGAAGCATATCAGGGCCTTCCGTATCTCTTCAATCATTACACCACTCAGCAATGCCGCAGCGCATGCGGCAACAGCATTTTCCACATTTATGACTCCGGGAAAGGAAAAGTGTAGATCTCTATATACACCTGAGGGCGTCTTCAGATCAAACCTGTAGAAGTGTTCATCGGCAACAACATTTATTGCAGAATAATCGGCAACTTCATCAAGGCCGTAAGTAAAGTATCCTATGTCGGGCTGCCTCACTATCACCGGTTCGATATTTTTATTTACTATCAGATAGCCACCCGGACGTACCAGGCTGCAAAACTGATTATAACCCTCGAGCATTGAATTGAGATCGCCATAGACATCAAGATGGTCGGCATCAGCGCTGGTTATTACTGCGACGAGCGGTTTCAGCCGCAGGAACGACCTGTCAAACTCGTCAGCCTCCATGACTGTATACCGGCTCTCCCCTGTTATAAGGTTTGAGTTGTAATTCTTCGATATACCTCCCAGAAAAGCAGTACAATCGACATGCGACATCTTGAGCAGGTGGGCCAGAATGGTCGAAACAGTAGTTTTTCCATGTGTGCCGGCAACAGCAAGTGTATCGGTCTTTTCTGAGATGGAACCAAGAATCTCGGAGCGCTTGTAGATAGCATATCCATTTAGCCTGAACCACGCAAGTATCTTGTTGGTGGCTGGTATTGCAGGTGTATAAATTACAACAACCTCACCGGACAAGCCGGTAGTGCTGTATTGTTCCGGCAGAGTGTCAGGATCATCCGTAAAGGATATACGGCAGCCTTCCTTTATCAGCTCATCGGTAAGGTCGCTGCCGCTGCGGTCATATCCGGCCACCTCATACCCTCCGGCAAGAAAATACCTTGCCAGGGCACTCATGCCTATGCCGCCGATACCGACAAAATATATCCTTCTTACCTCTCTGCCATTTATCATCTCTCTTCCGCCAGTTTAATTATTTCCGATGCAATCAGTGATGCTGAGCCGGGCAGGGCCAGCTTCCTGATATTCTCTGACAAGGTCTCTCTCTTTAAATTGTCTGAAGCAAGGCCTGAGACAATGTCGATCAGGCGAGGCATTACATCGCTGTCAGCGAGCAGCACTGCCGCACCCTCACCAACCAGTGACATCGCATTTTTGGTCTGATGGTCTTCGGCAACATTCGGTGAGGGAATAAGTATTACAGGTTTACCCACCAGGCAAAGCTCAGATATTGTACCGGCCCCCGATCGTGAAATGATCATGTCTGCAGCTGCATACGCAAGGTCCATCCGGTCAATAAAACTTCTTACCTGTATGTTATTCAGTTCTCCTGAAATAACTGCTGAGTTGACCTTCCCGAAGTAATTTTTTCCTGTCTGCCATATCCAGTCAACACCGATTCTTTTGAAACCTTCAGGGTTTTCAATAAGTGCGTTGTTAACCGATCCTGCCCCCAGAGAACCTCCCAATACCAGGGCAACCGGCTTACTGCCATCCAGGTTGAAAAATCTCAATGCTTCAGGGCGGAGCCTGTCAAGGTCTGAGTAGGTGCTTCTTACCGGATTACCCGTCAGCAGTATCTTTTCTGCTGGAAAGTACTTTTCCATCCCCTTGTAGGCAACACAAATTACTGATGCCCTTCTTGAAAGGATGCGGTTGGTAACTCCTGCATAGCTGTTCTGCTCCTGCAGCAGTGTGGGAATTTTCATCTGTCCTGCTGCCCAGAGAAGAGGTCCGCTGGCGTATCCGCCAACGCCTACGGCAACGTCAGGCTGGAATTCTTTAATTATCTTCCTTGCCATCGACAGACTCTTTAACGCCATGGCTGCGACACCAAAATTTTTAAATATTCTCTTTCTGTCGAGGCCCTCAACCGGGAGTCCGGTAATGTTGTAACCTGCTGACGGAACCAACTCCATTTCCATTCTGCCGAGTGCTCCCACAAAGAGTATTTTTATGGTTCCGTCTATAGCCAGAAGAGCATTTGCGATGGAAATGGCCGGGAAGATATGCCCCCCGGTTCCTCCGCCACTTATTATTATATGTTTAGACCCTTGCCGGTTCATATATTCTCGATTCATTATCAGACTTCTCCTCGTCGGGCAGTTCCTCCTGCCTGATTCTTGCATTTACAATACGGCTTACGCCAAGAATGGCCCCTATTGAAAAGCTCATTACCAGCACTGACGTGCGACCCCAGCTGACAAGAGGAAGAGTCTGGCCGGTTACCGGGAAAAGACCCACTGCAACCAACATGTTTAAAATAGCCTGTAAAACTATCATTATCACAAGGCCCAGTACAAGGAATGCAGGGAAGGCTGTTTCGCACCTGCGGGCGATGGCTATGCCACGGTAAAGCAGAATGAGATATGCCATAATAAGCGGAACAGCTCCGAAAAGCAGTCCATATTCCTCAACTATGATCGCGAAAATAAAGTCTGAATTAGACTGAGGAAGCATATTCCTCTGGACACTCTTGCCAGGCATCTTGCCGAATAACCCTCCGGTAGAAATGGCTATCTTTGCCTGATTAAGCTGGTAATTGTCAGCCTGTGACGATTCTCCGTTAACAAATGCCTCTATCCTGTTTTTCCACACTTCAACCCTGTTGTCCTTCGACACAACCGTGAGAACCAGGGCAAAAAGGATAATGCCGGCAAGAGCCATGCCCGACCAGGCCAGCAGAAACCTCACCGGCACCCTGCCGATAAACATTATAATCATACATATGCCAAAGATCATTACCGCGGTGGAAAGGTTCTCTGAAACTATCAGGGCACAAACAATGGCTATGGGTACAATAAATATCCTTGTTACGAGGCCAAAGTCGTTGAGCTCATTCTGGTATTTAGCCAAAACCCTTGATAGATAGATGACAAGTCCTACCTTGGCCAGGTCAGAAGTCTGCAACCTGAAACCTGTGCCGGGAATCTCTATCCAGCGAGTGGCCTCGTTGATGCGAACGCCGAAAAGAAGGGTCAGGACAAGCAGGGCAATAGAACCAATAAGAATGATATTGGCCAGACTTGAATATATCTTGTAGTTGAGGTGGCTGGTAATGACAATGATGACCAGGCCGAACAACAGCATGAAGAACTGGCTCCTGAGAAAATAGGTGGTGTTGCCGCCGAATTTCGTAAATGCAACACTTACCGATGAACTGTAAACTGCAAGAAGGCTGTAAAACATGAAAAGGACAACCATGGCCCAGATACCGCGGTCACCCCTGAATATGTTCACTATTTTCGAGACTCCCATCAACAGATTGAGTTAAAGATTTCTTACTGCCTGTTTAAACTGCCTGCCTCTGTCTTCGTAGTTTTCGAAGAGGTCAAAACTGGCACATGCAGGAGAGAGCAGTACAGTATCGCCCTTATGAGCCAGATAATAGGCCGACCGAACTGCCTCATCCATAGAGCCTGCTTCCACTATGGTAGGAACAGCATCACCGAATGAGCTCATTATTTTACGGTTATCCTTGCCCAGGCATACTATTGCCTTTACCTTTTGCCTTACAAGCGGCAACAACTCTGTATAGTCATTGCCCTTGTCAATACCTCCGGCAATCCATACTATGTCTGCAGGCATGCATTCAAGCGCATACCATGTCGAATTGACATTTGTGGCCTTGGAGTCATTGACAAAGTTGATTCCGCATACCGTCAGTACCGGCTCAAGGCGGTGTTCCACGCCCTGAAAATCAGAAAGACTCTCCCTTATGGTCTCCTTCCGTATGTTCAGTACGTTGGCTACAATTGCTGCAGCCAGCGAATTGTAGATGTTGTGGCGGCCTTTCAGGGCCAGGTCATGCATAGTCATAAGCCTGATTTTTTTGTTATATTCCAGTATCAGTTCTTCATTCTCAACATAGGCTGAAATACCTTCCCCGCCTTCAATGGAAAAGGGCAGCATAACTGCGTCACTGCTTATCTCAGCGAGTTTTGCCATTATTACAGGGTCGTCGGCACAATAGATAAAATATTGCCCACTACTCTGGTTATTCAGTATCCTGAATTTTGAGGCAACATAATTCTGCATTTTATAACCGTAACGGTCAAGGTGATCGGGGGTAATATTCATCAGAACAGCGATATCAGCCCTGAAGTCATACATGTTGTCGAGTTGAAAGCTGCTAAGCTCAATGACATAAAAATCGAATCCTCCCTGAAAAACCGACATCGCGAAACTGTGTCCTACATTACCGGCCATCGCTACCCTCAGGCCGGCCTTATGCAATATGTGATATATAAGGCTGGTAGTGGTTGTCTTCCCATTGCTGCCGGTTATGCATATCTTCAAGGCATCGGTGTACCTGCCTGCAAACTCAATTTCAGATATAACAGGAATACCTCTTTGTGCAAGCAACTCAACCACAGGGGCACTATCAGGAATGCCGGGACTTTTAATGACCTCTGAAGCATTCAATATCTTCTCTTCCGTGTGGATACCTTCCTCATGCTCTATATCCCGGGATACCAGTAAAGACTTATACTTGTCCCTGATCTTTCCGCTGTCAGAAACAAAGACATCAAACCCTTTGGATTGTGCCAGCACTGCACTACCTGTGCCGCTCTCTCCTGCTCCCAATATGACAATCCGTTTCTTCATCCCTGCAACTTCCCTGTTCCTCTATCTTACCTTAAGTGTTACTATGCTGAGAACTGCCAGCATTATTGCTATGATCCAGAATCTCACCACAATTTTTGATTCCGGATACCCCTTCTTCTGAAAATGATGATGCAGAGGTGCCATCAGAAATATTCTCCTGCCCTCACCATATTTTCTTTTCGTTCTTTTGAACCAAACTACCTGTATCATCACCGAAAGACTTTCGGCAAAGAATATCCCGCATAAAACAGGAATAAGAAGTTCCTTTCGTAAAATAATCGCCATTACGGCTATAATGCCTCCCAAAGCCAGGCTGCCGGTGTCACCCATAAAAACCTGGGCCGGGTAACTGTTGTACCAGAGGAACCCTATTGCAGCCCCGATAAAAGCAGCGGCATAAATCACAAGTTCACCGCTGTTGGGTATATACATGATATCGAGGTACCCCGAATAGATTATATTTCCTGAAACATAAGCAAATACCCCCAGTGTAACCCCTATTATTGCTGAAGTACCTGTCGCCAGGCCATCAAGTCCGTCAGTGAGATTGGCTCCGTTTGATACCGCCGATACCACCACAATAACCATTATCACAAACACGAACCAACCCCAGAGTTGTCTGCTCTCCTCGCTGGAAAACGGAACCAGCCATGCATAGTCAAATTCATTGTTTTTGACAAAGGGGATTGTCGTCTTCGTGGTTTTCAGATTGCGGTACTCATATCTTGTATCTTCAAAATCATATGTCTGCGTGACAGGAGCAACAGCTTCCCCGGCAACTGAACCCGGAACTATCTCCCTGACAACCGCCTGATCGCTGAAATAAAGTGTAACACCTACTACCAATCCCATAATTATCTGGGCTATAATCTTGTAACGACCTGCCAGCCCATCCTTGTTCTTTCTGAATATTTTGATGTAGTCGTCAAGAAATCCGACAAACCCAAGCCAGACAGTCGTTACCAGCATAAGAATTATATACACATTGTCAAGCTTGGCGAACAGAAGTACAGGAATGACAATTGAGATCAGAATGATGACACCTCCCATAGAGGGTGTTCCCTCTTTCCTGTACTGACCTTCCAGACCCAAATCTCTTACAACCTCTCCTATCTGCTTATATTGCAAATAGTTGATTATCCTCTTCCCAATAACCATCGATATCAGAAGAGAGGTAATAACCGCCATAGCCGCCCTGAATGAGATATAATTGAAAAGGCCCGTGCCGGGCAGGTCAGTCATTCTTTCGAGATATTGAAACAGGTAGTATAACATAATTGTATCGGTTAACCTTCATTAAATGCATTCATCAGTTCTTCCCTGTCATCAAAGTGATGCCTCACGCCATTAACCTCCTGGTAGGTCTCATGTCCCTTGCCTGCAACAAGGATAATATCACCGGCTGAAGCCATTTTTACAGCAGTGCGTATGGCACTCCTTCTGTCGCTGATCCTTATCAACTTCCTTTGCAAAAGAGTATCAGGGCCAGATTCCATCTCATCAAGTATCTTTTCAGGATCTTCAGTACGGGGATTATCGCTAGTCAGGATCACAGTATCACTTGCCGCAGCTGCAATAGTAGCCATCAGCGGCCTCTTGGTCCTGTCCCTGTCACCACCAGCACCCACCACAGTAATCAATCTGGACGCTCCCTGCCTGATACGGTTGATGGTGTCGGTAACATTCCTGAGAGCATCAGGAGTATGAGCATAATCAACCACACCTGTAATACCGCTGCTTGATCTTACAACATCAAGCCTCCCCGGAACGGAAGTCAGACTGCTTAAAACCGTCAGTGTCTCTTCCTCCCCGGCCCCCAGTAATCTGGCTGCAGCATATACAGCCAGAATGTTAGACGCGTTGAAATCTCCTATCAAAGAGGTCCACACCTCTCTGCCTCCGATTTTCATTGCCATTCCGTCAATCCGAAATTCCACCACAGAAGCACGGTACTCAGCAAGACCTGAAAGAGAATAGGTATGCACCGATGCCTTGCAGTTCTGTACCATCACCTTCCCGTTGCGATCATCAGCGTTAACAAGGGCAAATGACTCTTTTCCAAGATTATCGAAGAAGCGTTTTTTAACAGCCAGATAGTTGTCAAATGTCTTATGGTAATCAAGATGGTCGTGCGTCAGGTTGGTAAATATCCCTCCCCTGAAGGTAAGACCGGCTATTCTCTTCTGATCTATCGCATGTGAACTGACCTCCATAAAGACATATTCACATCCCTCCTCAACCATCGAAGCCATAATCGAATTGATGGCTACCGGATCAGGGGTAGTGTGTGTTGCTTCTCTCTTCTTCTCATGAATGTAATTGCAGACGGTAGAAAGCAGCCCGCACTTGTACCCCAGAGACATGAATGTATTATAAAGCAATGTGGCTGTGGTTGTCTTCCCGTTGGTACCGGTAACACCGGTAAGTTTCAATGAAGCAGACGGATTACCATAAAATGCGGAAGCAATCAATCCCAGAGCCTCAGCACTATCTTCCACCAGGATAGTTGTAATCCCGTCAAACCCGTCAGCAGGGGCCTTTTCACATACTACTGCAGGTGACCCGGCTGAAATAGCCTTGTCAATAAACAGATGTCCGTCTGTCTTAGTCCCCCTGACGGCAACAAACAAAACACCCTGACCTGCCTTTCGTGAATCAGCAGTAATACCGGTTATGCGTATATCTGCATCGCCGGTCAGCTTATTGACTCTTAACCCCTCTGTCAGGTCTCTTACTCTTTTCATATCTCCAGTTCAATATATATTGTTGCTCCGCTTTTCAGACGGCTTCCGGCCGAAGGCGACTGCTTTGACACTCTGCCTGAACCGGTATACTTCACATGCCATCCTGAGTTCTCAAGCAGATAAAGGGCATCCCTGAGGCTCATTCCCTGAATATCAGGCACCAATCCTTCACTTGTTTTAACAGGACTCAGTCTTATGGTATCATTCACATTACGGACTGCAATCCATTCAGATGAAGGTATTTGCCTGTGATTCAGATTCATCTCCTTCATCATACGTATAATATCGTCTCCATAGCCGCCTCCTATGTCAGGCTGGGTGATTTTCAGCTTCTCTCCTGAGTCTTGCACTTCCTTTCCTGTATCATGGAACCTGAAGAAATACTTCGAATAGACCTTATCAGCTATTTCCCGGAAGACAGGACCTGCCACGAGATTACCGTAGTATATGTAATTTGAAGGAGCATTTACCACTACTATGCAGGAATAAAGTGGATTGTCAGCAGGGAAATAACCGGCAAATGAAGCCTGGTATGAGACGCTCGATCCCTGACCGTAACCATATTTCTCATTGGCAATCTGGGCTGTTCCGGTTTTACCGGCAATTACATAATTGGCATTCTTAAGGTTCGTGGCAGTACCGTTTTCGACAACCCCTTCAAGCATCCTCCTGGCCTTTTCAATGGTTGAGCGCGAGCATATCGAAGAGGCTATAACTTCAGCAGGGAATTCCTTCACTATCTCTCCATGGTATGCTATTGCACTGACAAACCGTGGCTTAACCATCTTGCCGTTGTTGGCAACAGCGTTATAGAAAGTAAGAATCTGCAGGGGTGTTTGCTGTACTTCGTAGCCATGTGACATCATGGGTAATGAAAGCCCTGACCATAGCTTGTCTCCGGGATACCTGATAAGAGGAGAACCTTCACCACGTATCTGGATACCAAGCTTTTCATTCAGTTTCATGGAGTACAGCCTGTCCACAAATACACGCGGTTTATCTTTGAATGTCTCGTAGATGATCTTTGCCATACCAACGTTAGATGATTTTTCAAACACCTCCTGAACGGTCATGGTCCCGTGCCCTCCCTCACGCACATCGCGTATTACCTTATCATAAAACCTGATGGTTCCGTCACCCGTGTCAACAATATCATCAAGATCGACTGACCCCTCTTCCAGTGCTGCCATCAATGCGGGGAGCTTGAACGTAGAACCCGGTTCGGTACTCTCTCCGACAGCATAGTTGTATACCTCGCGATACCTTCCGTCTCTGATCTCGAGATTGACAATAGCCTTTATATCTCCTGTTTTTACCTCCATCAGAACAGCTGTCCCATGATGTGCATTGTGTCTCCTCAGCTGATTAAGAAGGGCGCTGTGAGCTACATCCTGCAGGTCAAGGTCGATGGTGGTAATAATATCGTTCCCGTCTCTGGTGCGGATATCACGACTGTCACTGACCGGGAACCAGTCGCCACCGGTAAGGCGCTGCATCATTACCGCCCCGTTTGTGCCGGCAAGGTCCTTGTCAAAAGCACCCTCAAGACCCACAATGTTGCCGGAGCTGCCTTCGGTGAGGTACCCGATGGTACGTGATGCAAGTTCGAGGTTGGGCAGTATGCGTCTGTTCTCAGGCCGCGTAAGCAGACCTCCGCGGTATTGCCCATGCCTGAAGATGGGCAGCTGCTGCAGCCTCTTAAGGTTGGCATGACTCACATGGCGCTTTATAAGGTAATAACGCTCGCCTTTGTTTCTGGCTGCCGACAGCTCAGCCTTCCACGCTGCGGCAGATTTATCGCCGAATAGTGATGCCAGGCCTGCAGCAAGGCCGTCAATACCATTAACCCATACTGAATCAGCCATGCCCGTACTGCGTGTATCCATGTAGACGGTGTAATAGGGTACCGAACTCGCCAGAAGCCTGCCATCATATGCAAGAATATCGCCCCTGTTAGCCTGTATCAGATCTTTTTTGAAGATAAAAGCCTCGCCCATCGCCTCCCACTTATCCTTCTGCACAAACTGAAGTATGACGATGCGCGAAATAACAGCAATGGAAAGCAACACCACCACCAGATATATGATTGCGCTACGCATTACTATTTCATCACGCTTCGACATACAGCATCATTATTTTACAACCAGCCTGTAAGGAGGCTCTGTAAGCTCCTCCAGTCCCAGACCGCGCTCCCTTATTTGCCTTGTAACCTCCGACTGCCTCGATACCTGCATAAGTTCAGCAGATGTCGAAAGAGCATCTGCCCTTAATTCCGTCACCTCTTTCTGAAGCCTGGTTATCCGTCTCACCAGATCCTCGGCATGAAATCTGTTGGCTATATAAACCGCGCCAAGGAATGTCAGAAACAGAATAAAGCCGAGATTCTTTAAAATAATCCTGTCGGAAAGCAGACTCCCGCTCATAAGCTCCCTTATTAGCCCCGGCCTGTTCCCGGCTGTTTTCTTTCCTTCTCTTCTCTTCTCTTCCATATTCAAACCTTTTCGGCTATCCTCAGCCTCGCACTCCTCGACCTCGGGTTGGCTGCAACCTCCTTCTCTCCTGCAACAATTGCCCGCTTTGTTATTACCCTGAAGGGAACCTGCACATTCCCGTAAAAATCCTTCTCAATCTCACCTTCAAACGATCCGCTCCTCATGAAATTCTTGACCAGCCTGTCCTCCAGAGAATGATAGGTAATCACCACCAGCCGCCCCCCCGGAACAAGCAGATCATAAGCCTGCTGCAGCATCTCCTTAAGATTCACCAGCTCATTATTAACTTCTATGCGCAAGGCCTGAAACAACCGGGCAAAGAACTTGTTTTCTGCCCTCGGGGGAACCAGGGACCGTACAGCATGGGTGAGATCACCAATAGCATCAAGAGGAGCACTCTCTCTGGCTGCAACTACAGCGCGGGCTATTGCCCGCGAATTGGTAAGCTCTCCGTACATGTAAAAAATACCGGCCAGCATCTCCTCAGAATAGCTGTTAAGCACTGTGGCGGCAGTAACATCTGCCGACCTGTTCATCCTCATATCAAGCGGCCCTTCAAAACGAAATGAAAAGCCACGACCAGGCACATCAAACTGATGAAACGAAACACCCAGATCAGCAATCAATCCATTAATCGACTCTATACCATGATAGAAAAGATTATTCCTGAGAAACCTGAAGTTCTGATTCAGAAACAGAAACCTCTCGTCATCTGTTATATTGGCAACGGAATCCTCATCCTGGTCAAAAGCTATAAGCCTGCCCCCTTCAAGTCTCCTGAGTATCTCCGATGAATGCCCTCCGCCGCCATATGTAGCGTCGACGTAGACCCCTCCGGGCCTCAGCTCAAGCCCGTCAACACTCTGTTTGAGCAAGGCAGGTACATGATACGTCATCGCTAATCAGTTTGGTTGGTGCCTCCTCCTAAAAGTCTCTCGGCAAGGTCAGCAAAATCACCCGGAAGCATTGAGGCTGATCCATAAGCCTCTTCAGGCCAAATCTCAATACGGCCATCCTGCCCCGCCATCACAACATCCCTTTTTATGCCGGCCAGTTCAAGAAGCCTGCGCGGAATGAGCATCCTGCTGTTGTTGTCAAGGGTTACCTCGGCAGTGGCCATGAAAAAATTCCGCAGAAACATATTGTGCTCACGATTGTAAGGATTTATCCTGCTCCTAATCTTCTCCAGCTGAACGCTCCAGTCATCAAGAGTGTAGAGAACAAGACATCTCTCAAATATGTCCTTACGCACCACAAAACGATCCTCCGATGCTGTGGGCATCTGCTTCTTGAATGAAGAAGGAAGGATAACTCTCCCCTTTTCATCAACCTTGCATGGATAATCGCCTATGAATGTGGCCATACCGTTTCTATTCTTTTAAAACGCTAAAATATATATTTTATCCCACTTTATTCCACTTTACCCCATTTTTTTCCACTTTGTTAATAACTTTTACTTCAGATTGCATCGAAACCCATTTTGATTACCTTTGCACAAGCTAAAAACCTGATTAAGGGTACACTCTCTTTTATGTAATGGCAGAGCCTCAGAAAATCGAAGTACGCAGTGTGCTGGCATCGAAAAGTCCCAGACTGGCCAAACGGATGCCCGGGTTTGTTATCAGATATCTTGAAAGGATTCTGCACCAGGATGATATCAATTTCATTCTGTCAGAATACGGGCATCTCATGGATCAGGACTTTGTCTCTGCAGTGCTTAAATTCATGGGCATAACCTACAAGGCCATAGGGACTGAAGGTCTGCCGCCAACCGGGCGGTATATTTTTGCATCGAATCACCCGTTAGGCGGCCTTGACGGTATGGTTTTCATGGATGCGGTTTCAAAGCACTATACTTCGGTGAAATTCCCGGTAAATGACCTGCTTCTGAATATCAACAACTTTTCGGGTATTTTCCTGCCGGTAAACAAGCATGGGGTACAGGACAGGGAGGCGGTTCGGGCAATAGACAATGCCTACGCATCAGATGATCAGATACTCTACTTCCCTGCCGGCATATGCTCAAGGCGCAAAGGAGGGGTAATCTGTGACCTCGACTGGCAGAAGAGTTTTATTACAAAGGCTGTATGGCATCGCAGAGATATTATACCCGTTTTTTTTTCAGGCAGAAACTCAAACTTCTTCTACTCGCTGGCGAATCTGAGAAGCATGACAGGAATCAGAACAAATGTCGAGATGCTCTGGCTGCCCGATGAGATGTTCAGGCAAAAAGGAAAGCAGATACACGTTGTATTCGGGAAACCGGTCAGTTGGAAAACCTTTGACAAGTCAAAAAGTGCATCAGAGTGGGCCGCATTCATGAGAAAGAAATCCTACGACCTCGAAAAGTATGTTCCACTGTAATTAACCCGAAACACGATCATAACATTGAGAATATGACTGAAATAGCTGAACGTGCCCCCATTGAAGAGATAGTCGCAGAGCTTACACCCGAAAGGCTGTTACGAAAGACCAACAATGGCAATAATGAGGTATATCTTTTCGCAGGAACCGAATCACCGGTACTCATGCGTGAAGTGGGCAGGGTTCGGGAACATGCTTTCAGGAGTGCCGGTGGCGGAACAGGAAAAGAGATTGACATTGACAGGTATGACACTGACCCTGAGCACCCTCATAAACAACTTATTGTCTGGGATCCTGACAACCTCGAAATAGTGGGTGGATACAGATATTTCATCAACGATCACAATAATCCTTCCAATGACCTTACCCGTCTGGCGTCATATTCATATTTCCACTTTTCAGATACCTTCAGAAAGGATTATTACCCCAACCTGATGGAATTGGGAAGATCATTTGTTCAGCCTGAATACCAGTCAAAGGCAATGGGAAGAAAGAGCCTCTTCTCTCTTGATAATTTGTGGGACGGGCTTGGTGCGATAGCAATTGAGACACCGCATATAAGATATATGTTTGGCAAGGTTACCATGTACAGACACTATAACCAGAAGGCTCGCGACATGATCCTCTGTTTCATGCACAAGTATTTCGGAGATCATGACAATCTCATCACTCCGAAAGAACCGATTGAAATCGATTTCCATGAGGATGAGCTGAAGCAGCTGTTCACAGGGGGATATAAGGAAGACTACAGGGTACTTTCAGCTGAAGTCAGAAAACTGGGAGAAAACATTCCGCCTCTGTTCAATGCTTACATGAACCTGTCTCCTACAATGAGGACATTTGGTACATTCATAAACCATCATTTCGGCAATGTGGAAGAGACTGGTATAATGATCACTATCAGGGATATATACGTTGAAAAAATTAACAGGCACCTGGCCTCCTACCGTGAGGGCTTCGAGTTTGACCCTGTGGGTTAGTATGCTCTTTTGTCGATCCCTTCAATGAAATTTACAAACGATCTGTTAACGACCCTGTTGCCTCCGGCAGTGGGATAATCACCTGAAAAATACCAGTCGCCCGCATGACCAGGACAGGCAATATGCAGGTTCTCTATTGTCTGATAAACGATTTCCAGTTCTGCCTCAATACCTGGTGTCCTCAGCATCGATGCAATCCGTGTTGAAATATCTTCGGGTGAAAAGTCATTGTAGATCTCTTTCACAACGTTCACCATCTCATTTACAGGTTTACTCAGTTCTGCCCTGGCTTTCTCGTATATTTCACTGATCTTATCCTCTTTACCCTGATCAGTAATAAGTGAAATTGCCGCCCTGAAGGCAATAAAATCACCCAGCCTGGCCATATCGATGCCATAGCAGTCAGGATATCTGATTTGAGGAGAGGAAGATACTATAACCAGCTTCTTTGGCCCTATTCCGTCAAGAATTCTGATAATACTGTTTTTAAGGGTGGTTCCCCTGACAATTGAATCATCCAGTACAACGAGATTGTCGATCCCCCTTCTGACTACGCCGTAAGTAACATCGTAAACATGCCCCACAAGATCATTTCGTGCTGCATCTTCTGTTATAAAGGTTCTGAGTTTGACATCTTTCACAGCTATCTTTTCAATTCTTGGCCTGACAGACATAATCTCAGCCAGCTCCTTTTTGTCTGCACTGTCACGTTGCCTCAGAATGGCATCAACCTTGAACCCGTTAAGATAATCCTCCAGCCCTTTGACAAGTCCGAAAAAAGCGCTCTCGGCAGTATTCGGAATGTATGAAAAAACCGTGTTCCCGATATCATAATCCACTGCCTTAAGTACGGCAGGTGTCAGCAGCTCACCAAGCATCTTTCTTTCGCGGTAAATGCTTTTATCAGTGCCTCTGGAGAAGTATATTCTCTCGAAGGAGCATTTCTTTGCAGTGGCAGGCTCCAGTATCTTTTCTTCCTTTATTGATCCTGAGGCACCTATAATCAAAGCATGGCCCGGAGTAAGTTCCTTAATCTCCGCTGTTCTCTTTCTGAAAACAGTCTGTATAACCGGTCTTTCTGATGCAGCTATTGCTATTTCATCGTCATGATAATAGAATACGGGTCTGATCCCCGAGGGATCTCTTAAAACAAATCCGGTTCCGAAACCGGTTATACCTGCCATGGCATAACCACCGTCCCACTTCCTGGCGGCACTTTCAAGGACCGTGGCTATATTCAGATTCTTTTCAATCATCGGAGTAATCTCCTTTTTTGAGTAGCCTCGTCTCTTGTAATCCTGGTATAAACTCTCATTCTCCTCGTCAAGAAAATGACCCAGGTTTTCAAGTATAGTTACTGTATCAGAGAAGTCTACAGGATTTTGTCCGATTTCAACAAGATGATTGAAAATCTCATCGACATTGGTAAGATTAAAGTTGCCGGCAAGCACCAGGCTTCTTGATCTCCAGTTGTTTTCCCTGGTAACCGGATGGACATAGTCTATATTGTAGTTTCCGAACGTACCGTATCTGAGATGACCCAGGTATATGTCGCAGGCAAAAGGCATCTCCTCTCTGAGGAAGACCGGATTCTCGGCTTTATCCTTTTCTCTTGCCCTTACCAGCTCAATGTCATCATATACCCTTGAGAAGACCTCCTTTATGGAATCGGTATGATTTGACCTTTGCCTGAAGATATAGCGTCTGCCGGCAGGGGCGTTCAGCTTGAGACCGGCCAGGCCTGCTCCGTCCTGC
Source organism: uncultured Rikenellaceae bacterium (assembly GCA_964568875.1). GTDB lineage: Bacteria > Bacteroidota > Bacteroidia > Bacteroidales > VadinHA17 > SLNP01. The sequence goes on along the minus strand of CAZMSH010000013.1, from coordinate 7,927 downwards.
CCCCGGTTACGTTGCTTTTCCATCATGAGATACATCTTCCCAAGCCCGTATCTCCATGTGCCATACTTTTCAATGTAAAACTCTACGGGCTTAAGCAGTCTTAAAAGTGCTATCCCGCATTCATGCTTCAGAGGCTCGCTCATCTTACTGATTGATTATTTCGGGAAGATTAATCTTTTGTCTTACCAGATATGAGTCTGCAAACGATCTCCTTACCTTTGCCAGTGCCCTCATTGCCTCGATTCTGGTTCGGAAATCCCCCAGCCGTACAATGTAGAAATTAGGTATTTCAAATTCGAGGTATGCCCTCATTTCAGGATAACTGCTTATCACCTGTGCCATTACTTTGTCTGCCTCCTCACGTGCAGCACGGTGCCCCTTGCGGTAAACCTGTATCCTGAAACCATCAATACCTCCTGCCAGCCTGTTGGCCTCAATATGCCGGCTTATAAGCGTGTCTATCGCACGGTCATGGAATATCATAAGATCACCCCTGTAGGGATCATCCGGCTTGGTATTCAGAAGATCGACAGTGTTGACAATACGCTGGGCATTGACAGTAAACCCCGCAATTACAAGTAAAAGGATTATTGAACTAACTCTTATCATGGTGCAAAAATAACCCATTTTTTCATTCCTCAATAACGGGCTTCAGAGCAAGATAGTATCTGCCTCCTTTCATCCCCGCGAGCAACAGGTTGCCGTCATGGTTAATGACAAAGGCTTCAGCCAGGGCATCGGTATCGTATGAATCGCATGCATTATATGTTCGCACCCTGCTGTATTCTGAACCGTCATCACTGCTGAGAACGGTAACTATAAAACAATTTCTGTGAAGTATATAAACCAGTCCGTTTCCGTCATAATAAATGGCAACTCCTTCGTTTGAATTTTCCGGGTATTTCTTCCATCCTGACGTATTCCTGACCATGCTTACAAATGAATTCATAAACAGATTCTCTCCTGACGAGAGTTCTGTGCGGCCGCTGACAAGAAACTCTCCTGCATCAGCCATACATATGTCGAGCGAGGCAGCACTGTAGGCAGGATTATTCGATAATTCTGTCCTGGTACCTGCATTTGACAGGGTACTGCTTACTCTTCGCATTGCTGCAATGGGCTTCGCAGTGCCTGATGATTCTGATGTTGCAAGCATAAACCCGCCATCGGCAAGGGCAACAGCACCTGAGATTCTGAAGTATGACGATTCATTCCTTGTTAACAGATCTACTGTGTTCCCCGCAGTGTCACATACTACTTTCAATATTCCCGACAGCGCTTCGGCCGGGTCATCAGGGCCGGCTCCACACAGGGCAACAAACTCTGTGACTGTCTCTCCGGGAAAAAGGAATACCTCACTGACTGATATTTCAGCTTCCACCCTCTTCTCCCATAAGAGACCTCCCTGGTTGTCAAGCATTGCAAGAAGCAGATCGCCGTCTGTTTCTCCGGCCGCCAGGTAAAAAGCGGTATCGAACCACACAGACCTGAAACTTCCCGCCATCTCTGAAGAAAAGGTAAAAACCTTACCTCCTGATCTGTCGCTCCTCATAAGGAAGGGCCGGCCGTCAACGGTTCCGGCACTGACAAAACCCGAGTCAGGTGTCAGCGTCAGAAAATAAGCTCCTCCAACCCCGCCTGAATACTCCCACAGAAAATCATCACTCTCCCTGTCACACGAAACAACAGAGGGTAATAATACAAGTAACAGTAGTACTGTTTTTTTCATCCTTGGCCTTTTTGCAAAAGTAAAAGTACAAATTAAACATGTTAGCACCAACAAAAAGGGAGTCACCCCGGTGGGCAACTCCCTCTGACGGCGCAGCCAGACGTGTGAAAAACTGAAAATTAGCGGATGAAGTTCATATCCAAAGACTCCTGCTGATCTGTGCGCCTCTGATAATTGTTGAAGTTATATGTGGCCGTAAGTGTTAGTACCCTCTGTTCAGGAATGGCTATAGTAATTACATTGAAGTTGTCTCCCGAAGAAGTGCTCTTAATCTTGTATGAACCGAGTATGTCACGGAAGCCGAGACTCAGATTGAGTTTCTGCTTCAACAGAGACTGGCTGAGACCTGCATTTAGCATAAATGCACCCTCCGTGCGTCCCTGGATATTTATTGAAGGTCCTGTATACATTCCCTGAAGAGAGAACCTTGTTGTTGGTGTGAAAAGGAATATCAGATTACTGTTCATGTTCCAGGTGAAGGTGCTTTCATCAACCCCTGTACTGATGGTTTCATCATCAAGCAGATAATAATAACCGCTTCCCGATATCATCATACGAATCCAGTTTACAGGCTGAAGATTGAACATGAACTCAAGTCCGGCCGAATGTGATCTGTTGGCATTTGCAGAAGTCAGATATAATGCACCTTCCTCATCGGTCGTTACAATACTCGATATCAAATCATTAGACTGTCTGTAGAAAGATTCTGCAGAAAACGAGCCAATCTTTACCTGCCTCTGGTAGTTAAGTTCCCAGCTACCGGTATACTCCGGCCTGACCTGCGGGTTGCCCTTTGCTATGGTCTGGTCGTCAATAAACTGGGGAAAGGGGTTAAGGACATTCCAGTTGGGCCTGTTGATACGTCGTGAATAACTAAGCTGCAATTGCTGGTTATTCTTCATGGGCCTGGTAATATGAATCGTCGGAAACAGGCTGA
>CAZMSH010000013.1:0-5161 GCA_964568875.1 uncultured Rikenellaceae bacterium | reverse complement strand
AGATCAAGTGTCAGTAGCGATTCTCTTAACAAAGGCAACCCGGAACCCGGAACCCACTGGTTGTCTGTTTCATATTCTGAAAGGAGCTGACGAAGATCGACAGCAGCCCCGCCCCCGAACAGGTTGAATCTTATCTTCTCGCCTTCTCTCTTTAGTTTATGTGTAAAATTCAGGGAGGGATTGAACATAAATCCGTTTAAACCAAGGTCATTTGTGTTAAGGGCATACTCCAGGGTTGAAGTTTCCCTGTAATCTCTGAAAACCCTTGTTGCGATCCCCACATTCTGGTTGATAGGGCCGAAAGTTCCTGAAATTGTAAGTGTATTCCTGTCATTGAAATTAATATCGGCACCAGCGTTAAAATTTCCTGTTTTGAGTAAGACATCCTGATCAAGATATGAATCCATCAGGAACTCTCCTCCTGAAAGAGTTGTTTCCCTTGAAATATCGACCTTGACATCTGTTGCGTACCTCATTCCAGTGAAGCCGGCGAATAGATTTACCTTGCCCTTTCTGTAGTTGAGGCGCACATCTCCCGTGTATTTTCCTCCAAGGCCTGCCATTAGTGTAACCATACCGTTGAAACCGGCCTGCTGCTGCTTTTTAAGGATAAGGTTGATAATACCTGCGGTGCCATCCGGATCATACTTTGCCGAAGGATTTGTCATTACCTCAATAGATTCTACCATCTCTGCCGGTATCTGGCGAAGCAGGTTGCTGCCGGTTTGCGGGGCCGGATTGCCATCAATCAGAAGAGTGTAGGATGAGCTACCCCGAAGAAGGACGTTACCTTCAACATCGGTCGTCACAGAAGGAACGTTCTCAAGTATCTGCGCCAGAGTTGTTGCCCCTGCCTGCCGGAACTCATCAACTCTTACAATCTTCTTGTCCTGCTGATAAATAACCTGGGGCCTGGCAGCTGTCACTGTTACATCGCCGGCATCGCCAGTTGCTTCACGGAGCAGAAAATCACCAAGGTCGGTCTCAGGAACATCAGCAGCCAGAACAAAAGAAAAGGTATGAGACTGGTATCCGATGAAACTTATGACTATATAATAACTCCCTTCACTGCTTGCCTGAAGCTGAAACTCACCGGTATCATCAGTAGCCACGCCTCCCCTGAGAGTCGAGTCGGGGAGTGAATAGAGCGCCACCGTTACATTACCAAAGGGCTCTCCGGTTGCAGAATCCAGTACCCTGCCTTTAATAGATCCCCTGAAGGCTGTCTGTGATATCAAAAACGATGAAGCCAGCATTAGGGCCAACAATGTGAAAGTAATTCGTGTTTTCATCTTATGGGTAATTTGGTTTTGGTTGATTATGCAACAAAAGTCAATAAGTTGACACTGTTATTAAAATATATTCGGTGAATTCCGTGATTAGACAGTCCAAATCATAAAAGAAGCACACAGTTGAAACTTGCCGTATAAAACCTGCCTTTCACAGAAAATATTTTGCATCTGCAATCCGATTGGCTTTATTTATGGTTTTCTTTGCCAAAGATCGTAACCGGGAATGAAACGGAGTTCTGTCATACTTATACACATTGCATTCTGGGCGCTAAGTGTAATGATACCCTCAATTCTGCTGCTTACCTATAAGTCGCAGATAACGCAGGGGATGATGATATACCAGCTGGTGACCCACATATATTATGCCATTGTCTTTTACTTCGTGTACCTTCTTATTGTTCCCATTACCTTTGGTTCCAGCAACTCACTGATAAAAAACCTGGTGATATTCATTGCGGCTGTAATATTTCTATGGTTCATTAAAATAGGAAAGACAGTGGTGACAGATTACAGGTTTGGGCTCGGGCTCGATAAATATAATATATACAGCGTAACGCACTATTTAACAGACCTGGTAAATATCATTATCTATACACTTTTTGCAATTTTCATCAAACTGTCGATAAGGTGGTACAATGAAAGAAAGCATGCCGCTGACCTCATCATACAGGAACACCGCATGGAACTCGACTTTCTCAAGACTCAACTCAATCCCCATTTTTTCTTCAACACACTCAACAACATATACTCGTTGGTATACATGAAGTCGGATGAGGCACCGGCAGCACTTATGAAGCTTTCAGATATTATGAGATACATGCTTTATGAGTCAAAGAGTGAAAGAGTACCTCTCGAAAAAGAGATTGAACACCTGCGATACTACCTTGAACTGGAAAAACTCAGACTTAAAGACCCGGAGTTTGTTTCTTTAAATGTGATGGGAGAAATATCAAATCATCAGGTTCCTCCGATGCTGCTGATTTCAGTAGTGGAGAATGCTTTCAAACACGGGAAAAAAAGGGTCAGCAATCCGGGTATTACAATAGACATCAGATCGGAAGGAAAAAGATTAAGGTTTATGGTGTCAAACTATACTCTTGACAATCAACCTGAAGAGGGAAACAAGAATTCGGGTATTGGTATGCAGAACACTCGCAGGAGACTCGAACTTCTATACCCCGGATGTCACGATCTGAGAGTTTCTCAAAGCAGGGGTAAGTATACTGTTTCGATTGAATTGTACTGTGAAACTAACAAAAGCACTGACGTATGGAGCTGAACTGCATTGCAATTGACGATGAGCCCCTGGCTCTGGAAATAATACAAGACTATATTAAACGTGTGCCGTTCCTTAAACTGCTCAGGACATTTGATAATGCCATCGATTGTATCGATTTTCTTAAAAACAATAAGGTCGACCTTATGTTTCTGGATATAGAAATGGAATCGCTGACAGGTATCCAGTTGATAAATGCGCTTAAAGTCAGGCCTGAAGTGATATTTATCACAGCATATGACTCTTATGCCATTGAAGGTTTCGAGCTTGAAGCTGCCGATTACCTCCTCAAACCTGTCAGCTTCGAGAGATTCGTCAAGTCTGCTGACAGGGTGTACAATAAAATATCCTCGCGCGAAGGTGTCAAGAGGAGTTCCGGCCATTCGCCCGAAATGCATGCCACAGGCAGGTACATCTTTGTAAAAACAGAGAACAGATTACAGAAGATACCTGTTGATGATATTCTTTATGTTGAAGGCCAGGGTGATTACCTTAGGATCTATGCCAGAACCATGAAAGTAATGACCCTGCAGAACTTTAAAAAGATTGAATCAGTGCTGCCTGAAAGCAATTTTATAAGAGTTCATAAATCATATCTTGTAGCTCTTGACAAAATTGAGAATGTTACCAGAAACCGCATCAAAATTGGAGACAAGCTGATTCCGGTAAGCGACAGCTATAAAAACGCATTCTATGATAAGCTGGCAGAAAAGGGGCTGTTGACATAATAACTGGGAACGGGGAACGGGAAACGGTCTTACCGGATACCGGTTACCGGACACCGGATACCATTTTTTACTACCTTTGTAGCCTTCATATAATCAAATCCATCCATATCAGGTATGAAGAAGTTTTACATCGAGACCTACGGTTGCCAGATGAATGTTGCCGACACTGAGATTGTTGTTTCAGTACTTGAAGATCAGGGATTTGATCACTGTCACGACATTAGCCAGGCTGACCTGATACTGGTGAATACATGCTCAATAAGGGAGAATGCCGAGCAGAGAATATGGGGAAGGCTTGATCTCTTCAGAAAGGAAAAGCGTAAAAGGCCCGGAACGGTAGTAGGTGTTATAGGGTGCATGGCTGAAAGACTTAAGGAGAGACTCCTGGAGACCGACAAGATGGTAGATGTTGTGGTTGGACCTGATGCTTATCGTGAGTTGCCCGCGCTCGTCACAAATGCCTTTGAGGGACATAAGGCTGTGAATGTTCTCCTATCGCGTGAAGAGACCTATGCAGACATAGCACCGGTAAGGCTCGATGAGAACGGGGTCAGCGCTTTTGTATCCATAATGAGGGGATGCAATAACATGTGCTCGTATTGTGTTGTACCGTATGTACGAGGTGCTGAAAGAAGCCGCGATCCTGATAGTATAAGAAGTGAAGTTAAGGAGCTGTTTCTGGCAGGGTACCGTGAAGTAACCCTGCTGGGGCAAAATGTAGATTCGTATAATTGGAAGAAGGAAAATAACAGCATCGCTTTCAGCGACCTCCTTGCCCTCACAGCAGAGATAAGCCCACTGCTGAGGGTAAGATTCTCAACAAACCACCCGAAAGACATGTCTGATGCCGTTCTCGCTGTGATGGCAAAATATCAGAATATTTGCAGACACATCCATCTGCCTGTACAGAGTGGCAGTTCGCGCATTCTGAAACTGATGAACAGGAAGTACGACCGTGAGTGGTATATCGAAAGGATAAGGGCTATCAGGAGGATAATTCCTGAATGTGCCATCTCAACAGATATTATTACAGGATTTTGCAGTGAGACCGAAGAGGACCACCTCGAGACTCTGAAGCTTATGGAATGGGCTGAATTTGATTTCGCATATATGTTTGCCTACAGCGAGCGACCCGGAACCAGAGCCGCCGGCAAGCTCGATGATGATGTTACGGAAGAGGTAAAGAAGAGGCGACTTAAGGAGGTTATTTCATTGCAGAACAGAATATCTGCCATGGTGAAGAAAAAGGATATTGGTATGGTATTTGAGGTTCTTGTAGAAGGCCGGTCAAAAAAATCTGAACATGATCTCTTTGGAAGAACTTCACAGAACAAAGTGGTTGTTTTCCCTGAGAGCGGACAACAACCGGGAGACTATGTGAAAGTGAAAATTGAGAGGAGTACATCGGCAACACTTATTGGCTGGCCGTTAGACTAATAGTAACACCTAAAAACAGATAGTATGAACAGATTGTTTGCATTATTAATAATGACGCTTATAATTCCTGGTTTTCAGGCTGTAGCGCAAAAACAGGCAAAGAAGATTGTCATTACAGGAAATGTCACCACCGAAGAGGGGGTAGCGGTACAGGGTGCCACAATTTTTATAGATGGGGTTGAGACAAACGCCAAAACAAACAGGCAGGGTGATTTCCGTGTAAAAATCAATCCTGAAGCAGACAGGATAGCGGCAATAAAACCTGATGTCGGAATAGCCGAGGATATGATCGGTAACAAAACCAGTTTCAACCTGAAACTCAATAAGGCGAAGATAATCCAGCTACTGGAGAAGGGGCCCGGAGATGAGATGGTTGACATTGGATACGGATTTATTAAAAGAAGCAGCCTGACAACTTCTACAAGGAC